>NZ_AP025592.1:0-613571 GCF_023169965.1 Anaeromyxobacter paludicola | reverse complement strand
TCGCCCTCGGCGACGTCATGAACATGGGCGGCTCGGCGACCACCATCGCCATCACCGACCAGGCGAGCCGCACCAGCGGCGGCAAGATCGTCGGCACGAGCCCGTACGACATCGGCGTCGGCGGCGACCTCCGCAAGAACCACCCGGTCGGCGTGCCCTTCCCCGGCCAGACCGGCACCACCGCCCCGGTGGGCGCCAACCAGTACTACGGCGCCACCAACACCGGCTGCAGCACCAACAGCGGCGGCGGCTGCGTGAACAACGGCACGGCCGGCAAGGCCCTCCCGCTCTACCTGAACTCCGGCAACGCCCTCCAGATCGAGTGCGCCAGCTGCCACGAGCCGCACAACACGGCGAACGGCACGTTCCTCCGCGCCTCGAACGCCGGCAGCGCCCTCTGCCTCACCTGCCACCAGAAGTAAGCTCCTAGGGAAAAGCGCGGGGCGCGATGCGCTCCGCGCTTTTTCCGCCTCAGGACTCCGCCAGAATCTCTCGGAACCGGCGCTCGCACCATGCTCAGAAGAACTTCCATCCGCGAGATCAAGGGCCCCGGCGGCGCCCTCCAGGTCCGGCCGGAGGACGAGGCGGCCGCCGACCTGGCGATGCTCATCGAGGGCGAGACCAGCGGCCGCCCGCTCCCGGTGGTCCTGGCCGAGTTCGGCCGCTCGCGCAGCACCTACTACGAGAAGCTCCGGCGCTTCCGTGAGCAGGGACTGAGCGGGCTCCTGGCCCGGCCTCCCGGCCCGCGCGGCCCCTGGCGCCGCCCCATGGCCGTAGTCCAGTTCATCGTCACGGCGCGCCTGAAGGAGCCCGAGCGCAGCGCCGCCGCCATCGCCGACGACCTCGCGCGGCAAGGTCACGCCGTCTCGGTCCGCAGCGTCGAGCGGACCTTGAGCCAGTTCGGTCTCACCCGCCCGCCGCGCACCGCCCCCCCCCGCTCTCCCTCCCCGCGAGACTGACCGCGTGTCCCTCCGGCTCGTCGCCGCTACCGTCCTGCTCGCGTCCGCCTCGGCCGCCTGGGGCAGCCCGTTCCCTGCGCGGGGCGGCACGACCGGCCTGCTCGACGTCCCGGACGCCGAGACGCTGCCGGCCGGACAGGGACTGGTCGGGGGTGAGCTACGGCTGGATCGGCATCCCTCGGGCCCGCCCGACATCGGCCCGATGCCCTTCTCCATCGTCGGCGGGACCGGGCACGGCTTCGACCTCGGCTTCTCGCTCCGCGAGTGGGGCAGCCCCGGCGACCCGCACCCCTCCCCGCTCCTCTTCAACACCGCCCTCAAGCTCCACCTGACCGACGCGACCGAGGGATTCCCGGCCCTCGCCATCGACGCGGTGGCCGAGCGCTTCAACTGGCACGCGAGCGGCGCCACCCACCTCATCGCCTCGACCCAGGAGACGAACCGGGTCCGCTTCGCCGGGTTCGCCGGCGTGGCCGGCCTCGGCCGCCCCGGCGCCAGCGGGATCTCCGCCGGCCTCGCCGCGTCGCTCTCCCTGAACGGCAAGACGGAGCTCGTCGCCGAGGGGCTCACCAATCCGGGCGGCTCGCTGTTCGGCGCGTCGGTGCGTTACAACCTCACCCCGATCACGGGCGTCTCGCTCGGCCTGTCCTGGCTGCCGCAGGAGAGCGGCGTCCGCTTCAGCCTCGGCTTCGGCTTCGCCTCGCCGACCCGCTCGCGCCGGAGCGTGCGGCAGGGGCCCGCCAAGCCGGCGGCCGCGAGCGCGGCCAAGGGCAAGCCCCAGGGTCCCGTGTTCCTCGACGATCGCCCGCACTTCCGCATGAAGCTGCGCGGGCCGGGCGCCGCAGACCAGGATCCGCGCCACCTCCAGTACGGCCTCGTGGTCGCCTCCACCACCGCGCCGGTCGCGGCGCAGCAGGCCGCGCCCTCCCGCAGCTCCGTCCGGCAGGTCACGCTCTCGCCGGATGAGCAGGCGGGGCGCGACCTCGATCGCCGCTCCGAGCAGCTCGACGCGCGCGAGCGCCGCCTCGCCACCGCCGAGGCCGGGCTGAACGCGCGCGACAAGGAGCAGGCGACGCGGGTCCAGGAGCTCGCCCGGCGCGAGCAGAAGCTCGCCGAGAAGCAGAAGGCCCTCGACGCCCGCGAGCGGAGCGTGCGCCCCGGGACGCCCAGTGACCGCGAGCGGCAGCTCGTCGTCAGCGAGGGCCAGTTCCGCAACGCCGAGCAGGACATGCAGGCGCAGCAGCAGGCCCTGCGCGCCATCTCCGAGGCGGCCTCCCAGCGCGAGGTCACGGCCCGCGCCCGGGACGCCACCCTGCGCGCCGAGCTGCAGCGGCTCTCGAGCGCTCGCGCGCAAGAGACCAGCTCCGCGCGCCTGCTGGAGCTCCGGCGGCAGCTCGTCTTCCAGCGCAACGCGGCCCTCTCGAACGTGGAGGAGCTGCTGGCGGCCCGCTACGAGCGGCAGGACGCGGTCGAGCGCTCCCTGCGGGTCGGGTCCGAGCGGCTCGACAGCTTCGAGAAGCGGCTCGGCGTGCACGCCGATCGCCTGGCGCTGGCCGAGCAGCGGCTCGCCGCCGCCAGCAGCCTCGCCGCCGCGACGGTCGCCCCGGGCGCCCCCAAGCCGCCGGCGGGCGCCCCCGCGGCGGGCGTCCCGGCCCCGAGCGCGACCGCCCCGCTGGCCGCCGGCCGCCCGAAGCTGCAGCTCGGCGAGCCCACGCGCCTCGAGCTCACGCAGAGCCAGGCCGCCGCGGCGCCCGTCCCGGCCGTCGATCTCGGCGAGGCGACCGTGCTCGCCGGCACGGCGATCTACTTCGCGGACGCCTCCGCCGCGATGCAGGACCTCGATCGCGAGGCCCTCCTGGGCATCGCCCGGCTGGCCCGCGACGGCGTGACCGTGCTGGTCCGCGCCCGGGCCCGCGACGAGGCCACGCTGCCCGAGGCCGCCCGGCGCGCCGACGAGGTCCGGGCGGCGCTGGTGGCGAACGGCGTGCAGGCCCGCGCGGTGGTGGTCCAGACCTCGGTCCGGGCGAGCACGGCCCACGTGGACGTCGTGGTCTCGGCGCTCCGCGGCGGTCCCGCCGTCTCGGCCCGCCAGGCGAAGGCCGCGGCCGACCTCCTCACCGCGGACGCCGCGGGGCGGCGCCGGCTGCGCGAGGCGCTCGCCTCGCACCAGGCCGACCTCGACCGCTGCGCGGCCGCCGCCGACGCCCGCGCCACCCGCGGCGCGATCCGGCTGGTGGTGTCGGCCGACGGCATCCTCTCCCAGGCCTCCGCGGACGAGACCATCGGCGGCGCGAAGCTCGCCACCTGCCTCCGCGAGGCGGCGACCGGCTGGATCCTCCCGCCGAGCGCGGCGCCCTACCGGACGGAGCTCCCGGCCACCCTCGTGACCGGGGCCAGCCGATGAGCCGCTCCCTCGTCCTCCCCGCGCTGCTGGCGGCCGCCGTCGCCACCCCGTGCCTCGCCTTCGACGTCTCCGGCGCCATCAACGCGGAGTACTGGCGTTCCGACACCTGGAGCGCCGACAGCCACTCGGCCGCGCCGGTGTGGGATCTCGGCGGCTCGATCGCGGTCCACGGCAGCCCCATCCGCCAGGACCTCCTCGACCTGAGCGGCAACCTCGACTACCGGCACACCCGCACGCTCTACAGCGAGGCCAGCTCCACGGGCCAGAACTTCACCTACGCCGGGTCCGCCAGCCTGTTCCGCCGCTCCCCGCTGTCCCTGGGCATCGGCGCCTCGCGCAACCGCTACGACTTCACGAGCGATGGCGCGTCCGCCACCACCGGCACGACCTTCAGCTCCAACGAGACCGCCAACCTGGGCCTCCAGATTGCGAACCTGCCCACGGTCGGGGCGACGGTGATGCACACCACCACCGAGAACACCGGCTTCGCGGGGCTCAACAACAAGACCGACTCCACGAGCATGGCGGCGAGCCTCAACCAGACGCTCGGGCCCCACACCTACGCGGCCGCCTACAACACCAGCTGGAACAGCGGCAACTACTCGGAGAACAACTACCGTCTCCACTACCTCAACCTGCAGGAGACCAGCGAGATCTCCAAGGACATCCAGCTCCGGGTCAACGACAACTACCTCCTGCGCGACCCCACCCTGCAGGCGAGCAACAACCCCCGGATCGACGACAACGCCTTCGGCACCTCGCTGAGCTGGAAGCTCAACCCGGTCGTCACGACGCAGCTCGCCTACAACTACCACCACGGGGTGGTGAGCGCGCCGTCGGCCCTCGATCGCGAGTACCTGAACCACGGCGTCTCGACCAACGTCGGCTACGCCTACACGCGCTCCCTCTCGTTCAACGCCAACCTCGGGTTCAACAACAACCAGGAGCGGCTCGGGGACACCAACCGCCGGGCCAGCGGCGAGCAGATCGGCGGCGGGGTGAACTGGTTCTCGATCCGGGGCCCCTGGCAGTACAACGCCGGCGGCCAGCTCAACGTGGGGCTCCTGCACGACCAGACCGGCACCAACGGCGGCTACGGAGCCAGCGCGACGACCAGCGTCTCGCGGCGCTGGGAGCGGCTGGTCGGCATGCTCGGGTACAGCGGCTCCTACAGCACCAACCTCTCGGCCGTGAGCGGCTGGACCTTCTCGCACACGGTCACCGCCAACGCCGACGTCGACGTCGGCGCCGGCGTGCGCCTCCAGAACAACCTGACCGCCAGCGCCTCGCGCCAGCAGGATCCCCTGCTCGGCACGAGCTTCAGCCGGAACGTCTCGTTGCTGAGCTCGACCTCCTGGCGCATCTGGCGGGTCTCGCTCAGCGCCGGCCTGACCGACGGCCTCTCCGGCCAGCCGGCCGGGATCGCGGACGGGCTCTTCATCCCGGTCGCCTACAACTCCCACTCGGCGTACGCCTCCGTCTCCACCGGCGTCACCCCTGCGAAGAGCCTCTCGCTCAACGCCTCCGCCCGGTACGTCACGACCAGCGCGCCGGAGCGCGCGACCAACTCCGAGACCGGCCTGACCGGCACCCTCGGCTACAACATCGGAGCGGTCACCTTCTCGCTCGAGGACCAGTACTCGACCGGCGGCAGCTCCGGCATCACCCAGCGCGGCAACCTCTTCATGGCCCGGATCTCGCGGTCGTTCGGGGCCTCCTTCTGATGAGGCGGTCTGGCCCCGGCGCGGCGGCGCTCGCGCTCGCCCTGCTGTCCGGCTGCGCCCACGCGGCCGCACGGCCCATCCCGGAGGCGCCGCGGCCGGCCTGGCCCGCGCCCCCCGCGGCCGCGCGGCTGCGCTGGGAAGGCTGGGTCGCCACCCGCCCCTTGCGCGAACCCTCCTGGTGGGAGCGCGTGCTCGGCGCCGTCACCGGAACCGAGCCGGGCGGGGCGGCGCCCGTGCTCCGGCGACCGTTCGGCCTGGCGGCCGAAGGTGATACCCTGTTGGTAGCCGACCCCGATGGCCCGAGCGTCCTCAGCGTGAACTGGCAGAGCGGCACCTCCAGCGAGATCCCCTGTCCGAGCCACCCCTGGGAGGCCCCCATCGCGGTGGCCCAGGACGCGTCGGGGAACCGCTACGTCGCCGACGGGCCGGCGGTGTTCCGGATCACGCCCGAGGGCGAGTGCCGCAAGCTGCCGGTCGCGCTGCAGCGCCCCACCGGTCTCGCCGTCGCGGCGAGCCGGCTCTACGTCGCCGATCCGCCGGCCCATGCGGTGGTCGTCCTCTCGCTGGAGGGGCGTGAGCTGTTCCGGTTCGGCCGCCGGGGCGAGGGCGAGGGTGAGTTCAACTTCCCGACCGGCATCGCCGCCCAGCCCGGCGGGACCCTCGCGGTGGTGGACGCGCTGAACTTCCGGATCGTCCGGGTCACGCTGGAAGGCAGCTGGCTCGGCAGCTTCGGGGAGGCGGGCGACGAAGAGGGGCAGTTCGGTCGGCCGAAGGGGGTGGCCGCCGACGGGCGTGGCAACCTCTACGTCAGCGACGCCCAGTGGGACGTGGTGCTGGTCTTCGACCGCGAGGGGCGCTTCCAGTACGCCGCCGGCGAGGAGGGCGACGGGCCGGGCGAGCTGCGGTTCCCCGCCGGGCTCGCCGTCTCGGGCGACCGGCTGTTCGTCGCCGACGCCCTCAACCGCCGCCTGCAGCAGTTCCAGATCGTGGAGGGCCACTCATGAAACGGATCCTCCTGCTCGCGCTGCTCGCGCTGGCCCCCGGGCTGGCAGCCGCGAAGTCCGGGCTCCTCGAGAGCCGCCACAACCTCTCCGCCACCGGTCCGGGCTCGATCCGCTCCACCACCGAGAAGCGGGCGTGCATCTTCTGCCACACGCCGCACAAGGGCGCGTCCGGGACCGAGAACCGGCCGCGCTCGCAGGCGCTCCACCAGCACTACCGCAGCAGCACCATGGCCTCCCAGGGCGCCCAGTCCGCGAGCGGCGCCTCGCGGACCTGCCTCTCCTGCCACGACGGCACGATCGCCATCGGCCAGACCGTCTCCGGCGGCTCCATCCCCATGCTCGGGACCGGGCCGGGCGGGCGGATCCCGACCAACCGCCCCGCCTACCTCGGCAGCGACCTCTCCGGCTCGCACCCCGTCTCCTTCAAGCCCATGCCGGCCGGGAAGACCCGCGATCCGGTGCGCGGCGATGCGGTCAAGCTCGACCGGGGCGGCAACGTGCAGTGCACCTCCTGCCACGACCCGCACAGCGAGGACGGCGATCCGGAACAGCCGAAGTTCCTGGTCAAGTCGAACAAGCGATCGGCCATCTGCTCCTCCTGCCACACGCTCCCGAACTGGCCCAGCAGCTCCCACCAGCTCCAGACCCGGAACTTCGGCATCCGCTCGGTCAACCCCGCGGTGGTGTCGGACATGGCCGAGAAGGGCTGCGCCGCCTGCCACGCCCAGCACAACGCGCGCGGCGCCCGGCTGGTCAAGGGCGGCCGGGCCGACGGCGACGACAAGGTCTGCCTCGACTGCCACGACGGCCGGACCGCGCCGCTCGACGTGAACCGCGAGATGGCGAAGCCCTGGTCCCACGCCGCGCCCAGCTCCGGCCCGTCCGGCCACGAGGCGAGCGAAGGGCCGCAGAGCGCCTCCAACCGGCTGCCCGAGCCGAACGCCGGGATCCCGCGCCACGTCGCCTGCGTGGACTGCCACGACCCGCACTCGGTCAGCGCGGTGGACGCGACCGCGCCGCGCGCCTCCGGGGCGCTCGCCGGCGTCTGGGGCATCGACCGGAACGGCCAGCGGGTCGAGCCCGTCAACTACGAGTACGAAGTCTGCTTCAAGTGCCACGC
Source organism: Anaeromyxobacter paludicola (assembly GCF_023169965.1). Lineage (NCBI taxonomy): Bacteria > Pseudomonadati > Myxococcota > Myxococcia > Myxococcales > Anaeromyxobacteraceae > Anaeromyxobacter > Anaeromyxobacter paludicola. The sequence continues at coordinate 606,360 of NZ_AP025592.1, read as the reverse complement.
CGACAGCATGAACCAGCCGCAGGGCCGGGGCGGCAGCTCCGGCGGCACCGTGCGCCGCCTCGTGACCGAGGTGAACCTGCGCCGGGTCTTCGACCCCTCCTCGCCCTCCTCCCACCCGGTGATCGGCCCGGGGCACAGCGCCGACGTGCCGAGCCTGGTGAAGGGGCTCACCACCGCGAGCCAGATCTACTGCAGCGACTGCCACGCCTCGAACGGCGCCGGCACGGGCACGGTGCCGAAGGGCCCGCACGGCTCGATCTACCCGCACCTGCTCGAGCGGAACTACGCCACCGCCGATCGCACCCCGGAGAGCCCGGACGCGTACGCGCTCTGCTACAAGTGCCACGACCGGACGGTGCTGCTCTCGTCGCAGTCCGGGTTCAAGCTCCACGCCCGCCACGTGGTGGACCAGAGCACGCCCTGCTCCGTCTGCCACAACGCGCACGGCGTCACCGCGGCGGCCGCGAGCAGCCAGGGCGGCGCGCACCTGATGGACTACGACGTCTCGGTGGCGCGCCCCGGCCCGCGCGGAGCCCTCCGCTACACCAGCCGCGGCGCGCGCAGCGGCACCTGCTCGGTGAGCTGCCACGGCGCGCAGCACGACGAGCGCGCCTACTAGGGGACGGCCATGCCGCGCGACCACGCACCTCGCCTCCTCGCCCTCCTCCCCGCCCTCGCCGTCTGGGCGGCGCTCGCGGCGCCGGCCCCCGCGCGCGCCGGCATCCGCAACACCTCGCACGACCTGAGCTACTCGAGCGCCAACTCGAGCGGCATCAAGGCCCTGAACGCGGCGGACAACGACGTCTGCAAGTTCTGCCACACGCCGCACAACGCCAGCACGACCCGCGGGCTGTGGAACCACAAGGACACCACCGTCTCGAGCTACAACTCGAACGGCTCGGGCGGCCAGCTCACCACCAGCGCCGGCACGCCCCTCCCCTCGTCGATGCGCGCCGAGACGAAGCGCTGCCTCGCCTGCCACGACGGCACGGTCGAGCTCGGCGCGGTGATGAACTCCGGCGGGGTGAGCACCAGCATCCCGATGACCGGCGTGACCGCCAACAAGCTCTCGCTGGCGACCGACTCGACCTACGTGGTCGGGAACAGCGGCGACATGAGCGCGCAGCACCCGGTCGGCATCCCCTACGCCGCCCAGACCAGCAGCTACAACGGGATCACCAGCAAGGCCGGACCGGCCGACGGGACCACCGGCAACTACTACGCCCCGCTCACCACCGGCTGCCTCTCGCCGAGCACCTACTGCACCGCCGCGCCCAACAACGGCGTCCAGTCGGGGAAGCTCATCAACCTCATCCGCGACAGCTCCACGGGCGGCCTCGGCGTGGAGTGCACCACCTGCCACGATCCGCACAACAACGCCAACGGCACCTTCCTCCGCGTCCTGGAAGGCACCGGGGACGGGCTCTGCCGCAGCTGTCACAACAAGTGAGCCCCCGCTCCACCCCGCCCGCCGCCGACCCGAGCCCCACCTGGAAGCGCGCCGCCCCGCTGGCGTGCCTGCTCGCCTCCTGCGCGCTGGCGTGGCGCGGCGCCCTCGCGGGCGGGTTCCACTACGACGACCGGAGCGCGATCCTCGACAACCGCGCCATCAAGGACCTCGCCGCCTTCCTGGCCGGCCCCTTCTGGCAGCGGCTCCTCGCCGATGGGCGCCCCCTCACCGATCTGACCTTCGCCCTCGACTACCGGCTCGCCGGGCTGTCGGGGCCGCGCTTCCACCTCACCAGCCTCGTCCTCCACCTCGCGGCCGTCGCGCTCGCCTGGGCCCTGGCGCGCCGGGCCCTGCGCGCCGCCTCGGGCGAGGACGCGCCCTGGCTGGCCGCCTTCTGCGCGGCGCTGTTCGGGCTGCACCCCGTGCAGGCGGAGTCGGTGAGCTACCTGGCGCAGCGGTCGGAGGTGCTCGCCTCCGCCCTCGCCCTGGCCGTCGTCCTGCTCCTGCTCCGGGCCGAGGAGGCCCGGCGCCCGGCCGGCCGGCTCGCCGCGGCGGCGCTCGCCCTCGCCTGCTTCGCGCTCGCGATGGCCGCCAAGCCGGTGGCGATCACGGCGCCGCTGGCCTTCCTCCTCTTCCGCGCCTGTCTCGGCGGGCCGGACGCCGGGCCGCGCCCCTGGCGCCTCCGGCTCGCCCTCGCCGCCCCGCTCCTCGCCCTCGGGGCGCTCTTCGCGTTCGCGCAGCTGCGCGCCGTCGGCCCCGCGTCCGGCCGGAGCGACGCCGGCTTCGCCATCCCCGGCCTCTCGCCGGGCACGTACCTGCTCTCGCAGGCCCGCGCCGTGGTGGGCTACCTCCGGCTCCTGCTCCTGCCGGTGGGCCAGACCCTGGAGCACGACCTCGCGCCGGCGCGCGGGCTCGACCCGGCCACCGCCGGGTGCGGCGCCCTGCTCCTCGCGCTCCTCGTCCTCGCCGGGGCGGCCGCGCTCCGGCTCCGCGGCCGCCCCGGGCCGGCGGCGGCCGCGGCGCGGCTGGCCGCCTTCGGTACGCTCTGGTTCTTCCTCCTGCTGGCGCCCACCTCCACCGTGCTGCCCCTCGCGGACGTGATGATGGAGCACCGGGTCTACCTCGCGAGCCTCGGCCTGGTGCTCGCGGCCGGCGCGGCCGGGCTCACCCTCCTCTCGCGCCCCGGCGGCGTCCCGCGCCCGCTCGTGGCCTGCGCCGGGCTCGCGCTGCTCGCCGCCGCCGCGGGCGCCACCTCCGCCCGGAACCGGGTCTGGCGCTCCGACGAGGCGCTCTGGCGCGAGGCGGTCGCCGCCGCGCCGTCCCGCGCCCGCCCGCACATGAACCTCGGCTTCGCCCTCCAGCAGGCGGGCCGGCTCGAGGAGGCCGCGGCCGAGTACGCGCGCACCCTCGCCCTCCCGCCCGAGCCGAACGCCTCGCGGCCGGAGGTGCTCCGCAACCTCTCGGCCACCCTCATCCAGCTCGGCCGGCTGCAGGAGGCCTCGACCGTGCTCCAGGAGGCGGCGGCGCTCTCGCCGCTCGACGCCGACCTCGAGAACAACCTGGGCATCCTCGAGCTCGAGCTCGGGCGGCTCCCGTCGGCCGCGACGCACGCGAGCCGGGCGCTCGCGCTGGAGCCGGACCACGGCGGGGCCCACAACACGCTCGGCGAGGTGCGCTTCGCCGAGGGCCGGCTCGAGGAGGGGCTGCGGGAGTTCGAGGCGGCGGTGTCCGTGGACCCCGACGTCCCGGCGCGCGTCTACAACCTCGCGCTGGCCCGGGAGCGGCTCGGCCGGCCCGGCGCCTGCGACGCCTGGCGGCGCTTCCTCTCCCTCGCGCCCGCCGAGGCGGCGGCGACGCGCCGGCACCTCGCGGAGCTGTCATGCCCGGCCCGCTGAACGATCCCGCCCGGGCGGCCCGCCCCTGGCTGCTCGCCGCGCTCGCCCTCGCGGCCGCGTGCTACCTCCCGGCCCTCGGCGGCGCGTTCCAGTTCGACGACGTCCGCGCCATCGCCCGCAACCCGGCCCTGGCGGACCTGGGCGCGTTCCTGCGGGACCGCTTCGTCCAGGCCTTCGGCCCCGACGGGCGCCCGCTCACGGACCTCACCTTCGCGCTCCAGCTCCGTCTGACCGGGCTCGACGTCCGCTGGCTCCACGCGGTGAACCTCCTGCTCCACCTCGCGACGAGCCTGCTCGCGGCGCGGTGGGTGTCGGCCCTGGTCCGGCGCGCCGGCCGCCCGGATCCCGGGGTCCTGCCGGCCGTCGCGGCGGCGATCTTCGCGCTCCACCCGCTCCAGACCGAGGCCGTGAGCTACGTCGCGCAGCGGGCCGAGGTGCTCGCGTCCCTGCTCTACCTCGCCGCGCTCCTCCTGCTGCTCGCGTCCGAGGAGGCCCCGAGCCGCGCGCGGTCGGCGCTCCTCGCGGCGGCGGCGCTCGCGGCCTTCGTCGCCGCGCTCGCGAGCAAGCCAGTCGCGCTCACGCTGCCGGCCGCGTGGCTCCTGCTCTGGGCCGCCTCGCCGGCGCCCCCCGGGGGCGCGGGGGCCCGGGGCCGATGGGCGGGCGCGCTCGCGCGCGCGGCGCCGCTCGCCGCCGCGGCGGCCCTCTTCGCCGGGTCGAGCCTCCACCGCTACCGCGGCCGGTCCGACGTCGGCTTCGACATCGCCGGGCTCTCGCCCCGCGAGTACCTGCTCACGCAGCTCCGGGTCGTCCTCGGCTACCTCCGGCTCTTCGCCTGGCCATCCGGGCAGAGCATGGACCACGCGGTGCGGGTGAGCCGCGGTCTCGACCCGGCGACCGCCGGCGCCCTGCTCGTCCTGGCGGCCCTCGGCGCGGCGGCGCTCACCGCCCTCCTCTGGGCCCGCCGCCGCCCGGCCGCGGAGCCCGCCGCGGTCCGGGCCCGGCTCGCCGGCGCGGGCGTCCTCTGGTTCTTCCTGCTGCTCTCGCCGACCTCGAGCGTGGTCCCGCTCGCGGATCTGATGGTCGAGCACCGCGTCTACCTGGCGCTGCTCGGCCCGGCGCTCGCCGCCGCCGTGGCCGGCGAGCTCGCGCTCGCCCGGCTCCGGTCGGCGCTCCCCGCGCCGTTCTCGACCCGGCTCGCCCTCCTCGTGCCGGTCGCGCTCGGCGCGGCGCTCGCCGGGGCGCTCCTGCACCGCAACCTGGCCTGGGCCTCGCCCGAGGCGCTCTGGGCCGACGCCGCCGCGAAGGCGCCGGCCAAGTCGAGGCCGCGCGCCAACCACGGGCTCACGCTCTACCTCGCCGGCCGCTACGCCGAGGCCGAGGCGGAGCTCCGGCGGGCCAGCGCGCTCGCCTCCGACGGCACCACGCCCCCGGCGCACCTCGCCACCAACCTCGCCGCCGTGCTCCTGGCCGAGGACCGGCCCGGGGAGGCCCTCGCCGCGCTCGCGCCGGAGCTCGCGCGCGCGCCCGAGGACCCGCTCCTGCTCGCGAGCGCCTCCGAGGCCCTCTTCGCGCTGCAGCGCTACCCGGAGGCGGAGGAGCGGGCGCGTCGCGCCGTGCTGGCGGCCCCCGGGCTCGCCTCGGCCCGCGCCGACCTCGGCCGCGCCCTGTTCGCGCTCGGCCGGACGGACGAGGCGAGCCGCGAGCTCGAGGAGGCCTGGCGGCTCGAGCCGCGGGAGCCGTCGCGGCTCCGGGACGTGGCCCTCGCCCGGGAGGCCGGCGCGCCCGCTCCCGAGTCCTGCGGGCTCTGGCGGGCCTACGCCGGCATGGCCGGCGCCGAGCCGGGGCTGGCCCAGGAGCACCTCCGGTCGCTGGGGTGCGCCCCGTGACCTCCCCCCTGCCGGCGCCGTCCGGGCCCGCTCCCGCGCGCTCCGGGGCCCGTGTCTCGCTGCTCCGCCGGGCGGGGCCGCTCCTCTGCCTCCTCGCGGTCACCGCCGCCGGCTATGCCCCGGCGCTCGGCGGCGGCTTCCAGTTCGACGACGAGCGGGCCATCACCGCCAACCCGGCGATGAAGGATCTCCCCGCGTTCCTCCGCGAGCGCTTCCTCCCATCCTTCCTCGCCGACGGCCGCCCGGTGACCGACCTCACCTTCGCGGTCACCCACGAGCTCTTCGGGCTCCGGCCCGAGCCGTGGCACGCCGGCAACGTGCTCGTGCACCTGGCGGCGACGCTGCTCGCCTTCGCGCTCGCGCGCGAGACGCTGCGGCGCGCCGGATGGGGGGACCGGCCCGGCGTGGCGCTCGCCGCCGCCGGGATCTTCGCCCTGCACCCGCTCCAGACCGAGGCGGTGAGCTACGTCGTGCAGCGCTCGGAGGCGCTCGCCTCGGCCTTCTTCCTGGCCGGGCTCCTCCTCCTGCTCCGCTGCGAGCGCGCCGTGACCGCCGCCGGACGCGCCGGGCTCCTCGTGGCGGGGCTCGCCGCCTACGTCGCCGGGCTCGGCTCGAAGCTCGTCGCGGTGACGCTCCCGGCGGCGCTGCTGCTCCACGCCCTCGCCTTCCCGGGACGCGCGGGCCGCGCCGGCGCGCTGCGGCGCGCCGGCCTCCTCGCCGCGCCGCTGGCGGCGGTCGGCGCCCTCTTCGCCTGGCTCAACCTGCGGCGCTTCTCCGGCCGGGCCGACGTCGGCTTCGACGTCCCGGGGCTGACCGCCCGCGACTACCTCCTGAGCCAGCCCCGGGCCATCGCCGGTTACCTGCGGCTCGCGCTCTGGCCCGCCGGGCAGAGCATCGATCACGCCTTCGCCCCGAGCCGGGCGCTCGACGCCCCCACGCTCGCCGCGCTGGCGCTCGTCCTCGCCGGCCTCGCCTGGGCGCTCGCGACGCTGGCGCGATCTCCCAGCCATCCTGCGAAGGCGTCGCGCCTCGCGGCCTTCGGAAGCTGCTGGTTCCTGCTCCTGCTCGCGCCGACCTCGAGCGTCGTGCCGCTCGCCGACCTCATGGTGGAGCACCGGGTCTACCTCGCCCTCCTCGGCCCGGCGCTGGCGACCGCGGCGATCGGGTCGGAGGCGCTCGGGCCTCGCGCGCGACGCCTCGGCCCGGTCCTGGTCCTCGTCGCCGGCGGGGCCCTGTTCGGCGCCCTCCTGGCGCGCAACCAGGTCTGGCGCGACCGGGTGTCGCTCTGGAGGGACGCCGTCGCGAAGGGGCCCGGCAAGTCGCGCACCCACGCCAACTACGGCCAGGCGCTCTTCCTCGCCGGGCGGCTGCCGGAGGCCGAGGCCGAGTTCCGGTTCGCGCTGGCGCTCGCGCGCGACGGGACCACCCGCCCGCCCGAGCTGTACCGGAACCTGGGGGCGGTGCTCATCCAGCAGCGCCGCATGCAGGAGGCGGCGCAGGCCCTGTCGCAGGGGCTCGCCTGGAGCCCCGGCGACCCCGACCTCCTCAACAACTACGCCATCGCCCTGCACGCCGTCGGCCTCGAGGCGCAGTCGGAGCGCTACGCGCGCCAGGCGATCGCGGCGAGCCCCGGCCACGCCGGCGCGCACAACACCCTCGGCGAGGTGCTGCTCGCGCTCGGCCGGCCGGAGCAGGCGCTCCGCGAGTTCCTCGCCGCCGTCTCGCTCGACCCCGACGCGCCGGTGATGGCCCACAACGTGGCCGTGACCGAGGAGGCGATCGGGGACGCGGCCGAGGCCTGCCGCTGGTGGGCCTACTACCGGACGCTCCCGGGCGCCGACCCGCGCCGCGCCGACGCGCGCCAGCCGGCGCTGGGATGCGGGGAGTAGAAGGCTAGCGCGCCTTGTGGTGCGCGTTGCCCGCGAGGCTCTGGTGGCATGCCGCGCAGAGCGCGTTGGCCTCGAGCCGCAGCAGGTGCGGCTGCTTCGCCCCGCCGTGCGGGTCGTGGCAGCTGTGGCACGCCACCTTGCGGCCGGGCGAGAGCGGGAGGCCCGCGACCGGCTGGGCCTGGACCACCTCCACCGGGTGATTGCCGCGGTGCAGCGGGTGGCAGCCCTTGCAGAGCGCCACCGGGTCGGCGCGCAGCTCGCGACGGCCCGGCTGGTGGCAGCCCTGGCAGAGCGGCTTTCCGCGGAAGGCGTGCGGGCTCTTCACGCCCGCCACCTCCGCCTCCGGGTAGGGCACGAAGGCCGGCCCGGCGCAGGCGGTGAGCGCCAGCGCGGCCACGGCCAGCATCGGGCGAAGACGTCTTGCCATGCGCCACCTCTACGGAGAACGGGGAGGGATCGCGGTCGAATCTAGCACGAAGGGGCGCGCGCCAGCGGGACTGGCGCGTCCGGCCGGCGCCGCGCGCGACGACTGCGACGTGGACCCTACGTGAAGCCGCGGACGCGCCCCGCGGGCGCGCGGCCGGCTCGCCGCGGAGCCCCCGACGCCGGCTCGGCGCGACACCCGCGCGCGCTTGCCCGGGGCCGCTGCTCCGCCTACTCTGGTGCTCGATGCGGGTCGCCATCGTCCAGCCCGAGTTCCCGTTCTCGGGCCGACCCCCGCTCGTCCCCCCGATCCTCGAGTACCTCGGCGCGCTGACCTTGCAGGCCGACCCCGACGCCGAGGTGCTGCTCCTCGACGCCAACCAGCGCGCCATCGACCTCGAGGCGCTCCGGGTCGATCTGGTCGCGGTCAGCGTCTGGACGGTCACCGCGCCCTGGTCCTACCGCTTCGCCGACGCCTGCCGCGCGCGAGGGCTGAGGGTCGTGCTCGGCGGCGTGCACCCGACGGCGCTGCCCGGCGAGGCGGCGTGCCACGCCGACGCGGTGGTGGTCGGAGAGGCCGAGTCGTGCTGGGGCGAGGTGCTCCGCGACGCCCGCGCCGGGCGGCTCGCGCCGCGCTACCACGGGGTGCCGCTTCCGCTCGATCGGATCCCCGTCCCGATGGACGGCCGGCTCGCGGGCAACTACCGGTTCCGCGGCGTCTTCACCATGCGCGGCTGCCCGTACCGCTGCACCTTCTGCAACGTCCACCGGCTGTTCGGGAACGAGGCGCGGCTGCGCCCCATCCCGGAGGTGGTCCGGGAGGTGGAGACGCGCTGCGGGCGGGTCTGGTTCAACGGCGACGACAACATCTGGGGCTCCGACGTCGACCGCACCATCGCCCTCTACGAGGAGCTCGCGCGCGGCTCGCGCAAGAGCTGGTACGGGCTCGGCGACCTGCGCTCGCTCCAGGGCCCGAAGGCCGAGCGGCTCCTCCGCGCCGCGCGCCGGAGCGGGCTCTGCTCGGTCTGGGTCGGCTGGGAGAGCGACTCCGGCGAGACGCTGCGCGCCTACGGCGCCTGGGGCAAGCAGGGCCAGGATCGGCTGGCGGCGCTGCAGCGGCTCCGCGACCACGGGCTCGACGTGGTGCTGCTCATGGTGCTCGGCGGACGGACCGACGCGTACGCCTCGTTCCAGCAGGCGCTGGAGCTCTCGGATCGGCTCGGCCTGGCGGCGCATCCCGCCCTGGTTACCCCGTTCCCGGGGACGGAGCTCTACGAGGCGTACCGTCCGCACCTGCTGCCGGGGACGACCTGGGACCAGTTCACCGGGACGCGCGCGCTCTTCGAGCACCCCGATCCCGCGATGACCCCCGCGCGGCGGGAGGCGGCCTACCACCAGCTCTGCGAGGAGCTCTACCGGCCGGGGCGGGTGGCGCGGCGGATCCTGGGGCTGCCGCTCTCCGGGTTCCCCACCGTCCACCTCCTCTCGCTCATGAAGCAGGTCCCCATCGGCCGCGCCCACCGGACGGCGCGACGCGCCTGGCTCGCGGAGCAGGGCGCGGGCCGGAGCGATCCGGCGGGCGCGTGATCCCGGCTGGCCAGTCCGGACCGCGGCGCCCGGCCTGGAGCGCCTCGCTCCGCTCCGCCCTCGCCGCCCTCGCCATCGCGGCGGCGGTGGTGCTGGTCTACCTGCCGGCGCTGCGGAACGGGTTCGTCAGCTACGACGACGACGTCTACCTGATGGACAACCCGCTGCTCCACGGGTTCCACCTCCCCGGCCTCTGGAGCGCGTTCACCGAGTTCCACGCCATCCTCTGGATCCCGCTCACCTGGGTGTCGCTCGGCCTCGACGCGGCGCTCTGGGGGCCGGGGCCGTTCGGCTTCCACCTCACGAACGTGCTGCTGCACGCGCTCGACGCGGCGCTCGCCTTCCTCGTCGGCCGCGCCCTGCTCCTGCGCCGGCCGGACTGGCTCCCGGCCCAGGGCGGCCAGCGCGCGGCGGGGCTCGCCGCGGCCGCGGCCGCGCTCCTCTGGGCGCTCCACCCGCTGCGGGTCGAGTCGGTGGCCTGGATCGTGGAGCGCAAGGACGTGCTCTCCGGCTGCTTCGCCCTGCTCGCGACGGGGGCCTGGCTCCGCTACGCGCGGCGGCGCGAGGAAGGGGGGCCGGCCGCGGCGCCCTACGCCCTCGCGCTCGCCCTCTTCGTCGCCGCCGTGCTCTCGAAGCCGATGGTCGTGACCTGGCCGGCGGTGCTGCTGCTGCTCGACGGGCTCCTGGGCCGGCTGGGGGATCGCGCGGGGTGGCGGCGCGCGATCCTCGAGAAGCTGCCGTTCCTGGCGGCCAGCCTGGCCTCGGCCGCGCTCACCGCCGCGGCGCAGCGGCCGGTGATCCGCTCCCTCGAGGCCCTGCCGGCGGCGGCGCGCCTCGTGAGCGTCGCCTACGCGGTCGAGCAGTACCTCCTCTCCACCCTGTGGCCGGCGCGGCTGGCCCCGTTCTACCCGCACCGGATGGCGGCGGTGCTCTCGTCACCGCGCCACCTCGCCGCCGTCCCGGTGGTCCTCGCGCTCGCCGGGCTCGTCGCGTGGCAGGCGCGGCGGCGCCCCTGGCTCGCGGCCGCCGCCGCCTACTCGGGCGTCACGCTGCTGCCGGCGAGCGGCCTCGTGCAGGTCGCGGCGCAGTCGCACGCGGATCGCTTCACCTACCTCCCCTCGCTCGGGTTCGCGCTCGTGGCCGGGGCGCTCGTGGCGCACCTCGCCGCCGCGGCGGCGGCGCCGGGCCGGGCGCGGCGGGCGCTGGGCGACCTCGGGCTCGCGGCGGCCGCCGCCCTCCTCGTCGCCGGCGCGCTCCTGACGGTGCGCCAGCTCGATCACTGGCGGGACGGGGTCGCCTTCTGGAGCCGGGCCGTGGCGGTCGATCCCGACCTGGGCATCGGCTACTGGTTCCGCGCCCGGGACCGCGCCGCGGCGGGCGACCTCGCCGGCGCGCTCGAGGACCTCGACCGCTCGGGCGCCATCGCCGCTCGCAAGGGCGTGGGGCTCCGCAAGGTCTACCGGCTCCGCGCGGAGGTGCTGGCCCGGCTCGGGCGGGAGCCCGAGGCGTCGCGCGATCTCGCCGCCGCCGAGGCCCTCGACGCCGCGGCCGGCGAGCCCGCCCCTCACTGGAAGTAGGAGGAGTGGAGCGACGCCACCCGCGTCGGCACGAAGAAGACCGCGAGCGCGAAGACGAGGAAGCACGCCAGCGCGGCCCAGGCCGCGGGAGCGCCCCGGAGCCGCAGCAGCAGCCGCGCGTGCAGGAAAGAGCCGTAGCAGAGCCAGGCGATGAGCGACCAGGTCTCCGCCGGATCCCAGCCCCAGTACCGTCCCCACGACTGGTTGGCCCAGATGGCCCCCGCGGCCACCGTCACCGTCCAGAAGACCAGGCCGAAGCCGGCGAACCGGACCGTGTAGGCGTCGAGCTCGGCCTCGTGGGGCAGCGTCGAGAGGGTGCGCGCGCGACCGGGCGCCCGCCGCACCAGCACCAGCGCGGCGGTGGCCGCCGAGAGCAGCCAGGCCCCGGCCGACAGCTTGGCGAAGAGCACGTGGAAGAAGAGCCAGACGGAGCGCAGGCTGGGCGGGAGCTGGCGCACCTCCGGGTTCGCGAAAAGCGCCGCGGCCACCGCGAGGGTGGCGAGCGGCAGCCCGAGCATCGCGAGCACCCGCCAGCGGGGCCGGCGGGCGCAGAACCCGAGCAGGACGGCGATGGCCACGAAGGTGGTGGAGGAGAGCACCTCGTAGCGGGCCATGTAGGGGCCGTGCCCGCTCGTGATCCAGCGGTAGGCGAGCGCCGCCGCGTGGGGAGCGAGCCCGGCCGCGCCGAGCCACACGCCGTAGCGCGACCGCTCCGGATGCTCGAAGAGCACCGCGTGGGCGAAGGCCAGCGACGCGAGGACGTAGAGCCCCACCGCCGCCCAGTGCAGCGCCACCTCGAGCGCGAAGCCGGTCATCGATTCCTCCCCTTCGGGTCCTTCGCCTCGGCCGGCGGGAGCCCGTGCTGCAGGCGGAAGTCTCCGCCGAGCTCGACGTCGGTCCGGCCCACCTCGGGCGGTCGCTCGAAGTGCAGCTCGCGCACCACGCGCCGCCCACCCTCGACGGAGAGGTCGTAGCGCATGAAGTAGTGATCGTCCGACGCCTGGCCGACCTGCGCCCCGGTGCCGATGCGGCGATCGGCGTAGTGCCAGCGCTCCTCGGTGCGCACCTCGACCACGTCGCCCTCCCGCCGGACCTCGAGCACCTTCAGCTCGCGGAGCTCGGCGTCCATGTTGACGCCGGTGTCGAGCTTCACGCCGATGAGGCCGGTCAGCTTCTTCAGCTCGCGCTCGCCGGCGAGCCCCTCCACCAGGCGCGCGTCCCCCGCCTTGTAGGCCTCGATCAGCGCGGCGTCGTAGCGCTGCACCAGCCGGACCGCCTCCGCCCCGTCGTCGGGCCGGCAGCCGGCCGCGAGCAGCCCGGCGGCGCAGGCCGCGAGCGCCCCGGGCCACGTCTTCGTGCGCCTCATCCTCGCTCCTCCTCGTCGCGCACCAGGCGCTCGAACCGCTCGGCGTAGAGCGGGGCGAAGCGCTCCGCCTTGAGCGCCACCAGCACCTCCTCGCCGCCGCTCAGCGGGATGACCGCCGTCTCCACGGGGGTGGCGAGGAAGAGCAGGCTCACGCCGGCGACCGCGAGCAGGAAGCCGGTCCAGGCGAGGCCCAGCCCGGGATCGCGGCTCCCGCGCAGCTCGGCCCAGTAGCGGACGTCGGCGAGCGCGAGCTTCCCCCCGCCCGGCAGCGGCACCGGGGCCCCGGGCGCGAGCGGTCCCGCGAGGAGCAGCGCCCCGCCGCGCACCACCCGCACCTCCACCTCGCCCGGCAGCGCCCCGCCCGCGCTCCGCCGGGCCCGCAGCAGCACCGACCTCCCGCCGGGCAGCGCGAGGGAACCGCTCCCGGCGAGCTCGCCGCCGGTCGGCTCGATCACCGCCCAGGCGCGCTCCTCGGAAGCCCCGCCTTCCTGGCTCACGCCGAGCTCCACCGCGAGCCCGTACGTGCCGGTGAGGTAGAGGCGCGCCCCGCCGAGCGCGAGCGGGGCGTTGATGGCCACCCGGGCGCGGCGCGCGCCGTCCTGGCCCACCGCGAGGTCGGCGGAGAGGGCCCGCAGGGCGCCGTCGGGGTGGAGCTCCGGGTGGAGCTCCGCCAGCCGGACCCGCTCCGGCAACCGGAGCGGCGGCGCGAGCGCGCTCCCCCAGTGCATGCCCCAGGCCTCCGCCGTCGGATCGAGCGACTCGCCCTCGATGACGTAGGCCGTGGCGTCGTCGGCCGCGAGCGCGCGGACCGTGCCGGCCACCAGCAGGAGCAGGAGCCCCGTGTGGAAGATGGGGCTGCCGAAGAGTCCGAGCGCGCCCTCGCGCGTGAACCGGGGCGCCTCGGCCCCCGCGGGCCGCGCCCGGCGCACCACCCGGCGGTGCTGGGCGGCCCCGAACGCCCCCGGCTCGGGCGCTCGCCGGTACAGGCGGAGCGCCCGCCGCCACTGATCGAGCGCCACGATCGAGAGGCTCACCGCGGAGAGCGCGAGGAGGGCCAGGAACCACGGGCTGTGCAGGACGGCGTCGAGCCGCAGCGCCCGCAGCCAGGGGGCGGCGAGCGGGTGCTGCGCGGCGAAGCGCCCGCGGGCGGCCGGCCCGGCGGCGCCGACCTGCGGCACGAGCGTGTAGACGGCGCAGGCGACGGCGAAGGCGAGCACCTCGAGCACCACCAGGCGGGGTGCCCGCAGGGCGGCGCGGAGCGCCTTCGGATTCCATCGACGTCGCTGGGTAGGGCCCCCCCCCCGCCCACTCGTCTGCTGCATCGCGCTCTTCAGGCTACCAGGTCTCGCTGCCGTAGCCGGTGCTGGTGTGGTTCGAGCTGCACTGGTTCCCGCCCAGGGCCGGGCTGCCCGTCGGAGCGTAGCAGTTCCTGTCCTGATAGCTCGTGTAGCTGGTCTTCGTGAACTTGACGATGTTGCAGTTCTTGACGTTGTTCCCGAAGCAGTAGCGGGCCGGCATGTTGGTCGCCACCGACGAGGACCCGTTGGACGTCCCGGAGGCGATGAGGCGCGACAGCTTTCCGCCGTGCGGGATGACGATGTGACAGCCGACGCAGGGCGTGTTCCCGTGGTGGCCGGAGTCGGTGTGGACGTTGTTGGTGGTGTTCGGGGCCGGGTGGCAGGCGAGGCAGAAGAGGCCGCTCCCCGCTCCCGAGTTGCTGAGCTTGTAGAGCTTCGAGACGGTGTTGCTGCCGTCCGTCGTCGGCCAGAAGCCACCCTTCAGCAGCCAGGGCGCCGCCGAGCCGTGGGGGCCCATGGCCTGGGCGCCGGAGGAGTCGGTGCCGTGGCAGTCGGAGCAGTACATGGTCTGGGTGCCGACCGCCGTCCAGCCGCCGGCCATCTGCGCGGTGACGAGGGCGTGCCCGGTGTTGGGCGCCGCGACCGGGTGCGTAGACCGGTTGGCGGGGTTGAACTCTCGGGCCACGTCCGTGAAGGCGTTCGCGGCCAGGCTCGAGGCGCCCGCCGTGCCGAGCCAGCCGCCGGTCCCGATGGCGCTGTTCGCGCCCGCGTGACACTTGAAGCAGACCTCGTACTCGTGGGTCGCGGTGGTGTAGGTCCAGCCGCTCGCCGCGGCCCACCACGTGCTCGACCAGGTCGGCGTCGCCCCCATCACCCCGGAGATCGGGCTCTTGGCCGGGATGGCGTTGGTGCCGGCCGTGTGGTTCACGTTTCCGGCGGCGTGGGGGCTGTGGCAGTCGGCGCAGGCGACGTGCGGCGTGCTCGCGAGGTAGCTCAGCGTCTCGTCGTCGGTCGAGGGGAGGTGCTGGCCCGTGAAGCTCGAGACCCGGTGGCCGCCGCCGGTCTTCTGCATGACCTGGTAGATGGCCTTGGAGGCGGTGTCCATCGAGGCGGCCGAGTAGTAATCGAGCGTGCTGCTGTTCGCGCCCTGCCCGTCGGCGGCGACCGAGTGGCACTGGTAGCAGAACACCTCGTCCAGGGCGGCCGTCGGCGGGCTGCCGCCGGAGGTGTAGGCCCACGCGCCCATCGGCGCCAGGATCGAGGGCTGCGCCGAGCCGTGGGTGCTGAACTTGTTCGGGTAGGCGGTGGCCTGGTAGTTCTTCCGCAGCGTGTCGGAGTGGCACTTGCTGCAGTTGGCCGTGTAGTTGACGACGCCCGTCTGCCGGAAGCTGGAGGCCGGGTTCGACGCGTAGTCGTGCATCGATGCGCCGTAGGTGGCGGGCGCGACGACGGGGGTCCTGGTCGAGGCGCCCTCGGTGACGGCCTTCGTGAGCGCCGTCTGGTGGCAGGAGGTGCAGATGCCGCTGTTGGTGCGCCCGTCGAAGTCGGTGCTGGTGTACGTGGACCCGCTCGCGAGGGCCGGCTGCGTCCCGATGGCGACCCGGAGGTTGCGCGCCCGCCCGCCGTTGGTCGCGTTGAGGTCCGGCCGGAAGATGCTGTGATCCACGTGGCACATGAGGCAGCGCCGGGCCGTATCGGTGGCGCTCGAGGTGGGCACCGTGGTCGGGTACACGGTGGAGCCCGAGCTCGGATAGGTCTGGGTCTTCGAGGGATCCGCCTGCGCGGAGGCCATGAGGTGCTGGTGGGCCCCGGTGCCGCCCGCCTTCATCGAGTTGAAGACCGCGCTGTGGCAGGTGTTGCAGTCCTCGCCGCCCGAGCTCTCCCGCGCCTTGAAGCCGACCGTGTGGTTGTGGCAGTCGGTGCAGGGCTGCGTGGTGGCCGCCGCGGTGAAGTGGGCGTCCACGTTCCCGCCCGCGTCGCTCCGGCGCCAGCGCGCGCCGCCGCTGCCGTCGTTGGTGCGGGTGTGGCAGGCCTGGCACGGCCCGCTCCCGTCGGAGTTCACGAAGGAGGCGGTGGACCGGCTGGTGGCGCCGGGGGCGCCGGAGTCGCCCACCTTGCTCGAGAAGTAGACCGGCGCCGGGGGCCAGGACCCGTTCACCTGCGGCGGCGTGACCTGCTCCCGGAACAGGTAGACGTTCTGCGTGCCGTGCGGGTCGTGGCAGTCGCGGCAGGTGGTGGACCAGGAGCCGTACTTCGAGGTGTGGGTGATGGCGTCCGCGGTCTGCTCGCTCGAGTGGGTCTGGACGTTGTGGCAGTCGCTGCACAGCTGCGCGGCGTTGTCCCGGCCGAGGAGGTTGCCGTCGCCCTTCCTCGTGCCCACCACGGTGAGCGGGACCGGCGCCGACGTCACCGTGCCGGCGTCGTTGGTCACGGACGCGGTGAGCGTGTAGGCACCGGCGGAGAGGGAGAAGTGGGCGACGAGACAGGTGCCGCCCGGGTTGCTCTCGAACACGCCCGAGCGCGTGTCGTTCGCGTAGTTCGCGTTGAGGCAGGCGATCGAGCCGGCGGAGGCCACGAGCTGCTTCGTGCTGCTGGTCGAGCCTGCCGCCGTCACGGTGACGGCGGTCACCTTGGAGAGGCCGTTCGGGCTGTACACCCTGACCTGCGTGCGGAAGGCGCCGCTCACCGTGCCGCCGCGGGCCGGGTTCAGGATCGAGACGGTCGCCTTGGCCGAGTTGGCGGTCGCGTCGCCCTCGACCGACATGCCGGTGGTCACGAGCGTGAAGTCGTTTCCCGTGGCGCTGCCGGTCACGATCCTGCCCGCGTCCACGGTCACCCCCGAGGCGAGGACCTTCATGGCGAACTTGTCGTTGGCGTTTGCCGTGGAGGCGACGTTGACGAGGACGCTGAAGGTGGCGGAAGCGGAGATGGCGTAGGAGAGGTTCGGAAAGGCGAAGCTCGTCCCGCTGCCGCGAGAGGTGCCGACCACGGCTCCGGTGCCGTCCATCAGCGTGACGGAGAAGATGTCCGTCCCGGCCGCCGCGGCAGGCGTGCCCACCGGCGCGTTGGTGACCGTGAACGAGGTCAGCGTCACCGGAGAGCCCGACACGGTGAGGTTGACCTTGCCGACGAGGTTGCCCGAGCTGCCGATGACCAGGTTCCCGGCGGCCGGGTTGGTGCCCGCAGCGAGGGTCAGGGTGCCCGCGGCCGACACCGGCGTGTACGGGCCCGCGGCCGCGCCGCCGGCGGAGTAGTTCCCGCTCGAGTCCCGGGCGTAGGCCTCGTAATAGTAGGCCGTCCCATTGGTCAGCCCGTTGTCGGAGCAGCTCGTCCCGGGCGCCGCGACCACGCAGGCCACCGTGCTCGCGCCGACGGTCTGGCCGACGGTGTAGGAGGCGCCCTCCGCCGGCGTGTCGGCGATGGCGCCGGCGCTGCTCCGGAGGACGACCACCTGGGCCAGATCGCTGTCGGAGGGGTTGGTCCAGGAGAGGTTCACCTGGTTTCCGCCCGGGGTCCCGGCCACGCCGGTGGGGTTGCCGGGTGAGAGGTTGTCGATGGTGACGGTCGCGCTGCTGCTCGAGCTGCCGCTGAAGGTGGCGCCGGTGGCCGTGCCGCCGGTCACGATGCCCGTCACGGCGTAGGTCGCGCCCGGAGGCGCCGGCATGGCGGCGTGCGCCTTGGGAGTGATGCGCAGCCGGTACTGGGTCGCCGTGGTGGTCGCCGAGATGTTCGTGGTGAGCGGGATGCTGAAGGTGTCGGTCGAGGGGTTCGCGACCGAGCCGTAGGTGGTCGCACCGGTGGAGTCGGTCACCTCGACCAGGGCGAGAGCCGCCGAGGAGCCCGCCGCGAGACTGACCGTGAGCGCGCTCACCGCGACGCTGCCGCTGCTCGCCTGGAGCGTGAAGGCGTCGAGCGGGGTGGCCGAGCCGCCCGGCGCGAGCGTGGTGCTCGTGGGAGAGGTGGCGTCGGCGAGGGTGACGGTCGGGAGGGCCGTCTCGGTGACCACCAGGGTCCCGCCGGAGCTCGTCCCGGTGCCGAGGTAGACGTGCGTCGAGTTGCCGGCGGTGTTGGTCTGGACCGTCACCTTGAGCGCCAGCGCCGACCCGGCGGGCGCGACCCCGGAGATCGCGCTCAGGTTGGGGGTGTACGCCGTCTGGGTGGTCGTCGCGGCCTGGTCCACGTAGCCGAAGGCGGTGAAGACGCCGCCGAGCACGTAGCCGAGCGAGAAACGGTAGGTGACCGTCCCGGTGCCGCTCTTCGCGAGGCCCCACTTGCTGCCGGTACCGCCGGTCACGGTCGTCGCCGCGGCGTACGTGGTGCTCTTCACGAGCAGGAGCATGTCGAACGGCCCGGCCTGCGTGGTGCCGAGGTTGTCGGACGCGCACGCCATGGTCGCCGTCGTCATCGTCGTCTTGTAGAGGGCGGTCGCGGTCGGCTGCAGGCCGCAGGCCGACGACCAGTTGGTCGTCACGCCCGCGACGGTGGTGCCGTTGCTGATCTGCCAGCTGTAGGTCTGCGCCTGCGCGGCGCCCGCGATCACCAGGACCGCCGCCGCGAGCGCGAGGCGCGCCAATTGCCACCCCGGGCGGGCGGCGATGCGGCGGTCCTTGCGGCCCGGAAGCAGGCGGCTCACCGATAGTCCTCCGTCAGCGCGTTCGAGTCCGAGTTGTGCGGGTAGTGGCAGGTCATGCAGCGGAGCTCGTTGCTCGAGGTGCCGAAGAACCGGAAGCTCGCGGTGGAGGTGGTGCTGGCCTGGATCGCGCCCGACGGGTCGAGCACCTGCAGGCCGGCGGTGCTGCTGTACCGCACGCTGCTCGCGTTCATGGTCACGCCCGGCCCCGAGGGATGGCTGAAGACCTTGCCGGTCCCCGCGGTGCAGTTGATCGTGCCGCCGCCCGGCTGCATCGCGCTGGCGCTCCCCTCCACGCAGTCGGCGCTCTGGACGCGGTCGGCGTGACAGTCCTCGCACATCGCGCTGGCGGCGTTGCTCGCCCGGAGGAACGGGTAGGACACGTAGAAGCGCCAGAGGTCGGCGTTCGCGACCAGCGAGCCCGTGCCGGTGAAGGAGACGCTGAGCTGGCTGTCGGTCGCGACCGGGCTCGCGCTGGTGACGAGGTCGGTCCCGTTGAAGGTGATCCCGTTGTCGTTCGAGTACTGGAACTTGGCGGCGCCGATGACGCCGCCCACGGTCACCTTCACGAGATACCCCTTGGGCGCCGCGCTGGCGCTGACGCTCGCCACCTGCAGGTTCGCGTAGGGGGTGCTGTTCGCACGCTGCGGCACGCCGATGCCGATCGAGCTGTGCAGGGTCGCGCCGGTGCCGTTCGACAGGTTGTCGTGCTGATCGTGGCAGACCGAGCAGTTGATGGCGCCGCCGTTGGCGGTGATCCGCTTCGCCATCTCGGCGTTGGCCGGCATCCGGGCGCCGTAGGTCGGGTTGACCGCGGTGGCGTCCCAGCGGTGCGACAGGCCGCCGCCGCCCGGGACCGCCTGGTCGCCGGGGACCCACGGGAACCCCAGCCGCGCGCCGATCCCGCTGTTGTGGCAGCTGAAGCAGAGGTTCGCGTTGCCGGCCACGCCGGTGAGCGAGCCGCCCGGCGCGTCGTGGGCGACGTGGCAGCTGGTGCAGCCCACGGCGGGCGTGGTGGTGGCGTCGTGGGGCGCGTCGAGGGCGCGAGTGGCGACGGCGAGGGCGATCCCGCCCAGGCCGGCGGCGAAGAGCCAGCTCCTTCTCATGGGTTCCCCCCCTGCACGGGCGAGACCGTCACGGTGGCCGTGACGGGCGCGCTGCGGATCTTGTAGTCGTCCACCTCCAGCTCGAAGACGTAGGTCCCGGGCTGGTGGGGCCGGAAGGTCGGCGCCTGCGAGGCCGCGTCGTCGAGCGGCACCCACGGCCCGCCGGTCTGCGTCCACCGGAAGCGGAGCGCGTGACCGTCCGGATCGCGGCTGGCGGTGCCGTCGAGCGTCACCGCCTGGTCCACCGTCGCCGGTCCCGGCGCGGCGACCGCCGCCTGCGGGATCCCGCGGCCGGGGGCCGAGGCGTCCACCTCGACCCGGACCGGGACGCCGGGCGAGCCGTTCTCGGTGACGAGGAGCTCGAAGATGTGGACGCCCGGGTAGAACGGCACCACCGTGGCCACGGCGCGGGTCGCGTCCGTGAGCCCCGCCGCCGGCCCGGAGACCTGGCGCCAAGCGTACTCGAGCGCGCCGCCCGCCGCGGCCACGCTCGGGCTGCCGTCGAGCTCGACCGGCTCGCCGGCCGCGCCGGAGAGGACGGGCTGCGCCACCGCCGCCGTCGGGAGCGCCGGTCCGGCGCCGACGAGCACCTCCGCGCGTGCGGCCGGAGAGCGGGAGCGGCTGGTCGCGAGGCTCACCTCGAAGGCGTAGCGGCCCGGGGCGGCCGGCGTGAAGGACGGGGTCGCGGTCGCGGCGCCGGCGAGGGTCACCGCCGGTCCGCCGACCTGCTGCCAGGCGTACGTCGCCGACCCGCCGGTCGGGTCGTAGCTCGCGCTGGCGTCGAGCTGCACGGAAACACCCACCTGCCCCGCGCTCGGGCTGGTCACCCGCGCCGCCGGCGCCTCGCCCGGCGCGCTCACCACCAGCACCGGGACCTCGGCGCTCGCGTTGAGCCCGCCGCCGTCGCGCGCGGTCAGGCGGAAGGTGGACAACCCCGGCTGGCGGGCGCGCAGGTTCAGCATGGCCCCCGCGCTCGGTCCGATCAGGGCGGCGCCGGAGGTCTGATCCCACGCGTAGGAGACGGTGTCGGCGTTGGCGTCGGCCGTGAGCCGGCCGTCGAGCGCCACCGGGGCGCCGGGCCGCACCACCGCGAGCCGGCCGGCGTCCGGCCTCGGCGCCACGTTCCGGATGGTGGCCTCGAGCACCGCGTCGGGCGTCACCACGCTGCCGCAGCGCGCCGAGCCGACGAACTGGTAACGCGCCGCGGTCCGTCCGACGAAGGAGGGCGTGAAGGTCGTCGCGTCGCGCAGGGTGACGGTCGGGCCGAGCCGCTGCCGCCAGCTCACCGTGCAGCTCGAGCGGCTCTTCAAGGTCACCGAGAACCGGACCAGGCCCGGATCGCTGGTGCGCGGCGACGGGGGCACGAGCGAGGGCTTCTGGTCCCTGGAGTCGAGCGGGTTCGTGCCCATCGCGATCTCGTCGCCGTCGGAGACGCCGTCCCCGTCGGTGTCGCGATTCCGGGGATTGGTGCCCCGCAGGTACTCCTCGAGGTTCGTCAGCCCGTCCCCGTCGGCGTCGAGGAGGGCGTCGCCGGCGAAGTGCGGGTCGAAGCCGTACTTCAGCTCCCAGTCGTCGGGCATCCCGTCGCAGTCGGCGTCGTTGGGGCAGGTCGGCAGCGGAGTGCCGCGACCGAAGCGCTCGAGCCGGCCGACCCCCTGGCTCGCGACGAGGATGTCTCCCGTGGGCGCGATGGCGACGTCGGTGGGCAGGTTGAGCTGCCCAGGACCGCTGCCGAACGAGCCGAGCGCGCCGAGCGGCGAGCCGCCCGACGTCACGACCGCCACGTGCCCCTGGAACATGTCGGTGACGTAGAGGCTGCCCGACGCGTCCACGGCGGCGCCTCCGGCGCGCGTCACCTGACCCGCCCCGCCGCCGAAGCCGATCGCGGAGCGGAGCCAGGCGCCGTCGTAGCGGAAGGCGTGGGCCAGCAGCCCGGTCTCGTTCGAGAACAGGACGGCCCAGATCGTCCCGGAGACCGAGTCCACCGCCACGGCGGTCACGCCGACAAGGGGCGTGAAGCCAGCCGTCGCGTCGCCGGCCTGCGTGAGGACGACCGGGGACGACCCGTCGGGCAGGAAGGCGCGGACGCGCGACATGTCGCGCTCGGCCGCCCACAGCAGGTTCCGCGTCCGATCGTAGGCGAGCCCGTAGGCGACCGGACCGGGCGAGATGGTCCGGAGGACCCGGCCGCTCGCGGGATCCAGGTAATGGATGTTGCCCTGCCCGGTCGAGACGGCGATCCCCGCGGCCGTCGCCGCCACCGCGAGCGCCCGATCCGGCGGCGTGAACCGCCCCATGAGCTCGCCGCGGGGGGTGAAGCAGACGACGTCACCGGTCTGCGCGTCCACCACCCAGGTGCGCCCGTCGGAGCCGACGGCGACCCGCTGCGGCGCGCCGATGCCGGCGCTGAAGCTCCCCTGGAACGCGGCGGTCGCCACGTTGACGGTGGCGCTGGCCCTGGCGGTGCCGGACGAGGAGGTCGCGGTCACGGCGACGGTGTAGCTCCCGGTCTGCTGCGGCGCGGTCCACATCGCCGTGTCGCCGGACGCCGCGATGGTCCCGCCGCTGGCGCTCCAGTCGTAGGTCAGCGTCCCGCCGAGCGGGTCGTGGGCGGCGATGCGGAAGGTGGCCTGCGCGCCGCTCACGACGTCGCCCGTCGGCGCGATCAGGCCGTCGATGACGGGCGGCTGCGCGCTGGTGGTGGTGACCACGATGGAGCGCGCCGCCGTCAGGTGGGTCTTGCCGTCCCAGCGCGTCCCCGTGCCGGTCACGGTGCAGGTGACCGTGACGGCGGTCCCGAGGTCCGGCGTGAGCCAGGTCAGGCTCTGGGACGCGGGGGTGGCCGGCGAGATGGGGACGGTCGCGAGGGAGGAGCCGTCGGGCTGCGGGACTCCGCCCGCGAGCGTCCCCGCGCTGACCCGGATGGCGAAGGCGAGGATGCCGCCCGCCGGGTCGTGCGCGGCGCAGGTCACGCGCGCCGGCGCGTTGCTCGGCACCGGGTCGACGTCGACCGTGACCGCGTCCACGACGGGCGAGGCGGCCGCCCTCGCGACGGAGGGCGCGGCGGTGAGAACGGCGAGCAGGAGGAGCGAAGCCGAGGCACGGGGCACCGGACGGGAACGCATGGTTGCACGAAAAATGCAAATATCACGCCACGGACCCATGCCGCCCCGTTGACCCACCGTCACGCAAGGCCCCGCAAATGCCCGCCTATCTGCGGATTCCGAGACGAGACCCACACCGGCCACAGGAACCCACAGGTTTTCCAGACCCTCCGAAGTCGCGCGCTTTGCCCCACCCAACTGCGCGTTAACACCCAGTTGGATTCTCCCTTGCCCCTCCGTCACACTCCGCGACCAACCATGACCTTCTCCTCCTCCCGCACGCATGGGCTCCGCTCCCGGTCGGCCCTCCTCGTCCTCTCCGGCGCCCTCGCGTTGCTCGCCGCGGGCTGTGGCGACACCACCCAGGACGGCGTGATCGCCGTGACCGCCCGGCTCTCCGGCCTCTCGGATCACTCCGGCATCGCCCTCACCATCACCGGCCCGGCCACGGCCTCCGGGATCACCACCGTGAGCGGCCAGCGCGCCTTCACCTCCCTCCCCCCCGGCAGCTACGAGGTGCGGGCCGTCGCGCCGTCCACCACCGAGGGGAGCCTGACCGCGACCGCGGTCGTGCTGGCCGGCTACGCCTCGCAGGTGCAGCTCGACTTCACGCCGGCCGGGACCCTCTCGGGCGTGGTCGCCCTCGGCGACGGCGCGTCGCCCACCGCCGTCCAGGTGCGGGTGGCGGGCACGCGGCTCGCGGCGACCCCCGACGCGTCGGGGAGCTGGTCGATCACCGGGGTGCCGGCGGGCGCCCGCTCGGTCGTGGCCTCCGCCACCGGCTACGACGACGCCACCACCGGGGTCGCGGTCACCTACAAGGCGCAGGCCACCGTCCCGACCCTGACGCTCGCGAAGCAGGTCATCCCGCCGACCCCCACCGCCCCGGGCCTGACGCTCTCGGCGTTCCAGATCGTCCGCAAGCCGCTCGGCGAGAACGACGCGGTGCGCGCCGCCGCCGGCGGGGTGACCGCGCCCCAGGGCGCGACGGTCTACTTCCGCGACGGCTCGGGCACGCTGCTCGCCCAGGCCACCCCCGCGGCCGACGGCTCCGTCCCCGAGACGCCCCTCCCCGGCAGCGACGGCGCCAGCGCCTCGCGGTTCGCGCCCAAGGAGGTCTACGCCTCGGTCTCGGCCGCCTCCTTCGCCGAGACCGCGCCCGCGGTCATCGGCGCCGGGCGCGACGTGGCCGGGCCGCTCGGAAACGGCGCCCTCGTCGGCTTCCAGCGCAACGACGTGCAGACGCCCGACCAGCTCGCCGGGCAGGCCGGCGCCTTCACCGACGCGAGCGCCATCGCCATCTTCCGCATCTACGCCTCGGACGCGGGCGGCGCGCCGCTGTTCGAGGCCACGCCGGGCGCGGACGGCGGCTTCGGCCCCCACGACGTCACCCCGGTCGGCGCGCCCGTCCCGGCCCCGGCCCGGCTCTGGGTCGCCGCGGTGGACAAGTGCGGCAACGAGGGCGCTCCGGTGGAGGCGCTGGTGGGCCGGGCTCTCTCCGGGCCGGTCGCCGACGGCGCGCGGCTGCACCTCCGGCGGAACGACCTCACCGCGCCCGACGCGGTCTTCGGCGACGCGGGCGCCTTCTCCTCGACCTGCGCGCTCACGGGCGTGCACGTGACCGACGCCGCGGGCGCGCTCCTCGGCGCCACCGCCGCCGAGGCCGACGGCGGCTTCCTCGACGTCCAGGTCGGCACCGCCACCCGGAGCGTCCCCCGCGCGTTCGCGGCAGGGTCCGACAAGTGCGGCCTGGTCGGCGCGGCGGTCGAGGCGCTCGACGGCCGGGACGAGACCCCGCCGGCCATCGACCCCGCCCTCCTCGTCTTCCAGCTCCGCCCCGCCGGCACGCCCGACGGCCTCTCCGGCGATTCCGGGGCGGTGCGCGACGCGGTGAGCGCGGTGGCGCAGGTGACGGTGCGCCGCGACGGCCCGTCCGGCGCGGTGCTGGCGCAGGGCTTCGCGCTCGGCCTGGACGGCGGGTTCGCGGAGCAGGCCCTCGGGGACACCTCGCTCGACCACGTCTGGGTCGAGGCCGTGGACAAGGCCGGCAACGCGGCCGCGGCCGTCGCCTCCCGCGCGGTGCAGACGGCGGTGACGCTCGGCGGGCGCGCCCCGCACGCTCCGCTCGCGCCGCTCACGGGCGCGCTCTACGCCTTCAGCGCTCCCTCCGATCCGCGGCTCGCCTCGCCCGCGCTGGCGCTGCAGCTCGGCGACGAGGTCGCGGCCCAGGACCTCGCCGCGGCCGCCGCGCCGGACGGGGCCACCGCCCACCTCTCGGCCTCGCCCGTCAGCGCCGCCGGGACCGGCTGGCGCCGGCTCTCCGGCGGCCCGCGGGCCTGGCCGGGCGTCGCCCTCGGGCTCCCGCCCGGCGCCACCGCCCCCACCCTCTTCGCCTTCGGCGGCGACGACGGCCCCATCTCCCCGCCGGGCCTCGACGAGCTCCTCACCTTCGACGGCACCCGCTGGTCGCGGGCGAGCCCTCCCGCCTCGCCTTCGCCGCGCTGGGGCGCCGCGCTCGCCTACGACGAGAAGGCGCAGAAGCTGGTGCTCTTCGGCGGCCAGGCCGCCGACGGGAGCGCGCTCGGTGACACCTGGATCTACGACGGCCTGACCTGGGCCCAGGTCCCGACGATCACCGCGCCCCCGCCGCGCATCATGACCGGGCTCCTCTGGTGGGGGCTCCCGGGCCCCGAGCAGCTCGTGCTCTACGGCGGGCGGGACGCCGCCGGCAACACCTTCGACGACACCTGGACCTTCGACACCGCGAGCCAGACCTGGACGCAGGCCACGCCGGCCGGCAGCCCGGGAGCCCGCGCCGGCGCCGCGCTGGCCTACGACTCCGCGCGGAACCAGGTGCTCCTCTTCGGCGGGAACGACGCCTCCGGCAACGACCTCGCCGACACCTGGCGCTTCGACGGCGCCTCCTGGACCCAGCTCGCCCCGCCGCAGTCCCCGGCCGCCCGCAGCTTCGCCGCCATGGCGTTCGACTCCGCGCGAGGCGTCGCGGTGATGGTGGGCGGCGCGCCGGTGCCGAGCGTCGGCCTCGAGACCTGGCAGTTCGACGGCGTGAGCTGGTCCCCCGGCGTGCCGCTGCCGACCGACCCGGTGTACGTCGGGGCCCGCGCCGAGGCCTCGCTGGTCTACGACCCCTTCTCCGCGCGGACGCTGCTCGTCGGCGGCGACCGCTACGACGGCCCGGGCGCGACCCTGCTCGTGGCCGCCTACGACGGGGCGTCCTGGACCGCCCTGGCCGGCGCGCTGCCCCCGGCACGCGTCCGGGCGCCCATGGCCTTCGACGCCGCCCGCGGCGCCCTCCTCGTCCACGGCGACGGGGAGGACCCGTACCCCACCTCGGCGGACACCTGGACCTTCGGGCCGGGCGGCTGGACCTCGCGGACCGGGCCCCAGGACCCCGCCCTGGCGCAGGCCCCCCTCGCCTACGACGCCGCGCGGGCGGTGACGGTCCTCTTCGGCTGCGAGCCCGGCCAGCCCGCGCAGTGCGGCACCTGGGAGTGGGACGGGAGCGGCTTCACGCACGTGACGAGCGCCCACCAGCCCCCGGCGCGGCTCGGGCACGCGCTCGCCTTCGACCCGTCTCGCGGCAGGACCGTCCTCTTCGGCGGCGCCGATCCCTCGAGCGGCGCGCCGCTCGACGACACCTGGAGCTGGGACGGCGCCGACTGGACCGAGCTCCTCTCGGCGCAGCGCCCGCCGGCCCGCGCCACCGCCGCGCTCGCCTTCGACGGCCGCGCCGGCCAGCTCGTGCTCTTCGGCGGCACCCCCGACGGCCAGGCCGGCCTCGCCGACACCTGGACGCTCGGCGAGAGCGGGTGGTCGCAGGCCGACGCCGCCGCTCCGCCCCCCGCCTGCGCCGCGCCGGCGCTCGCCTTCGACGCGCTGCGCGGGGTGCTCGTGCTGCACGACGGGCTGGGCGGGCTCTTCGAGCGGGACGGCTCCGCGCCGGCGCCGGCCTGGACGCCGGTCACCGATCCAGTCGCCCCGGTGCTGCCGCGCGAGGCCGTGGCCCTGGCCTTCGACCAGGTGGACGGCGGCGTCGCGCTGCTGGGCGGCACCGACGGCTTCACCTACGGTGACCTCTGGGTCTACGACCGTCGCGCGCCGTCGAGCGTCTTCGCGGCCCACCTCGCCACCTTCGCCGTGGATCCGGCCGCCACCGTGGTGAGCGCCTCCGTCACCTGGGTGGGCGCGGGCTCCGGCGACGGCGGAGCCGGCCCGGCCTACGGCGCCGAGCTCCTGGCCTGGGACTGGACCGGCCGCGCCTGGGCGCCGCTCGGCGCGAACGGCACGGCGGTCCCCGGCGCGATCCCGGCGAGCCTGCCGGGCGCCGCCGCCCGCTTCTTCTCGGGCGGCCGGCTCTCGCTGCTCGCGGTGCCCACGGTCCCCTCGTCGAGCCCCGGCGGCACGCAAGCCAGCGACATCTGGACGGACTTCGTCCAGGCGCAGGTCCGCTACCTGCTGCCCTGATCGGCCCCGGGGGACGCCCCTCCCCGGCCCGAGGCCGCGCTCGCGCGGCGCCTTCCCCGAGCCTGGCCGGATCCCTCCGGCCAGGCTCGATTTGTCTCGTGAATACGCCGGAGCCCCGGCCGGGCTCGGGTGTTTTCCGGAGGCGCCCTCCGGACTCCGCGGCCGCGCCCTCGGGAGCGCGCGGCGCCCGCTCCCCGGCGCGCCACCGCCCGCGGCTGCGGACTCAAACCCCGCGGCCTCGGGGATTGCACCAATTTCGCGGGCGCTCCGATTGCGCCATATTGGCACCGTAGCGATGAGGCACCTCGCCTCGACAGCACGGACGGTCAATCGGAAGCACGGAGGATACCATGACGAAGCTCAGCGGCGGCTCGCAGGTCAAGGGCGGTTACTACTGGCACCTCAACAACTGGGCGCTCGAGCCGGTGAAGGCGGACGGCCAGACCCTGCCCGGCAGCGCCAGCGACGAGTACCTGAAGGTCAACACCGCGGCGGCCCTGGTGCTCGCCCCGATGCTCGGCGCCGCCTTCGTGCTCTTCATGCCCTTCATCGGCATCTACCTCGCGGTCAACGCCGCGGTGCAGCCGGTGGTCCGGATCTTCAAGCGTCAGGCCGGCGAGCTCGCCGCCACCGTCACCCCCGGCTGGCAGCCCGGCGAGGCGCACTTCACCGGCAAGCGCGCGGAGACCAAGGTCGAGGAGAAGGGGCCGCCGTCCGAGGTCGCCGGGCAGGAGGCGCTCGAGGAGCTCGCGAAGGAGATCGAGTCGAAGCGGCAGCACTAGGCTCGAAGGTCGCGACGCTCGGCAGCTCACCCCAGGCTCGGCAATCGACGCAATCGCAATCGAAGGAGAATGACCATGGCCCGTTACGCTGGCGGCACCGTCGTGAAGAGCGGTTACTACTGGAGCATGTCGCGCTGGAGCCTCACCGGGATCCCCGCCGACGGCGGCGCCCTCCCCGGCTCGGCCCACGAACAGTTCACGCAGGTGCCGGTCTGGGCGGCGATGCTGCTCGCCCCCATCATGGGCGGCCTGTTCGTGCTCTTCATGCCCTTCATCGGCATCTACCTCACCGTGAAGGCCGTGGCGGGGCTCGTCACCGGCGGCGCCAGGAAGAGCGCCTCCGAGCTCGCGGCCACCGTCAGCCCCGGCGCCTTCGTCCCCGGCGCGGCCGGCCTCACGGGCAAGCCCGAGGCCGAGAAGAAGGACGGCGCCGCCCCGGCCGGCAGCGAGTCGATCGAGAAGCTCGCCAAGGAGATCGAGGAGAAGCGCAAGTAGCGGGCGCATCGCCTCGAGCGCGGGAGCCGGCGGGCCACGAGCCCGGCCGGCTCTCGGCGTTCTTTGAGCGCCGGCGGCGGGCCGGGTCCGGCCTAGCCGTCCACCCGGATCACGCCGCGCTTGAGCGCGAAGCGGACGAGCTCGGTGCGGTTGTGGACGTCGAGCTTCTCCATCACCCGCTCGCGGTGGCTCATGGCGGTCTTCACGCTGATGCCGAGCAGCTCCGCGACCTCCTTGTTGCTCTTCCCCTCGGCGACCAGCTTCAGCACCTGCTTCTCGCGGTCGGTGAGCGCCTCGTAGGGATCGCCGGCCGCCGCGCCGCCCGGGCTCGCCTCCTCCACCGCGGCGCGGGCGACCTCCGGGTCGAGCACCAGGCCGCCGCGGGCGACGGCGCGGATGGCGTTCGCGAGCTCCGCGCCGGCCGACTTCTTGAGGACGTACCCCGCGGCCCCGGCCTTGAGCATGCGGCGGACGTACTCGCGATCCTCGTACTGCGACATCACCAGCACCCGGGTGCGCGAGCCGGTCTTCTTGAGCTCGAGCGCCGCCTCGATCCCGCCGAGCCCGGGCATGGCGATGTCCATGAGCACCACGTCTGGCTCGAGCTCGCGGCACTTCTCGATCGCCTGCAGCCCGTCGGCCGCCTCGCCGACCACCTCGACGTCCGCCGCCGCCTTGAGCAGCGCCCGCACGCCCTCCCGCAGGATGGCGTGGTCGTCGGCGATCAGGACCCGGATCTTGCTCACGCTTCGACCTCCGGCGGCACGGGCACCTCGATGGACAGCCGGGTGCCCTGCCCCGGCGCCGAGTCTACCTGCAGCTTGCCGCCGAGGATCTCCACCCGCTCGCGGATACCCATGAGGCCGAAGTGGGGCCGGCCGCCGCTGGCTCCCCCGGCGCTCGCGAGGTCGAAGCCCCGGCCGTCGTCCTCGATCTCGATCCGGAGGACGTCGCCCTGCTGCTCGAGCTGCACCAGCACCTTCTCCGCCTGGGCGTGCCGCGCCACGTTGTTGAGCGCCTCCTGGCAGACCCGGAACAGGGCCGTCTCCATCTCGGGCGGGAGGCGGCGGCTGGTGGCGGCGATCTCGCAGCGGACGTCCACCCCGCGCGAGCCGAGCGTGTTGTCGGCGTACCAGCGGACGGCCGAGTAGAAGCCGAGGTCGTCGAGGACCGACGGGCGCAGGTCCCGGATGATCCGGTGGACCTCCTCGAGCGTCTGCACCGCCAGCGCCTTCACCTCGTCGAGCCGCGGCTGGCCGGCGCCGGACCGGAGGGCCGCGGAGGCGGCCTCGAGCCCCATCACCAGCACCGCCAGGCTCTGGGTGGTGTCGTCGTGCAGCTCGCGGGCGATGCGCTTGCGCTCGCTCTCCTGGGCCCCGATGAGCTTGCGGAGCAGCTCCCGGCGCGCCGCCTCCCGCTCCCGGAGCCGGGCGTTCACCTGGGCGAGCTCGGCGGTCCGGGCCTCCACCCGCTTCTCCAGCTCCGTGTTGGCGTCGCCCACCTCGCGGATGAGCCCGGCGAGCGAGCGGCGCATGCGGTCGAGCGCGGCCGCGAGGCGGCCCACCTCGTCGGTCCCGAGATCGGGGATCGGCTCGTCGAGCTCGCCGGTGGCGATCCGCTCGGCCTCGCCGGTCAGCACGTAGATGGGCTCGGTCACGCTGCGGGCCGCGCCCCAGGCGAAGAGCGCCGAGAAGAACGCCACCACCAGCACCACCCCGAGGAACGTGGCCGGCATCTCGCCGCCCGAGGCCACCACGGCGTCGCGCGGCTGCCAGACCGCCACCGCCCAGGGCGCCGCCGAGAGCGGCGCGAACGCGCGCACCTGCTCGGCCCCGTAGATCCGCGCCGGGTGGCAGCCCCCGCAGGTCGCCACCTCCGGCTTCTTCTGGGCGATGAGCTCGGCGAGGTGGCCGCGGCACTCGGTGGCGCGCCGGGCGCGCGCCGGGTCGGTGCTGGCGACGACCACCCCGTTCCCGTCCAGCAGGTCGGCGTGCCCCTCCCCCGGCGGGACCAGGTGGCGCAGCACGCGGACGGCGCGCGCCAGGGTGGGATCCATCCGCCCGCCGACGGCGCCGACCACCCGGCCCTGCCAGTTGCGCACCGGCACGAGCTGGTAGAGCCGCCCGCCGTCCTCGGGCGTGAGCAGGTTCGAGACCACCGGGCGGCCGGTGGCGAGCAGCTGCTGGAACGGACCGGCGAGCGACGGCGGCGTGGTGGGCGCCGCGCCGCCGCGGGCCGGCTCCTCCTGCACCACCTCGCCCTGCGCGTTCACGAGGTACATCCCCGGGAAGCGGAAGTGCAGGTACTCCTCGTGCATCGCCTCGCGCTCGGGGCGCGACTCCCGGTCCTCGAGGTCGAAGCCCTGGCGCGTCGGGACGTGCAGCAGGAGCTCGAGGTCGAGCCGGAGCTGCTCGTCGAGGTGCTCGGCGACCGCCTCGGCGGCGCGCAGCCGCCCCTGCATGAGCCGCCCGTCGAGGCTGCGCACCTTGATCCAGCCGGCGATCGCCATGGCGGCGATGGAGAAGAAGACCCCCAGCGCCATGAGGAGGTAGACGCGGAAGTGGATGGTGCGCGCCAGCGGCACCCCGGCCTCGAACGGCGTCCTCACGGGGCCTCCCGGGCGCTGCGCGCCATCTTGAGCAGCTCCTCGAGCGAGCCGGCCGACCGGTAGACCATCCGGTGCCCGGCCGTCACCCAGCTGAGCTCGTACCAGATGCGCCCGTCGGGCCCGACCACGCGGCCGAGCTTCCCCGGGAGCTTCCCGACCGCGACCGTGCTCACGCCGATCGCCGGCGAGGGGGGCACGAGCTGCGAGGGCGGCGCCTCGTCGGCGCCGACCGACTGCGCGAGCAGCATCCGGGGCTCGCCGTCGCGCGCCTGGATCTCCATCGCGACGGCCGGGGGCGAGGACTGCACGCGGATGAGCGCCGGCGGCCAGCGGAGCGTGTCGGGGAAGTAGGCCGGGAGCACGAGGCGGCTCCTGAGCCGTCGCTCCGCCTCCTGCACGGTCGGGACCGGGTGGACCCGCCGGTCCTCGCCCCGGAGGACGGACGGCAGCGCGTCGAGCGCGCCGAGGAGGATCACGGTCACGCCGCTCACGAGCGCGAACACCAGCGCGGCGCGCGCCAGCTCCGGCCCCGAGGCCTCCCTGTCGGCGGGCGCGGTCATGCGACGAAGTAGAGCAGGACCGCGAGGGCGGCGCCAGCGGCCGCGAGCCGGACCGCGCCGAGCGGGGCTGGATACGGCGCGGGGGCGAGCAGCCGGCGGCAGCGGCGCTCCATGTCGAGGGCGCGGGCCTCGGCGAGCGGGCCGGCCAGGCCGCCGGCGAGCGGCAGGTTGCGGCGGCCCGGCGGCGACGGCAGCCCCTCGGTCGCCCGATAGAGCTTCAGCAGGGCGGCGGCGAGCGCCAGCCGGTCGCCGCAGAGCCGCGCCGCGTCCTCGTCGGCGCGCCACTCGGCGTCCTTGGCCATGGCCCGGGCGAGCACCTGGAAGGCGGGGTTGAAGAACTGCAGCGCGCGGCCGCCCATGAGCGCCCAGGAGACCGCCGGGTCGCGCCGGGCGAGGTGCCCGAGCTCGTGCGCCAGCGCGGCCCGCAGCTCCTGGGGGTCGAGCAGGTCGAGCGTGCCGCGGGAGAGGACGAGGGCCGGCGTCCGCACCCCGGTGACGAAGAGGAGCGGGCGCGGCGTCTCGCGGTAGTGGATGGCCGGGAGGGGCAGCCCGAGGCGCCGGGCCAGCTCGCCGACCCGGAGGGCGACCTCGTCCGGCGGCGGGGTGCCCCGCCACTCGTCGCGCCGCCTGCGCAGGAGCGGCAGGAGGTCCATGAGGAAGAGCAGCGTGCCGGCCACGCCGAGCGCGGCCGCCCAGAGCTGGTGCAGCCCGGCGCCCAGCAGCCGCACCTCGTCCCAGTGCCGGCCGGCGAAGAGCGCCACGTCGTCGAGGAACGCGGTGCTGCGGCGCTCCGGGTAGAGGAACACCAGGGCCGGAACGACGACCAGCGGCGTCGCCAGCGCCACGAGGCGCAGGGCGAGCCGCTGGTCGGGGTGCCGGATCCGCCACCCCCTCACCAGCGCCTCGACGTAGAGGGCGGCGATGAGGGTGTGGAGGATCGATTGGGTGGCGAGCTCAGCCCACCTTGCGTGAGGCATCCGCGTGGTGACCGTGATCGTCGTCGGCGGAGCGCCCCTCGATGCGGGCCAGCTCGAGCGGGTGCTCGTGCAGCATGCGCTCGCGGCTGATCTTGCCCGTGAAGATGCTGGTGTCGAACGGGAAGACGTCCGGCTGCAGGTGCGCGTTGTAGATGTGCCACACCGCGATCACGAAGAAGGCCATGAGCCCTTCGTTCGAGTGGGCCACCTTCGCCGCGGGGATGAGCTGGCCGGGGAGCACCTTCGCGAACACCGTGGGGAAGAACAGCATCAGGCCCGAGAGGCCCATGATGATGTTCCCGAGGAAGAGGCTCCAGTACTCCCACTTCTGCTTGTAGTCGAAGCGGTCGTAGCGGGGGTGCTCGTCGGTGAGGCCGAGGTAGTAGCGCAGCTGCAGGACGCAGTCCTCGAAGTCCTTCTTGTTGAGCAGCATCGTGAAGGCGCTGCGCCGCGACAGGAGCGCGTTGAGGCCGTTCACGAGGTGCACCACCGTGGCCGTGACGAAGAGGATGCCGATGGCCCGGTGGATCCAGCGGGTCTGGTCGATGCCGCCGAGGTGCTCGACCATCCACTGCGCCCAGCCCTTCGCGTAGAACTTCTGCGGGAGCCCGGTGAGGCAGAGGCCGGTGAAGGTGAAGATGGTGACGATGTGCTCCAGCCGCTGGCTGAAGCTGAAGCGGACGATCTGTTCGGAGTGCTGCTGGGCAGGAGCGTTCATCGATTCACCACGACTCGCCAGAGGTGGATGACGATCTGGATCGCCAGCGACCCCAGGATGAAGGGGATGAGGAACTTGTAGAAGAGCTGCACGCCGTACACCAGGCTCGCCTTGTTCCAGCTCGGCTGGTAGTGCGAGAGCCAGGCCGACGGGAAGTTCTCGTTGGCGCCGGGGTGGCACTTGCGGCAGGTCTGGACCAGGTTCGCCTTCACGGTGTGAGAGGTCGGGTCCTTGGCCGAGAGGATGTCGTGCACGCCGTGGCAGTCGGTGCAGACCGCGGCGACCATGCCCTTCGGGCCGCCCTTGGTCTTCCGCTGCAGCGAGGCCGACATGCCGTGGAAGTCGGAGAGGTACGAGTCCACCACGTGGGTGGAGAGGCCGTACTTCGCCATCAGCTTCTCGTTGGTGTGGCAGCGGCCGCAGACCTCGGGGGTGCGCATCGACAGCTTGCCGTCGCGCGGGTCGGCGATGTCGTGGGCGCGGTGGCAGTCGGTGCAGACCGGGACGTCCTGGTTCTGCTCGGCGAGCGCCTTGCCGTGCACGCTCTTCACGTAGACGTCGGACTCCTTCTGGTGGCAGCCGGCGCAGGTGGCCGAGATGCGGGCGCGCGGCTCGGTCGGCCGGGTGATGTCGTGCGAGCCGTGGCAGTCCACGCAGAGGGCGGCCTTCTGGTTGCCCTTCGCCAGCACCGCGAAGTGCACGCCGTCGAGCGTCTTCGTGTAGTTGGCGAAGTGGCAGGCCTTGCACTGCTCGTAATAGGCCACCGTCACGTCGCGGCGGTTCTTGAACGGCTTCGAGTTGTGCGGGTAGCCGTTCTTGTCCGAGTGGCAGTCGGCGCAGCGCAGCATCTCGCCGTGCACCGACTTGGCGAAGACCGCGGTGTCCACGTAGATGGGCAGCTTCTCGCCGCTCGGCAGGTCCATGGTCATGGACTTGTCCCCACCGTGACACCCGAGGCAATCGTCCTGCTCGGCGGGGATACCCGCCCGAGCTCTACTGGCCGTGAAGGCCAGCAGGGCCGTTAGAAGAAAGAGTCTGGTCTTGAGCATCCTGGTCCCCCCCAAAATGGGGTTCGTTTGAACTGCTGCAGGGGAGCAATACCGCATCCAGGATTGCGGTGTCGAGGCAGGGCCTTTGTTTTCGCCCGGTTTTCCGCGCTTTTTTCTTGCCTATGATCAATTTCGATCGGCCCGCCGGCTCAAACGGGTAAGGCAAAAGGAAAAGGGAAGCGCGCAAGAGAGGTCCTCGCGCGCTTCCCGCAACTTCTGCGCAATTCGATCACCTGTCCGTTAAGCCTCCTTACTGCCGGGTCATTTCGACCCCATGTCTCGTACCGTGAAACTTCTCGTCGCGCCGTCGTGCCTCACCGTGAACGACGGCGCGTGCGGCGTGATCACCTTCAGTTGACGCTCGCCTCCGCCTGCCCGGCCGGCGCCTCGAGGAACGTCCGCATGAGCCCGTCCCACTGGTCGTTGCTGAGGAGGGACGCCGGCGGCGCCACGTACGCCCCGCCGTCGGCGGCGGCGATGCCGAGGTGCGACTCGAGGTACGCGTCGAAGCGGTGCCCCTCCACCTCGAACCACTTGCGCGCCCGCTCGCCGCTCGGGAACGCGCGCCAGGTGGTGTCGAAGGGCGTCATCCGGAAGAGCCAGCCACGGGTGTAGCTGTCGCTCTTCACGAGCGAGGGGTCGTGCGCCACGGCCGAGTTGATGACCGAGACCACGCCGCTCGCCGGGGCGGTGATCACCATGCGCTTGCCGCCGCAGGAGATCACCGCCGCGGGCTCGCCCTTGCGCACCTTGGTGCCGGGTCGCGGGAGCTCGATGGCGAGCGCCCAGGGCACGATCTTCTGCGCCAGGTCGTCGAGGCCGACGCGGAGGTCGTCCCCCTCGGGCCTCACCCAGGTGTGCCCCGGCGCGTAGAACAGGCCGGGACGGAAGGTGAGGTGGCCGACCGGGGTGAGCCCCAGGAGGCGCTGCTGGAGGCGGCGGATGCCGCGCGCCGCCGCCAGCAGCAGGAGGGCCGGGATGGCGAGCGCCGCCATGGCGAGCAGCACGATGCCGATGCGCGCGGCGAGGCCGCCGATGAAGGTCACTGCCGCCTGCAGGAAGCTGACGATCGCGTCCATGACGTCCTCCCCTCCGCGCCTACTTGTGGCACATGTCGCAGCTGTCGAAGCCGAAGGCCGCCTTGCCGTGGCAGCTGCCGCACTGGCCACCCTTCTCCATGGTGGCGTGCTTGATCGGCGCACCGCTCGTGGTGCTGGCCTTCTCGAGGATCTTGAACTGCCCCGGGTGGCAGGTGACGCAGCTCGGCTTCGCCGCGTCCACGTGCGAGGCGTGGCTGAACGTCACCTTGCCCGGGCTCCCCTCACCCTGCGGCAGCACCACGTCGGCGGGCAGCTTCTTGAGCTCGCCGGCGAGGCTCGCGGTCGCGAACCCCATCCCCAGCACCGCCCCCAGCACCATCGCCCTGCTCAGTCGGATCGTTCTCATGGCGTCCTCCGTTCCTAGGTGAGGAAGAACTTGCGGGCGAGCTCGTCCCAGTGGACCGGATCGAGCTCCTGCGCGATGCCGTGCACCGGCGTGCCGCCGTCGGCCAGCACCTGGCCGAGCTCGGGGCTGAGCCGCGCCGCCAGCGCCTCGCCGGCCGCCGCCTCCCACAGCCGCGCCGAGGCGCCCTGCAGGAGCTGCTTGGCGTTGGCCGCGAAGCGCGGCGGCTTCACGCGGAAGAGCCAGCCCGCGCCGTAGGTGTCGTCGAGCTTCTCGGGGTTGTCCGAGAGCGCGCGGTTCACCTCGACCACCGTGCCGTCCACCGGCGACAGCATGTCCACCGCCCGGGTGTCGGCGCGCAGGGCGAAGGCCGGCTCGCCCTGGACCACCGCCGCGCCGGCGCTCGGGAGCTCCACGCGCGCCGGGCCGACGAGCTTGTGGGCGAAGTCGTCGATACCCACCGTGACGACGCCGTCGGCCGAGATGCGGGCCCAGGCGTGCCCCGGGTGCAGGTAGATGCCGTCCGGGACGGTGAACCACTCCGACACGGCCTGGCGGACGGTGGCGGGCTCGTGGGCCTCGGCGCGGGCCTCCGCCGGCTTGCCGCCCTGGACGTACTTCCAGAAGCCGACGAAGCAGAGGAGGTAGCCGACGCAGGTCGCGTACTCGAGCAGCTTCGCGGGGTACATCGAGAGGAAGTCGTGGATCATGGCGTTCTCCTCAGTGCTCCTGCGGGTAGGCCGGATCCGGGTGGAGGATCGGCATGCGGTTCACGATGAAGCGGAACAGGACCACCCCCAGCCCGACCAGGCCGAACGAGAGGACGAACTCGGACCAGCGCGGCACGTAGTGGTTCGGGATGTTCCAGTTGTAGGCGATGACCGAGACGTTGAGCCGGTTCAGGGCGATGCCGAGCACGCCGAACACGCCGCCGATGCGCACGATCCGGGCGCGGCGGTTGCGGGCGCCGTAGGCGTAGAGGATCGAGGGCAGCAGCACGAAGCCGAGCACCTCGACCAGCCACCAGGCGCCCCAGCCCGTCTTGAGGTAGCCCCAGGCGTGGTTGTCGGTGACCGTCTGCACCTTGAGGAAGAAGTACGCGAAGGTCGCGATGGCGCCGGCCTTGCCGAGGCCGACCGTCAGCGCGTCGGCGTCCACGTGCTGCCCCTCGAACTGGGCGTGGAAGATCTTGTGCGAGAGGCCCGACTCGACGATGACCATCGAGATGCCGGCGATGACCGCGGTCGTGAAGAAGAGGATGAAGATGTAGGGCGTGTACCAGAGCGGGTGGAGCTTGCCCGGCGCCATCAGGAAGAGCGAGCCGAGCGCCGACTGGTGCATGGTGGAGAACATCACCGAGAGGACGGTGAGGGCGAGGAGCAGCTTCTTCGCCACCCGGTGGATGCGGCTCCAGCCGAGCCACTCGAACATCGGGACGGTGAACTCGAGGAAGAGCACGCTCGAGTAGCACATGACGCACCAGGCGACCTCGAAGAGCACCGAGGCGGTCCCGTTGCTGCCCATCACGAAGACCATGTTCCAGGGGCGGCCCAGGTCGGCGATGAGGCCGGCGATGGACATCAGGTAGCCGAGGAAGCCGGTGAGGATGGCCGGCCGCTCGATGGGCGCGTAGTCCTTGAGGCCGAAGAGCTCGACGGTGGCGCCGATGGTGAAGCCGCCGGCGGCGAGCACGATGCCCGTCATCATGTCGAACCCGATCCAGATGCCCCAGGGGGTGTTCTGGTCGAGGTTGGTGGTGGCGGCGAGGCCCCAGCCGAACCGCCACACGAACATGAAGACCGCGCACGCGACCGCGAAGGCCGCGAGCATGTTGATGGGGGTGAGCAGCGACCGGACGTACTCCTTGCCGGTCATGCCCAGGAGGATCTTGTTCTCGAACCAGGTGCGCGGCTCGAGCGCGTTCTCGTTCACGTTACTCATGGTGACCCTCGCTGTCGCCGTGGGCGGCGTCGTGCTTCGCGTTGTTGGCGGCCCTGCGGTTCGAGAAGACGTAGAAGCCCATCAGGAGCGGCGGCCAGAGCGTCATCACGAACGGCGGCACGCCCAGGGCGCCCTTCACGAGGTCCGGGTAGGGCTTGTCGATGACGTCCGCCTTCATCGCGAGCTTCTCGAAGGGGACGTCGGAGATGTAGAGCCAGTTCGTCCCGCCGGCCTCGTGCTCGCCGTAGATGTGCTGGACGTACTTGTCGGGGTTGCCGTAGACGCGCTTGCGCGCCTCGGCGACCATGTCGGCGCGGCGGCCGAAGGTGAGCGCGCCGGTCGGGCAGACGCTCGTGCAGGCCGGCTTGAGCCCCTGGGCCTGGCGGTCGGCGCAGAAGGTGCACTTCACCACCCGCGGCGCCAGCGCCTCGTACTCGTACTTGGGGACGCCGAAGGGACAGGCCACCATGCAGTAGCGGCAGCCCATGCACCGGCTGGCGTCGTAGGTGACGGGGCCGTTCGGCTTCTTGTCGAGCGCGCGGTTCGGGCAGGCCGAGGCGCAGCCCGGAGCGACGCAGTGCATGCACTGGGTCTTCGCGAACCGCTGGGCGCGCTTCGTCGCGTCGCCCTCCGGCTGCTGCTGCAGCTCCTTCCCGGTCTCGTCCACGTCGAACCGGTTCACGACCGTGAGCGCGGTCGGGCCGGTCTCGCGCTTCTTG
Source organism: Anaeromyxobacter paludicola (assembly GCF_023169965.1). Classification (NCBI taxonomy): domain Bacteria; kingdom Pseudomonadati; phylum Myxococcota; class Myxococcia; order Myxococcales; family Anaeromyxobacteraceae; genus Anaeromyxobacter; species Anaeromyxobacter paludicola. Next base: position 568,372 of record NZ_AP025592.1, on the reverse strand, counting down.
TCGAGGACCTTGTCACCCACCGGCGGGGCCGGGAGCTGGTTCTTCTCGCTGCAGGCCGCCTCGCAGGCCCGGCAGCCGACGCACAGGGTCGTGTCCACGAGGACGGAGCTCTCGTCGGCGCCGACGATGGCGCCGATGTGCTCCTCGTGACTCTCGGCACCGCGGGCCAGGGCCGGCGCCACCAGGGCGGCGGAGCTGGTGGCTCCGGCGACCTTGAGGAAGTTTCTGCGACTGAGCTTCATGGTGTTCCCCCTCTTTCCTTCTCGGGCGGGTGGCGCGGGCTAGGAGTGGGCGGCGATGGCGGAAGCGGCGACCACGGCGGCGGCGACGAAGCTGACGGCGAACGCGAGGATCATGACTGCGCTCCTTTGGGATCTACGGACGGTGAGGGCTGGGCATCTGCCTCGCAGGACGACCGCCCTGCGCGGCACATGGCTTCCTTGAAGAGCGGGCAGCTCTGGAACGACCCCTCGCACTGGCTCGCGGAGGTGAGCCGGTCGTGCGGGACGAGCTTCTTCACCGGGTAGGCCCGGCAGAAGACCATGCTGACTTCGGTGAGGTAGGGGCAGGACATTCAGTCTCTCCACCGCCCCTCCTTCGCAATGAACGCGCCAATCCCCGAAAAGAGCAGGGCCGCTCCCGGTCATCCGGAAACGGCCCTCTTTTCGCCCTATTGCGAGCCAGCCGCGCGAGCCTGGCCAGACTGTTCAATTTCGCGACACGTTCAACAATTCAACGGCACCCTGCGTTCAATTCCGCCACTATCGCTCGTGATCGTCCGAGGTTGTACGTCGCCGGGGCCTCGCGTTGTCGAATTCATCACCGTGGGCTTTCCCAACGGGCTACCCGGGACGCTGCTGCGAGCCGCTGTCGTCGCCGCGCCGGAGCTGGTACTTGCGGATCTTGTTGTAGAGGGTGACGCGGTCGATCCCGAGGAGGCGCGCCGCCTGGCTCACGTTCCCGCCGGTGTGCGCGAGCATCTGGGTGATGTGGCGCTTCTCGACATCCTCGAGCGTGGCCGGGACCTCGTCCGACGCCCCCGCGGCGGCGGCGCCGGCACCGACCCCGGCGGCACCCTCCGGCACCGCGGCGGGGGCCAGCCCCAGGTCCAGGGCCTGGATGATCCGGCCCTGCGCGACCACCGCCCCCCGCTCGAGCACGTTGCGGAGCTCTCGGACGTTCCCGGGCCAGTCGTAGGACATGAGCGCGACCATGGCGTCGGAGGACACCCCCTCGATGCGCCGCTGCATCTCCACCCCGAGCTGCTCGGTGAAGTGCTCCACCAGCAGGGGGATGTCCTCCTTCCGCTCGCGGAGCGGCGGCAGGTTGATGACGATCACGTTGAGCCGGTAGAGCAGGTCCTCGCGGAACTTGCCCTCCGCCACCGCCTTCCGGAGGTCGCGGTTGGTGGCGGCGACGATCCGGACGTCCACCGAGATGGGGTCGGTCCCGCCCACCCGGTGGAAGCGGCGATCCTCGAGCACCCGGAGGAGGTCGAGCTGCAGCTTGGGAGAGATGTCGCCGATCTCGTCGAGGAAGAGCGTCCCGCCGTTGGCCGCCTCGAACTTCCCGATCTTGCGGGCGGACGCCCCGGTGAAGCTCCCCTTCTCGTGGCCGAAGAGCTCGGACTCGAGGAGCGACTCGGTCAGGGCGGCGCAGGAGATCGCCACGAAGGGGCCCTGCGCCCGCGGGCTCTCGGCGTGGATGGCGCGGGCCATCACCTCCTTGCCGGTGCCGCTCTCGCCCAGGACGAGGATGGTGGAGTTGCTCCTCGCCGCGACCCGGGCGAGCTCGAAGACCTGCTGCATGGCCGGGCTCTTCGAGACCACGTCATGGAAGCCGTACTCGCGCTTGAGCGCCTTCCGGAGCACCGCGTTCTCCCGGACCAGCGTCTGCTGCGAGACGATCTTCTGCATCATCAGCGACAGCTCCTCGGGGTCGAACGGCTTCACGAGGTAGTCGTAGGCCCCGAGCTTCATCGCCGAGACGGCGGTGTCGATGGTCGCGTACGCGGTCATCAGCACCACCACCAGGTCGGGCTGCCGCTTCTTGGCCTCCTCGAGCACCTGCAGCCCGTCCATGCCCGGCATCTTGAGATCCGTGAGCAGGATGGACCAGCGCTCCTTCTCGAGCGCCTCGACGGCCGACTTCCCGTCCGGCACGCTCTGCACGAAGAAGCCGTCCTTCTCGAGCCAGCCGCCCAGGGACTCCCGGACGATCTCCTCGTCGTCGACCACCAGGATCCGCGTTCTCTCGTTGCCCATGGTTCACCCTCCCGATCGATCGTTCCGTTCCGCGAGCCGGGAGAGGCAGTCCCGGCAGAGCTGAGGCTTCTTGGCGTCCACGTCCCGCACGCTGGGCGAGCGGCCCATGGCGCAGCGGGGTGAGGCGCAGTGCAGCAGTCCGTAGGCGTGCCCCACCTCGTGCACGCACTCGATGGCCACCCGCTCCGCGAGCACGCGGGGGCTCACCACCGGCACCCCGTCGTCGAGCCGCGCCGTCGAGACCACCGCCGCGCGTCCCCCGAGCTGCGCCTCCCCGAAGACGAAGGTGAGGATGGGGATGAAGAGGTCCTGGTCGGTGATCCCGAGGACGCGCGCCGGCGGCGGCGGGCCCTGCTCGAGCAGGAAGGAGAGCATCTTCTTCGAGGAGTGCTGGCGGCGGCGCGCGTCCCAGGCGTCGGCGGGCCGGCGCGGGTCGTGGTGGAGCGCCACCTCCGCCCGGAAGGCGCCGGTGAGGTGCGCGCGCACGTGCTCGAGCATGCCCGCCGAAGCCTCCCTCTCGCCGATCCACCAGACATGGATGTCCGCCGCCAACGGGCCGCCCTTCTCGCGCGGGACGGGGCCGTCAGGCCTCCTTCCGCGCCTCCATCGCCGGCAGCCGGATGTGGATGCAGGTCCCCTTCCCCAGGTCGCTCTTCACCTCCACGTGCCCGTGGTGGCGCTGGACGATGCCGTACACCACCGAGAGCCCGAGGCCGGTGCCGCTCTCCTTGGTCGTGAAGAACGGGTCGAAGATCTTGGCCAGGTGCTCGGGCCGGATGCCGGGGCCGGTGTCGCAGAAGCTCACCTCCACCTGGTGCGCCTGCTCGAGCAGCTGCGTCCGGACCACGAGCTTGCCGCCCCGCGCCATCGCCTCGCAGGCGTTCATGGACACGTTCACGAACGCCTGCCGGAGCTGGCCGAAGTCGGCCTCCACCATCGGCACCGGCCCGAGCTCGACCGCGAGCTCCATGCCGGAGAGCATGAACTGGTGGCCGAGCAGCTGGACGCACTCCTCGACCGCCTTGTTCACGTCCACCTCCTTGAGCGCCAGCGGCCGCTCGCGCGCGAAGTCGAGGAGGTTGCGGACGATGGCGGAGCAGCGCTCGGTCTCGCGCTGCACCAGCGCCAGGTTCTTGATGCAGCTCCGGCGGGTGGCGTCGTTGGGCGGCCCCTGCTCGAGGGTGCGGATGAGGAGCTTCGAGAAGGTGAGGATGCCGGCGAGCGGGTTGTTGATCTCGTGGGCGATGGAGGCCGAGAGCCGCCCCAGCGAGGAGAGCTTCTCCGACTGGATGAGCTGCGCCTGGGCGCTCTTGAGGGCGGCGGTCCGCTCCTCCACCTCGTGCTCCAGGCTGCCCATGAGCCGGTGGAGATCGCCCTCGGCCCGGCGCAGCTCGCGCGTCATGTCGTTGAAGGAGGCGGCGAGCAGGCCGAGCTCCCCCCGCGAGTCGATCCGCAGCTCGACGTCGAGCTGGTCGGTCGCGACCTGCCGGGTGGCGTGCACCAGCGCCGCCACCGGCTGGACCACCTGGATCCGCGCGAAGAAGTAGAAGAAGACCGCCAGGCAGAGCACGATCACGCCGGTGAGCGCCAGGCTCCCGCGCCGGAAGGCCATCACCTGGGTGTCCACCTCGGCGAGCGACACGCCCACGTCGATGACGCCGAGGAGCTGCTGCCCCGGCGAGTGCGCGTGGCACGACTTCGACCAGCAGGAGGGCTCGTTGTAGATGGGCGACACCATGCCCATCACGCGGTGCTCGCCCGCCTGGTAGATGCGGGCGCGGGAGGCCTGCGGCACGCGCGCGATCGGCTGGCCCGCGGCGTGGCACGCGTAGCAGGCCTCCGCCTTCTTGTCGATCACCCGCCCGATCTCGCTCTCGTCGGAGGAGAAGGTGACGCCCCCCTCCTTGTTCATCATGCGGACCTTCTCGATCCCCTCCATCCGCCCGACCGCCTGCATGGCCTGGTAGACCTGCGGGCGCTGGTCGTCGAGCATCGACTGGCGGGTGGCGCTCTTGATGGTCTCGCTGAAGAGCGCGACCGACCGGGTCGCCGCGTCGAGCCGCTGCTTCTGGATCTCGAGCTCCACGTAGGCGAGCCCGGCGATGGCCGCGAGCGTGAGCCCCGCGGTGATGCCGAGGAGCTTGGTCGAGAGCCGGTGTCGCCAGGGGATGGCCGACCCGATGGCGTGAAGCTCGTGCCGCCCCGTCACCTCGACGTGCGGCTCCGGCGGCAGCCGGACTGGCTCCGGGCGTGGCTCGCCCGCTAGATCCTCTTGCGCCATGCGTCCCCCTGGAGGCATCAACGATCCCTCCACCCCGCCGTCGCACTGCGGCTGTTGAAGGTTTCCACGTTCCGGCGAGCCAGACCTTGCGCGAGATCAAGGCACGCTCCTTGCCCTTGACCCATTCAGACGTGATCGCCTTCGACAACCCCGCCCCATCCACACCCTCGGTCCGGGCGCTGCCCGCGCCGGCGGCAGCCGCCTGCCTGGGCGCCGAGCACCCCGAAGCGGTTGCCGCGATGGTTGGAGCGGGCACCGGCCGGATCGAGGCGGGGCTCTCCGACGGCGCGACCGCGCTGCTCGACGCGCACGCCGCGGCGCCGCTCCACCTGCTCGTCCCGCGGCGGCGCGGGGCCGCCGTCTGGGCCTTCACCTCCAGCCTCGGCGGCGGCCTCGTGGCCGGAGACCGGGTGCGGCTCTCGGTGGAGGTGGGGCCCGGCGCGACCCTCTTCCTCGGCACGCAGTCGGTCGCGAAGGTGTACCGCTCCCCCGGCCCGACGGCGGAGCAGGTGCTCGCCGCCGAGGCCGGCGACGGCGCCCTGCTCGCGTCCCTGCCCGACCCGCTCTGCTGCTTCGCCGGCGCCCGGCTCCGGCAGCGCCAGTCCTTCCGCCTCGCGCCCGGCGCGAGCCTGGTCGCGCTCGACGCGCTCGCCTCCGGCCGGGCCGCCCGCGGCGAGCGCTGGGCCTTCTCCCGCGTCGAGAGCCGGCTCGAGGTCTGGCGCGGCGGCGCCCTCGCGATCGCGGACGCGCTCCTGCTCGAGGACCTGCCGGGCGCGCCGCTGGCCGCGCGGATGGGGCGGCTCGACGCGGTCGCGTCCGCCGTCGCCCTCGGGCCGCGCGCCGCCCGCGCCGCCGCCGCCCTCGTCGCGGCCGCCCGCGCCGCCGATCCGGCGGACGGGCTCCTCGGGTCGGTCGCCGAGGTCCCGGGCGGCGTGGTGGCCCGGTTCGGGGCCGAGGACCGCGGCCGGCTCGCGGCGCTCCTCGCCCGCTGCCTCTCCCCGCTCGGCGCCGAGCTCGGCGGCGACCCGCTCCAGCGCAAGTGGTGACCCCAGGAGGATCCGAATGCACCTCAGTCCACGCGAGCTCGACAAGCTCCAGCTCCACCAGGCCGGCTTCCTGGCGCAGAAGCGGCTCGCCCGCGGCCTGCGCCTCAACCACCCCGAGGCGGTGGCGCTCCTCGCCACCCAGCTCCTCGAGCTGATTCGCGACGGCCGCTCGGTGCAGGAGCTGATGCAGCTCGGCCGCCGGATGCTCGGCCGGCGCCAGGTGCTCCCCGGCGTGGCCGAGCTCGTGCCGGAGGTGCAGGTGGAGGGGACCTTCGAGGACGGCACCAAGCTCGTCACCGTCCACCACCCCATCGCCGCCGAGCAGGGCGACCTCGCGCTGGCGCTCCACGGCAGCTTCCTGCCGGTCCCCGACCCGGCGGTCTTCGCCGCGCCGGCGGAGGAGGAGCCGGTGCCGGGCGAGCTGCTCCCCGCGCCGGGCGAGCTCACGCTCAACGCCGGCCGCGAGGCGATCACGCTCACCGTCACCAACCTCGCCGACCGCCCGATCCAGGTCGGGAGCCACTACCACTTCGTCGAGGCGAACCCGTACCTCCGCTTCGACCGGCGGCGCGCCTACGGCCGCCGGCTCGACGTCCCGGCCGGCATGGCGGTCCGGTTCGAGCCGGGCGAGACGAAGCGGGTGCCGCTGGTGGAGATCGCCGGCGCGCGCGTCATCCGCGGCGGCAACGGCCTCGCCGACGGACCGGTCTCGCCCGAGGGGCTCGAGGCCGCCATGGCGAAGGTGGCGGCGCTCGGCTTCGCGCACCAGGAGGAGGCGGAATGAGGACCCTCGACCGGCGGCACTACGCGGAGATCTACGGGCCGACCACCGGCGACCGGGTCCGGCTCGGCGACACCGCGCTCGTGGCCGAGGTGGAGCGCGACCTCACGAGCTACGGCGACGAGTGCAAGTTCGGCGGCGGCAAGGTGCTGCGCGACGGCATGGGCCAGGCGGCGGGCGTCCCCGACGACGAGGCCCTCGACCTCGTCATCACCAACGCGCTGATCCTCGACCACACCGGCGTCTACAAGGCCGACGTGGGCGTGAAGGGCGGCCGGATCGCCGGGATCGGCAAGGCCGGGAACCCCGACGTCATGGCGGGGGTCACGCCCGGCATGGTGGTCGGCGCCGGGACCGAGGCGCTCGCGGGCGAGGGGCTCATCCTCACGGCCGGCGGGATCGACAGCCACATCCACTTCATCTGCCCGCAGCAGGCGGAGGAGGCGATCGCGAGCGGCATCACCACCTTCGTCGGCGGCGGCACCGGCCCGGCGACCGGCACCAAGGCCACCACCTGCACCCCCGGCGCGCTCCAGACGGAGTGGATGCTGCAGGCCTGCGACGCCTTGCCGCTCAACGTGGCGCTGCTCGGCAAGGGCAACAGCTCCCGGCCCGAGGGGCTCGTGGAGCAGATCCTGGCCGGCGCGGCGGGCCTGAAGCTGCACGAGGACTGGGGCACGACGCCAGCCGCCATCGACGCCTGCCTGCGCGTCGCCGAGGACCACGACGTCCAGGTGGCGATCCACACCGACACCCTCAACGAGTCCTCCTGCGCCGAGCAGACCATCGCCGCCTTCGCCGGGCGCACCATCCACACCTTCCACAGCGAGGGGGCCGGCGGCGGCCACGCCCCGGACATCCTGCGGGTCTGCGGGGAGCCGAACGTGCTCCCCTCCTCCACCAACCCCACCCGGCCCTTCACCGTGAACACGCTCGAGGAGCACCTCGACATGCTCATGGTCTGCCACCACCTCGACCCGTCCATCCCGGAGGACGTGGCCTTCGCCGAGAGCCGCATCCGCGGCGAGACCATCGCCGCCGAGGACCTGCTCCACGACATGGGCGCGATCAGCATGATGTCCTCCGACTCGCAGGCGATGGGGCGGGTCGGCGAGGTGATCGCGCGGACCTGGCAGACCGCCGACAAGCTGCGGCGGCAGCGCGGGCGGCTCCCGGAGGAGCGCGGCGAGAACGACAACCTCCGCATCCGGCGCTACCTCGCGAAGTACACCATCAACCCGGCCGTCGCCCACGGCCTCTCGCACCTCGTCGGCTCGGTGGAGGTGGGGAAGCTCGCCGACCTCGTGCTCTGGAGCCCGGCCTTCTTCGGCGCCAAGCCCGAGCTGGTCCTGAAGGGCGGCTTCGTCTCCTGGTCGCAGATGGGCGACGCCAACGCGTCCATCCCCACCCCGCAGCCGGTCCGGATGCGCCCCATGTTCGGCGCGCTGGGCCGGGCGCGCGGCGCCACCTCGGTCGCCTTCGTCTCCCGCGCGGCCGCCGAGGCCGGGGTGGGCGCGCGGCTCGGCCTCGCGAAGCGGGTCGAGGCGGTGCGCGGCTGCCGGGGGCTCGGGAAGAAGGACATGCGGCTCAACGACGCCCTCCCCGCCCTCCGCGTGGACCCCGAGACCTACGAGGTGACCGCCGACGGCGTGTCGCTCACCTGCGCGCCGGCGGCCCGCGTCGCCCTGGCGCGCCGCTACTTCCTCTTCTGATGCGCGCCGCCGACCTCGCGCTCTGGCAGCTCGCCGACTCGGCCTTCCCGGCCGGCGGCTTCGCCCACTCCGGGGGGCTCGAGGCCGCCGCGCAGCTCGGGCTCGTGCGCGGGGCCGCGGGGCTCCGCGCCTTCGCGGTGGAGGCGCTCTGGCAGGCCGGCCACCTCACCCTCCCCTTCGTCCTGGCGGCCCAGGCGGACCCCGCCGCCCACGCCGCCCTCGACCGCCGGCTCGACGCCCAGCTCGTGGCCGCGGTCGCGAACCGGGCCAGCCGCGAGCAGGGGCAGGGGCTCTGGCGCGCCGCGGCCGCGGCCTTCGGCGGCGAGCCGGCGCGCCTCGCCGGGGAGGTGGCGCGCGACGGGCTCCCCGGCCACCTCCCGGTCGCCCTCGGCGCCGTCGCCGGCGCGCTCGGGCTCGAGCGCCTGCAGGCGGGCCGGCTGCACCTCTTCCTCGTCCTGCGCGGCGTGCTCTCGGCCGCGGTGCGGCTCGGCGCGGCGGGGCCGCTCGAGGCGCAGGGGCTCCAGGCCGCGCTCGCCCCGGCCCTCGAGGAGGCCCTCGCCGCCTGCGAGGCGCGCTCGCCCTCCGAGGCCGCCCTCACCTCACCCCTCCTCGAGCTCGCCCAGGCCCAGGCCGACCGGCTCTACTCGAGGCTCTTCCGGAGCTGAACATGCACCTGCACGCTGGCCACGATCACCCCGCCGCCCCCGGCACCTTCGGCGGCCGCGCCCCGCCGCTCCACCGCGACCTCTCCGCCCGCGCCTTCACGGTCGGCGTCGGCGGCCCGGTCGGGAGCGGCAAGACCGCCCTGGTCCTCGCCCTCTGCCGGCGGCTGCGCGACGCGCTCTCGCTCGCCGTGGTGACGAACGACATCTTCACCCGCGAGGACGCCGAGTTCCTCACCCGCAACGAGGCGCTGCCCCCGGAGCGGATCCGGGCGGTGGAGACCGGCGGCTGCCCGCACGCGGCCATCCGCGAGGACGTGACCGCGAACCTGCTCGCCCTCGAGGCGCTGACGCGGGAGCACCGGCCCGACCTGCTCTTCATCGAGTCGGGGGGCGACAACCTCGCCGCCCACTTCAGCCGGGAGCTGGCCGACTTCACCGTGTACGTCATCGACGTGGCGGGCGGGGACAAGGTGCCGCGCAAGGGCGGGCCGGGGATCACCCAGTCCGACCTCCTCGTCGTCAACAAGACCGACCTCGCGCCCGCCGTCGGCGCGGACCTCGGCGTCATGGACCGCGACGCCCGCCGCATGCGCGGCGAGGGGCCGTTCGTCTTCGCCCAGGTGACCCGCGGGCCGGGGGTGGAGGAGATCGCGGCGGCGGTGCTGCACGCCTGGCAGCACGCGCTCGGGCGGGCGCACTGAGGGCCCGGAGAGCGCTCCCTCACGGCCGCCGCGGCGCCGCCCCCTTGCGCCCCGGCGGCTCGCTGGTAAGGTCCGGCGCGTGAAGACCGATCCCCGCGCCGTCCTGCTCATCCAGTGCCCCGACCGGCCCGGCCTCGTGGCCGCCATCTCCAGCTTCCTGTTCGCCCACGGGGCCAACATCACCGACCTCGACCAGCACTCGACCGACGCCGAGCCCGGCGCCTACTTCATGCGGCTCGAGCTGCAGACGGGCGGGCTCGACGTGACCCTGGACCGGCTGCGCGAGCTGTTCGAGCTCCAGGTGGCGCGCCCGTACGCGATGCAGTGGCGGCTCGACCTCTGCTCGGAGCGCAAGAAGGTGGCGGTGCTGGTGTCCCGGCACGACCACGCGCTGCTCGAGCTGCTCTGGCAGTTCCAGCGCGGCGACCTCGCGGCCGACCTGTCCCTCGTGATCTCGAACCACCCCGACCTCCGGGCGGCGGTGGAGGGCTTCGGCGTGCGCTTCGAGCACGTGCCGAACGATCGGAGCCAGCGGCCCCAGGCCGAGGCCCGCATGCTCGAGCTCCTCGCCGACGCCGACGTGGTGGTGCTCGCCCGCTACATGCAGATCGTCTCCGAGGACTTCGCGGCGCGGTTCCAGAACCGGCTCATCAACATCCACCACTCCTTCCTCCCCGCCTTCGTCGGCGCCGACCCGTACCGGCAGGCCTTCGAGCGCGGGGTGAAGATCGTCGGCGCGACGGCCCACTACGTGACCGCGGAGCTCGACGCCGGGCCCATCATCGAGCAGGACGTGGCGCGGGTCTCCCACCGGCACGCGGTGGAGGACCTGAAGGCCCTCGGGCGCGACCTGGAGCGGCGGGTGCTGGCGCGCGCCGTCCGCTGGCACTGCGAGGACCGGGTCATCGTCCACGGCAACAAGACCGTGGTCTTCGCGTAGTCGGCCTCCGCGCCTTCGCGCGCGGCCGGCCCGGGTGGGCGATTTCCCCCACGTTCGCGGGACCCTTGCAGGGGCAAACCTCCTCCCAGATGGGCTAAGATGCCCGCCTGGAGGCCCGCCCCGCATGCCCTTTCTCCCCCGCTGCCCTGCCCGGGTACCGCCGGCCGTCGCGTTGCTGGCGACCGCCCTCCTCTCCGCCTGCGATCCCGGCAGCGGCACCGTGCCGCCGGCGGCCAGCGGCGCGCTCCAGGTGACGGTGGCGCTCACCGGGGAGGCCGACCAGTCGGGGGTGCAGCTCTCGCTCACCGGTCCGACCACGGCCGCCGCCACCACCGACGCGGCGGGGCAGCGCCAGTTCTCCGGGCTCCTCCCCGGAACCTACCTCGTGGTCGCCAGCGCGCCGTGGACGGTCGAGCGGAGCGTCTCGGCGACCGCGACCGTCGTCGCCGGCCAGACCGCCCAGGCGCCCGCGCTCACCCTCTCCCCGATCGGCGACGTCACCGGGCAGGTCACGCTGCAGGGCGCCGCGAGCTCGAGCGGCGTGCTGGTCACGATCCCCGGCACCCAGCTCGCCGCCACCACGGCCGCCGACGGGACCTACCGCATCTCCGGCGCCAGCCCCGGGCCGCGGACGCTCCTCGCCGCCGCCTCCGGCTACGCCAGCGCCACCGCGGCGGTGACCGTCGCGTACGGCCGGACCGTGGGCGCGCCCGCGATGTCGCTCTCGCCCGACACCTCCCTCCCCCCCGTCCTCGACGTCGCCAGGCTCCAGATCGTCCGCAAGCCGATGGGGCAGGACGACGCCGTCGCGGGGGCGGCCGGGGCGCTCCCCGGCATGGCCTCCTCGAACCTCCTCGAGCGCCCGGCCAAGGTCAACCTGCGCAGCGCCGCCGGCGCGCTGCTCGCCACCGCGGTCCCGGCCGCCGACGGGTCCTTCCCCGAGACGGCGATCCCGGCCAGCGACGGCTCCGCCGGGAACGCGGCGCCGCGAGAGGTCTTCGCCTCGGCGGTGAGCCAGGCGGGCGTCGAGAGCGCCCCGGTGAGCATCCCGGCGGGCCGCGATCTCGACGGCCCCGTGGGCGACGGCGCGCGGCTCGGCTTCGCCCGGCGCGACCTGCTCTCCTTCGACGGCGTCGCCGGGCACGCCGGCGCGTTCGTCGACGCGAGCGCGCTCACCGCGATCCGCCTCTACCTGCCGGACGGCACGCTCCTCGGCGCGACGCCGGCCGCCGCGGACGGCGGCTTCGCCGAGGTGCCGCTCGGCCCGCCCTTCCTCCCGGCCGGCGCGATCACCCCCGCCCGCCTGCTGGCGGCGGGCGTGGACAAGTGCGGCAACGAGGGGGCGCGGGTCGAGGTGCAGGTGGGGCGCGACACCGCCGGCCCGGCCGGCGACGGTGCGCAGGTCTCGATCCACCGGCGCGCGCTCGGCCTGCAGGACGGCGTGAGCGGCGGCGCGGCCGCGTTCGCCGCCGGCTGCTTCGTGGCGACCGTGGACGTGGCGACCTCGCCCGCCCTCCCCCCCGGCGCCGATCTCGTCGCCCAGGGGAGCGCGGCGGCGGCCGACGGCAGCTTCCTCGAGATCCCGGTCGGCACCCTGAGCGCGAGCTACCCCCGGCTCTGGGTGAGCGCGACCGACAAGTGCGGCCTCTCCTCGAGCGCCGCCGTCGAGGCGCTCAACGCCGACGTGACCCCGCCCGTGATCGATCCGACGCTCGTGGTCTACGCGCTCCAGCCCGGCGGCGCGACCGCGGTGCACGGCCTCTCCGGCGCGGTCGTGGACCCGACCTTCCTGGCGGTCCGCGAGGTGGACCTCCTCCACCCCGGCACCGGCGCGCCGCTCGCCGCCCCCTTCCCCGCCGCCGCCGACGGCAGCTTCGCGGACCAGGCGGTGGGCCCGGTCCCGGGCGACCGGGTGCGGGTGGTGGCCACCGACAAGGCCGGCAACACCGCCGCGGCCGCGCTGTCGCGCCGGGTGAGCGCGCTGCTCACGGTGGCGGGGCGCGACCGCCACGCGCCGCTCACGCCGCTCTCGGGCGCGCTCTACGCCTTCAGCGCCCCCTTCGACCCCCGGCAGGCCGGCCCGGGCGACGCGCTCCTCCTCGGGGACGAGGTCTCGGCCGCCGACGCGGCGGCCGCGGCGCTGCGGGACGGGGTCGTGATCCCCACGCCCGCGGCGGTGCCCGGCGCCGTCCTCGGCGGCGGCTGGAGCCTCCTCTCCGGCGGGGCGCGCGCCCACGTCGCCGGCGCCCTCGACTCGCTCCGCGGCCGGCTGGTGGTCTTCGGCGGCTGGGACGGGGCGCAGGTGCTCGACGAGACGCTGGAGCTCGACCCGCTCTCCGGGACCTGGACCGCGGCGGCGCCGTCGGGCGGGGTGAAGCCGCCGCCGCGCTCCAACGCCGCCATGGTGGACCTCGGGACCGGCAGCGTGCTGCTCTTCGGCGGCCTCGACGGCGCCGGCGCGCCGCTCGGCGACACCTGGTCCTGGGACGGCGCCGCCTGGACCGAGCTCGCGCTCGCGGGGGCGCCCCCGGCCCGCTTCGACGCCTCGCTCGCCCTCGACGTGATGCGGCAGGCGGTGGTGCTCTTCGGCGGCACCGGCGCCGCCGGGGCGCTCGGCGACACCTGGTCCTACGATCTCGCCGGCGGCTGGTCGGAGGTCCCCGTGGCGCCCGCGCCGCCGGCCCGCTCCGGGGCCGCCATGGCCTACGTGCAGACGGTCCAGCGCTGCGTGCTCTTCGGCGGCCTGGGCGCCGCCGGCGACCGGCTCGGCGACTCGTGGCAGTTCGACGGCGCGGGCTGGACGCAGCAGCCGGTCCCGCCCACCCTGACCGCGCGCAGCGGCGCCGCGATGACCTACGACGCCAACGCGGGGGTGGCCGTGCTGCAGGGCGGGCAGCCCTCCAGCGTGGGGCTCGAGACCTGGCGGTTCGACGGCTCGCGCTGGACGCAGGGGCCGGACCTCCCCGCCGGCCCCCGCTCTTCCCACGTGCTCGCCTGGTACCCCGGGACCCTCGGCGCCGACGTGCCCCGGGTGCTCCTCGCCGGCGACGCGCTCCCCGACCAGCTCGCGGTCTGGAGCTACGCCTCGAACGCCTGGTCCGGCTATCCCACCGCGCCCGCGGTCCCGGCGGCGCGCGCCCGGGCCCCCTTCGTCTTCGACGGGACCCAGCGGGCCCTCTTCGCGCACGGCAACGGCACCGATCCGAGCCCCGCCGCCAGCGACGCCTGGACCTTCGACGCGTCCGGCTGGCACCAGGGCACGGCGGACGTGCCGGTCCTCGCGGCCGGGGCCATGGCCTTCGACGCCGCCCGCGGCGTGACGGTGCTCCACGGCTGCACCGCCGACGCGAGCCCGACCTGCGCCACCTGGGAGCTCGACGGGACCTCCTTCCAGCAGCGCGCCCCGGCCCACCTGCCGAGCGCCCGCGGCGGGCACGCCCTCGCCTGGGACGCGGCGCGCGGGGTGACGGTGCTCTTCGGCGGCGTGGACGCGAGCGGCGCGCTGCTCGCCGAGACCTGGACCTGGGACGGGAACGACTGGACCGAGCTCCAGCCGGCGAGCCCGCCCCCGGCCCGGGCGTACGGCGGCCTCGCCTTCGACGGCCGCCGCGGCGTGACGGTGCTCTTCGGCGGGCTCGGGGGCGGCGCCCAGCCGCTCCAGGACACCTGGGAGCTGGGCGCCGGCGGCTGGACCTCGCGGGCGCCCGCCGGGAGCCCGCCGGCCTCCGGCTCGCCCGCGCTCGCCTACGACCCCCTCGCCAGCCGCACCGTGCTCGTGGACGACGACGGCGCGGCCTGGGAGTGGGACGGCGCGAGCTGGACGCGCCCGGCCCTGCCGGCCGGCGGGCTCCGCTCGCCGGGCCCGCGCACCGCCGCGGCCCTGGCCTGGAGCCCCGCCGCCGGCGCGCTCGCGCTCCTCGGCGGCTCGGCCTCGACCTTGCCGGGCGACCTGCCGCTCAACCTCGACCTCGGCGATCTCTGGCAGCTCGATCGCCGGACGCCGTCCGCCACCACCGCCGCCCAGGTCGCCCTCTTCGCCGTGGACGCGCAGGCGACGCTCACCGGCGCCTCGGCGAGCTACGCCGGCGCCGGCCGCGGCGACCTCACCGCCGGCGGGCTGGCGAGCGGCGCCGCGACCTACGGGGTGGACCTCCTGGCCTGGGACTGGATCGCCGGGACCTGGGTCGCGCTCGGGACCACCTCCGGCACCGAGGCGGCGCCGGGGGCGATCGACGCGCCCCTGCCGTCGCTGTCCGGCAACTTCGTCCAGCAGGGGCGGATCGCGCTCCTGGCGGTGCCGAGCCAGCCCTCCTCGCCGCCCGGAGGCGCCGGGATCCCGAGCGATCTCTGGACGGACTGGATCGGCCTGCAGGTGGACTACCTGCTGCCCTGATCGATCCGGCGCCGGCCCGGGGCTCCCCGGGCCGGCGGGGCGTCAGCGAGCGATCAGGTAGGAGTTGTGGATGGTCGGCACGACCATCGCGACGACGTACACGGTCACGATGGCGAAGCCGAGGGCGACGAAGTTGAGCCAGGCCAGGCGCCGCCCCGACCAGCCGTGGAGCGAGCCCAGGTGCAGGATCATGCCGAGGACGAGCCAGGTGACGAGCGAGCTCGTCTCGATGGGATCCCAGCCCCAGTAGCGGCCCCAGGACTGGTGCGCCCAGAGCGCGCCGGCCGCGATCATCACCCCGAGCAGGAAGAAGGCCACGAGCAGGAGCTGGTGCGCGTAGCGCCCGAGCCGCGCCGCGGCCTCCCTGCGGGCGGGCGCGGCCGACGGGCGCGTGCGGAGGAGGTACGCGGCGGCGCAGCCGGCGGACAGCATCATGCTCATGCCGAACAGCTTGGCGAAGCCGATGTGCAGCGCGAGCCAGTACGACTTGAAGATGATCGGGACCTCGGCCTTCACCCCGAAGGTCATGACGGCCCAGCCCATGGCCAGGAAGGCGACGGGAGCGACGAAGGCGCCGAGCGGGCGCAGGCCTCGCGCCAAGGCGCTCGCGCCGAGCCAGGCCGCGACCAGCACCAGCACGTTGCTCGAGATCACCTCGTACCGGGTGCTGTACGGCCCGTGGCCGACCTCCGCCCAGCGGAGGGCCAGGGAGACCGCGTGCGGCAGCAGACCCACCGCCACCACGACCCTCGCCGCCAGACCGGTCCGGACGCCCCGCAGGGCGACCGAGAGGAAGAACAGGACGGAGGCGACAGCGTAGCAGGTGACGGCTGCCCAGAAGGTAAGGCTCTGCATGGGCCCTGCATAGACCGCCACGGGCGCGAGCCGCAAGTCTGGCTCCCGTGAGGCAGAGCCGGTCCCCGTGACCCGGGGTCGTCCGGGACCGGCGCCTGCGGGGGCGGCGGACTAGCTCACATGGGTCAGTACCCCCACCCCTGGGCGATTTAGCCCTAACGCGGTAAGTCTTTTTCGCCCTTCTCCCTTCACCCTTTGTGACTCCGCGGGCTCGCCGGCCTCGCAAGCCCGCGGCAGCCTCGCCCCGGCGCACGGAGCTCGGCACGAGCCCTGGTCACGGGTCGGCGGAACGATATTTGCACGAAAGGGGCCACATGCCCCGACTCTCTCCGCCGGCCCGGGTGCTCCACGCGTCGCGATGCACGGCTCGCAGCACGGCTCGCCGTGGCCTGCTCGTGCTCCTGGTCTCGCTCGCCTTCTGGGCCGTGCCGGCGGCCGCCCAGACCGTGACCTACCGCTGGCAGCCCTCGGACACGACGGGCACCTTCGGCGGATACACGGTCAGCGCCGGCGCCACGTACAACTCCTGGGGCTGCAGCACGGCCTCGAACCTCGCGCAGCGGCGCGTCAGCGCGATGAACACCGGCGCCTTCCTCTGCAACACCGGCACCTCCATCTCGACCTCCCAGAGCGGCCCGTACGAGGTGCTGCTCGCCATCAGCGACACGGCCTATACCGCCGACACCCTCGTCACCGGCAAGCCCGCGGGGAGCGGAACCCGCTTCGCCTTCAACAAGTCCGTGAGCGCGCTCGCGGCCACGGTGCGCTTCACCCTGGGCTACGCCATGGGCGGCTTCTTCTACCCGTGGGGCTACACCGAGGTGGCGGTCCCGACCGGAGGCGGCGTCCTCACGCCCGACCTGTCGCGGGTCGCGGGCGTGGCACCGGCCGGCACCAACCTCGCCATGCAGGTGGCGCTGGTCACGAACAGCGCCGGCAACTCCATCACGATGTACGTGGGCGACTCGCGCGCGGTCGGCGACGCCTCGGGCACCCTGGTGGTGGACGAGGGCACCTCCGGGACCATCACCGTCGCCGACGTCGCCACCAAGGAGGCGACCAACGGCACCGTGGTCGCGCCCGGCAGCGGCGCCATCCTGCTCGACGGCTTCCTCGTCTCCACCACCTCCAACACCAGCCCGTCCATCTTCGCCGTCACCCTGGCGTTCGACGCCGGCACGGCCGAGGCGGTGAGCCTGGTGGAGGTGACGAACGCGAGCGGCAGCACGGTGTACGGCTCGGTCGCCAACCCGGCCCTCGACACCTTCGACGTCGCCCTCAACCCGGCCATCCTCGCCACCACCACGGCGACCGAGTACCGGGTGCGGGTGACGCCCAAGTCCTCGGCCGCGCTCCCGGCCGTGAAGACCTGGACCGTCCGCGCGGTGGTGTACGGCGTGACGAGCGCGCTCCCGGTCACCCTCACCGACGGGGACAGCGCCCGGATCGTCGTGGACAACCTCCCGCCGTCGCCGCCCAGCGGCCTCTCCGCGCAGGCGGGCACCAACCAGGAGAGCCTGGCCTGGACCAACCCGCTCAACAGCGACCTCAGCCAGGTGGTGGTGGTCCGCGGCGCCTCGGCCACCTTCACCGGCGTGCCGGCCGAGGGGACCACCTACGCCGTGGGCAACGCCCTCGGCAACGGTACGGTGGCCTGCGTGGTGGCGAAGCCCGGGACGAGCTGCACCGACACCCAGGCGAGCGGCACCTGGTACTACCAAGCGTTCGCGGTGGACCTCTACGGCAACTACTCCGGCGCGAGCAACGTCGCGGGCCCGGTCACGCCCGGCCCGACCACCACCCTCGCCGACGGCTCCCCCGCGGCGACCAGCGTCGCTACCCTCTGCCCCGGCGACGGCATGACCTTCGCCGACGCCTTCAGCCTCCAGGCGAGCAGCGGCGCGGCCGACACCGTCACCGGCCTCACCGTGCGGCTCGCCGCCGGCACCTCCCCGCGGGTGGCCGCGGTCACCCTGACCGACGGGAACAACGTGGTCCTGGCCACCGGGACGCGCCCCGCCGCCGGCGACGACTGGACCTTCACCGGCCTCTCGCTCCCGGCGCCGGTGTCGCCGGCCGCCGCGGCGCAGTACCGGATCCAGCTCACGCCCCAGCCGCACACGCTGCTCCCCGAGGTCCCCGGCGCCGCGTACGGGCTCACCGCCCGCGTCGTGGGCGCGACCAAGGCGCTCGCGACCAACCTCCGCGTCTCCGACACCGCCGAGGCGACGCTCACCCTCGACAACGTCTCGCCGTCCCCGGTGACCGGGCTCGCCGCGTCGAGCCCCGGCTCCGGCCAGATGACGGTCACCTGGACCAGCACCGGCGCCTACACGCTGCTCGCGCGCAGCACCGCCCCGATCCACGCGGCGCCGAGCGAGGGCACCGCCAGCTACGCGGCCGGCGCCGCGCTCTCCGCCAAGGTCGCCGTGGCCTGCTCCGGGAGCATCGCCAGCTGCGCCGACAGCGGCCTCGTGAACGGGACCACCTACTACTACCGGGCGTTCACCCGGGACTCCTGCAACAACTGGTCGGTGGGCGCCGACGTCTACGGCGGCCCCTCGGTGACGCTGCCCAGCGCCACGCTCGCGACCGTCACGCAGCCCACGGGGACGATCACCCGCGGCGGCGCGCCGGTCATCGCCGGCTACGCCAAGCTCACCGCCGGGGCGAGCGCCGTGACGCTCTCCGGGATCTCCATCGCCAACGCGGCCTCGACCTCCCCCGCGGCCGCCGACACCGACATCGCGAGCGTGGTGATCGCGAACGACTCCACCGGGGCGATCCTGGGCGTGGCCACCTGGAACGCCAGCGCCGCCCGCTACGTGCTCTCCGGGCTCTCCACCACCCTCACCGCCGGCAGCTCCCTCACGCTGCGCGTGACGGTGGCCGCGGCGCGCGCCGCCACCGTCGGCAAGCAGTTCCAGCTCCAGATCGCGGTCCCGGACGTCTCGCTCGCGGCCCCCGCCGCGGCCACCGGGTCCACCGTGACCGGCAACGCCTTCGCCGTCGTCGCCGGCGCCGTCCCCGAGGGGAGCACCGCCGGCTACTCGCTCCTGCCGCAGGTGTCGATCGTGAACCCGGCCGACAACAAGGTGCTGAGCGGCTCCTTCCGCCTGCAGGTGCACGTCTGGAGCCCGACCGCCAACGGCGTGACCGACCTGCTCTCCTACGCGTACTCGACCAACGGCGCCGCCCCGGACTGCACCGGCACCACGAAGGCGCTCACCCTGAGCGGCAACTACCAGCTCGGCGGGCGCGCCGGCATCTTCGAGACGCAGGTCTCCTCGCTGTCGCAGGGGAGCTACATCCTGCGCGCCTGCGCCCGGACCAGCGCCGGCGTGGTGCAGTCGCGGCCGGTCAACGTGGTCGTCAAGGGGGGCCGCGCCGGCGACGGCAGCCTCCTCGTCCGCGACAACTCGGACCAGATCTGCACCGACTGCCACAGCCTGCGCTCCCACTCCTCCGAGACCACGAGCCGCAAGTACGGCTCCTTCGCCATCGGCTGCCGGGACTGCCACACGCCGCACGGCAGCAAGAACACGTTCCTCCTGCGGGAGCAGATCACCCCGCCGGCCGTGAACGGCGTCCAGGCCCCGCGCACGGTGCAGTTCCGCAAGACGACCGGCGACTCGGGCGTGGACAGCGGGAGCCCCGCGAACGCCTCGTTCATCAACTCCGACGGGACCGGTCCCTGCCAGACCTGCCACACCCGCACCTCGAACCCGTGGGACGCGTCGGTGCCGCGCTGGCGCAACAGCGGCAACTCCGACACCCACTACTCCCAGAAGTCCGGGACGACCCCCTGCCTCAACTGCCACAAGCACAAGAACGGCTTCAGCCCCGAGAGCCGCGGCGGCGACTCCTGCGATCAGTGCCACCAGAAGATCTGGGAGCGCATGAACGGCACGGTGGCGAAGGTCTCGCGCCACCCCATCGGCAACGTGCCCGGCACGAACGCCTCGGCCACCGACAACAACGTCTCCTGGGCCACCGGGCCGCTCAAGACCGTCAACGACCCGTCGGCGCGCTCCTGCCTCAACATGTGCCACCCCGACAAGCGGCACAACGAGCCAGGCGGCTGGACGCACTCCTTCGGCGTCTACGGCGACCCGACCACCGGCGCGAGCCGGGCGGTGACGCGCGGCAGCGACGGCGAGATCGCCGCCGGAAACGTGTCGGACACCGACTTCGACGCGAGCCAGCCCGGCGGCGGCCTGTGCGCGAGCTGCCACCAGCTGCCCATCAACTCGGGCGGCTACACCATCTCCAAGAGCACCTACGCCGGGACCGCGCACGACTTCGACGACGACGTGGTCTGGGGCACCTGGGGCTACACCCTGCGCGACGGCTCCCGGTTCCGGCGCAACTGCACCAAGTGCCACTCCGACCGGGCCGACCGCCAGCCGTCCGACGACACCTACCCCTTCGGCGCGGTCCACTACTCCGACTACCCGAAGCTGCTCTCCGGCTCGCTCAAGCCGGGCGCCGACGGCCAGGCCGTCTTCCTCTGCTTCAACTGCCACGGCAACGGCGTCATCGGCGTGAACCGCTCGAACGACCTCGCCTCCCCCGCGAACAAGTTCTACGCGCACCCCATCGGCAGCGACACCCAGCACCAGCTCGGCGACGCCGAGTACAACGCCGCGGCCTGGGGCAACCAGCTCGGCAACGGGCCGGGCACCCGCCACGCGAGCTGCCTCGACTGCCACGTGACCCACCTCGCCAAGCGCGGCGGCCACTCCTACATCACCGGGACGGTCTCCGTGGCGGCGAGCGGCACGGCCGTCACCGGCGTGGACACCCGCTGGACCTCCTTCTACAACGGCGCCCGCATCAAGTTCGGCTCCAACACGCTCGACACCAGCCGCACGGCCGTCTGGTACACCATCGCGAGCGTCAGCGGCCCGACCACGCTCACGCTGACCGGCGCCGGCCCCGCCACCGCGCAGACCAACGTCGCCTACCGCATCGAGCAGATGAGCAACAAGGCCGGCCCGTCCATCGACGGCGCCTGGGGCGTGGTCCCGGACTTCACCAACGTCGCCGCCGGCGCCAAGCCGACCGCGACCGACATGGCCAAGAAGAAGCTGGTCTACAACTCGGACCTCGAGGCGTACCTCTGCTTCAAGTGCCACTCCAACTACTGGTGGGGCAGCGCCACGCCGCCGGTGTCGGCCTCCGGCTTCAGCTACTACGTCGGCACGGCCACCTTCACCCAGAACTCCACCGCGGTGACCGGCCAGGGGACGACCTGGCGCACCACGGTCACGCCCAACCGCTACGTCGGGGCGCTCATCAAGAACTCCGCCGACGGCACCTATTACAGGATCGCGAGCGTGGCGAGCGCCACCTCGCTCACGCTCGCCACGCCCTACCTCGGCGCGACGGCCTCCGCGGCGGCCTACTCGATCCAGATGACCCACACGGATCAGCTGCAGGAGTTCAACACCAAGAACGCCGGGTACCACCCGGTGCTGGCCTCCCGCACCACCCAGACCGGCTACGGCTCGCCCAACAGCATCGGCGACCCGAAGACCGCCGGGAAGTACTGGCCGGTGACGCAGAACATCCTCCCCCCCTGGAACATGTCGAGCGTGATGACCTGCAGCGACTGCCACGAGGCCGACTCGCCCAACGACGCGGGCGGCCCGCACGGCTCCTCCTACAAGTTCATGCTCAAGGGGCCGAACCGGACCTGGGACGAGAACGTGAAGAACACCAGCTCAGGCATGCCCGCTGGCACCTTCTGCGCCAACTGCCACGACGCCAGCTTCCCGACGAGCGGCACCTTCGAGAGCCGCTTCCCCAAGCACCGCGTGGGCGACCACGCCGGCAACATCAAGTGCTTCGACTGCCACACCGCCATCCCGCACGGCTCCTCGAGCATCGGCATGCTCAACAACGGCAACGGCACCGGGTTCAGCGACAACGTCTACCCCTACGACCAGTCGGTGAGCAGCAAGCGCCTCTTCATCCGCTCCGTGCCCACGAACGGCTACTTCGACAACGAGCAGTACTGCGGCTGCAGCAACTCCTCGACCCACGGCTAGACGCCCGGCCGGGTCGCCGGGGTAGAGTGCCGCATGGCAGTTCTCCGTCACGTCCTCGGCTGGCTGCGCTCCCCGCGGCTGGCGCTGGGCCTCATCGCGTTCCTGGCGGCCTGGTGCGGGGTGGGCGCGTGGGCGAGCTTCGCCCGGGGGTCGGCACCGGCGCCGGGCTGGGCGGCCGCGACCGGGCTCGATCGGCCCTTCTCGTCCTGGCCGTTCCTCGCCGGGAACGCCCTCCTGTTCGCGAGCACCGCCGCCTGCGCCCTCCCGCGCTGGCGCCGGTGCCTGGCCGCGAGCCGGGGGGCCCTGCCGCCCGGCGCGGCGCCCTTCCCCGCCCGCCCGGGCCAGGACCTGGAGTCCTTCCTGCGCGCCCGCGGCTTCGCGCGGCGGGGCGACGCGCTCGTCCGCTGGCGCGCCGGGTTCTGGGGCGGCTGGATCCTGCACCTCGGCCTGCTCGGCCTCCTCGCGTCGGTGGCCGTCCAGCAGCTCTTCCACGACGAGGGGCTCTTCCGGCTGGCCAGCGGCGAGGCCGTGAGCCTCGACCAGCCCGGGGTGGTGTTCGGCCGCGAGCGCGGCCCGCTGGCGCCGGAGTCGCCCCCCGCGGTGGAGGCCACGCTGGCGGCCTTCGACCCCTTCCAGCGGCAGGCGGGCTACGTCATCGATCGCCGCAGCCGGCTCGGGCTCCGCTCGCGCGCCGGACGGCTCACGGCGACGCTCGACCGCGCCGCCGGCGTGACGTTCGAGGGGATCGACTTCTTCCAGGCCATCCCCACCGGGCTCGCGCTCCGGCTCGAGTGGCCCGACGGCCGCTACACGGTCCTCGACCTGCTGGAGGCCGGGGAGCACCGGTCCGTGGTGGGGGTGGACGACCCGATGCTCGGGCGCGGCACCTTCGTCGCCGAGTCCGAGCGCGACGTCCACGACCAGGCGGGGACCGGCCGGCTCTCGGTGCGGTTCGAGACGGCCGAGGGGGCGCGCCTGGTGTCGGACGCGGCGCCGTTCGGCCCCACCGGCGCCCGCCTGGCCCGGGTCGATCGCTGGGGAGAGTACAAGTACAGCCGGGACCCGGGCCTGCCCGGCGTCCTCGCGTCGTTCCTGCTCCTGCTGGCCGGCTCGGCGCTGCTCGCCGTCCCGGCCGGCGTGGCCCGGCTCGGCGGCGAGGGCGAACCGTGGGCCGGTCTGGTATTCGTGCAGCGGGGGGGAGAGGCGCTGCGCTCCGACTGGGAGGGCGCCGCGTCCGTGGAAGGAGACGGAGAGGAATGACGCGAACCATCGCCCGCCTGGGCCTCCTGGCGTGCCTCGCCTGCTCGCCCGCCCGCCGCGAGGGCGAGGAGGCGGTGCGCCACTACAACGAGGTGGTCGTCGCGGCCTACGGCCAGAACGATCCCTCGCACCTGCGGGAGGTGGCGGTCGCCAAGGAGGCGCGGAAGATCGCCGCCCTCGTGGACCTGAAGAAGGAGAGCCAGGTGGTCCTCGAGTCGAAGCTGCTCCGCCTCGAGGTGAAGGACGTGAAGCGGCCCGGGAACGACCGGATGACCGTCGCCACCGAGGAGCGCTGGCGGTACCACGATCGGCCCATCGCGCCGGGCGCGCTGCCCGGGCCGGAGTTCCTCGCCGACATGAAGGTGGAGTACGAGCTGCTCCAGGAGGAGGGGCGCTGGAAGGTCCGCAGCGTGACCGTGCCCTGGAACCAGTACTACGACCCGGACACCGAGAAGCCCATCCCGCGCCCCGACTTCGAGCCCAAGAGAGGCTCGGGGCTGGCCCACCAGGCCCCCGCGCGAACGGCTCCGCCGGCCGCGCCCTGAGCCGGGCCGGCGCGCTCCGGGGCCCCGGCTCGCGGCGGCCGGCAGCAGGGAGTGAGCGGTGGTGGTGGGAGGTGGTCTGGGTGAATTACCCCATAAGCGGGAACTCACCCGGCCGCTCTCCGGGTGCGCGTCGCGTCAGCCGAACTAACTCGCCAATTATCAGCCACTTAGGCTACTGACACGCGTTCCGCGCCACTCCCGGTTGATGGCCGATCATTTGCATATGGCATCCACCGTGAGCCCCCGTGCCCCTGTTCGCGCTTTCCTGATCCTGGCCGTCTTCGCGGTTGCGTTCCCCGGCCGAGCCGCGGCGCTGCAGAAGCGCAACACCGGCCCGACGATCGACGGGGTGCAGGTGGCGGCGAACCCGGTCCCCGCCAACGGCTCGGTCAACGTCCAGTGCTCGGCCCACGAGGTGGACGGCGGCAACGTCCGCCAGTTCAAGTTCACGGTGTCGGGCGGGACGCTGCCCGGCGGCGGGACCGTCGCCACCGTGGACGTCACCCCCGCGACCTCCGCCTCCGCGACGATCGTCTGGTCCACCCCGGCCCCCGGCAGCTACACCATCACCTGCGACGCCATCGACGACGACGTCGGCCTGTACGGCGGCAACGCCTGGGCCCTCGTCCCGATGACCGTGACGGTCACGACGGTCGTCACCGCGCCGCCTCCCGTGGTGGACGAGGTCTCCGGCCCCGCCGGCGAGGTGCTGCCGGGCACCAAGGTCACGCTCGCCATCCAGGCCCACGACCCGAGCGGCGGCTCGCTCTCCTACGCGTGGACCTCGACCGGCGGCACCCTGCTGGCGAGCGGCGCCACCGCGACCTGGACCGCGCCCACGGCGCCCGGCGGCTACGGCGTCACCGTCACCGTGACGAACGCCGCCGGCGTCACCGTCTCGAGCACCTTCTCGCTGCCGGTGGTGCTCGCGATCTACGAGGGTCACCTCGAGTCCACCTTCGGCGCCCCCCAGCGCGTCGCGGTGGCGCCCAGCGGCGACCTCTACGTCGTGGACGGCATGACGAAGCAGCTCTTCGCGGTCACGCGCGACGGGCGCCTCATGGGCAACTACGCCCTGCCCGGACGTCCGGTCGCCGTGGCCTACGCGAACGACCAGCTGATGGTCTCCACCGACGACTCCAAGCTGCTGGCCATCGACCCGGCGAGCGGCCGCGTCATCCGGACCCAGCTGCTGAGCGGGATCGCCGTGGCCCTCGCCTACGACCCCGCCAGCGCCCTGCTCTGGGCCGCCGAGCGGAGCATGAACCGCGTCCGCGCCTTCCGCGCCAACGGGACGGTCGCGCTCGCGCTGACGCAGGCCGGGGCGAATCCGCTCCTGAGCCCGGTGGCGCTCGCCGTGGACGGTCCCCGCGGCGTCCTCTGGGTGGCGCAGTCCTCGAACGAGCTCGGCCCGGTGGCGCACGCCTTCTCGCTCTCGGGCACCTACCTCCTGAGCACGGTCGGCTTCGGCAGCGGCCCGGGGCAGGTCACGCGGGTCGGCGGCATCGCCACCGACGCCAACGGGCTCCTGTACCTGGCCGACATCTTCCAGGGCAAGGTGCAGGTGGTGAGCTCGAACGGCGCGTTCGTCGCCACCCTGGGGCAGTTCGGGACGCAGGCCGGGCAGCTGCAGCAGCCCTCCGACGTGGCCCTCCTGCCGAACCAGGACGTCGTCGTCCTGAACCAGGGCGCCGGCACGCTCGAGCGGTACGGCGCCGCCCACCCCCTCCCGGCCTGCCCGGGCGACTCCGACTGCGACGGCATGCCCGACTGGTGGGAGCTCAAGAACGGGCTCAACCCGAACTGGGCGGGCGACGCGCTCATGGACCTCGACGGCGACGGGCTCACCAACCTGGCGGAGTACAAGCTCGGGACCAACCCGCGGCTCGCCGACGGTCCGTACGCCCCGCAGAGCACCCCCGCCGACACCAGGCCGGCGCTCATCGTGCCGCCGGCGAAGGTGAGCGACCCCGGCCTGGTGCGCTTCGCCGCCTCCGTCCGCTCGGGCTCGGCGAGCTGCAAGGTGAGCTGGAAGCAGCGGCTCGGACCGGCCGTGACGCTGCGCGGCGCCGACACCCTCTCGCCCTCGTTCGTGGGGCGCGCCACCGCCCGCTACCAGTTCCAGGGCGTCGCCACCTGCGGGACCGCGACGAGCGCCCCGGCGGTGCTGGAGGCCAGCATTCGCAACGTGCCGCCCCGCGCGGACGCCGGCCGCGTGGCCGTGCTCCGGGCCGGGAGCCGCGCCACCCTCGACGGCCGGCTCTCCAGCGACGCCAACGGCGACGCGCTCGGCTTCGCCTGGGATCAGTCCTCCGGCGCCCCGCTGATGGGCGCGGCCGCCGGCGCCACCCTCTCGGTGAAGCTCGCGCAGCCCGGCTTCTTCGCCTTCCAGCTCGCGGCCACCGATCCGGCCGGCGCGCGCGCCACCGCCGAGGCGCCGCTCCTCGTCCTCGGCGCCGCCGGCGAGAGCCCCACCGCCTCGGTGGTGAGCCCGGTGACCGCCGCCGTCGGCGCGCCGGTCACGCTCGACGCCTCGGCCAGCTTCGTCCCCGGCGCCGTGACCTACCAGTGGGTCCAGGTGGCGGGCACGCCGGTCGTGCTCTCCGGGGCCGACGGTCCGTCGCCGACCTTCACCCCGACGCTGTCCGGCGCCTACGCCTTCCAGCTGACCCTGGTCGCCGGCCCGCTCCGCTCGCCGCCGGCCCGGGTGGACGTCTACGCCGGTCCGGGCGGAGCGCTGGCCCAGGCCGCCATCGCGCCGGTCACGGGCACCGCCACCGCGGGCGAGCCCGTGACGCTCGACGGCGCGTCGAGCACCGGCGCCGCCGGGAACGGCCTCACCTACGCCTGGCGGCAGGTCTCCGGCCCGGCCGCCGGGCTCACCGACGCCGACCGCGCGGTCGCCACGGTGGTGCCCTTCTCTCCCGGCGCGTACGTCTTCGAGCTGACCGTCTCCGAGGGCGGCGTGCCCGGGCTGCCGGCCCGCGTGGCCCTGCGGGCGACCAGCGCGGCCGCCGGGCAGGGGCTCCCGGTCGCGGCGGCCGCGGGGCCGGCGCCGGCGCTCGCCGGCACCTCGCTCTCGCTCGACGGCACGGGGAGCTACGACCCCGACCGCCACTTCCTGCGCTACCGCTGGACGCAGACCAGCGGCCCGTGGGTCCTCCTCGACGACCCGACGTCGGCCACCCCCTCCTTCCGCCCCCTCCGGCCCGGCCGCTACGGGTTCGAGCTCGAGGTGGACGACGGGCGCCTCCGGAGCGCGCCCGCGGCCGTGACCGTCACCGTCCTCGCCACTCAAGGGAGTGCGCCATGACGCGCCGCCCGCTGCTCGCCGGAACCGCCACCCTCCTCCTCGCCGCGACCGCCGTCGCGCTCGACGCGCCCCACGACGCCTCGACGCAGACCACCTGCACGAGCTGTCACATCGCGCACAGCGCCCAGGGCGGCGCGCTGACCTCGCAGTACGGCAACTCCAACCTCTGCTTCAGCTGCCACAGCCAGACGGGCGTGGGCACCTGGCGCAACTTCCCCTGGACGGCCCAGAACGAGGCGGTCCCCGGCGCGGGCGGCCACTCGCACCGCTGGGACTCCCCGGCGACCAACCCGCTCCACGGCGCCAAGCCGCCGAACAACGCCGCGCTCGCCGCGGCGCTCGATCAGGGCGGGGTCGTCACCTGCTCCACCTGTCACGACCAGCACGACGGCTCGACCACCAACGCCCTCGGCGCGACGCAGCACGTCTTCTCGCCCGACGCGAAGCTCCAGGCGGGCTCCCTCCTGACCCGGACCGCCGGGACCGGCACCGGGACCCTCACGCTCACCTCGGTGGTGGCGGCGACCGCCGCGCGCAGCGGCGCGCGCCCCCGCGCCTACATCATCCGGATCTCCGCGGGCGGCGCCACCGGCACGGCCACCTACGTCGCCTCCTACGACAACGGCGTCTCCTGGACCGCCGCGGCCAGCACGGCGAGCCCGGTGACGCTCGACAGCGACGCCACCGGCCCGACCGTCACGGTCACGTTCGCCGGGTCCTTCGTCGCCGGCGACCAGTGGAAGATGTTCACCGTCTCTAATTCCTTCCTGCGCACCTCGAACCTCAACAGCGCGCTCTGCGAGGACTGCCACCGGGACCGCGTGCAGACCGCCGCGTGCGTCCAGGGCAGCTCCGGCGCCACCACCGGCGGCGGCGACTCCTGCGACACCTCGTCGGGCATCACCTACAGCCACCCCACCGGCCCCGGGGTCACCCTGGCGCAGAGCTACGACCGCGCCACCGGCGGCGTGCCGCAGCCGCTCGACGTGAACGGCGCGGTCCAGGGGAGTGGCGGCGCCGACCCGCTCGCCACCAACAAGCTGATGTTCGACTCGAGCAACCAGGTCCGCTGCACCACCTGCCACGGCGTGCACAACGCCGACTCGAACTCGCTCACCGAGGACCCGCGCTAGCGGGGCCGATCAGCCCCGTCCCGCCCGCGGCGAGCGCCGCGCGGCACGGCCCTCGCTCCATCCCGAGCGGCGCGCGCGCCCCTCCCCGGTTAGGATCCCGCCATGGTCGACGTGGAGATCTACACGAAGAAGGTCTGTCCCTACTGCACCTCGGCGAAGCGGCTGCTCGACAAGAAGGGCGTCCGCTACGCGGAGGTGGACGTCGAGGACGACGACGCGAAGCGGCTCTGGCTGGTCGAGGTGACCGGCCAGCGGACGGTGCCCCAGATCTTCGCCGCCGGGAAGCCCCTCGGCGGCTTCAGCGACATCGACGCCCTCGACAAGGCGGGCCGCCTCGACCCCATCCTGCGGGGTGAGGCGAGCCCGCCGGTCCTGCCCGGCTCGAAGCCGGCCTAGAACGACAGCGAGGCGCCGGCCCGGCCCTCGACCACCCAGACGAAGGTGCCGTCCACGCTGCGGGGCAGCGCCCCGGCCTCGAGGAAGAGCCCGACGACCGGGAGCTTCAGCTCGACCCCGGCCGCCGCGCCGTACGCGACGCGCGTCGGGCCGGCGCTGCCGGTGAGGTTGGTGACCGCCAGGATCGCCTTGCCGTAGACCGGCACGAGCGGCGGCGCGATCTTGAGCATCGGGCGCAGCTCGAGGTCGAAGCTGGGCGCCTGGTAGCTCGAGCGCTGCACGTCGCTGAGGTTGGCGACGAGCCCGAGCTGCGCCTGGACCACGTCGCCGAGGATCCCCAGGCCCGGCGTGAGCATCAGGTTGGTGGGCGTGACCTCCGAGCCCGGAGACACCTTCCAGCCCTTCCCCACCGAGGCCTCGAGCGTGACGCTGGCGCGGGCGGCGGCGGGGACGGCGGAGAGCGAGAGTGCGGCGGCGGCGAGGACGGCGCGGGGGGCGAGGCGCATGGTGTCGGCTCCTGGTGTGGTGCGGCGGGCGAGTGTACGTCAGCCCGCCCGGTCGGTCACCGGCGCCGTTGTCCCACCGCCGGGGTCACCCCAGCTTTGGCTCCAGCCAGGAGGAGCCACATGGATCCGAAGGAGACGCCCCGCCGCCAGCCGCCGCCGCAGCCCGAGGAGCCGAAGGGCAAGGTCGTCGCGCCCGACATCGAGGAGCGCGAGGAGGAGGGCTGGTCGCAGCCGGAGTCGAGCGCGCAGAAGGAGCCGGAGCGCGGCCCGGGATAGCCCCGCGCCTCAGCGCCGCTCGACGGGAGCCGCGGGTCTTCCGGCGGCCCACGCCCGCATGCCTGCGAGCCCGACCGCCAGCGCCAGCGCGAGCGGGATGGGCGCGCCGAAGCGATCGCTCGAGCGGCCCGTCGCCAGGAGCTCGCGGCACCAGGGCGCCACCACGAACCAGAGCGAGAGGCTGGCGCCGGCCCAGATCCCGAGCCGGAGCGCCCAGCGACGGAGCGCCCCGCCCACCCCGGCAGGCGCCGGCCAGGTGACCACGGGCGCCAGGACCAGCGCCACGAGCGACATGTAGCGGAGCCACGTCACGGCCGCGCCGTCACTCCTCCTCGGCGCCGGCGGGGACGGGCGGCAGGTTCTCGAGCCGGACGCGGTCGCCGGTGCGGACGCCGTGCGCCTCGCACCAGCCGCCGTTCACCTCGATGACGTAGCGGCTCGGCCCGCCGCTCATCGGCGCGAGCGAGTGGGGCTCGGCCTCCTCGACGACGCCGGTGATCTCGCCCATCTCGTCGATGAAGACGAGGTCGAGCGGGATGTAGGTGTTCTTCATCCAGAAGGAGTGCTGGTCCTCGCTCTCGAAGACGAAGAGCATCCCGGCGTTCGCGTCGAGCCGCTCGCGGAACATGAGGCCGCGGTTCCGCTCCTCGAGCGTCCGCGCCACCTCCAGGTCCACCCGGCTGCTCCGGCCCGAGGGGCCCTCGAAGACGGCGAACGGCCGGGGCGCGGCGACGCCCGCCTCGCTCTTGGCGTAGGTCACGGCCTGCCGGTGGCAGCCTCCGAGGGCGAGCAGGACCGCCGCGGCCGCGAGCAGGCGCTGCAGCAGGGCGGGCCAGGAGGGGCGGAGGAGGGAGGTGTGACTCATGCGGTCCGGGTGACGCCTTTCCAGCCTGTTCCCCCCGGAACGGGTCTCGTCCTCACGAGCAATCCTCGGGCCAGCGCCGAGGTTCACGTCCGGCGAATTCTCTCCCAGAGCGCGATCGGAAGCAACGTCCCGGCCCTCCGGGGCTCCAAACGTTCGACGAGCAACGGCCTTTCCAGGTTCCCGCCGGATGGCGCCGGCCGCCCGCTTCGCCTCACGCGGCCTCGAAGGCGGCGCCGACCATGGCCCGGGCCTCGTCGAGGATCCGGGTCAGGTGCGACTCGTCCCGGAAGCTCTCTGCATAGATCTTGTAGACCTCCTCGGTGCCGCTCGGCCGGGCGGCGAACCAGCCGCTCTCGGCCACCACCTTGAGGCCGCCGATCTCGGCCCCGTTGCCCGGCGCCCGGGTGAGCTTCGCCAGGATGGGCTCGCCGGCCAGCGTCGAGGCCCGCACCGCGCCGGGCGTCAGCTGCTTGAGGATCGCCTTCTGGCGAGCGGTGGCGGGGGCGTCCACCCGCGTGTAGCGGGGCGCGCCCAGCCGCGCGGAGAGCTCGCCGTAGCGCTCACCCGGGTCCTTCCCGGTGCGCGCCAGGATCTCGGCCGCGAGCAGGTCCATGATGATGCCGTCCTTGTCCGTGGACCAGGCGGTGCCGTCGCGCCGGAGGAACGAGGCCCCGGCGCTCTCCTCCCCGCCGAAGCCGAGCGAGCCGTCGAGCAGCCCCGGGACGAACCACTTGAACCCGACCGGCACCTCGAGCACCCGGCGCCCGAGCTCCGCCGCCACCCGATCGATGAGGCCCGACGAGACGAGCGTCTTGCCGACCGCCGCCGCCGCGCCCCAGCCCGGCCGGTGCTGGAAGAGGTACGCGATGGCGACGGCCAGGTAGTGGTTCGGGTTGAGCAGGCCCGCGCCCGGCGTGACGATGCCGTGCCGGTCGGAGTCGGCGTCGTTGCCGAAGGCGAGGCGGAACCGGTCCTTCATCCCGACCAGGCTGGCCATCGCCCAGGGGGACGAGCAGTCCATGCGGATCTTGCCGTCGTGGTCGAGCGGCATGAAGCCGAAGGTCGGGTCGAGCCGCGGGTTCACCACCTCGACGTCGAGCCCCCAGGTCTCGGCGATGGGGCCCCAGTAGCCGAGGTTCGAGCCGCCGAGCGGGTCGGCCCCGAGCTTCAGCCCGGCGCCCCGGATCGCCTCGAGGTCGAGCACCGCCCCGAGGTCGGCGACGTAGCCGCGCACGAAGTCGTGCGGGCGCACGTGGGCGGCCCGGCGCGCCTGCGCCGGCGTCACCCGCCGCACCTCGCGGTTGCCCCCGGCGAGCAGCGCGTTGGCGCGGCGCTCGATCCAGCCGGTGATGGCGGTGTCGGCGGGCCCGCCGTCGGGCGGGTTGTACTTGATGCCGCCGTCCTCCGGCGGGTTGTGGCTCGGCGTGATCACGATGCCGTCGGCGCGGCCGGCGTCGCGCCCGCGGTTCCAGCCGAGGATGGCGTGGGAGACGACCGGCGTCGGGGTCGCCTCGCCGCCCGCGGCGTACCGGACCTCCACGCCGTTGGCCGCCAGCACCTCGAGGGCGCTCTCCTCGGCGGGGATCGAGAGGGCGTGGGTGTCCCGCCCGAGGAAGAGCGGCCCGTCGATGCCCTGGGCCGCGCGGTGCTCGCAGGTGGCCTGGACGATCGCGAGCACGTGATCCTCGTTGAAGCTCCGCCGCAGCGAGGAGCCGCGGTGGCCGGAGGTCCCGAAGCTCACCTGCTGGGCGGGGTCGCCGGGGTCCGGGTGCTCCGCGTAGGCGGCGAGCAGGCGCGGGACGTCCACCAGGAGCTCACGGGGCGCCGGCTTGCCGGCGAGCGGGTGCAGGGCCATGAGCGAAATGTGCCACGGAACTCGCGGGCACGCCCGGGCGGTCTTCGTCCCGGCATGGGGTCTGGCGGGACCCCCGGGTCGCGCGATCCCGGACGCGGGGTGCGAGGAACGCCTACGCGCACACGGGTTTTCGCGGGCGCGGACGTTGCATTGTTCAGCAGCGCACCCTCGCTGCCCCCCCGGGAGAGCCCCTTCCGATGAAGCCCCAGCTCCGCCACAAGATCCTCTTCGCCGGGGTGGCCCCGGCCGCCGCCCTCGCCCTCGCCTTCCTGGCCGTCCTCGGCGTGCAGCGAGCGCTGGTGGCCGGGCGGATCGAGCGGGAGGTGACCGGGCTCGCGAGCTCGAGCCTCGCGCGGACCGCGAACGACCTGCGGCTCCTCTGCGAGTCCTCCCAGGCGGAGATCGCGATCCGCGTCCGGAACAGCCTGGCGGTGGCGCGCGAGCTCTCCGCCCGGGCCGGCGGGCTCGCGCCGGGGGCCGAGCAGGTGAGCTGGCGCGCGGTGAACCAGTCGGACAAGTCCACGGTCGAGGTGACGCTCCCGAAGCTCTCGCTCGGCGGCGCCTGGCTCGGCCAGAACCGCGACCCGGCCCGCCCCACCCTGCTCGTGGACGAGGTCCAGCGCCTCGTCGGCAGCCGGGCCACCGTGTTCCAGCGCATGAACGAGCGGGGCGACATGCTGCGCGTGGCGACGAGCGTCCTCGCCAAGGACGGCTCGCGCGCCATCGGCACCTTCATCCCGGCGACCGAGCCGGACGGCAAGCCGAACCCGGTGATCGCGAAGGTGCTCGCGGGCCAGACGTTCGAGGGGCGCGCCTTCGTGGTGGACGCCTGGTACGTCACGGCCTACGAGCCGCTGCGCGACGCCGCGGGGCGGATCACCGGGATGCTCTTCGTCGGCGTGCGCCAGGACGGGCTCGAGTCGATCCGCGGCGCCGTGGCCCGCGCGCGCATCGGCCGCTCGGGCTCGGTCCAGGTGTTCGGCGCCAAGGGCAAGGACCGCGGCCGCGTGCTCATCTCGCCCGAGCCGGGCGCCGAGGGGCAGGAGCTCTGGGACGCGAAGGACGCGAACGGACGCGCCTGGGTGCAGGAGCTCGTCGGCGCGGCGCTCTCCGGCGACGGGGGCGAGGCCGGGGGGCGCCTGGAGCGCTTCCGCGCGAAGGACGCGGCCGGCGTGGAGCGGGAGCGGATCGCCGCGGCCACCTACTTCGCCCCCTGGGACTGGGTCCTCGTGGCCGGCATGGACGTCGACGAGGCCACCTCGGCGGCGCAGGCCGCCGGCAGCGCGCTCACCGTGGCCGCCCTCTGGGTGCTCGGGCTGGCCGCGCTCCTGCTCGCCGCCGTCTGGTTCTTCGCGAGCGCCGCCGCCCGCCGGCTCTCGCGCCCGGTGGAGGAGATGGCCGCCGCCGCGGCGCGCATCGCGGTGGGCGACGTGGAGCAGGAGGTCACCTACCGGTCCGACGACGAGGTCGGGCGGCTCGCCGACTCCTTCCGCTCCACAGTGGGCTACGTGCGCGAGGCGGCCCGGGCCGCCGAGGCCATCGGGGCCGGCGACCTCGGGGCGACGCTCACGCCGAGGTCCGAGCACGATCGGCTCACCCGCAGCCTCGCCGGCGCGCAGTCCGCGCTGCGGGCCATGGTGGGCGAGACGGGCGCGCTGACGGTGGCCGCGGTGGAGGGCCGGCTGGCGGCCCGCGCCGACGCCAGCGTCTGCGCCGGCGCCTACGCGCAGGTGCTCCAGGGCATGAACCGGACCCTCGACGCGCTCGTCGCCCCGCTCCGCAGCGCCGCCGCGGTGGTGGACCGGATCGCCCGCGGCGACCTCCCCGCCGCCATCACCGAGGACTGGCCGGGCGAGTACCGCAACCTCCGCGACGACCTCAACGCGGCGACCGCCTCGGTCCGGGCCCTCGTGAGCGACGCGGAGGCCCTGGCCCAGGCGGCGGTGGAGGGCCGGCTCGAGGTGCGCGCCGACCCCGCCGGCCACCAGGGCGAGTACCGGAAGGTGGTCGAGGGCGTGAACGCCACCCTCGACGCGGTGACGGGGCCCCTCGCCGCCGCGGCCGCCGCGGTGGACGCCATCTCGCGCGGCGAGATCCCGGCCCCGATCACCGCGGAGTACGCCGGCCGCTTCAACGAGCTGCGCGACGACCTCAACCGCTGCATCGGGGCGGTGAACCGGCTCGTCGAGGACGCCGGCGCGCTCGCCCGGGCGGCGGTGGCCGGCAAGCTGGGGACGCGCGCCGACGCCACCCGCCACGGCGGCGACTTCCGCCGCATCGTCGAGGGCGTCAACGCCACGCTCGACGCGGTGATCGGCCCCGTCGAGGTCGCCGCCCGGTACGTCGAGCGGATCTCGCGGGGCGAGCTCCCGCCGCCCATCGCCGAGGAGCTGCCGGGCGACTTCGGCGTCCTCAAGGAGAACCTGCACCGCTCCGGCGAGGCGCTCGCCGTCCTCCTCGAGGAGGTGAACGCCGTCATCGCCGCCGCGAGCCGCGGCGACCTGGCCCGGCGCGCCGCGGCCGAGCGGAGCCAGGGCGCCTACCGGGCCGTGCTCGAGGGCGTGAACCGGACCGTGGAGGCGCTGGTGGCCCCGGTCAACGAGGCCACCGGGGTGCTCGACCGGCTGGCCCGCCGCGACCTCACCGCGCGCGTCGGCGGCGAGTACCAGGGCGACCACGCGCGCCTCAAGGAGTCCCTGAACCTCACCGCCGAGGCGCTGCGCGACGCCCTCGCGCACGTCGCGTCGTCGGTGAACCAGGTGGCCTCCGCCGCCGAGCAGATCGCCGGGTCGAGCCAGTCGGTCGCAAGCGGCGCCACCCTCCAGGCGGCGACGCTCGAGCGCGCCACCGAGTCGGTGGAGGCGGTGGCCGGCAAGGCCCGCCAGAGCACCGCCTCGGCGCTCGAGGCGGCCCGGCTCGCGGAGGACGTGCGCCGCGAGGCGGGCGGGGGCAACGAGGCGGTGGAGCGGATGACCGGGGCCATGGCCCAGATCCGCGCCGCCGCCGAGAGCACCTCGCAGATCATCAAGGACATCAACGAGATCGCCTTCCAGACCAACCTCCTCGCCCTCAACGCCGCGGTGGAGGCGGCCCGGGCCGGCGAGGCGGGGCGCAGCTTCGCGGTCGTCGCCGAGGAGGTCCGCTCGCTCGCGCTCCGGAGCAAGGAGGCGGCGCAGCGGACCGAGGCGCTCATCGTGGAGTCGGTGAAGCAGGCCGCCGAGGGCGAGAGCACCGCCGCCGAGGTGAGCAGCCGGCTCGCCGGGATCGTGGGATCCGTCGGGCGCGTGGGCGAGGTGGTGGCGGGCATCTCGGCGGCGGCGCAGGCGCAGGTGCAGGCGCTCGACGAGGTGAACCGCGCGGTCGCGGAGGTGGAGAAGGTCACCATGCAGAACGCCGCCAGCGCCGAGGAGTCCTCCTCGGCGGCCGGGGAGCTCTCGGGGCAGGCCGCCGAGCTGGCCGGCATGGTGGCGGAGTTCCGGCTCGAGGGCGGCGCGGAGGCGAAGCGCCGGCGGGCGCCGCGGGCGCTCGAGGCCCGCGCTACGCCGCGATAGGCGGGACGCGCCCGGCCCAGGGGCGCGCCTCCTCGAGCTGGGCGGCCACCCGGAGCAGCGTCGCCTCGTCCCCGAACCGGGCGGCGAGCTGCACGCCGATGGGCAGGCCGGCGCCGCTCCAGTGGAGCGGGATCGAGGCGGCCGGCTGGCCGGTCTGGTTGAAGAGCATGGTGTTGCCGGTCGCCTCGAAGGACTTGGCCGAGATGCTCTCGAGCAGCAGCTCCACGAACGGGCGCGAGGGCAGCCGGCGCATGGCCGCGAGGCCGAGCCGCTCGATGGGCCTGAGCTGGAAGGCCCCGGTCCGCGCCGGCGGGTGGGCGAGCGTCGGCGTGAGCAGGAGATCGTGCACGGCGAAGAAGCCGGCGAGCTCGCGCGCGGCCCGCTGGGTCTCGGTCCGGGCCCAGGCCACCGCGTCGGCCCGGAGCACGCGGCCGGCGACGGCGAGGGCCCAGGTCTCGGGCTCGAGCCGCGACGGGTCGAGCCGCTGGCCGGCGCGCACCGCCAGCTCCTCCAGGTCGGCCCGGATGCTCGCCGAGAGCGCCACCAGGTAGGCGCGGACCAGGGCGTCGCGCGCGAACGGCGGGTGGGCCTCCTCGACGTCGTGCCCGAGCGAGGCGAGCAGCCCCGCCGCCGCCTCCACCGCCGCCCGGCACTCCGGCGACGTCGAGTGGCCGAAGAGCGACCGCGTGGTGAACGCGATCCGGAGCCGGCCGGGCGGCGCGCCCGCCTCCTCGCGGAAGGGGCGGGCCGGGGGCGGCGCGGCGTAGGGATCGCCGGGCATCGGCCCCGCGACCGCGTCGAGCAGCGCGGCGGCGTCGCGCACGCTCCGCGTAACCGCCAGCTCCTGCACGAACCCGAAGAGCACGTCGCCGAAGAACGGCGCGAAGGAGACCCGCCCGCGGGTGGGCTTGAGGCCGAAGAGCCCGCAGCACGAGGCCGGGATGCGGATGGAGCCGCCGCCGTCGTTGGCGTGGGCCATGGGGACCATCCGCGCCGCCACCGCCGCCGCCGAGCCGCCCGACGAGCCGCCGGGGGTGAAGTCCGGATCCCAGGGGTTGCGGCAGGTGCCGCGCAGGCGCGACTCGGTGAAGGCGTGGATGGCGAGCTCCGGCGTGTTGGTCTGGCCGAAGAGCACCAGCCCCGCCCGCCGGAAGCGGCGCACGATCTCGCTGTCCTCCGGCGCGACCGCCTTCTCGAAGAGGCGGGACGA
Source organism: Anaeromyxobacter paludicola (assembly GCF_023169965.1). Taxonomy (NCBI): domain Bacteria; kingdom Pseudomonadati; phylum Myxococcota; class Myxococcia; order Myxococcales; family Anaeromyxobacteraceae; genus Anaeromyxobacter; species Anaeromyxobacter paludicola. The sequence goes on along the minus strand of NZ_AP025592.1, from coordinate 531,771 downwards.
GGCGGTCTGGGGCCAGCCCTTCTTGAACCCGAGGAAGTCCTTCAGCAGGAACGGCACCCCGCGGAACGGCCCGCCGGGCAGCGGCCCCCGCGCCACCGCGCGCGCCTCCTCGTCGTGCCGCCCCACCACCGCGTTCAGCGCCGGGTTCCGCGCCTCCACGCGCGCGATGGCGGCCTCGAGGAGCTCGGCCGGGGTGACCTCCCGGCGCGCCACGAGCTCGGCGAGGGCGGTGGCGTCGAGCCGGTCGTACTCCGGCAGGAACAGCCGGCGGGCGCCCTCCGAGGGCGCGCTCCGGTCGATGTCGAGGACCATGGCACGAGTCTAGGGCGCGCCGGGCGCGAGGTCCCATCGAAGGTGGGGAGGGGCGGACCCGCTAGAGCGGTGGGCGGTTCTCCCGCCCGTACCCGGTGAGCTCGACGTACCCCTGCCCCGCCGGGCGGCCCCCGTCCCCCGAGAGGCTCACGGCCCCCTCCCAGTAGAAGAGCCCGCCGGCCCGGGCCCGGTTCTCCTGGTCGGCGAGGAGCGGCGTCACCGTGAGTCGAATGCCCTCCCCCGGCACCTCGACCCGCCAGCCGGCGGGGTAGTCGGCGCCGGTGGCCGGGCTCCTCCAGCGGCCGTCGCTGCGCGCGCTCCACTCGCCCGGGGCGAGCCAGCGCGGCCGGCCGGCGGCGTCCACCAGCGTGGCGCTCGCGAAGTCCACGCTCCCGTCGGCCCGCCGGAGCGCGTAGAGCATGAGGTCGCGCCCGTCGGCGAGCTGCAGGCTGAACCAGTCCCAGCCCACCTGCCCCGGCCCGAGCTGGGACGAGCCGACCTCCTTGTCCATCCAGCTCTCCCCCGCCACCCGGTAGCGGCGGCCGTCCACCTCGAGCTCTCCCGAGGTCTCGAGCCGGGTCAGGCTGTAGTAGAGGCTGGCGTGCCCGGGCGCGGCCGACTTGACCGAGAGCCCGCCCGGCCCCTGCAGCACGACCGGCTTGCGCGGCCGGGCCGAGAGCCGGAGCGCGAAGCCCTGCGCCCGGTCCTCCATGGCGAGCGCGAAGCCGTCGCCCTCGCGGCGGACCGTCCAGCGCCCTTCGGTCCCCGACGGCGCCCGCACCCAGGCGAGGAGCGGATCCGGGAAGGGCGGGAACCCGCCGAGGAACGGGGTCTCGCGGGCGAGCACCTCGGAGAAGCGGTGCCGCCCGGCGGAGAGCTCGCTCAGGGCGGCGTGCCCCATGGCGAGGTTGGCGGCGGACCAGGCGGAGTCGAACGGCGGCCGCTCGGGGACGAGCCCGACGCGGAAGAGCGTGAGCTGGTAGCCGAAGCGGCGCGCGGGCTCGCCCTCGGCCGCGAGCTGGCCGGTGAAGTACCACCACTCGTTCCGGTAGCCGGGGTGGGTGGAGTGGTCGCGCGGGAAGGACCACGCGTACCCCGGCGCGGCGAGCCGGAAGGCGGGGTCCGCGCCGGCGGCGGCGACCGCGGCCGCGAGGAGCCCGGCCGCCCCGAGGGCGAGGGCGGACCTAGAGCGCATCGCGCGAGAGCTCCGCGGCAGGGGTGCGGCTCGCCCGCGCCGCCGGGTAGAGGCTCGCGAGCGCCGCCGCCGCGAGCACGGTGAGCGCCTGGGCCCCGAGGGCCCCGGCCGGCCAGGACAGGGCGATGGTCCAGCCGAACCAGGCGCGGTTCACGAGCCGCACCAGGACGAGCGCCAGCCCGGCGCCGCCGAGCGCGCCGAGGACGAGCCCGCCGCAGGCGATGCCGAGACCGCGCCCGAGGAAGACCAGGAAGAGCTGGCCGCGCGTCGCCCCGAGCGCCCGGTAGAGCGCGAGCTCCGCCGCCCGCTCGCGCGCCAGCACGAGCAGCGAGAGCGTGATGCCGGCGGCGGCGATGACCAGGCTCACCCCCTGGAGCAGCCGGGTCACGGCGAAGGTCTGCTCGAAGATGGCGAGCACCTCGGTCCGGAGCGTCCGGTTGGAGCGGACGAGGAGCGGCACCCCGGCGAAGCGGCGCTTCAGGAGGTCCACCTCGCGCTCGGGATCGGCGCCGGGGCCGAGGTAGAGCGCCACGTTCGACACCGCGCCCGGCCCGAAGAGCTGCGCGAGCCGCGGCAGCGAGACCAGGGCCGCGCCCCCCTCGTTGCCGTAGTCGGAGTAGACCCCGGCGATCCGGACCGGGACCGCGCCGCGCGGCGTGACCACCGGGAGGACGTCGCCGGGGTGGAGCCCCGCCTTGCGCGAGAGCGGCTCGGAGACGAGCGCCGCGCCGGCGTCGCGGACCTCGCGCAGCGCCGGCTCGGGCCGTCCCTCCACGAGCCGCACCCGGCCGGCCGACTGCGGCAGCCCGGCGTCGAAGCCCGACAGCGAGATGCGCCGCCCGGCCGCCTCCACCTGCACCTGCCGCAGCCGATCGGCGGCCACCACCCCCGGCGCCCGCGAGAGCGCCTCCACCAGCGCCGGGTCGAGCCCGGCCTCGCTGCGGGCGCGGCGCCAGGACGGGCTCGTCACGTAGACGTCGGCCCGCAGCGTGTCGTCGAGCCAGGTCTCGACGGTGCGGCGGAAGCTGCCGATCATCACCGTCACGCCGGCCGCCATGCTCACCGCGACCGCCAGGGCCGCCGCCGAGACCGCCGCGGCGCCGGCGCGCCCGCCCACCGTCCGCAGCCCGTAGGCGAGCGAGAGGCGCCGGGGCCGGCCGAGCCGCGCGGCGCGTGCGAGGAGCCACGGGGCGGTGAGCGGGACCGCCACGAGCAGCGCGGCCGCGAGCACGAAGCCGGACGGGCGGAGCGCGCGGCCGAGCGTGGCCTGCCAGGCCCAGGCGAGCGCGGCGAGGCCCCACCCGGCGAGCGCCAGCGCGCCCTGCCCGCGCGCCCCGCCGGCCGGGTCGAGCCGCGGCGGCGCGAGCAGCGCCCGGGGATCGCGCCGCGCCACCTCGAGCCCGGGGAGCAGCGCGCCGGCGATCGCCCCGGCGAGCCCCATCGCCACCGCGAGCAGGTAGAGCCAGGGGGAGACCTCGATCGCCTCGATCCCCTCGAGCAGGTAGACGTTCTGGAGCGTGGCGCTCACCGCGCCCACGTTGGCGCGCGCCGCGAGCCACCCGAGCGGCAGGCCGGCCGCGGTGCCGAGGAGCCCCAGCAGCGCCGCCTCGCCGAGCACCAGCGAGAGCACCTGGCCGCGGGTGGCGCCGAGCGCGCGGAGCAGCCCGAGCTCCTCGCGCCGCCGCGACAGGGCGGCCCGGGTGGTGGCGTAGACCAGGAAGCCGCCCACGAAGAGCGAGATGAGCGACAGGGCGGTGAGGTTGAGCCGGAAGGCGGCGAGGAGGCCGGCGGCGTCGGCCTGCCGCTGCTCGGGCGGCGCGACGCGCACGGCCGGGCCGAGCCGCTCGGCGAGCCGTCGCGCCAGGCCGGCCCGGTCGGCCCCGGGCTCGGCGAGGAGATCCACCTGGTGCAGCCGGCCGCGGGCGCCGAACAGGCCCTGGGCCTGGGCGACGTCCATCACCGCGAGCCGCCGCGAGGCGAGCGGCGAGAGCTTCTGGAAGTCCACGAGCGCGCCCACCTCGAGCCCGACCCGGCGCGAGCCGAGCGTGACGTCGAGGCGGCTCCCCTCGCGCCAGCCGCGCTCGGCGGCCAGGGCCGGCGTCACCGCCACCCAGCCCGGGCGCGAGAGGGCCGCCGCGATCCCGCCCGCGGGGAGCCGCCACGGCACCCGGACCGGCGCCAGGAGGTCGGTCCCGACCAGCTCCAGCATGAGCCCGCCGGGCGCGCCCTCCACCTCCACCTCGGCGCGCCAGATCGGCAGGGCGGCGCGCACCCCGCGCGCCTCGAGGGCCCGCGCCACCACCTCGTCCGGGAGCCACGGGCCGCGCGGCAGGATCTGCAGGTCGGCCTCGCCGGAGACCGCGCGGACGCCGCCGGCGAAGGCGCCGAGCGCGCTCTGGTTCAGGATCTGGATCGAGAGCACCGCCCCGACACCGAGCGCCACGCCGGCCACCGAGAGCAGGAACAGGGCGCGGCCGGCGGCGAGCTGGGCGCGCAGCGCCGCGGCGAAGTAGCCCCTCACGCCGGCTCCAGGACCCCGCCGTGCAGGCGCCAGCGCGCGTCGGCGAGGGCGGCGAGCTCGCGGCTGTGGGTGACGTAGAGGAGCGCGCTCCCCTCCTCCCGGCCGAGCCGCAGGAGGAGGTCCATCACCCGCTGCCCGTTCTCCTCGTCGAGGTTGCCGGTCGGCTCGTCGGCGAGCAGCAGGCGCGGACGGCGCAGCAGCGCGCGGGCGATGGCCACCCGCTGCATCTCGCCGCCGGAGAGCTGCGAGACCGGGTCCCGGGCGCGCCCGGCGAGCCCCACCCGGTCGAGCAGCTCCGCCGCCCGCGCGCGATCCCCGGCCCCGCTCCCGCCGGCGATGAGCGCCGGCACGAGCACGTTCTCCTCGACCGAGAGGTGCGGCAGGAGGTGGAAGAACTGGAACACGAGCCCCACGTCGCGCCGCCGCGACAGGGTGCGCTCCCGGTCGGAGAGGCGCGCCAGGTCGCGCCCCAGGAGGCGCACCGCGCCCGAGGAGGGGGCGTCGATCCCGGCCGCGAGGTGGAGGAAGGTGGACTTGCCCGAGCCGCTGCGGCCGATGAGCGACACCGTCCGGCCCGCCGCGATCGAGACCGAGACGTCGCGGAGGGCGTGGAGGGTGGCGCCCCCGGCGATCCCGTAGCTTTTCGAGACGTTGTGGAACGCGAGGACCTCTTCCATGGGGCGCTCGCCTTCATAGCGCGACCGGGCCGCGGACGCCCGACCGACGGGGCGGGCTTCACTTTACGTCATGTAGTCAAGGGTGGGATTTCAGATCCTGCTGGACAGTTGAACCCCAAACGGTACGCTTCGCGCCCCACACCCCAGGAGGAGGGTCACCGTGAACCGTCTCGCCGTCCCGCTGCGCGTGCTCGCGCTCGCCGCCGTTCTCGCCGCCCCGGCCGCCCGCGCCGACTTCTCGACCACCAACGTCCAGCTGCTGCAGGGCTGGAACTTCCACGACAAGACCCTCGGCTACAACACCAGCTCGGGGGCGATGACCACCGTCACCATCAACCACTTCAGCACCTGGGCGTACGGCGACAACTTCTTCTTCGTCGACCTGTACCGCGGCAACTTCCTCGACTTCTCGGGCACCGCGCACGACTACGATCGCGCCAAGGCCTACGGCGAGTGGCACCCCCGCCTCGACGCCACCAAGCTCCTCGGCTTCAAGATGCCGGGCTTCAAGAACTTCGGCCCCGCGGCCGAGCTCAACCTGGGCAGCGGCTACTTCGGCTACCTCGGCGGCCTCGGCGGCGACCTCGACCTCCCCATCCCCGGCGTGGTCGGCGTCAACGTCTACTACAAGTACGATCAGTACCTGCACGACACCTTCCAGGTGAGCCCGTTCTGGACCCTGCCCTTCAACATCGGCCCGGTGCCCTTCCTCTTCACCGGCTTCGTGGACGTCCAGGGCTGGAAGAAGGACGGCAACGGCGACAACTCGCTCGACGGCGTGGACGTGCTCGCCCAGCCCGAGCTCCTCGTGGACGTGCTCGCCCCGTTCGGCGGCAAGGCCGGCAAGCTCTACGCCGGCTGCGAGTACTACCTGCACTTCAACAAGACCCACGGCGACGAGCAGGTCCCGCAGGCGATGCTGCAGTGGAACTTCAACTAGTCCGCTAGCGAGCGCGGCTGGAAGACCGCGCGCGCACCGACGCCGGCCGGGCCTCGTGCCCGCGCCGGCGTTCCTTTTTGGCGCGTCATTACAGCTTTCGTGCCGAGGGTTTGCGGCCGCCCCGCGGCGGGAAAGAGCGCGACTCCTCCGGCGCGCAGGCGTACAGTGGCGCCGTCGCGGCCGGGCGTGTCCGTATCCGGCCGTAGAGATGGGTCGTCAACCGCGCGCATCCGGGGGGAAAGCGCCGCATGGAACAGCTCGCAGACGCCGGCCTGATCCGCTGGGCCATCGCCGTCATCGCCATCTGTCTCGTGGTGCCGTTCACGGTGCCGAAGGTGCTCGACGCCTGGGAGCGGCGCCAGGAGCAGCGGGACCGCCTCGCGGATCCGCGCCCCCGCCCTTGAGCGGGGCCCGCGCCGGCGCTACGCCGGGCCGGCGCGCGGGAGCCAGTCGGTCTCGAGGCGGGCCAGCTCGCGCCCGTCCTCCTCGCGCACGATGGCGTGCCGGAACACCCCCTGCCCGGCCGCGGCGGTCCGCGAGAGCACCGCCGCGCCGTAGTGGCACTCGGCCAGGAACTGCACGTCGAGCGCGGCGAGCCGCTGCCGGCGCCAGGTCTCCTCCGGCACCGACTCGAGCGCCCAGGCCACGTAGGACAGGTTGTTCACGTGCTGGTTCACGTCGATGTCGGAGAAGCGGGTCCGGAAGCGCTTCTCCTCGTGCCCGCCCTCGAGCGCCGGGAGCCGGGCCGGGGGCGGCGCGAAGACGTGCGGCGGCAGGTCCGCCGGCACCTCGGTCACCACCCGCTCCGGCCGCACCGGGCGGCGGGTCTCGAGGTCGAGCACGAACCACTGGCTCACCGCCCGGGCCACCTCCAGGCCGTCGCGCTGCCGGCGCACGCGGAAGTCGCGCAGCGCCGCGAGCCGGTCGAGCCCGGAGGGCCAGGTGGTGACCTCGAGGACGTCGCCCGCCCGGATCGACGCCGCGACCTCGACGCGCTGGCGCGCCAGCACCCACGTCAGCCCCTGCCGCATCAGCTCGGGGAGGCTCCAGCCGAGCGCGCTCGCGTGGTTGCCGGCGATCTCCTGCAGGTAGCCGGCGAGCGACGGCGCGGTCAGCTCGCCGAAGGCGTCCACCTCGTAGCTGTGGACCGGGAAGGCGCGGGTGTGGGCGTGCATGGGGGCCGGGAGTGTACAACGGGCCGCCCCTACCCGGCCCTCCCCACCGCCGGTGGGGAGGGAGGGATGCTGCCTCTCTCGGCGGTCGCCGGTGGGAGGGAGGGCTGCGGCCCAGGTCGGCGGCCGCCGGTCGGGCGGAAGCGGCGCCGCCTCAGTCGGCCAGCGTCGAGAGGTCGCCGGGGTCCTCGCCCATCTCCACCGCCTTCAGGTAGCGGCGCACGATCTTGCCGGAGCGGGTCTTCGGGAGCGAGTCGCGCAGCTCCACGTCGGACGGCGTGGCGATGGGGCCGAGGTCCTGGCGGACGTGGTCCTTGAGGCTCGCCACCACGCCCGGGCCCCTGGCGACGCCGGGCTTGAGCACGACGAAGGCCTTGATCCGCTCGCCCTTGACCTTGTCGGGCAGGCCCACCACCGCGCTCTCGGCGACCGCCGGGTGGCGGAGGAGCGAGCCCTCCACGTCGGCGGTGCCGATGCGGTGACCGGCCACGTTCATCACGTCGTCGGCGCGCCCGAGGACGGCGAAGTAGCCGTCCCGGTCCTTCACCGCGATGTCACCCGCGGTGTAGCAGCCCGGGATCTGCTTCCAGTAGTTCTGGTAGCGGGCGTGGTCTCCCCAGACCGTGCGGAGCATGTACGGGAGCGGCTGCCGGATCACGAGCAGGCCGCCCTGCCCGTCCGGCACCGGCGCGCCGTCCGGACCGACGACCTCGACGTGCACGCCCGGGAGCGGCTTGCCGACCTTGCCGGGCCGGGCGTCGAACGTCGGCAGCGTGCCGAGCACCGGCCCGGCGATCTCGGTCTGCCACCAGTTGTCCACCACCATGCCGTTCGACTGGCCCACGAGGTGGCGCTGCGCCCAGAGGTGCGCCTCCGGGTTGAGCGGCTCGCCGGCGCAGGCCACGAGGCGCAGCTTCTTGAGGTCGTAGCGCTCCGGCGCCTCGGCGCCGTGGCTCATCCACATGCGCACCGCCGTCGGGGCGGTGAACATGACGTTGATGCCGTACCGCTCGCAGAGCTCCCAGGTGACGTCCGGCGACGGGTAGTCGGGCACGCCCTCGCGGCAGAAGATGGTCGCGCCCACCGAGAGCGGGCCGTACACGATGAAGGAGTGGCCGACGATCCAGCCGATGTCGGAGGTGCTCCAGTAGATGTCGCGCTCGCCGATCTGGAAGAAGGCCTTCGAGAGGTAGGAGACGCCGACGAGGTAGCCGCCGGTGCTGTGCACCACGCCCTTCGGCTTCCCGGTGGTGCCGGAGGTGTAGAGGATGAAGAGCGGGTCCTCCGAGTCCATCGGCTCGGGCGCGCAGTGGATCTCGCGCCCCTCCTGGATGTCGTAGAAGTCGTGCTCGCGCTCCGACTCGAACTGGTGCGGCGCGTCGCCGGGCCGGGAGCCGCGTCGGTGCACGATGACGTGCTCCACCGAGTAGAGGTCGCGGACCGCCTCCTCCACCGTCGGCTTGAGCGGCAGCTTCTTGCCGCGCCGCCAGGTGTAGTCGGAGCAGATGACCACCTTCGCGCCCGAGTCCTCGATGCGGCTGCGGAGCGCCTGCGTGCCCATGCCGGCGAAGACCACCGAGTGGATGGCGCCGATGCGGGCGCAGGCCAGCATCGAGATGATCCCCTCCGGCGTGAGCGGCATGTAGACGATGACGCGATCGCCCTTCTTCACCCCGAGCCGCTTGAGCGCGTTCGCGAACCGGTTCACCTCGCGGTAGAGCCGGTTGTACGTGTACGTGTGCTCCTCGCCGTTCTCGCCCACCCAGATGAGGGCGGCCTTGAGGCGGCGGTCGCCGTGGACGTGCCGGTCGATGCAGTTCACGGTGGCGTTGAGCTTGCCCCCGGTGAACCAGCGGTGATCGGGCGGGTCGGCCTGGAGCACCCGCTCCCAGGGCTGCATCCAGTCGATGGCCTTGGCGCGCTCGCCCCAGAAGCCGTCGGGGTCCTGCGCCGCGTGGTTCCGCTCCACCGCGTCGTTCGAGACCACCGCCTGGCGGGCGAGCCAGATCGGCGCCTGGATCACCTGCTCGTCGCGGCCGAGCGCGTCGATGGCGGCGCGCTGCGACTCGGTGAAGGCGTGGGCGGCAGGAGAGCTCTTCGGGTCCTGGGACATCGATTCCTCCAGTCGGCGGGGGGGCCGAGCGCGCGGGAGGCCGGGGGGGCCGGCGCAGGACCGGCCATCGTGCCGAACCTTCGCGCGCCCCGGCAAGGAGGAAACGACGGCGCGGCGCGTCGAGTCACGCAAGGGGCGCGCCCGGACCGGTCGCCGGGCCGGACGCGACCTAGACGGTGATGGTCTTCGTCGCCGCCAGGAGCCGCTGCACGATCTCGCGCATGTTGCTCACCTGCCCGAGCGCCAGCTGCGCGGTCAGACCGTAGAACTCGAGGCAGGTGACGCAGGCGAGGAGCTCGACCCCGCCGTCCTCGAGCTGCCGGAGCGCCTCCTCGTGCGGCGTGCCCCGCCCCAGGAGCCGCACCGCGGCGTTGTAGAAGACGATCGCCTCCGGCTTGGGCTCCACCGTGGCGAGCGTCCTGAGGAAGTTGCCGAGCAGCTTCGCCCCGAGCCCGTCGTCGCCGCGCCCCAGGGTCTCGCCGCTCACCACCACCACCGTGCCGTGCTGCACGCGTCACCTCCTCCTCGCCCATTAGCACGCTTTACGGGAGCCGATCGGGCGCGTAAGAAGGCGAGCCCCGATGCCCTCCCCCTTCCCGCGCCGGGCCCTGCTGGCTCTCGGCGCCCTCGCCCTGACGCTGGCCGGCGCGGCCCACCTGGCCTCCCGCCGGCGCCCGGCCAGCGAGCGATGGGGCGGGCCGCTCCGGCCGGCGCCGCTCGTGTCGCGGGGGAAGCCGGTCGCCTCGAGCCCTCCCGGCGGCGCGGTGCTGGTGGACGGCGCCTACCGCACCGGGGCGGTCTGGTGCGGCGGCCACCCCACCCCCGGCGCGCCGGCGTGGGTGGCGATCCGGGTCGGCCGCGGCCCGAGGCGGCTGCTCCTCTCCTGGAGCTCGTCGCACAACCACGACTACGACGACGTGTACTACGGCGCGCCGGCCGACTACCGGATCGAGACCTCGTCCGACTCGCGCGACGGCGCGGACGGCCACTGGCGCACGGTGGTCCAGGTGACGGGCAACGCGGTCCACGCCCGCGCCCACTCGTTCGACTTCCGCGGGCGGCGCTGGGTCCGCCTGGTGGTGACCGGGCTCCCCGCGCGCGTGAACCCCTGGGGCCTCTTCCTCGACGAGGTGGACCTGCACGATCTCTCGGGCGGCGGCGACGACGTCTGGCTCTTCCTCGGCGACAGCATCACCGCGGAGGTCTTCGACCGGGCCCCGGCCCACCAGCCGAGCTTCGCCGAGGCGATCGCCCGGGCCCACCCGGGCTACCACCCCGCCACCCTCGCCGCCGGGCTCTGCAACGCGCACGTCGAGGACCTGGTGCGCCGCATCGATCCGCTCCTGGCCCAGAACCCCGACGTCCGGGTGGTGGCCATCGGCATCGGCTCGAACGACAACCCGCCGGCGCCGTTCCGGGCCGGGCTCGCGGAGCTGGTCCGGCGGATCCGCGCCGCCGGGCGGATCCCGGTGCTGGCCCGGGTCCCGTTCCAGACCAAGTACCCCTTCGACTACGCCGCCCCGCTCGCCGCCGGGGTGGACCAGGTGACCGCCGAGGCCGGGCTCCTGCCCGGGCCCGACCTGTACGGCTGGTTCCGCGACCACCCGGAGCGGATCGCCGACGGCCTCCACCCCGACGACCAGGGGGCGGTGGCCGTGAACCGGGCCTGGGCGGAGGCGGTGTCGCCCCTCTACCCACCCTGAGGCGAGCCCGCGCAAGCCCTCGTGATCCCTCGGGTTCACGAAGAAGTCGCCTTCCGTTGCTGGACGCGCACCGGGGTTCGGGTGTTTCCTTCCGCCGCATGCACACCAGCCTCGACGACCCAGAAGAACGTTGCGCCCGGCTGCCGCGCGGCCGGGCGAGCTTCACGATTCACCGCCTCCCTCCCGACGCCGCGCTGCTCGGGCTGATCCACGAGTGGGAGGCGAAGGCCCGCGAGCTGCGCCGGCGTGACGTCGCCGCCGAGACGCGCCGCAGGCTCTCCGACGACGAGCGGCTGCTGTTCGACCTCGAGGAGACCCTCACCGGCGAGAAGCCGGGTGAGGCCGACGCGCCGGGGCGCGTCCTCCGGGTCGCCCGCTCCGGGGGCCGGGTGCAGGCCGTCGCCGCCCTGTTCCGCTGCCGCCGCGCCATCTTCGTCGAGTACCTGGTGGCCGCGCCCTGGAACCTGCTCGGGCCGGACGACCCGCCGGCCATCGAGTCGCGCCGCGGCGCCGGGACCGCCCTCCTGGTCCAGGCGGTGCGCACCAGCCTCGCCGTCGGCCGCGGCGGACGGGTGGCGCTCCAGGCCGAGAACCCGCGCTGTCTCGCCGTCTACGAGCACCTCGGCTTCCAGCGCATGCGCCCGGCCGACCTGCCGCGCACGCTCGTCCCCTCCCGCGAGGGCTGGTGGACCGAGCCGGCGGCGCGGCTCGCGGCCGGGGTGGAGTCGCTCGCGGAGCGCGAGAGCCCCTGGCTGCTGTTCGACCCGGCCCGCGCGCCGCGCCAGGGCGCCCTCGCGCTCGCGGCCGACGTCCCGGCGCTGCGGCCTGCGGCCTGAGGGCGCCGCTCAGCGGGCGTAGCCCACGAGCCGGTACACCACCCGGCCGGTGAGCTCGTGCAGCACCTCGGTGCTGCGCGCCAGCGCCGACGCGCGCGGGAGCCAGCCGTCGTCGCTGCCGTCCCGGGCGCGCCGGTCCACCGGCAGGGCGTCGGGCTCGAGCCCGACCGCGCGGAAGCACCCGAGCGCGCGGGGCATGTGGGCGGCGCTGGTCACGAGGAGCAGCGTCCGCCAGCCGCGCGCCCGCACCACCCGCTCCGACTCAACCGCGTTCTCGCGCGTGTTGCGGCTGTGCCCCTCGGCCACGATCCGCTCGCGCGGGATCCCCCAGGCCACGAGCTTCGCCGCGACCCGGTCGGCCTCCGACGGCTCCCCGCGCTCCGGGCGGATGAGCCCGGCGGAGAGGAGCAGGTAGCGGGCGCGGCCGGTCCGGGCGAGCTCGAACCCGCGCACGTACCGGTCCACCGCGTCGTTCAGCTCGAGCTCCCCGCTGAGCCGCTCCGCCGACGGCTCGGAGGCCCCGCCGAGGACGATGGCGGCGTCGTAGACCAGGCCCGGCCGCGAGGTGTCGCGGGCCGGCGCCTCGGCGCGCCGCTGCAGCGCGTTCGCGACCGCCGGGAGCGAGAAGGTGACGAGCACCGCGAGCGCGGCGCCCCCGAGCGCGGCCGCCCCCCCGCGCCGCCGGCGCGCCGCCGCGACCAGGGCGCCGAGGGCGAGGAGCTGGACCCAGGCGAGCGGCTCCGCGAACCAGTCGAGCACCTTGGAGAGGACGAGGAACACCGCCCGATGATACTCATCCCGATCATGAGCGACTCGAAGAAGATCCTGCTCCTGGGCTCCGGCGAGCTCGGCAAGGAGCTCGTCATCGCGGCGCAGCGGCTCGGGCAGGTGGTCGTGGCGGTGGACTCGTACGACGGGGCGCCGGCGCAGCAGGTGGCGCACGCCCGCGAGGTCATCCCGATGCTCGACGGGGACGCCCTCGACGCGGTGGTGGCGAAGCACCGGCCCGACCTGGTGGTGCCCGAGATCGAGGCCATCCGCACCGAGCGCTTCTACGACTACGAGCGGGCCGGCATCCAGGTGGTGCCGAGCGCCCGGGCGGCCAACTTCACCATGAACCGGAAGGCGATCCGCGACCTCGCGGCGGGGGAGCTGGGGCTCCGGACCGCGCGCTACGCCTACGCCGACTCGCTCGAGGCCTTCCGCGAGGCGGTGGCCCGGATCGGGCTGCCGTGCGTGGTGAAGCCGCTCATGAGCTCGTCGGGCAAGGGGCAGAGCGTGGTCCGCGACGAGGCCGGGATCGCGGCGGCCTGGGACTACGCCATGCGCGGCACCCGCGGCGACCTGCGCGAGGTGATCGTCGAGGAGCTCATCCGGTTCCGCTCGGAGATCACCCTCCTCACCGTGACCCAGAAGAGCGGCGAGACCCTCTTCTGTCCGCCCATCGGCCACCGGCAGGAGCGCGGCGACTACCAGGAGAGCTGGCAGCCCCACCCCATGCCGGAGAAGCTGCTCGCCGAGGCGCGGCGCATGGCCGACCGGGTGACGCGCGCGCTCGGCGGCGCCGGGCTCTGGGGCGTCGAGTTCTTCCTCGGCGACGACGAGATCTGGTTCTCGGAGCTGTCGCCCCGCCCGCACGACACCGGGATGGTGACGCTCGCCGGCACCCAGCCGCTCACCGAGTTCGAGCTCCACCTGCGCGCCATCCTCGGCCTGCCCATCCCCGAGCTCGAGCTCGTCCGGAGCGGCGCCTCGGCGGTGATCCTGGCGAAGGGCGAGGGCGTCCCCGAGGTGAAGGGGCTCGCGGCGGCGCTCGCCGCCCCGCGGGCGGACGTCCGCATCTTCGGCAAGCCGGTGCTCCGGCCGCACCGGCGCATGGGCGTGGCGCTCGCGTGGGGCGCGCCCGGCGCCGACGTGGCCGAGCTGGTCGAGGAGGCGAAGGCCACGGCCGCCAAGGTGAGCGTGGGCTGAGCCGCCGACGTAAACGAGATTTGACGAGAGGGGCGGCGCGGGTCCATCCTGCCCCCGCTCCATGCCTCGCCCGCCTCCCGCAGCCCCGTCGGTCCCCGCCTCGACCCTCCTCGCCCTCGGGCTCGCCGGGTTCTGCGCCTTCCTCAACGTCTACGCGACGCAGCCGCTCCTGCCGCTGTTCCGCGAGGTGTTCGGGATCTCGAGCGGAGAGGCGGCGCTGACGGTGAGCGCGCCCACCGTGGCGGTGGCGCTCGCCTCGCCCTTCTTCGGCGCCATCGCCGACCGCTTCGGGCGCCGCCGCGTGATCGTCGGGTCGCTCTTCGCCCTCTCCGTCCCCACCCTCCTCGCCGCCACCTCGAGCGGGATCGGCGCGCTCGTGGCCTGGCGCTTCGCGCAGGGGCTGGCGGTGCCGGGGATCTACGCCGTCGGCATCGCCTACATCAGCGAGGCCTGCGGCGGGGCGGCCCTGGCCCGCGGCATGGCCGCGCTCGTCACCGGGAACGTGGTGGGAGGGTTCTGCGGCCGCGCCGTCTCCGGCTTCGTGGGCGAGCACGCCGGCTGGCGCGCGGTCTTCGTCGCGCTCGGGCTCCTCACCGCGATCGGGGCCCTCGCCACCTCGCGCTTCCTCCCCAGGCAGCCGCCGCCGTCGGGCGCGCCCCGGGCGCTCCGCCCCCTCGAGGCGATCCGCCGGCTCGGGCCCCGGCTCGCCACGCCGCGGCTCCTCGCCACCTACGCCGTCGGCTTCAACGTGCTCTTCGTCCAGGTGGCGATGTTCACCTACGCCACCTTCCACCTCGCCGCCCCGCCCTTCCGGCTCGGGGCGGCCGCGCTCTCCTCGATCTTCCTCGTCTACCTCGTCGGCGCGGTGATCACCCCGTTCGCCGGCCGCTGGATCGACCGCGTCGGTTCGCGGCGCGCCCTCGCGGTGGTGCTCGCGACCGCCGTCGCGGGCGGCGGCCTCACCCTGCTGCCGGCCCTCTGGGCGGTGGCGCTCGGGCTGGCCCTCTGCTGCACCGCGGTCTTCGTGAGCCAGTCGGCCTCGACCGCCTTCCTCCAGTCGGCGGCCGAGCCCGAGGCGCGCTCCACCGCCGCCGGGATCTACGTCTCGTCCTACTACCTCGGCGGCGCCGCCGGCGGGATCCTGCCCGCCGCCGCGTGGCACCTGGGGGGCTGGACGGCGTGCGTGGCGCTGGTCGCCCTCGTGCAGCTCGGGACCATCGCCCTCGCCTTCCGCTACTGGGGCGCGCCGAAGGAGGCGCCCTCCCCCGCCCCCGCCGCCGTCTGACCGGGGAGCGCCCGCGCCGCGCGGAAGGCGTAGGATGGCGGCGAGGGGGACGCCATGGCGTCGATCCGGTTCCTGGGCGCGGCCGGCACGGTCACCGGCTCGCGCCACCTGGTGCGGGCGGGCGGGCGGCAGGTGCTGGTGGACGCCGGGCTGTTCCAGGGGCTGAAGGAGCTTCGGCTCCGCAACTGGGCCGAGCTCCCGATCCCCCCGGCCTCGATCGACGCGGTGATCCTCACCCACGCCCACGTGGATCACTCCGGCGCGCTGCCGCTCCTGGCGCGGCAGGGGCTGCGCTGCCAGGTCTGGTGCACGCCCGCCACCCGCGACCTGTGCGCGCTCCTGCTGCCCGACTCGGCGCGGCTCCAGGAGGAGGAGGCCCGCTGGGCCAACCGGCGCGGCTACTCCAAGCACGCCCCGAACGCGCGCCCGCTCTACGACGAGGCCGACGCCGCCCGCGCCCTCGACCTCCTCGCCCCGGTGCGCTACGGGGTCCGCCAGGAGGTCGCGCCGGGGATCGCCTTCCGCTTCCATCGCGCCGGGCACATCCTCGGGAGCGCCACGGTGGAGCTCGAGCTCTCCGAGCCGGGCGCGCCCCTGCGGCGGGTGCTCTTCTCCGGCGACCTCGGGCGCTACGGCGTCCCCATCCTCCCGGATCCCGAGCCCGCGCGCGCGGCCGACGCGCTGGTGGTCGAGTGCACCTACGGCGACCGGGCGCACCCCCCGGGCTCGCCCGCCGACGCCCTCGCCGGCGAGGTCCAGGAGGCGGTCCGGCGCGGCGGCGCGCTCGTGATCCCCGCGTTCGCGGTGGGGCGGACGCAGGAGATCCTCTTCCACCTGCGCGCGCTGGAGGCGGCCGGGCGGATCCCGGAGCTGCCGGTCTTCGTGGACTCCCCGATGGCCATCGACGCCACGGCCCTCCACGCCGCCCACCGGGACGACCTCGACGACGAGATGGCCCGGCTGCTCGCGGAGGGGCAGGAGCCGCTCCGGCCGCGCCGGCTCGCGTTCGCGCGCACGCCGGAGCAGTCGAAGGCCATCAACCACGTCGAGGGCCCGTGCGTCATCCTGTCGGCCTCGGGGATGGCGACCGGCGGGCGCGTGCTGCACCACCTGGCGCACCGGCTCCCCGATCCGCGCACCACCGTGCTGCTGGTCGGGTTCCAGGCGGCGGGCACGCGCGGCGCGAGCCTGCTCTCGGGCGCCGCCACCCTCCGCATCCACGGCGAGGAGGTCCCGGTGCGCGCGCGCGTGGCCGCGCTGTCGGGCTTCTCGGCGCACGGCGATCGGGACGAGGTGGGGCGCTGGCTCGCCGCGCTGCCGCGCCCGCCGGCCCTGACCTGCTGCGTGCACGGCGAGCCGGCCGCCCTCGCGGCGACGCAGGCCCGGCTGCGGGCGGCGGGCTGGGAGGCCGCCGTGCCGCGGCACCTCGAGGAGCTGCCGCTACCCTAAGGGCTCTCGAACGCCGCGGATGCGGTGGCGCGGGCTCTTGCGCCCGTCCTCGGCGCAGGCGAGCTGGCGCGCCACGGAGCGGCGGAAGGCCGCGCGCAGCGGCTCGTACCGGGCCGGGTCGCGCTCCAGCGTGCCGAGCGCCAGCGCCACCGCCTCGATGGTGGAGAGGCAGTGCGCCTCCGGCTCCTTGCGGAGCCCGGCGTAGCCGCTCGGCTCGGCCGGCGCGAGGGAGATGCGCGGGAGCGCGGCGAGCGACGGGTTGACCTTCACGATCTTGGCGGCGAGGTGCCACGTGCCGTCGATGACGAAGAGCACGCCGGGCGGCGCGGCGGCGCGCTCCTCGGCCAGCACGGCGCCGGCGCCCGGGAAGAGGAGCGCCGCGTCGGGCCGGGCGCAGAGCTCGCGGACGCGCGGGTGCTCCTCGAACACCACGCCGCGGTGGAGCTCCGAGCCCGGCAGCGAGAGGTGCGCCATCCGGGCGGTGCAGATGGCGAGGCGGGCCTCCCGCGGGTGCTGCAGGAGCACCACCTGGCAGGCCGACCGGATGGAGGGCAGGTCGCCGCAGAGGCAGAAGCCCGTGGGGCGCAGGCAGCGGAGGCAGAGGTTGCGCACGGGAGGCGGAAGAGACCACGAATGGCCCTGAGCCGTCGAGGGCCAGACGGCGCAAACTTTGCAGTTTCACTATGCGACCGGTCGCCCGTGTGCTACCTTGCCCCCTCACAGGGGGCATCGAGGCGGATGGACGTCACACGCAGGGAGTTCCTCCAGGCCGGAGCGACGGGCCTCGGCGCCGCCGCGCTGGCCGCGCTCGGGTTCGCGCCGCGCGCGGCCCGGGCGGACGTCTTCGGGCCGAAGCTCGAGCGCTACAAGGAGACCCGGAACACCTGCCCGTACTGCTCCGTCGGCTGTGGCCTGCTGCTCTACTCCGGCGCGGTGGACGGCCGGCAGAAGGTGCTCCACGTCGAGGGCGACCCGGATCACCCGGTGAGCCGCGGCTCGCTCTGCCCCAAGGGCGCGGGGCTCGCGGACCTGATCGAGAGCCCCGACCGGCTGCGGTTCCCGGAGTACCGCGGACCCGGGGAGACCTCGTTCCGGCGGGTCTCGTGGGACTTCGCGCTCTCCCGCATCACCCGGCTCATGAAGGAGGACCGCGACCGCAGCTTCGTCGAGCGCAACGCCGCCGGCCTGACCGTGAACCGCTGGCCCACGGTCGGCTTCCTCGCCGCCTCCGCCGCGTCGAACGAGGCGGGCTACCTGACGCACAAGGTGCTCCGGTCGATGGGCATGACCGCCATCGACAACCAGGCCCGGCTCTGACACGCGCCGACGGTGGCCGGTCTGGCCCCCACCTTCGGCCGCGGCGCGATGACCAACGGCTGGATCGACATCCGGAACGCCGACGTCATCCTGGTGATGGGCGGGAACCCGGCGGAGGCGCACCCGTGCGGCTTCAAGTGGGTGCTCGAGGCCAAGGCGAACCGCGGGGCGAAGCTGGTGGTGGTCGATCCGCGCGCCACCCGCACCGCCGCGGTCGCCGACGTCTACGCCCCCCTCCGCCCGGGCACCGATCTCGCCTTCCTCGGCGGCGTCATCCACCACCTGCTCGAGACGGAGAAGATCCAGCGCGAGTACGTGGCCGCGTACACCAACGCGAGCTTCCTGGTCCGCGAGGACTTCGCCTTCGACCGCGGGCTCTTCTCCGGCTGGGACGAGGCGCACGGCCGCTACGACCGGTCGAGCTGGGCCTACCAGCTCGACGCGCAGGGGCAGCCGCTCACCGATCCCACCCTCGAGCACCCGCGCTGCGTGCTGCAGCTCCTGAAGGCGCACTACGCCCGCTACACCGCGGAGCGGGTCTGCGCCGTCACCGGCACGCCGCTCCGCGAGTTCCGGGAGGTGTGCGAGCTCATCGCGGAGACCAGCGCGCCCGACCGCGTGATGACCAGCCTGTACGCGCTCGGCTGGTGCCACCACTCCGTCGGGGCGCAGAACGTCCGGGCCATCGCCGTCATCCAGCTCCTGCTCGGGAACGTGGGCCTGCCCGGCGGTGGCGTGAACGCGCTGCGCGGCCACTCCAACGTGCAGGGGCTGACCGATCTCGGCCTCACGCCGGTGAACCTGCCCGGCTACCTCACGATGCCCACCGAGGCCGACCGCGACCTCGAGGGCTTCCTCGCGAAGCGGACCCGCAAGCCGCTCCGGCCCGGCCAGCTCTCCTACTGGCAGAACTACCCCAAGTTCCACGTCTCGCTCATGAAGGCCTGGTGGGGGCCGGCCGCCACCGCCGCCAACGGCTTCGCCTACGACTTCCTCCCCAAGGTAGACCAGCCGGTGGACGCCCTGGCGCTCTTCGAGCGCATGTCGGAGGGGAAGATCACGGGGCTCTTCTGCCAGGGCTTCAACCCGCTCGCCTCGCTCCCCGACAAGGACAAGAACACCGCCGCCCTCTCCCGCCTCAAGTTCCTCGTCACCATCGACCCGCTCGCCACCGAGACCAGCACGTTCTGGAAGCCCCGCGGCGAGCTCCACCCGGTCGAGCCGCTCCGGATCGACACCGAGGTGTTCCGGTTGCCGGCCGCCCTCTTCGCCGAGGAGGAGGGCGCCATCGTCTCGTCGGCCCGCTGGCTGCAGTGGCACTGGAAGGCGGCCGACGCGCCGGGCGAGGCGAAGGGCGACGTGGAGATCGTGGCGGAGCTCTTCACCCGGCTCCGCGCGCTCTACGCGCAGGAGGGCGGCGCCGCCCCCGAGCCGATCCGGCAGCTCCACTGGCCCTACCGCGAGCCGACCCGGCCGTCCCCCGAGGAGCTCGCGCGCGAGTACAACGGCCAGGCGCTCGAGGACGTGAAGGACCCGAAGGATCCGGCGAAGCCGCTGGCGCGGCGCGGGGAGCAGCTCGCCACCTTCGCGCACCTGCAGGCCGACGGCAGCACCGCCTGCGGCTGCTGGCTCTACTGCGGCGCGTTCACCGAGAAGGGGAACCAGATGGCGCGGCGCGACCCGGCCGACCCGGGCGGCCTGGGGCTCGCGCCGGGCTGGGGCTGGGCCTGGCCCGCCAACCGCCGCGTGCTCTACAACCGCGCCTCCTGCGCGCCCGACGGCCGCCCCTGGGACCCCCGGCGCGCGCCGGTCCGCTGGGATCCCGAGGCGCGCCGCTGGAGCGGCCCGGACGTGCCGGACTACAAGCCGGACGCCGCTCCGGAGCAGGGCATGTCGCCGTTCATCATGAACCCCGACGGCGTCGGCCGGCTCTTCGCGCTCGACGGGATGGCCGACGGCCCCTTCCCCGAGCACTACGAGCCGTTCGAGAGCCCCGTCGAAGGGAACGGGCTCCACGCCGGCCCGGCCCAGAACCCGGCCGTGCGCCTCTTCGCCGGCGACCGCGCGCGCCTCGGCACCTCCGCCGAGTTCCCCTACGTCGGCACCACCTACCGCGTCCCGGAGCACTTCCACTTCTGGAGCAAGCACGCGCTCGTGAACGCCATCCTGCAGCCGGAGGCGTTCGTCGAGCTCGGCGAGGACCTGGCGCAGGAGAAGTGGATCAAGAGCGGCGATCGGGTGGTGATCCGGTCGCGGCGCGGCCAGGTCACGGCGATTGCCGTGGTGACGAGCCGGCTCAAGGCGCTCGAGGTGAACGGGCGCCCGGTGCACGTGGTCGGGCTGCCGCTGCACTGGGGCTTCGAGGGGCTCACCCGCCCCGGCCACCTGACCAACGGCCTCACGCCGGTGGTCGGGGACCCGAACACCCAGACCCCCGAGTACAAGGCCTTCCTGGTGGGCCTCGAGAAGGCGTGAGGGCGAGATGGCGAGCGGCGGGATCGCGATGCTCATCGACATCTCCCGGTGCACCGGGTGCAAGGGCTGCCAGGCCGCCTGCATGCAGTGGAACGGCCAGCGGGGCGAGGTGGGGCGCTGCACCGGCACGCTCCAGAACCCCGCGGACCTGAGCGCCACCATGTGGACCGTCCTCCGCTACAGCGAGCGGCTCGTGGGCGGGAGGATGCGGCTCCTGCCCATGAAGGACGGCTGCAAGCACTGCGAGAAGCCGGCCTGCCAGGAGGCCTGCCAGCGCGGCGCCATCGTGCAGCACGACAGCGGGCTCGTCGAGTACCGCGACGACCGGTGCGTCGGGTGCGGCTACTGCGTGGACGCCTGCTCCTTCGCCGTCCCGCGGATGAGCCCCGGCCCCGAGAAGAAGGCGCGCAAGTGCAACTTCTGCAAGGACCGGTTGGACGCGGGCCAGCTCCCGGCCTGCGTGAAGACCTGCCCCACCCGCGCGCTCTCCTTCGGCACGAAGGAGCAGATGCTCGCCAAGGCCGAGGCGCGCATGGCCGAGCTGCGCCAGCGCGGCTTCCCGGAGCCGGCCCTCTACGACCCGGAGAGCGTGAACGGGACGCACGTGATGTACGTCCTGCCGCTCGGCTGGCCCGAGCAGTACGGCCTCCCGAACCACCCGGTGCCGCGCCCCTACGCGCGCAAGCTGCGCCAGGATCTCCGGGGCGAATGACGACGGTCCGGCTCCCCGACCCGGGCGCGCTCCTGGCGCGGCGGGCCGCCCGCCTCGCGGAGCTCGCGCCCGAGGACGCGAGCGGGTTCCTCGCGTTCTGCGCCCGGCTCGCCGCCGCCCAGGCGGCCGCCGCGCCGGAGCTGCCCGCGCCGGCGCCGGCCCTGCCCTCCCCCGGCCCGCGGCCGCCCCTCGACCTCGCCGCCTGGCGCGACCCCGCCGCCCCCGCCGCCTCCCGCGCCGTGGCGGCCGCCCTCGCCGGCCGGCCGCTGCCGGCGCCCGCCCGCGAGGCGGCGCGCCGGGTGGCCGCGGCGAGCGACGCCGAGCTCGCCGCCCTCGCGGAGCGGGTGCTCGCGGGCGCGCCGGCCCCCGGCGAGCTGGCCGCCGCCACCTTCGTCGCGGCCGGGCTGCAGGTGGCCTTCGCCCGGGGCGCCGCCGCGCTCGAAGCGAGCGCGCTCGCGGGCGGGGGCGCCGCCTGCCCGGCCTGCGGTGCGCCGCCGGCCGGGGCGACCATCGAGGGCGACGGCCGCCGGCTCCTCTGGTGCGGGCTCTGCGGCACCGGCTGGGCGCGCGCGCGGGGCGCCTGCGCCCGCTGCGGCGCCGGCGACCTCGAGCAGCTCGCGGTGGCGGGCGGCGGCCCGGGGCTCGTGGCCGAGGCGTGCCGGGCCTGCCGCGGCTACCTCAAGCTCGCGCACCTCGAGCGGCGGCCGCGCGCCGAGCCGGTCGCCGAGGACCTCGCCTCGCCGCTGCTCGACGCGCTCGTCGCCGCAGAGGGCTGGGAGCCGCTGGGGCGCAGCTGGCTCCTGCCCCGCTGACCGGCGTGGTCAGTGCTCCTACCCAGGCCTGAGGACGTGACGAGCGCGACGAGACCGACGCGAGGTGGGCGCCCGAGGAGGGAGCCGCGGAGGCGTAGCAGCGCTACGCCGAGCAGCGCACCGACGAGGCCGCCCGCCGCAGCGAGAGGGTCGTCGCTCGCAGTAGGCAGCAGGCCTGGGTGGGAGCACTACACCCCGAGCTTCTTGAAGAAGTCGTTCCCCTTGTCGTCCACCAGGATGAAGGCGGGGAAGTCGATCACGTCGATCTTCCAGACCGCCTCCATGCCGAGCTCGGGGAAGTCGATGCACTCGACCTTCTTGATGTTCTCCTCGGCGAGCACCGCGGCCGGGCCGCCGATGGAGCCGAGGTAGAAGCCGCCGTGCTTCTGGCAGGCGTCGGTGACCTGCTGGCTCCGGTTGCCCTTCGCGATCATCACCATCGACGCGCCCTTGGACTGGAGCAGGTCCACGTAGCTGTCCATGCGGCCGGCGGTGGTGGGACCGAAGGAGCCGGAGGGCTTGCCCGCGGGGGTCTTGGCCGGGCCGGCGTAGTAGACCGGGTGGTCGAGCAGGTACTGCGGCACCGGCTTGCCGGCGTCGATGAGCTCCTTGAACTTGGCGTGGGCGATGTCGCGGGCCACGACCAGCGTGCCGGAGAGGAGCAGCGGCGTGGAGACCGGGTGCTTCGAGAGCTCGGCCAGGATCTCCCTCATGGGCCGGTCGAGATCGACCTTCACGCCGTGGCCGTGGCGGCCGGTGCGGTACGGCGCGGGGATGAGCCGCCCCGGATCGTGATCCAGGACCTCGATCCAGAGCCCGTTCCGGTCGATCTTGGCCTTCACGTTCCGGTCGGCCGAGCAGGAGACGCCCATGCCCACCGGGCAGGAGGCGCCGTGCCGCGGCAGCCGGACCACGCGCACGTCGTGGGCGAAGTATTTCCCGCCGAACTGGGCGCCGATGCCGAGCTTGTTGGCCGCCTCGAGCAGCCGCTGCTCGAGCTCGACGTCGCGGAAGGCCTGGCCCTGGTCGTTCCCCTCGGTCGGCAGCGCGTCGTAGTACTTGGTCGAGGCGAGCTTCACCGTCTTGAGGCAGGTCTCGGCGGAGGTGCCGCCGATGACGAAGGCCACGTGGTACGGCGGGCAGGCGGCCGTGCCGAGGTGCTTCATCTTGTCCACGAGGAACTTCTCGAGCTTCTCGGGGGTGAGGAGCGCCTTGGTCTCCTGGAACAGCATGGTCTTGTTGGCCGACCCGCCGCCCTTGGCGACGAAGAGGAACTTGTACTCGGCGCCCTCGGTCGCGTAGAGGTCGATCTGCGCCGGCAGGTTCGTGCCGGTGTTCTTCTCCTGGTACAGGTTGAGCGCGACCGTCTGCGAGTAGCGGAGGTTCTCCTTCGTGTAGGTCTCGAAGACCCCCTGGGAGAGGAACTCCTCGTCCTTCACGCCGGTCCAGACCTGCTGGCCCTTCTTGCCGACGATGGTGGCGGTGCCGGTGTCCTGGCAGACCGGCAGCTCGCCGCGGGCGGCGATCTCGGCGTTGCGCAGGAAGGCGAGCGCCACGCCCTTGTCGTTCTGCGACGCCTCCGGATCGGAGAGGATCTTCGCCACCTGCTCGTTGTGGGCGGGCCGCAGGAAGAAGGAGCACTCGCGCAGCGCCTCGCGGGCGAGCCGGGTGAGCGCCGCCGGCGCGACCTTCAGGATCTCCTGCCCCTCGAACGAGGCGACGGACACGCCCTCGCTCGTCAGCAGCCGGTACTGGGTCTGGTCCTTCCCGAGCGGGAACGGGTCCTGGTACTTGAACGCGGGGGTGGCCATGTCCGGGCTCCTCCTGGAGCGAGAAGAGGGGGGTGGAAAGGGGGTGCCAGCAAAGCACATTTCCACCCGCGGTGTCGACGCGGGCTTTGGGGCGCGCGGGGCGATCGCGGCCCCGCGCGGCCCTCCCCGCGCGAACGTCCCGAGCGGCCCGGGAATTCCCTACGCGCCGCGTCGCGCGGCGCTCACTCGTCCACGTCGGTGAGCACGAGCTGCCCGTACTTGTCCTTCACCGGCGCGTGGATCTGGAGCAGCTCGTACCAGCGCCAGAACGCCTCCACGAAGACCACGGTCATGAGCACCATCAGCACCGCCGAGAGCCCGACGAGGAGGTAGAGCCCCTTCGGCAGGTAGTTCCGGGTGATGTTGAGGTAGCCGGCGCTCATCGTGACCGGGATCATGAGGATGCCGGGGACGGCGGTCACCCAGGCGAAGCGGGCCTTGCCGAGCCGGATGATCATCGTGGTGCAGACGATGAGCGCGCAGGTGGCGAGGAGCTGGTTCGACATGCCGAAGAGCGGCCAGATGGTGGCGATGTCGCCGGTGTAGACGAGGTACCCCCAGCAGCCGGTGAAGGCGAGGCTCGTGATCACGATGCCCGGCATCCACTTCTTCTCCTCGAACTTCGGGATCACCTTCCCGATCATCTCCTGCAGCATGTAGCGGCCGACGCGGGTGCCGGTGTCCACGGCGGTGAGGATGAAGACCGCCTCGAACATGATGGCGAAGTGGTACCAGTAGCCGGCGAGCCCCTTCATGAAGGGCACGGCCGAGAAGACGTAGGCCATGCCGACCGCGAGCGAGACCGCGCCGCCCGGGCGCCCCTGGAGCTGCTCGCCCACCTCCTTCGCCAGCTCGGGCAGGTGCACCGTGCTCAGGCCGAGCGTGGAGAAGGCCTTGGCGCTGGTGTTGATGGCGAAGTAGTCGCCCGGGATGAGCACGCAGGCGGCGACGAGCGCCATGATGGCCACCACGCCCTCGACCAGCATCGCGCCGTAGCCGACGAAGAGCACGTCCTTCTCGCTCCCGATCATCTTCGGGGTGGTGCCGGTGCCGATGATGGCGTGGAAGCCGGAGAGCGCGCCGCAGGCGATGGTGATGAAGATGAAGGGGAAGACCGCGCCGGGGATGATGGGCCCGCCGCCGTGCACGTACTGGGTGATGGCCGGCATCTGCAGCGTCGGGTGGACGATCGCGATCCCGAGCACCAGGATCGCGATGGTGCCGAGCTTGAGGTAGGTCGAGAGGTAGTCGCGCGGGCAGAGCAGCAGCCAGACCGGCAGCACCGAGGCGGCGAAGCCGTAGAGCGGGATGACGAGCGCGATCTGGTTGCGGGAGAGCGTGAACCAGCCCGCGAGCGTCGGGTTCGCGGCCACGTAGGGGCCGGCGAGGAGCGCCAGGAAGAGGAGCCCGACGCCGATGACGCTCGCGCCCTTCACGTCGCCGGGGCGGAGCTTGTACAGGTACACGCCCATCAGGAGCGCGATCGGGATGGTGGCGAGCACCGTGAAGGTGCCCCAGGGGCTCTTGAAGAGCGCGTTCACCACCGCGATGGAGAGGCCGGCCAGCGTCAGGACGAGGATGAAGAGGATGGCGAACGAGGCCACGATGCCGGCGCGCTTGCCGATCTCGTGCTCGGCGATGAGCGACAGGCTCTTGCCCTTGTGGCGCACCGAGGCGAAGAGCACGACCATGTCGTGGACCGCGCCGGCGAGCACGCTGCCCACCACGATCCAGATCGCGCCGGGCAGGAAGCCGAACTGGGCCGCCAGCACCGGCCCGAGCAGCGGGCCGGCCGCGGCGATGGCCGCGAAGTGGTGGCCGAAGAGCACGTACCGGTTGGTCTCGTGGTAGTCGTGCCCGTCCTCGAGCGCCACCGCCGGCGTCACCCGGCGGTCGTCGAGCTCGAGCACGCGCCGGGCGATGAACAGCCCGTAGAAGCGGTAGGCGATCGCGAAGACGCAAAGCGCCACGAAGACCAGCGTGACGGCGTTCATGTGGGCTCTCCTCGCGCCCCCCGCGCCGGGGAGGCGTCCGGGAGAGCCTACACCGCCGGTCCCGCGGCAGGGAGGGAAAGCGCGCCGGGCAGAGCCGCCGCGGGCCGGCGCGCGCCGCGCCGCGAGTGACGAGCGGTGAAGCTCAGGCCGCGACGCGGCGCCGGCCCGGCCGGGGGAGCTCGAGCGGCGCGCCGCGCATCGTCGCCGCCGGCGGGAGCCCGAAGAGCCCGAGCAGGGTCGGCGCCACGCGGTCGAGGGCGACCTTCTCGGGGTGGACGCGCGGCGCGCAGCCCGGCACGCGGATCCAGAGGAGGCCGTCGGGGTGGTGCATCCCGCTCTTCATCCCCGGGAGCCGGAACAGGAGCTCCTCGAAGGGGACGTCGAGCCCCTCCCCTGCGACGCGCGCCCCGGCCGGCACCGGCTCGTGCACGGCGCAGCCGGCGAGGAGCTCCGTCCCCTGCCGCCGGACCACCATCAGCCCGCGCCCGCCGGTCGAGAGCGCCGAGAGCCGGGCCAGGCCGCGCTCGGCCTCGGGCTCTCCGGCGAAGCGGATCCGGAACTGCTCGTCCATCACCGGCTCGGCGGCGAGGACGCCCGCCACGCCGGCGCGCGCGAGGAAGGCCCGCAGCTCCCGGGGGCGATAGTTCACGCGCCCGCCCTCGTCCTCGTAGACGAGGCAGGGCTGCTGGGAGAGCGCGGTGCAGAGCACCACCACCGCGTCGTCACCGCAGAAGTCGAGCACCTCGCCCACGAGCCGGTCCATCCGCTCGTAGCCGTGCCGGACCGCGCCGGCGTAGGAGGCCTGCTCGCGCGCGGTCGGCTTCACCTGGAAGCGCTCCGGCTCGAGGTTGCGCCAGTGCCAGTGCTGGAAATGGGCGGTGCTGTTGGAGAAGAAAGTGGCGAAGTCGGGCCGGTCGCGGAGCCAGAGCGAGCGGAAGAGGTCGAGCTGCAGCTGGTCGAGCACGCAGGCCCGCTTCCAGCCGGCGTCGAGCCCGCGCCGGGCCGCGAGCCGCTCCTCGACGAGCTGCGCGGCGACCCCCGCCACCGTGGGCGCGCCCAGGCCGTGGCCGGCCATGAAGGCGGCGAAGCGCAGCGCCCGCCGCGCGGCGAGCCCGCCGCCGCTGGCGTGGCCGTGGACCATCGCCGAGACGAAGTCGAAGTAGGCGGCGAGCTCCCGCGGCCGGGGCTCGACCGCGGGCGACCAGGGGTCCGGCAGGATGGCGCCGCGCAGCGGCGAGGCGAGGCCCGCGTTCATGCTGCCGCAGATCCAGGACGCGTAGCCGTGGTCCGAGAGCACGTCCCAGACCCGCTTCGCGCGCACCCGGTGCCCCTCGCCGAGGTGGTGGACCCCGTGCTCGCGGTAGTTCATCCCCGAGTGGACGGTGAGCCACTGCACCCAGGGCTCGAGGTACGGGTACCGCTCCTCCGCCTCGGTCACGAAGGCCTGCGAGGCGTCCCGCAGCCGCCGGAACCGCGGGAGGGCGCCCTCCCCGAGGAAGCGCTCCATGAGCGCCGGGGACAGCTCGTTGAACTCCAGCACCACCACCGGCCGGCTCCGCGCCATGATCCGCCGCCTCCTCCGCCGCCGCCCGGGCGGCGCGCCGCACGACAGGCAACGGTGGGGTGGGTCCGGCGGCGGCGCACCTGCCCGGCGGCGGCATCCCCGAGAGGCAGCCCCTCGGCCCCGCCGGGCGGGCCGCCGCGGCGCCCCCGGTGTTAGGATCCGGTCATGTCGAAGGCGTTCACGAGCGAGGAGACCCCCGAGCCTGCGCCGGTGCTCCGCGCGCCGCCCCGGCTCGCTCCCGGCGAGGTCCGGTACGTGACGCCCGAGGGACACGCCGCGCTCGTGGCCGAGCTGGCGGGAGCCCAGGGGGAGCGGGCGCGCTTCCTCGAGGGCACGCTGGCCGCCCTCACCGTGCTCGGCCCGGAGGCGGCCCCGCCCGGGAAGGCCGGCTTCGGCACCTGGGTGACCGTGGAGGGAGAGGACGGGGCGCGCCGCGCCTGGCGGCTCGTCGGTCCCGACGAGGCCGACGTCCGGCGCGGCCTCCTGAGCGTCGATTCGCCGCTCGGCCGGGCGCTGCTGGGGAGAGAGGCCGGAGAGGCGGTCGAGGTGGAGCGGCCGAGGGGCCGCCTGGAGCTCAGCGTCATCGCCGTCGGGCGCGAACCTCCCTCGTTAGAGTGAGGCCCTGTATCAAATGGGTACTCCGGCGCGTCAGACTCTCGACATTCCCCGTGCGTTCGTGTAGACGCTTTGCTCCCTCCCCGCATCGGGAAGGGTCCGAACGGCACTTTCTGCCGCCGGAACAGAGAAGAAACGAGTTTCAGTAATGGCTACCGGTACCGTGAAGTGGTTCAACGACGCCAAGGGCTTCGGCTTCATCACCCAGGACAGCGGCGGCGAGGACGTGTTCTGCCACCACACCGCGATCCAGGCCGAGGGCTTCCGTACCCTCGCCGAGGGTCAGAAGGTGGAGTTCGACGTCGTCAAGGGCCCCAAGGGCCTGCAGGCGGCGAACGTCCGCGCCATCTAACCGCTTCGCGGTGAATGGATAGGAAGCCCGGTCTCTCGCGAGGCCGGGCTTTCTCGCTTTCTGGGGGCTGATCAGGGCGGCGGCAGCACGCCGAGCCGGCGCAGCTCGGCGACGAGCGCGCGGCTCACGCGGGCATGGTGGGCCCGCCACTCGGCGTTCGCCCCCGGCCCGACCCGGTTCGCGACCGCCAGCGCCGCGCCGGCCGGGACTCCGGCCTCGGCGCAGGCGGCGAGCACGCCCGTGAGCTCGAGGTGCTCCACCGCGGCCACCCGCGCCAGGGCCCCGGCGCCCTCCTCGCTCGAGGTGATGGCCGGCGGCACCGCGACCACGACCGCCGGCAGGGGCAGCGCCCAGCCGCAGGCCCACCTCACCGGCTCGACGGCCGGACGGTAGGCCCGCCCGGTGAGCTCCTCCGTCGAGGTCGCGATCGCGGCCTCGACGCCGACGAGGGCTCCCGGCGCGAGCGCCGGATCGAGCGCCCCGCAGGTCCCGACGAAGAGCACCCGCTCCGGCCGCTCGGCGGCGAGGAGGCGCGCCGTCCGGGCGGCGGCCGTCACGGCCCCCACCCCGCAGGTGGCGACGCGCCAGCCGGGCGGCGGCGCGCCGTCGAGCCCGGCGAGCTCCGGCGGGAAGGCCGCGAGGAGGAGCCTCACGCCGCCGCGAGCGCCTTCTGCTGCCGCTGGTGCGCGGCCCAGCCGATCACCAGGAACGCGATCTCGGCGAGGGCCACGACGATCATCCAGGTGACCACCGGCGAGTCGCCCATGCCGTAGGAGTGCATGCCGGTCGTGAGCACGAAGTTCACGCCCAGGTAGGTCATGAGGATGGTCTGGAAGGCCACGATGCTGATGGCGGCCACGCCGAAGTTGCCGATGAGCTTGTCGAAGCGGCCGTGGACGATGGCCATGTAGGCGAGGAAGGCGACGAGCGACCAGACCTCCTTCGGATCCCAGCCCCAGTACCGGCCCCAGGACGACGCGGCCCAGATCGAGCCGGTGAGGATGCCGGCGATGAGCAGGATCGAGCCCACGAACATGTACCAGTAGAGCAGGTCCGCCATGCGCTCGATGAGCTCGGCGCGGCGGGGCGAGAAGATGGTGAACCCCACCTGCATGTGCGCGATGACCACGCCGAGCGCCAGCACCGAGTAGCTCACCATGATGATGGGCACGTGGATGGCGAGCCAGGGCGTGCCGGAGAGCACCGGCGGCACCGGGTGGACGAAGCCGTCGATCGGCAGGAGGTCGGTGAGGAGCATCGTGAGCGCCGCCATGGCGTTGGCGTTCAGCACCACGAGCCGGTTGCGCATGAGCGCGAAGGCGACCACCGCGAAGAGCCCCACGCCCCAGGCCAGGAACAGGAGCGACTCGTACATGTTCGAGGCCGGAATGCGGCCGGCGATGGCCCAGCGGGTGCCGATGCCCCAGGTCATCACCGCGAAGCCGGCGACGAGCCCGGCGAGCGCGATCCCGTCGAGCAGCTTGCTGCGGCCGCTCCAGGCGTAGATGGACACGAGGAGCGCCAGCACCAGGACGATCCAGGCCACCCGCGTCGGGCGCACCTGGTTGTAGGTGATCTCGCGGTCGATCTCGGCGGCCGAGGGCCAGCCCTGGAGGCGGGGGCCGGCGGCGAGCGCGGTGAGCTCTGCCGCCCCGCCCACGCGCGGCACGCCCCAGCGCTGGGTGACGTCGCCGGGCGGGGGCACGGGGCGGATGACCTCGCGCTGGAGGATGGCCTGCATGGCCACGAGCCGCTCCTCGAGCTTCTCGGCGGCGGAGAGCACGCCCTGGCGCGGCCGGCCGGAGGCGGCGGCCTCGCGGGCCTGATCGAGCAGCTGCATCGCCGCCTGGCTGTTCACGATCTGCGCGAACGAGGCGTGGGTCATCCCCGGGGCGCCCACGGCGGCCGCGAGGTCGGGGTGGCCGAGCTTCACCACCGGCGCCTGGGCGGCGGCCTGCGGCTCCGCCCACCAGGAGACGACGGTCTGCACCGGGTCGGACCCCTGGAAGGCGCGCTCGCCGGTCACGGCCACCACCTGCTCGCGGGCGAGCGTGTCGAGCGGCATCACCCGGCCGTCGTGCTGCACCGGCAGCCGGCGCAGCTGCTCCAGGCCCGGATCGGCGGCGTGCGCCGGGAGGGCGACGCCGAGGAGCGCCAGGGCCGCGAGGGCGCCGAGCGCCTCGAGCGCCTTCTTCTTGGCGCGGGCCTGCGAGATGCGGGTGCCGAGCACGAGGCACATGCCGAGGACGAGGAGCCCGTAGCCGACGAACACGATGGGCTCGCCGGGATCCTTCGAGACCGAGAGCACGGTGGCGGAGCGGCCGCCCTGCTGCTGGTAGCTCGACTGGAAGAAGCGCCAGCCGCGGTGGTCGAACGGGTGGTTCATCCAGATGGCGGCCGGGAAGGGATCGCCGGCGGTCGAGTCGATGATCCGCACGTCGCTGCGGAAGTTCGAGGGGCGCATGGTGCCCGGGTAGTGGTCGATGCGGAAGCGCTCGAGCTGCACCGCGAACGGGAGGGTCACCGCGGCCCCGCCGTCGGCCTCGCGGGCCACGAGCTGGTTGCCGGTCTCGCCCTCCCAGAGCATGAGCTGCCCCTCCTGCTTCAGGAAGTAGGAGGCGCTGGCGCCGGCCAGGATCACCACCATCGCGCCGTGCGTCACGAGGAAGCCGATCCGCGGCTTGCCCCACGGGTACAGGTGCACGATCGAGCAGGCGACGTTCACGAGGAACACCACCTCGAGCCCGAGGAACCACCAGGAGTAGTAGACGAGCTTTCCCGCCACCTCGGCGCCGCGCGAGGACTCGACGATCGTGCCGGCCGAGAGGCCGAGGAGCAGCAGCACGAGGAGAACCACGGCCAGCTTCAACGAGGCGAGCGCTTCGACGAGCTTCTTCATAGGGCCGCAAGGAAAGCATTTTTCCGGGCGGAGGTCACCTCGGTAAGAGCATTTTCACGCCCTCCGCGAAGGACGGGTAGGACAAGGTGAGACCGAGCTCGCGCCGGGAGCGCTCGGAGAGGATGCGCCGGTCCGGCCCCGCGGGCGCCTCCTCGCGCCGCGCGGGCGGGATCCCGAGCGCCGCGGCCACCCACGTCACCACCTCGCGCCGCCGCGCCGGACGCGCGTCGCTGCCGTGGTAGACCCCGCCGTCGCGGCCGCGGTCGAGCGCGGCGAGCACGAACGCCACCGCGTCGTCGCGGTGGCAGAAGTTCATCCAGGCGCCGTCGCCGGGGCCGAGCGCCAGCGCGCCGCCGCGGACCCGCTCGAGGATCCCGGCCCGCCCCGGGCCGTAGAGGCCGGACAGCCGGACGAGCCGCGCCGGCACCCCCGGCGCGGCGCCCAGCACGAGCCGCTCCGCCTGCACCAGCACCTCCGCCCCGGGAGAGCGGGGGTCGGGCGGGGTGGTCTCGTCCACGTCCTCCCCGTCCCGCTGCCCGAACACGCCGGTGGAGCCGGTGTAGACGAAGGCGCGCAGCGGCCGCCGGCGGGCGAGCGCGAGCAGGGTCTCGTTGGAGCGGACGTAGGCGTCCCGGTAGGGCCCTTCCCCGTCGGCGCGGGCCGACTGGCAGGCGACGACGGCGTCCACGTCGCCGGGGAGCCGCTCCAGCGCGGCGGGATCGGTCAGGTCGGCGGCGAGCGGGGCGACGCCGAGCGGGGCCAGCGCCGCCGCCCGCGCCGGATCGCGGCGGACCCCGGTGACCCGGTCGCCGCGGGCGAGGAGCGCCGCCGCGACCGCCTGGCCGAGCCAGCCGCAGCCGGCGATGAGCACGTGCATGAGGACCTCCCGGGAGACGAGTAACGCGGCCGGGCGCCCGGCGCGTCCGGAGTTTGCAGGGAGAGTGGATCCGGCCGCGCGCCGCGGCCCGATCACGTCGGAAGAGAGACCACATGTCCCACCTGCGCTCACTGCGGGCCCTCGCGGCCGCCGTCACCGCCGCCGCCGCGCTCACCTCGGGGGCCAGCGCCGCCGCCGAGGAGCTCACCTACGACGGCGCCACCAGCATCGCCGGGAAGATCATGAAGGAGGCGGTGCCCCGCTTCGAGCAGAAGTCCGGGGT
Organism: Anaeromyxobacter paludicola; assembly: GCF_023169965.1. Taxonomy (NCBI): domain Bacteria; kingdom Pseudomonadati; phylum Myxococcota; class Myxococcia; order Myxococcales; family Anaeromyxobacteraceae; genus Anaeromyxobacter; species Anaeromyxobacter paludicola. The sequence continues at coordinate 499,886 of NZ_AP025592.1, read as the reverse complement.
CAAGTTCGCGCGCGTCGGCACGAGCGGCGCGGGCAAGGGGCTCAAGGCCGCGCTCGCGGGCGAGGTGTCGGTGGCCGGGGTGTCCCGCGCGCTCACGCCGGACGAGCTCGGCCGGCGCCCCCACTTCCAGATCATCGGCTACGACGCCCTCGGCGTGTTCGTGTCGCAGAAGAACCCGGTGAAGGTGCTCACCAAGGCGCAGCTCAAGGGCATCTACACCGGGAAGATCAAGAACTGGAAGGAGGTGGGCGGCGCGAACCTGCCCATCGTCGCCTGCAGCGAGCCGGTCAACAGCGGCCGCGCCACCGTGGACGCCTTCCGCGCCACCGTGCTCGACGGCGACCCCTACGGCGCGGTGAAGGAGCTCGACGACGCCAGCGACTGCGTGAAGCTCATCGCCGGCAACCCGGCGGCCCTCGGCCCGGCGACCATGGCCTACTCGGCCACCGGCGTGCGGGCCATCCCGCTCGACGGGATCATGCCGAGCAAGGACGACATCCGCGCCGGGACGTACCTGCTCTCACGGCCGCTCCTGCTGGTCTCCAGGGCCCGCCCCACCGGCGCGCTCAAGCAGTTCTACGACTTCATGCTCTCCCCCGAGGGGCAGCAGATCGTGGCGAAGAGCTTCGTCCCCGTTCGCTAGCCGCGGTCGAGGGGGCCCCGGGGCGTCGCCGACGACCCCGGGGCCGATCCCACCCAGGGGCAGGGTTCACCTGAACGAGAGGCGTCCATGCAGTCGATGAGCATCCGGAAGCGCATCCTGATCTCCTTCGCCGGAGCCGTGGCGGTCTCGATCGTGGTGGGCGGGCTCGCCTACTGGAGCGCCGCCGCGATCCGCGGCCGGCTGGTGCACGTCGCCACGAAGACGCTCCCGAGCGTCCAGGCGGTGGCGGCCCTGCGCGACGGCGAGTCGAAGGTGATGCTGGCCGCCTACTCGGGCCTGTCGGCCCGCGGCGTCCAGATCCGCCAGATGGCGGAGGGGCGCGCCCAGCAGGCGATGCAGGCGGTGGACGAGTCGCAGGCCGCCTTCGAGGCCCTGCCCCGCACCCCGCGCGTGGACGAGCTCTGGACGGCGGCCAAGGGGCCCCTGGCCGACTGGGCGCAGGCGGCCCAGCAGGCCCTGGCGGCGCTGGCGCGGCGCGACCAGTCGCGCGACGGCGAGGCGGCGGCGCGCGCCGACCGCGAGGCCTCCATCGCCTTCGCGGCCCTCGAGACCGCCTTCTCCGCCGCCGACGCCGCGCTCGGCGATCTCAACGAGGCGCTCCGCGCCGAGGCGGACCAGCAGCGGGGCGAGGGCGACAAGGCCGCCGCCCGCTCCATGACCGCCATCGCCGGCGCCATCGCCGTCGGCGCGCTGCTCCTCGTCACCATCGCGCTCCTGCTCGGCCGGCTCATCGGCCGGAGCCTGGCCGCGCTCCGCGCCGAGTCGGAGCGGCTCGCGCGGGCGGTGCGGGAGGGCGACCTCTCGGTGCGCGGCGATCCCTCCCGCGTGGAGCCCGAGTTCCGCGGCATCGTGGACGGCGTGAACGCCACCGTGGACGCCTTCCAGGCGCCCTTCCAGGAGGCGGAGCTGACCATCGGCCTCATCGCCCGCGGCGAGCCGGCCCACCCCATCGAGACCGAGTACCAGGGCGACTTCAACGCGGTGAAGGACAGCCTCAACCAGCTCATCGCGATGGTGAACGCGCGCTCGCGCGACCTCGACCTCCTCATCGAGGCGGCCCTGGCCGGCGACCTCTCGGTCCGCGCCGACGCCTCGGCGTACCAGGGCCAGAACGCGCGGGTGATCGAGGGCATGAACCGGCTCCTCGACGCCGTCGCCGAGCCGCTCGCGGCCGCCGCGGTGTGCGTCGAGCGCATCTCGCGCGGCGAGATCCCGCCGCCCATCGAGGCGACCTACCGCGGGCGCTTCGAGGAGCTGAAGCTGGGCCTGAACCGCTGCATCGCCGCGGTGAACGCGCTCGTGGTGGACGCCCAGGCGCTGGCCCGCGCGGCGGTGGAGGGGCAGCTGCAGGCCCGCGCCGACGCGGCGCGCCACCAGGGCGACTTCCGCAAGGTCATCGAGGGGGTCAACGCGAGCGTGGACGCCTTCCTGGCCCCGCTCCAGCTCAGCATCGGCTACGTGCAGCTCTTCGCCCAGGGCTCGGTCCCCCCGCCCATCACCACCGAGATGCGCGGGGACTACGGCGCGCTCAAGGAGCACTGGAACACCTTCACCGACGTCATCCGGATGCGCGGCGCCGACATGGAGCGGCTCTTCCAGGCCGCGCGCGAGGGGCGGCTCGGCGTGCGCGCCGACGTCTCCCGGTACGGCGGCTACAACGGCGTGCTGCTCCAGAACCTGAACGCGATGCTCGACTCCATCACCGGCCCGCTCCAGGTCGCGGCCCGCTGCGTGGACGACATCTCCAAGGGGCGCATCCCGCCCCGGAGCGACGCCGGGTGGCCGGGCGACTTCCGCGCCCTCGAGCAGAACCTCAACACCTGCATCGACGCCGTGAACGCCCTCGTGGCGGACGCCGACGGGCTGGTCCGAGCCGCGGTGGAGGGGCGGCTCGACACCCGGGCCGACGCCTCGCGTCACCAGGGCGACTTCCGCAAGGTGGTCGAGGGCGTGAACGCCACGCTCGACGCGGTGCTCGCGCCGGTCCGCGAGTCGAGCGCGGTGCTGGAGCGGCTCGCGGCCCGCGACCTCACGGCGCGGGTGACCGGCGAGTACCGCGGCGACCACGCCCGCATGCAGGAGGCGGTCAACGGGACGGCCCGGGCGCTCGACGAGGCCCTGGCGCAGGTCTCGCAGGCGGTGCGCCAGGTGTCGAGCGCCGCCGGGCAGATCGCCGCCTCCGCGCAGGCGGTGGCGAGCGGCGCGTCGGAGCAGGCCGCCAGCCTCGAGGAGACCGGCGCCAGCCTCGAGTCGGTCGCCGGCATGGCGCGCACCTCCGCCGAGAACGCGGCCCAGGCGAGCGCGCTTTCCCAGGGGGCCAAGGGGCAGGCGGTCGAGGGCGCCGGCGCGGTGGAGCAGATGCAGGGCGCGATGGAGAAGATCCGGGCCGCGGCCGAGGGGACGAGCGCCATCATCCGCGACATCAACGAGATCGCCTTCCAGACCAACCTCCTCGCCCTCAACGCCGCGGTGGAGGCCGCGCGGGCCGGCGAGGCGGGGCGCGGCTTCGCCGTCGTCGCCGAGGAGGTCCGCTCGCTGGCGCTCCGGAGCAAGGAGGCGGCGCAGAAGACCGAGGCCCTCATCCGCGAGTCGGTGAAGCAGGCCGGCGAGGGCGCGCGCACCTCGCGGCACGTCGCCGAGAAGCTGGGCGAGATCGTGGGCGGCGTCGGGAAGGTCACCGACATCATCGCCGAGATCGCCGCCGCCGCGAAGGAGCAGTCGAACGGGCTCGCCCAGCTCGACCGGGCGGTCGAGGAGATGGACCGGGTGACGCAGCAGAACGCCGCCAGCTCCGAGCAGTCGTCCTCGGCGGCGAGCGAGCTCTCCGGCCAGTCGGAGGAGCTCGCGGCGATGGTGGGATCCTTCCGCCTCACCGGCACGGACGCCCCCGCCCGGCCGGCGCCGCGCGCCGCCGCGCCCCGGCTCCCGGCCCCGGCCGCGCCCGGCCCGCGCCGGCCGCCGGCCTCGCCTCCCCCGGCCGCGAACGGCGCGGCGAAGAAGAACGGGACCAACGGGATCCACCTCACCCCCGAGGAGCTCATCCCGCTCGAGGACGACGACGACCTGGGGAAGTTCTAGCCCGGGCGGGACGGGGGTCCCGCCGGGGCCCGACCTCGGAGCGAACCCACCGGCCGGATCGCGGGCCGGAGCGCGACGTGTCACGCTCCCCCTCCGCGGGCCGGCGCCTCCGCGCCTGCCCGGAGGAGGACGTCATGCCCCAGGCCCTCGAACTCCGCAGCCTCTCGCTCCAGGACGCGCTCGACCTGGCCATCCTCCTCGAGGAGGAGGCGCGCGCCCGGTACCGGGAGTACGCCGGGATGATGGGGCAGCGGCTCGCCACGCAGGCCTCTGGCATGTTCCACGCGATGGCGGCCGGCGAGGCGCGGCACGCGGCGCAGCTCGCGGCGCGGCGCCGCGCCCTCTTCGCCGACGCGCCGCGCCGGGTCGATCCGGGACTGGTGACGGAGGTGGAGGCGCCGGACGCCCGCGCGACGCACGTGCTGCTCTCGCCGCGCGAGGCGGTCGAGGCGGCGCTGGTGGCGGAGGAGCGCTCGCACGGCTTCTACGCGGCGGCGCTCCCGCTGGTGCGCGACCCGGAGGTCCGCGCGCTCTTCTCCGAGATCGCCGCGGCGGAGGAGCGGCACGAGGCCTTCCTCCGCGAGCTGCTCCGGCGCGTGCCGGACGCGGTCGAGGATCCCTGGGTCGAGGAGACCGGCTCGGACCCGGGGAGCTAGGCCGGGCCCCCGGCCCTACCGCCGCGACATCAGCTCCCGGACGTCGGCGGCGAAGCCCTCGACGTCGGCGAGCTCGGTGTCCCAGGAGCACATGAGGCGCGAGCCGCCGCCGGCGATGAACGAGTAGAAGTGCCAGCCGCGCTGGTGGAGGCCGTCCGAGACCTCGGGCGGCAGCTCCGCGAAGACGCTGTTGGCCTGGGGCACGCGCAGGAGCCGCACGCCCGGGACGTCCGAGAGCAGGCGGTGGAGCGCCCGCGCCATCTCGTTGGCGTGGCCGGCGCGGCGCAGCCAGGCCCCGCCCTCGAGCATCCCCACCCAGGGGGCGGCCAGGAAGCGCATCTTCGAGGCGAGCTGGCCGGCCTGCTTGCAGCGGTACTCGAACTCTGCGGCGAGGGACCGGTCGAAGAAGACCACCGCCTCGCCGACCGCCATGCCGTTCTTGGTCCCGCCGAAGCAGAGCACGTCCACGCCGGCCTTCCAGGTGAGCTCCTTCGGCGCCACGCCCAGCGCCGCCACGGCGTTCGCGAAGCGCGCGCCGTCCATGTGGACGTGGAGGCCGTTGGCGCGGGCCCGCTCGCCCACGGCGCGCACCTCGTCCGGCGCGTAGACGGTCCCGGTCTCGGTGGCCTGGGTGAGGCTCACCACCCGCGGCTTCGGGTAGTGGATGTCGCTGCGCCGCCGGACCATGTGGTCGATGGCGGCGGGGTCGATCTTGCCGTCGCGCCCGGGGACGGTGAGCACCTTGGTGCCGTTCGAGAAGAACTCGGGCGCGCCGCACTCGTCGGTCTCGACGTGCGCGGTCTCGTGGCAGAGGATCGAGTGGTAGGACTGGCAGAGCGCGGAGAGCGCGAGCGAGTTGGCGGCGGTGCCGTTGAAGGCGAAGAAGACGTCGCAGTCGGTCTCGAAGACGTCGCGGACGAGGTCCGAGGCGCGGGCCGTCCAGGCGTCCTCGCCGTAGCCGGGCGCGTGCCCGTGGTTCGCGGCGGCGAGCGCCTCGAAGGCCTCGGGGCAGATTCCGGCGTAGTTGTCGCTGGCGAGCTGCCGGCGCGGGTGGTTCTGGGACATGGGCGCGCTTCATACCACCGCCCCGCCGCGGAGGGGAACGGGCACGGCGGACCGGCCCAGGGCGCGCGCCGCGATCGTCAGCCCGGGATGATCGCCACCAGCGCCAGCGCGAACTGCGGGAACGGCCGGCGCTCCGGCGTGGCCGCGTCCCCCTGCACGCGCAGGAAGCTCCGCCCGGTCGCGGGCAGCGCGCTGCGGCGCCCGACGCAGCCGAGGTCCCCCTCGTAGTCGCCGGCCTGGTCGCGGCGCAGCTCGAGCGAGCAGACGCCCGAGCGGCCGCTCACCTTCTTCGCGTCCACCTCGAGCCGGACCACCTTCCCGCGCAGCAGGCCGCGGATCTCGGTCCGCTCGCCCTGCCGGGCCACGTGCAGGTCCACGTTGGGCCCGGTGATGTGGCCGCCCTGCACCGACAGGTCCACGTCGAGCCCCGCGATGTCGCCGGCCCAGGCGTCCTCGCCGCGCCGGGTGAGGTTCACGTTCGGTCCCACCACGCGCTCGGCGTCGAAGCTCGCGCCGAAGCCCGGTCCGAGCCCCACGAGGATGACCTCGCCGGTGGGCTTGAAGTCGGGTGCGGCGCGCGCCGGGGAGGCGGCGCCGAGGGCGGCCAGCAAGAGCGCGCCCGCGAGGACGGTGCGTGGCATGCGCCTGCCATAGCCGGCCGCCGCCCGGCGCGCCAGCCCGGGCGCGGGAGGCGGGCGGCCGGCCGTGCCCTCGCCGTCAGCGCGCCGGGCCCGACCGCGCCAGCGGCAGGCGGCGGCGGGTGCCGTCGATCCAGGCGCGCACCGCGGGCGGGATCCAGGGGTCGCGCCGCCAGACCAGCGCCAGGTTCCAGGCGATCTCGGGCCCGTCGAGCGGGAGGTCGCGCACGCGGCGCGGATCGAGCCGCGCGCAGATGGTCCCGGGCAGGAGCGCCACGCCGAGATCGGCCGCCACCAGCGCGGCGATGAAGTCCCACTGCGCGCTCTCGCTCACCACCTCGGGCGTGAACCCGGCCCCGCGGCAGGCGGCCAGGATCCGATCGTGGAGGGCGAAGTCGGGGCGGAAGAGCACGAGCGGCTGGCCCGCCAGGTCGGCGAGGGCGAGCCGCCTCCGCCGCGCCAGCGGGTTGCCCGGGTGGACCACGGCCCGGAGCCGGTCCTGCACCAGCGGCAGCACCTCGAAGGCGGACTCGTCGGTGGGCAGGAGGGTCACGCCGGCGTCGAGCTCCCGGGCGCGGACGAGCGCCTCGACCGCGCGCGCGCCCTCTTCTCGCAGCTCGAGCGCGACCCCCGGGTGCCGCCGGCGGAAGTCGGCGATGATCTCGGGGAAGAAGGCCCCCCCGACCATGGGGGGCAGGCCGACCCGCACCCGCCCGCGCCGGAGACCGGCCAGCTCGGAGAGCTCCTCCTCGATCCCGGTGAGCGCGCCCAGGATCCCCTGCGCCCGCTCGAGCACCACCCGCCCGGCGTCGGTCGGCACCACCCTCCCCCGCTCCCGCAGGAGGAGCGGCACGCCGAGCTCGTCCTCGAGCCCGCGCACGAGCTTGCTCACCGAGGGCTGCGTCAGGTGCAGGGCGGCGCCGGCCCGGGTGAACCCGCCGCGCCGCGCCACCTCCACGAAGGCCCGCAGGCCCCGGACGTCCATCGCCGCCTCCATTCCTTGTCTGCATGCTCCTGATTCGAAAGATTCATTTTACTCATGCCGCGCCCCGGCGGTACCTCTCCCGCCATGCCGACCCCGCGCCTGCGGCTCCTCCTCCAGCTCGCGCTGCTCGTGCCCTTCTGGGCGGGCGGCGCGCTCCTTTCCTCGGGGCTCCACCTGCCGGTCCCCGGCGGCGTGGTGGGGCTCGGCCTGCTCCTCGCGGCGCTGGCCGTCGGCCTGGTCCGGGTCGAGTGGCTCGCCGACGGGGCCGAGTGGCTCTTCCGGCACATGCTGCTCTTCTTCATCCCGGCGGCGGTCGGGGTGGTGGACTACCCGGAGCTCTTCGGGCGCGAGGGGCTCCGCGCCGTCGCCGCCATCGCGATCAGCACCGCGCTCGCCATGGCGGCGACCGGGGCGGCGGTGGAGTGGGTCTCGCGCCGCCGCGGGGCCCGGGCGTGAGCGCCGGGGCGGCCCTGGCGGCGCGGGCCCTGGGCGCCGCCGGCCCGGTCGCGGCCACGCTGGCGCTCTACCTGCTCGCCCGGGCGCTGCACCGGCGGGCGCGGGCGGTCCTCCTCTCGCCGCTGCTCGTGGTGCCGGCGGTGCTGGTCACGGCGCTCCTCCGGCTTCACGTCCCCTACGCGCGGTACATGCAGGGCGGCCGGCTCCTCGGGGACGCGCTCGGCCCGGTGACGGTGGCCTTCGCGGTCCCGCTCTACCGCCACCGGGCGCTCCTGCGGCGGCACGCGGCCGAGCTCGCGGCCGGGCTCGCCTGCGGGTGCCTGGTCGCGGTGTCGAGCTCGGTCGCCCTCGCGCGCGCCGCCGGGCTCGGGGGCGCCGTCGCGCTCAGCATGGCGCCGCGATCGATCACCACCCCGCTCGCCATGGCTGCGGCGAGCGCGATCGGCGGCGTGCCGTCGCTCGCGGCCGTCTTCGTGATCGTGACCGCGCTGGTCGGGATCGTGCTCGGGCGCGTGCTGGTCCGCCGCCTGCCGCTCGCGAGCCCCCTCTCGCGCGGCGCGCTGCTCGGGCTCGGGGCGCACGGCGCCGGCACGGCGCAGGCCATGGAGCTCGGGCCGGTGGAGGGAACCGTGGCGGGGCTGGTGATGATCTGCGCCGGGCTCCTGGTGCTGGCCCTCGCCCCCGCGCTCCGGGGGCTCCTGGCGACCGCGGTCCGGGCTTCCCTACCGTGAGTGAGAACTGCTAGGCTCCCTGCCGGGGGGGTGGGGATGCTTCACATCAACGAGCTCGAGGCGATGGGCCGCCAGCTCCGCTATCTGCGGGCGCGGTCCGACGCACAGGCCGAGCCGGAGCTGGCGAGCGACATCAGCCGGCACAACCGGCTGGTGGACGACGCGCGCATGCAGCTCGAGCGCGCCCGCGCCAGCATCGAGAGCGGCGGCACGATCGCCGAGGGGACCGAGATGGAGCTGCGCTTCTGCATCGCCTTCCTGGCGAGGCAGGCGGCGCACCTCCTCGGCCGCCACGGCCGGACGCTCGCCGAAGCCCAGATCGCCTAGTCGAAGGCGGCGCGCCGGGCGAAGCGCGCCGCGCGGCTCCCCGTCCACCGCCCGCGCCAGGGGCCCACGCGCGACGCCGCGCCGTACGCGAGCGCGCCCAGGGCGACGACGGGCGCGAGCCACGGCAGCAGGCGCCGGGCGCGATAGCCCCAGGCGTCCACCCGGTCCGCGAAGAGCAAGAGCGACCAGTGGCGCATGGCGTGGTCGGGATAGGCGTAGGCGGCGCGGCGGATGAGGCCCGAGATCCCGTGCGGCGGCTCGGCGGTGCCGAACACCGGCGGAAAGGTCTTGTGCGGCCGGCCGTGCATGAAGACGGTCACGTCGCTGCGCTGGCGCTCGATGGGCCAGCGCGCGCCCTGGAGCCGCTCGGGCGCGTGGAGGCGAGGCACGCCCGGCCGCCGGGCCGGGTCGAGGTCTCGCCCCTTGTACTGACCGATCCCTCCCTGCTCGGCGATGGCCGGCGGGGTGGCGGAGGTCCTCTCGTCCATGTCCTGGCTCCTAGTGAAGGGTCGCGCCGTGCGGGAGCAGGACCGCCTTGATGCAGCCGTCCCGCTTCTGCGCGAACTGGTGGTAGGCGTGGGGCGCCTGCTCCAGCGGGTAGCGGTGGGTGATGAGCGCCTTCGGGTCGAGCCGCCCCTCGCGCACGTGCTCGAGCAGGCGCGGCAGGTAGCGCTTCACGCTGCACTGGCCGGTGCGGATGGTCTGGCACTTGTTCATCGCGGTGCCGAAGTCCACGAGGTTGAAGGGCGGCCCGTAGACGCCGAGGACCGAGACCGTCCCGCCCTTGCGCGTCACGTGGAAGCACCAGTTGAGCGCGACCGACGATCCGGCCACCGCCTTGCCCAGGACCCCGACGGCGCGCTGCATGGGGGAGCCGGCCGCCTCGCACCCGACGGCGTCGATGCTGGCGTCGGCGCCGCGGCCGCCGGTGGCGTCCTTCACCGCGGTGACGACGTCCACGGTGTCGAAGTCGAGCGTCTCGGCGCCGGCCCAGCGGCGCGCGAAGTCGAGCCGATAGCCGACCCGGTCCACCGCGATCACCCGCCCCGCCCCCATGAGCCAGGCCGACTTCATCGCGAAGAGCCCCACCGGCCCGGCGCCGAAGACCACCACCGTCTCGCCGCCGTGCAGGTCGCACATCTCGGCGCCCTGGTAGCCGGTGGGCAGGGCGTCGGTCAGGGTGACCGCGTCGAGGTCGTCCACGTCGTCGGGGATCCGCTCCGGCCCGACCGCGGCGAAGGGGACCCGGACGTACTCGGCCTGGCCGCCGTCGTAGCCGCCGGTGGTGTGGGAGTAGCCGAAGACGCCGCAGGCCACGTCGCTCGACGGGTTGCTGTTCTCGCAGCAGGCGGTGAGGCCCCGCTCGCAGAACCAGCACGCGCCGCAGGCGATGTTGAAGGGGACGAGCAGCCGGTCGCCGGGGCGGATGCCGTTGGCCTCCGGCCCGACCTCCTCGACGACCCCGACGATCTCGTGACCGAAGGTGCTGCCGATCCGCGTGTCGGGGACGAGCCCGTGCAGCAGGTGCAGGTCGGAGCCGCAGATGGCCGCGCAGGTCACCCGCAGGATGGCGTCCTGCGGGTGTTCGATCCGCGGATCCGGCTTGTCCTTCACTCCGACGCGGTACGGCCCCTCGTAGGTGAGCGCCCTCATGCAGGCAAGACTGGACACCCGGGGCGCGGGACGGAACCCGCGCCGCCGGAGCCGGTCTCTTCGAGGCGCCGCGACCGTCGGGGAGCGGCTACCGCGCGCCGCCGGAGCCGCCACCGGGCCGGCCGCCGCCCGGGCGTCCACCGCCCGGCCGACCGCCACCGGGGCCGCCGCCCGGACGCCGACCGCCGGGGCGGCCGCCGCGCTCGTTCCGGCGATCCTCGCGGAGCGAATCCATGGAGAAGCCGCCGCTGGTCGGAGCGCCCTTGGGCGCGCCGCCGCCACCGCCACCGCCGCGGCCAGCGCCGCCACCGCCGCGGCCGCCGCCGCGGGGGCCCCGGCCACCGCGCCCGCCCCGATCGCGGCCCTGGTCCGAGGACGCCGGCCGGGCCGCGGGGGCCCAGTCCACGAGGTACTGGAAGCCGTTCTCCGCCTTGGCGCCGGGCACCGCCTCGTCAGCGGCGAAGACGCGGACCAGGCGCACGTCGGCGGTGCGCCGGCCGATGACGTGGAGCGCGTCGCGGAGCCGGGCGAGCCGATCGCCGGAGAGGCCGGTGGCCTTGGCCACGGCCTCGTCGAGGGCGGCCTTCACGGCCTCGCTCTCGCCGGCGGGCTGGGCCGGCTTCTCGGCGGCCGGAGCCGGCGCGGCGCCCGCGGGCTGGGCCTCCGCGGTCTCCTGGGCCTCGGAGGGGGCCGCCGGCTGGGCGTCCGCCGCCGGAGCTTCCCCGGCGGGCGCGGGCGCGGCATCCGGGGCGGCCGGCGCGGCCGGCTCCTCCCTGGGGAGGGACTTCCTGGCGTCGGCGACGGCCGCGGCCGCCATGCGGATCAAGGTACCGCTGAGCTCGGTGAGGGTCCTCATGGCGTAGCCATACACCGTTCGGTGCCGTCCGGCCAAGCGCGGGCGCATGCACGTCGTCGTTGCTCTCTTTCACGAGATTTGAGACTCCATGCCGTTAATTCTCCGGGCGCTCCTGCCCTCGTTCGCCACCTCACAGCCCGATCGCCACTCATGAAGACCAAGACCAAGCTCTGGATCGTCGCCCTGGCGGGCATCGTCCTCATCCTCGGCGTGCTCGTCGGGGTGAAGGCCCTGCAGATCGGCACGCTCATCAAGGCGGGCAAGTCGCAGACCTTGCCGCCGCAGTCCGTGACCTCCACCAAGGTGGAGCCGGGCGAGTGGGAGGCGTCGCGCTCCGCCGTGGGCACCGTGGTGGCCGTCCACGCCGCCACCCTCGGGGCCGAGCTCTCCGGCGTCGTCCGCGAGGTGGACTTCGACTCCGGCAGCAACGTCCGCAAGGGGGCGGTGCTGGTGAAGCTCGACACCTCCACCGAGGAGGCGCAGCTCGCCTCGGCGCAGGCGGAGGCCCAGCTCGCGCGGATCAACCTCGAGCGCGCCCAGCGGCTGCGCAAGGAGGGCTCCAACGCCCCCGCCGAGCTCGACGCCGCCGAGGCGCGCCACAAGCAGGCCGACGCGGCGGTCACCAACCTCAAGGCCACCATCGCCAAGAAGGTGATCCGGGCGCCCTTCGACGGTCGCATCGCCATCCGGCAGGTCGAGGTGGGCCAGGTCGTCTCCCCGGGCACCGCGGTGGCCTCGCTCCAGTCGGTGGACCCGATCTACGCCGAGTTCGCCCTGCCGCAGCAGGCGCTCGCCGACCTCCGCACCGGGCAGCCGACGCGCATGACCACCGACATCTTCCCCGGCTCGTCCTGGCAGGGCACCGTGAGCGCCGTGAACACCGAGGTGGATCCCGCGACCCGCAACGTCCGCGTGCGCGCCACCTTCCGCAACGCCGACGGGCGGCTGCGGCCCGGCATGTTCGTCAACGTGGACGTGGTCTCCTCCGGGAAGCGGCCGGTGCTGGTCATCCCGGCCACCTCGGTGGTCTTCGCCCCCTACGGCGACTCGGTCTTCGCGGTGGAGGAGAAGAAGGACGACGCCGGCAAGGCCGAGCTCGTCGCCCGGCAGAAGTTCGTCCGGCTCGGCGAGCGGCGCGGCGACCTGGTCGCGGTCGCCTCGGGGCTGCAGGCCGGCGAGGTGGTGGTGAGCAGCGGGGCGTTCAAGCTCAAGAACGGCATGGCGGTGGTGGTGCACAACGAGCTCGCCCCCAAGGCCGAGCTCGCGCCGCGCCCGGTGGAAGAGTAGCGCCCGAGGGAGCCGACCGTGACCTTCACCGATCTCTTCATCCGGCGTCCCGTCATCGCCATCGTCGTGAACCTGGTGATCATCATCGCCGGGGTCCAGGCGATCCGGACGCTCAACGTGCGCCAGTACCCGCGCAACGAGAACGCGGCCGTCACCGTCACCACGGTGTACGTCGGCGCCAACGCCCAGCTGGTCCGCGGGTTCATCACCACCCCGCTCGAGCGCGTCATCGCCGCCGCCGAGGGCATCGACTACATCGAGTCGGAGAGCCGGCAGGGCGTCTCCATCATCCGGGCCCGGCTCCGGCTCAACTACGACGCCAACCGCGCGCTGGCCGAGATCAGCTCCAAGGTGGACCAGGTGCGCGGCGACCTGCCGCCCGAGGCGCAGGTCCCGGTCCTCAACATCGAGTCGGTGGAGAGCCAGTTCGCCTCGGCGTACCTGAGCTTCTCCTCGCAGTTCCTGAAGCAGAACGAGATCACCGACTACCTCGTCCGCATCGTGCAGCCCCGCCTCTCCGCGCTCGAGGGCGTGCAGCGGGCCGACATCCTCGGCGCCCGCACCTTCGCCATGCGGATCTGGCTCAAGCCCGACCGGCTGGCCGCCCTCAACATCTCGCCGGCGCAGGTCCGGCAGGCGCTCGCGGCCAACAACTACCTCGCCGCCGTGGGCCAGACGAAGGGCTCGCTCGTGCAGGTGAACCTCACCGCCAACACCGACCTGCGCTCGGTCCCCGAGTTCCGGAACATGGTGGTGCGCGAGAGCGGCGGGGCGGTGGTGCGGCTCGGCGACGTGGCCGACGTGGTCCTCGGCGCCGAGGACTACGACACGGCGGTGACCTTCAACGGCCAGACGGCCGTGTTCGTGGGCATCTGGGCGCTCCCGAACGCCAACTCGCTCGACGTCATCAAGCGGGTCCGGGGGGAGCTCGCGTCCATCGAGAAGGAGCTGCCGGAGCAGATCAAGGCCAAGCTCGCCTACGACGCCACCGAGTACATCCAGAACGCCATCCACGAGGTGGAGTCCACGCTGCGGGACACCCTCCTCATCGTGGTGGTGGTCATCTTCCTGTTCCTCGGCACCTTCCGCTCGGTGCTGGTGCCGGTGGTGGCCATCCCGGTGTCGCTGGTGGGCGCGGTCTTCCTCATGCAGGTGTTCGGGTTCACCGTGAACCTGCTCACCCTGCTCGCGATCGTGCTCTCGGTCGGCCTCGTGGTGGACGACGCCATCGTGGTGGTCGAGAACGTGGAGCGGCACCTGCGCGAGGGGAAGCGGCCCATCGACGCCGCGCTCCTCGGCGCCCGCGAGCTGGTCGGGCCGATCATCGCCATGACCATCACCCTCGCGGCGGTCTACACGCCCATCGCCTTCCAGGGCGGCCTCACCGGCTCGCTCTTCCGCGAGTTCGCCCTCACCCTCGCCGGCGCCGTCACCATCTCGGGCGTGGTGGCGCTGACCCTCTCGCCGGTGATGTCGGCCTACCTCCTCAAGGCCGGCGAGGACGAGCACGGGCTGGCGGGCCGCATCAACCGCGGCTTCGAGCGGATCAAGGCCACCTACGCGCGCCAGCTCACCGCCGCCCTGCACGCCCGCGGGGCCATCTACGCGGTCTGGATCGTGGTCTCGATCCTGGCGGTGCTCATGTTCCAGCAGGCGCCGAAGGAGCTCGCGCCCACCGAGGATCAGGGGGTGGTCTTCGGCATCGTGAACACGCCCGCCAACTCCACCCTCGACCAGGTGACGGCCTCGACCCGCAAGATCTACGACGATCTGAAGGGGATCCCGGAGTCGAACTTCACCTTCCAGATCACCGAGCCGTCCGGCGGCTTCTGGGGCGACGGGCTCAAGCCCTGGGAGCAGCGCAAGCGGACCGCGGCGCAGGTGCTGGCCGAGGTCCAGGGGAAGCTCTCGGCCATCCCCGGCATCGAGACCTTCGCCATCGTGCCCCCCGCCCTCCCCGGCGGCGGCAACTTCCCGGTGGAGTTCGTCATCGCCTCCACCGCCGAGTCGGACGAGATCCTCGGCTTCGCGAAGCAGATCCAGGAGCGCGCCGCCAAGAGCGGCATCTTCGCCTTCCCGCCGCTCATCGACGTCAAGATCGACCAGCCGGAGTCGGAGCTGGTGCTCGACCGGGACAAGGTGGCGCAGCTCGGGCTCAACCTCCAGCAGGTGGGCCAGGACGTCGCCGCCGCCGTGGGCGGCAACTACGTGAACCGGTTCAGCATCGCCGGCCGCAGCTACAAGGTCATCCCGCAGGTGCTCCGGACGGAGCGGCTCACGCCGGAGCAGCTCCAGGACATCCACGTCACCGGGCCGAACGGGCAGCTGGTGGCCCTGGGGTCGATCGCGCACATCGAGGACAAGGTCACCCCGCGCGCCCTGAACCGCTTCCAGCAGCTCAACGCGGTGAAGCTGAGCGGCGTGGCCATGCGGCCGCTCGACGAGGCGCTCACGTACCTCGAGGACCAGGCGGCGCAGGTGCTGCCGAAGGGCTACAAGATCGACTACACCGGCGAGTCGCGGCAGCTCCGCACCGAGGGCAACAAGTTCCTCCCGGCCTTCCTGCTCGCGGTGGTGCTCATCTTCCTGGTGCTCGCCGCCCAGTTCAACAGCTTCCGCGATCCGTTCGTGATCCTCGCCGGCTCGGTGCCCCTCGGGATGTTCGGCGCGCTGGTGCTGACCTTCCTCAAGATGCCGAACCCGAACATCCCGTTCTGGACCAACGGCTGGACCACCACGCTCAACGTCTACTCGCAGGTCGGGCTCGTGACGCTGGTCGGCCTCGTCGCCAAGAACGGGATCCTCATCGTCGAGTTCGCCAACAAGCTCCAGGAGCAGGGGCTCCCGAAGCTCGACGCGGTGCGCGAGGCGGCGGTGACCCGGCTCCGGCCGGTGCTCATGACCAGCGTCGCCACCGTGTGCGGCCACTTCCCGCTGACCCTCGTCACCGGCCCGGGCGCGGCCGCCCGCAACAGCATCGGCCTCGTGCTGGTGGCCGGCATGACCATCGGGACCGCCTTCACCCTGTTCTTCGTGCCGGCGATCTACATGCTCATCGCGAAGGACCGCGGCGCCGAGCGGAAGCCGGAGGCCGCGCCGGTCGAGGCGGAGCCGGAGCCGGAGGCGGCCGGCGGGTAGACGCGGCCGCACCGGGCTCAGGGGACACGGTCGGGGGCGGTGGCAACGCCCCGTCCGGCTCCTATCTACAGGGCATGCCCTCCCGACCTGGCATGCCCTCCCGGTCGTGCCCCCGCCTCGCCCTCCTCGCGCTGGCCGCCACCCTCGCCCTCGCGTCGCCGCCCGCCGCCCGCGCCTGCTCGGTGTGCGGCTGCGGCGACCCGCAGCTCGACGCCAGCGACCCCGCGGCCGCGAGCGGCCGGTTCCGGCTCCAGCTCGCCTCGGAGTACCTGTCGATGGACGCCGGGACCGAGGGCGCGCCGGGCAGCACCGACCACCTGAAGCAGGTCTCGCTCCGCGCCGACGCGGTCTGGAGCCCCGCCGAGTGGCTGAGCCTGCTCGCGCGCGTCCCGTACGTCCGCAAGGACCTCACCACCACCGGCCCCGGGGCGCAGGGCCCGGGCTCGAGCCTCTCCGGGCTGGGCGACGCCGAGCTGGGCGCGCGGATCACCCTCCTCTCCCGCGTCGATCTGGGGCGCGGCCGCTCGCACGGGCTCGCCCTCACCGGCGGCGCCTCCCTGCCGACCGGCTCGAACGACGCGCGCCGGGGCGGCGAGCGCCTCGACGAGCACGGCCAGCTCGGCACCGGCTCGTTCGGCCCGTACGCCGGGCTCCACTACGCCTTCTCGCAGGGCGACTGGTACGCCTTCGCGAGCGTGACCGGCCGGTTCCACACCGTGAACGGCTTCGGCTACCAGTACGGCGAGGCGCTGCTCTGGACCGCGGAGGCGCAGTACCGGCTCGGCCAGCGGGTCGCGGTCTCGCTCGGGCTCGACGGGCGCGAGGCCTGGGCGGACCTCGACCACGGCCTCGCGGTCGAGAGCACCGGGGGGCTCGTCCTCGCCGCCTCGCCGGCGGCCTACCTCTCGGTGGGCGGCGGGATGTGGCTCGGCGTGCGCGCCCAGCTCCCCTTCTACGCCCGGCTGCGAGGGGAGCAGAGCGTCGGCCCGGTGCTCGTGGGCGGCGTGCAGTACCAGGCGCTGTAGCGGCGGCCCGCGCCCGCGGCGCGGATGCCCCGGCATCCTGGGGAATCCTGCGCGCCGGGCCCCGGGGGGTGTGCGCGGGCCGGGTCCGGTCCTAGGGTTGGGGCCTGAAAGGAGGGGCCATGCCCCACGCCCGCGACGTCGTCTCAGCGCTGCTCTGGACCGTTCTCGCCCCGCTCTTCCCCGCGCTCGCCTTCGCGCAGAGCGCCCCCAGTTCCTCCGGCACGGCCACCGGAGAAGGCGGGGGCGTCAGCCCGGTCTGGTGGGTGATCCTGGCCGTCCTGGCCGCGGTCCTGATCTGGGCGGTGGTCCGCGCCCAGCGGCGCGGGGGCGCCGCCGGCGGGCCGTAGGCGGTCCGGCGGGCCGAGCCGGAGCAGGCGCGCCCGCTCCGCCCGCCGCGGCGACAGCTCCACCCCCACCGCGTCCAGGCCGAAGGCGTTCGCCACCGCCAGCATCGTGCCGACGCCGCAGAACGGGTCCACCACGGTCCGGCAGGCGGTGTCGGCGAGGAGGAAGCGCGCCACGGCGTCGCAGGCCTCGCGCCCCATGGCGCGGGGCCAGGTCATCTCCCCGAGCCGCGGCAGCACGTCGGGCGAGGACCGGCCCGGCGGCAGGCGCAAGGAGCGGCTCAGGCAGAGCAGGTGCGCGTACGCCGGCCGGCCGAAGGTGGTCACGCCGGCGGGGGCGCGGCAGACGACCTTGTGCCAGAGGAGGTGGGCGCCGGCGCGCTCCGCCCCCTGCTGGACGAGGTACGCCTTGTCCACCCAGCGGCCGTCGTGCTTCACGTCCGTCTGGTAGAAGACCGCGACCGCCTCGTCGGCCACCGCGCCGCAGGCCAGCGCCGCCGTCTCGACGAACCAGCGGCGCCAGCCCTCGTAGCCGAGGGCCGGCAGCTCGGAGTGGTCCGGGAGCGAGGTCACCACCGCGTGGCCGGCGGGGAGCCGGCCGCGCGCGAGGAAGGCCACCCCGTCGCCCTGCAGGACCTCGCGCCGAGGTCCCGGCGGCGGGGGGCCGCCCGTCACTCCTCCTCGCCGGCGCCGAGCAGGGCGCCGAGGCTCGGGCCCTGCGGCTTCGCGCCCAGGGCGCGGAGCGAGTCGAGGTGGTGCAGGAGCAGGGAGCGGTTGTCGCCCACGTTGAGGTTCTGCAGCTCGAGGGCGCCGATGCGGTCCTCCGGCGTGAACGCCGGCTCCTCCACCCGCTCCATCGAGAGCTTCTCGGGCGCGTAGCTCATGTACTGCGCCTTGGTCGCGAGGACGGTCCAGTCGTCGCCGCGGCGCAGCTCCACCTTCACCGTGCCGGTGACCGACGGCGCCACCCAGCGGGTGAGCGCGTCGCGGAGCATCATCGCCTCGGGGTCGAACCACTTCCCCTCGTAGAGCAGCCGGCCCAGGCGGCGGCCCAGGGTGAAGTAGAGGTCGAGGGTGTTCTCGTTGTGGATCGCGGAGAGCAGCCGCTCGTAGGCGAGGTTCAGGAGCGCCATGCCCGGGGCCTCGTAGATGCCGCGGCTCTTGGCGTCGATGACCCGGTTCTCGATCTGGTCGCTCATCCCGAGGCCGTGCCGGCCGCCGATGGCGTTGCACTCGAGGAAGAGCTCGTACTGCGAGCCGTAGCGCTTGCCGTTCAGCTCCACCGGCAGCCCCTGCTCGAAGGTCACCGAGACCTCCTCGGCGGCCACGGCCACCTCCGGCTTCCAGTGCGCCACGCCCATGATCGGCTGGACGATGCGCATGCTCGAGTCGAGCCGCTCGAGATCCTTGGCCTCGTGGGTGGCGCCGAGCACGTTGGCGTCGGTCGAGTAGGCCTTTTCGGTGCCCATCTTGTAGGGCAGGCCGCGGCGCTCCAGGTACTCGCTCATCTCCTTGCGGCCGCCGAAGGCGGTCACGAAGGCCTGATCGAGCCAGGGCTTGTAGATCCTGAGCGCGGGGTTGACGAGGATGCCGTAGCGGTAGAACCGCTGGATGTCGTTCCCCTTGTGCGTCGAGCCGTCGCCGAAGACGTTCACCCCGTCCTCGCGCATGGCGCGGACGATGGCGGTGGTGGTCACGGCGCGGCCGAGGGGCGTGGTGTTGAAGTACTTCTTGCCGCCCGACGAGAGGTGGAACGCGCCGCACTGGATCGCGGCGATGCCCTCGCGCACCATGGCGTCCCGGCAGTCCACGAGCCGCGCCTTGACGGCGCCGTGCTGCAGGGCGACGGGCGGGATGTCGGCCGGGTTCGACTCGTCCGGCTGGGCGAGGTCGGCGGTGTAGGCGTGGACGGCCATCCCCTGCTCGGACAGCCAGGCGACGGCGCAGCGGGTGTCGAGGCCGCCGCTGAAGGCGATGCCGAGCGCGGTCCCCTGGGGCGGAAGCGACTTGTAGATGCGGCTCATGGTCCTGGCGACGTACCAGAAAACCGCGCCCGGTTCCAGCCTCGCCCGCGCGGCCCGGGCCGGGCGCCGCGGCGGCCCGCGCGCCCGGGATCGGGGACGCCTAGACGAGGAAGCACTCGGCCGAGACCACCTCGTCGGCCCGGGCCCGGATCCGCTCCAGGAGCGCCTCGTCCGGGGCCTCGTCGAGGGCGATGACGCAGCTCGCCGCCACCGCCTCGTCGAAGACCGTGTTCTCGATCTGCTGCGCGTTGATCCCGGCGTTCCGGATCTCGCCGAGGACGTTGGCGAGGACGCCCACCTTGTCGTAATGGCGGACCACCAGGCGGGCGCGCGCCGGCGTCCGCTTCGCCACGTTGACGCAGTTCGGGACCGCCCCGGTGCGCACGAAGGAGGCGACGATCCGCACCGTCTCGGCGGCGATCGCCTCCTGCGCCTGCTCGGTGGAGGCCCCGATGTGGTGGGTGCCGTAGGCGCCGGGCAGCGTCGCGAGCTCGCTCCGGAACTCGGCCTTGCCGCCCTCCGGCTCGCCCGCGTGCACGTCGGCGCCGACCCGCAGCCGCCCGGCCCGCACCCGCTCGAGGAGCGCGGCCTGGTCCACCACCTCGGCGCGGGCGGTGTTCACGAGGAGCGCGCCCGCCGGGAGGGCCTCCAGCACCTCGCGCGAGATGGCGCCCCGGGTCTCGGGCTTGAGGGCGAGGTGGATCGAGAGCGCGTCGCAGCCGCGGGCCAGGGAGACCAGGTCGGGCGCCCGCTCCACGCCGAGCGCCTTGGCGCGGGCGTCGTCGAGCGAGCGCGACCAGGCGACGACCCGCATCCCGAAGCCGCGGGCCCGCGCCGCCACCTCGCGCCCGATGGTGCCGAGGCCGGCGATGCCCAGGGTGCGCCCGAAGAGGCCCCGGGCGGCCGAGAAGCCCTTCTTGTCCCAGCGCCCCTCGCGCAGGGCGGCGACGTTGTCGGGGATGCGCCGGTCGAGCGCCAGGAGGAGCCCGAGCGTGAGCTCGGCCACGGCGACGGCGTTCTGGCCGGGGCAGTTCGAGACGTAGACCCCGCGCCGGGAGGCCGCCGCCACGTCGATGGTGTTCACCCCCGCCCCGGCCCGCACCACGAGCGAGAGCGCGCGGGCCCGCTCGAACACCGCCGCCGGCACCTGCTTGCTGCGGACCACCAGCACCGCCGCGTCCCGCGCGGCGTCGGCCAGCTCGGCCGCCGGCAGGTCGGGCCGGTGCTCCACGGCGAGGCCGAGGGCCTCGAGGTCGGCGAGGCGGCTCTTGGGGAACGCGTCGGCGATGAGGACCTTCACGGCGGTCTCCTTTCCGGGCACTGCGTCAGGCGAAGGACTGCGCCACGAAGGCCTCCACGGCGCGCTCGAAGTCGAGCTCGAACCCGCCGCGGTAGACGATCGCGGTGGCGATCTCGGCGGCCAGGATCGCCGACCGGTACTTGGCGGGCAGCCGGGAGAGGCGCGAGCGGTAGACCGGGGTGTCCCGGACGAGGCGGGGGAGGTGCGCCAGCAGCGCGCGCCGGTAGCGGGGCGTGAGGCAGAGCTCCGGGTGGGCCTCGAAGAACCGGAACAGGCGGGCCTTGTGGGCGTTGATCTCGACGCTCAGGGCGGCGGAGAGCTCGGTGAACGAGCGCTGCCCCTTCTCCTCGCGGTGGCGCCGGAAGATGAGGTTCGCCTCGTCGGCGGCGCGGCGCTCGAGGATCGCGAGGACGTCGCGCACGTACTCCTCCTTGTGCGCGAGGAACTCCTTCTCGGTGAGGAGCAGGTTGCCGATGATCTCGTAGGAGGAGGTGATGACGCCGCACTTGTTGGCCGAGGCGTCGCGCAGCACCACCACCCCGGCCCGCTGCAGCTCGTCGCGGGCGGCCGGGGTGATGAAGGAGTTCGCGCCCTCCACGACGACGCGCGCGCTGGGCGCGCCGTCCTTCCCGAGGAAGCGGCGCCAGTTCTCGGCGTCGATGGTCTCGGGCCGCCCGCCGGCGGGGATGAAGAGGTCGGCCGGCACCTTGAACAGGAGCCCGCCGTACTCCTTGTGGAACTCGTCCACCGTGACCCAGGTCTCCCGGAGCCCCGCCTCGGTCATCTCGACCCGCCGGTAGAGCTCGCGCAGCCCCTCGGTGCGCCGGACGTTGCGGTAGAGGGCGAACCCGCCCGGCGAGAGCGCCGCCGGGTCGAACGCCTCGGCGTCGGCCTGGAGCACGATCCGGGCGAGGGCGTCGCGGGCGAGGCCGCGCGGGTCGAAGAGCGCCCCGGTGCCGTCCACGATGAGCCGGAGCTCCACCTTCGGGCAGCGCTCGAGCAGCAGGCGGATGGCGTTGCCGGCCACGTCGCCGTTGGGGCCGCCGGTGAGCTTCACGCTGAAGGGGTCGCGGCGGATGTCCACGCCCTGCTCGCGCATCGCGATCCCGGCGAAGGTGACCACGCCGGTGGAGGTGACCCCGTACTGCTTGTGGTTGATGCCGACGCGCTTGCTCGAGATGATCCCCTTGCCGAGCACGTAGCCGCGGCGGGCCGAGAGCTCCGCGATGTTCTCGATCATCACGTCGTGCATGTTCTCGTCCGGCCCGAGCTCGATCGGCTCGTCCTCGCCGTAGTAGTCGAGCACCCGCGGCTCCGCCGCCTTGCCGTCGCGGGTGACGAACACGTCGAGGAAGGCGTTGATGAACGCCGTCTGGACCTTGTAGAGCCGCTGGTTGACGCGCTCCTTCGACTTGAGCGCCGGGGCCCGCAGCACCACCACCAGCTTCGATCCGCCCTCGTAGATGTCCTTGTTCTTGAGGTGCTGGGTGTGCGCGAGCACGTAGGTCTCGCGGAAGACGAAGTTCGCCACCGTGACGTAGTCGTCGCGGGTCTCGGTGAAGACCGTGCGCCAGCCGCCCCGGGCGATGTCGGAGAAGCCGACGTGGTAGCCGAGCCCGGCGCGGGCGAAGAAGAAGGTCACCCGGAACGGCCGCTCCGGCGGCAGGTCGGCGGTGAAGTCCGGGCCGAGGTCGTCGAGGTAGGCCGGGTCGAGCCGGAACGCCAGCGCCTGCTTCTCCGGGACGAAGAAGTTGGTCTTGAGCGTCCGCTTGACGAAGGTGAGCGTGGCCTGGAAGACGGCGCGCCGGAACTCGTCGAGCATCCGGTGGCCGGTGTTGTAGTCGGCCACCTCCTTCTCGAGCTCCGCGAGCAGCGCCGGGTAGCGGGTCTCGCGATCGGGGACGTCGGGGTCGAAGCGGGCCTCGAAGAGCCGCACCAGCCGGAGCGCGATCTCGGGCTGCGAGTGGAAGCAGCGGATCACGTCCTCGAACGTGAAGCGGTGCGGCTGGTTGTGGGCGCAGTTGGTGTGGCAGAAGCCGATGAAGGCGTTGACGAGCGAGCCCTCCTCGCCGGTCATGAGCCCCGGGAGGACGAGGTCGCGGTAGGTCTCCGACTCGGCCGAGAGGATCTGGGTGTTGTAGAGCTGCCGGCGCAGTCGCCGGAACAGGTCGGAGTCGTTGGCGAGCCGCTCCCCCTGCCGGTGGGCCACGTGGAAGCTCCCCACCAGCCACGGCTCCTTCCCGGTGCTGACCGAGAGGACCAGCGCGCGGCGCACGCCGAGGTCGAGCGCGTTGAAGACCTCGAGCACCTGGGCCAGGTAGCCCTGCTGCGGCGGGTTGGCGACGGCGAAGAGGAGGTGCCGCTCCGCCGTGCCCGAGCCCGGCTCGGGCTCCTCGGCGTGCAGGAAGATCCCGCCGTGCTCCTGCCCCTGCCGGTAGAGCCAGAGGAGCTGCGCCACCGCGCCGGGCTCGGCGAGCCGCACGAACCGCTCGTGGTTGAGCCAGAGGAGCGCGAGCGCCGGGTCGAGCGCGGCCGGGCGGAGGTCGGGGTAACGGGCCCGGATGGCGGCGTGGACGGCGCGCCGGACGCGCTCGGGGATTTCGGGCTCGCCCGCCGCCGCGACGGCCTCCTGCGACTTCGGCTCGAACTCGTACCGCTGCAGCTCGAGCAGCCGGTCCGTGCCGGGGACCGGGGCGTAGGAGTGCGACATCTCGGCGCAGGAGATCTCGAGGTCCTGGATGCGGCGGACGGTCGCGAAGATCGACCCCGGCACGTCGAGCCGCGCCAGGATGAGCTCGTGGGCCCGGTCGGCCAGCACGAGCTGCCGGTCGGACTGGAGCCGGGGCAGGCCGGCGGCGAGCGCCGCCACCGCCTCGGCGTCCTCCCGCATCGGGCCGGCGAAGAGGTCCGGCACGTTGTCGTGCAGCCAGCGCAGCCGCTCCGGCGCCGCCCCCGCGAGCTCGCGCATCGCCCGCAGGACTCCCCGATCCACCTGCTTCGAGCCTTCACCCGCTGCCGACCTCGAGAACGCCGCGTCGTTGGGCATGGCTCTTCCTACCTCGAAACGGTGCCCGTGAGGCGACCTAGCCGGGGGTGCCGCGCTCGCCTCCCAGGACCGCCTCGCCGGCGGGGGTGGCGAGCTTTGCCCGCAGCGCCCCCGGCGCGCCCGGGGTCGCGCGGACCCGGTCGCCGGGGAAGAGCCGGAGCGCCTCGATCACCCCCGGGGGGGCCGAAAGCTCCAGCCGCTGGAGCGCGACGCGCCGCTCCGGCAGGCGGCCGCAGGGGTGCGGCGCGCCGGCCCAGTCGATGAGGCTCGGGAGGCCGGCGGGCGGGCGGGCGCCGTCGTCGCGCAGCGCGAGGTCCCACGCGAGCGCCCCGCGGCGCATGGGGACGGGGCGGCCGAGCGCGCCGGGCGGAAGTCCGGCCGCCGCTGCCAGCGCCGCGAGGGCGCCCGGCAGGTCGCTCGTCCGCGCGACCCAGTGGAGCAGGCGCGGACCGCCCGCGAGGGCGGTCCGGACGTCCGGGGCGTCGAGGCCGAAGAGGCGCGGCCGGAGCGGCGCGGGCTGGGCCGGGTCGGGGGCGAGGACCTCGAGGTAGACGTCGGGGCCGAGCCGCAGGAGGGCGTTGTGGGTCCCGAAGCCCTCGTGCCGGCCGCCCGGCTCGAGCGGCGCCCCGAGCCGCTCCTCGACGAAGCGGACCCCGTCCTCCAGCGTCGCCGCGGCGACGACGAGGTGGTCGAGCGCGAGCGGCGGTGCGGCGGGCGCGGTCATGCCGGTCCGGGGCTCATCCGCGCGGCTTCCCCTCGACGTAGCCGCCGGCGGTCTGCACGCCCACCACGGCGCGGTCGGAGAGCTGGCGCATGTCGGTCGCGCCGACGTAGGTGCAGGCCGACTGCACGCCGGTGATCACGTCCACGAGGATGGCGCCCACGCTCTCCCGCCCCTCGCGGATGTAGATGCGGGAGGTGGAGATCCCCTCCCGGAAGAAGCCCTTCTTGGCCTGCTCGAAGAGGTCGAGGCCGGAGGCGCGGTCGCTCACGGCGCGCGCGCTCGCCATCCCGTAGTTCTCCTTGTACTGCCGCCCGTCGCGGTCCTCCTTCACGTCGCCCGGGCTCTCGTAGGTGCCGGAGAGCGCGGTCCCGATCATCACGCGCGCCGCGCCCGCGGCGAGGTAGAGCGCCACGTCGCGCGGCTCGCGGACGCCGCCGTCGGCCCAGACGTGCCCGCCCCGCTCCCGGGCGGCGCGGGCGCAGGCCAGCACCGCCGAGAAGGTCGGGCGGCCCGCGCCGGTCTGCATGCGGGTGGTGCACATCGCGCCCGGCCCCACGTTCACCTTCACCACGTCGGCGCCCGCCTCGAGCAGGTCGCGCGTGCCCTCCGGCGTGCAGACGTTGCCGGCGACCAGGGGCACGCGCCGGCCGACCAGCCGGCGCACCTCGCGGATGGTCTCGATCATGCGCCGCTGGTGGCCGTGCGCCGTGTCGAGCACCAGCGCGGAGACGCCCAGCTCGGCGAGCCGCGCCGCCGCCGCCGGCGCGGCCGAGGAGATGCCGACCGCGGCCGCCACCATGAGCTCGCCGCGATCGTCGAGCGCCGGCCGGAGCAGCTCCAGCCGGACGGCGTCGTCGCGGGTGAGGACGCCGGCGAGCCGCCCCTCCGCGTCCACCACCGGGGCCGCCTTCACGCGCTGCTCCTCCATGAGGAGGAAGGCGTCGCGGTTCGGGGTGCCGACCGGGATCTTCACCATGCGCGACGACATGAAGGACTTCACCGGCGAGTACTGGTCGCGGTCGCGCAGGTCGGCGTGGGTGACGATGCCGAGCGGGCGGCGCTCCTCGTCCACCACCACCACGAGGTCGTGCGCCCGCTTCCGGATGATCCCCTGCACCTCGCGCAGCGTGGCGCGCAGCGAGACCGAGAGCGGCGTGTCGTAGCGGGGGTCGGCCGCCTTGAGGTGGCGGATGATCCGCTCGGCGGTCCCGAGATCCATGTCCTGCGGCAGCACGCCGAGGCCGCCGAAGCGGGCCATCGTCTCGGCCATCCGCTTGCCGGTCACGGCGTTCATGTTGGCCGAGACCACCGGGTGCGAGCCGCCGGCGAAGTCCACCGGCCGGAGGTCCACCTCGAGGCGGGAGCCGCCGTCGAAGTAGCCGGGCACCAGGAAGACGTCGTCGAGGGAGAGCTCGAGGCTCTCCTCCCGCTCGGGGTGGAGGAAGCGCATGGCGTTCCTTATAGCGCAGGCGCCCTGCCGCGCAGGCGCCCGGACGCACGAGGCCCCGGCCGCTCGCGCGCCCGGGGCCCCGGAGAACCGCGGTGCCGTCGCCTACTTCAGGGTGGCGACGAGCTCCTTCACCGCCTTGACCGACTTGTCCATCATGGCCTGCTCCTCGGCGTTCAGCTTGAGCTCGAGGACCTTCTCGGCGCCGCCCGCGCCGATGACCACCGGCACGCCGACGTAGAGGCCGTCCACGCCGAACTCGCCGTTGAGGAAGGCGCAGGTCGGGAGCACGCGCTTCGAGTCCTTGAGGAAGGACTCCGCCATGGCGATGGCGCTCGAGGCGGGCGAGTAGAAGGCGCTGCCGGTCTTGAGGAGGGCCACCACCTCGCCGCCGGCGCCGCGGGTCCGCTTGACCATCGCGGCCATCACCTCGGCGGCCTTCTCGGCGCTGCCGTACTTGCGCTCGAGGAGCTCCATCACCGGGATGCCGCACACGCTGGTGTAGCGGACGAGCGGCACCATGTCGTCGCCGTGGCCGCCGAGGGTGACGGCGCTCACGTCCTTCACCGAGACGCCGAGCTCCCAGGCGATGAAGGCGGCGAAGCGGGCCGAGTCGAGCACGCCGGCCTGGCCGACCACCCGGTTCGTCGGGAAGCCGGTGATGCGCTGGCAGAGGGTGACCATCGCGTCGAGCGGGTTCGAGATCACGATGACGAAGGCGTTGGGGGCGTACTGCTTGATGCCCTCGGCCACGGTCGTCATGATCTTCGAGTTGACCGAGATGAGGTCGTCGCGGCTCATGCCCGGCTTGCGGGGCAGGCCGGCGGTCACGATGACCACGTCGGCGCCGGCGATGTCCTCGTACTTGTTGGTGCCCTTGATCTGCACGTCGAAGCCGTCCACCGGGGCGGCCTCGGCGATGTCGAGGGTCTTGCCCTGGGGCAGCCCCTCGACGATGTCGAAGAGGACCACGTCGCCCAGCTCGCGCAGCGCGCAGAGCTGCGCCAGGACCCCGCCGATCTGCCCGCCACCGATCAAAGCAATCTTCTTACGCGCCATTTTCGATGTCCTCGCTTGTGTGGGTGCTCCGTCGCTGCCCTGTACCGCGCTCAGGCGATCGCGTCCACGATCGCGTTCAACGTCGGGCTCGGGCGCATCGCCGCCGCCGTCTTCGCCGGGTCGGGGCGGTAGTAGCCGCCCATGTCCACCGGCTTGCCCTGGGCCGCGACCAGCTCCGCGGCGATCCTGGCCTCGTTCTCGGCGAGCTGCTTCGCGATCCCGGCGAAGCGCGCCTTCAGCGCGGCGTCCTGGTCCTGGGCCGCCAGCGCCTCCGCCCAGTAGAGCGCCAGGTAGAAGTGGCTGCCGCGGTTGTCGATCTGGCCCACCTTGCGGGCCGGCGACTTGTTGTTGTCGAGGAACTTGCCGATGGCCTGGTCGAGCGTCTCGGCGAGCACCTTCGCCTTCGGGTTCTCGAAGGCCCGGCCGATGTGCTCGAAGGAGGCGGACAGGGCCGAGAACTCGCCGAGCGAGTCCCAGCGCAGGTAGCCCTCCTTCACGAACTGCTGCACGTGCTTGGGGGCCGACCCGCCCGCGCCGGTCTCGAAGAGCCCGCCGCCGGCCAGCAGCGGCACGATGGAGAGCATCTTGGCGCTGGTGCCGATCTCGAGGATGGGGAAGAGGTCGGTCAGGTAGTCGCGGAGCACGTTGCCGGTGACCGAGATGGTGTCCTTGCCCGCGCGGATCCGCTCGAGCGAGAGGCTCATCGCGTCCACCGGGTCGAGGATGCGGATGTCGAGCCCGGCGGTGTGGAGGTTCGCGAGGTAGCGCTCCACCTTGGCGATCACCTGGGCGTCGTGCGCGCGCTTGCGGTCGAGCCAGAAGACCGCCGGCGCGCCGGTGGCGCGGGCCCGGTTCACGGCCAGCTTCACCCAGTCGCGGATCGGGACGTCCTTCGCCTGGCACATGCGGAAGATGTCGCCCTGCTCGACCTTCTGCTCGAGCAGGGTGGCGCCGCTGGCGTCGTCCACCACGCGGATGGTGCCCTCGCCCTGCGCCATGAAGGTCTTGTCGTGCGAGCCGTACTCCTCGGCCTTCTGCGCCATGAGGCCGACGTTCGGCACGCTGCCCATGGTGGCCGGGTCGAGCGCGCCCTTCTTCTTGCAGTCCTCGACGATCTCCCGGTACGCGGTGGCGTAGCAGCGATCGGGGATCATCGCCTTGCAGTCGTGGAGCTTGCCGTCCCGGCCCCACATCCTGCCCGACTCGCGCACCACCACCGGCATCGAGGCGTCCACGATGACGTCGTTCGGCACGTGCAGGTTGGTGATGCCCTTGTCCGAGTCCACCATCGCGAGCGGCGGGCGCTTCGCGTAGACGGCCTGGATGTCGGCCTCGACCTCGGCCTTCTTCCCGGCCGGCAGCCCCTGGATCTTGGCGTAGACGTCGCCGAGGCCGTTGTTCGGGTTCACGCCCAGCTCCTGGAAGAGCGCGGCGTGCTTCTCGAACACGTCCTTGAAGTAGACGGTGACCGCGTGCCCGAACATCACCGGGTCGGACACCTTCATCATGGTGGCCTTGAGGTGGAGCGAGAGCAGGACGCCCTTCTTCATCGCGTCGTCGATCTGCTCCTCGTAGAACTTGCGCAGGGCGCGCACGCTCATCACCGAGGTGTCGATGATCTCGCCCTCGAGGAGCGGGGCCTTCTTCTTGAGCACGGTGACCGCGCCGTCCCGGGCCACGAACTCGATCCGGTAGTCGCAGGCCTTCTGGACGGTCAGCGAGTTCTCGGTCCCGTAGAAGTCGCCCTCGCTCATGTGGGCCACGTGGGCCTTCGACTCCGGGCTCCAGGCGCCGAGCTTGTGCGGGTGCTTGCGGGAGAACGCCTTCACCGAGAGCGGCGAGCGGCGGTCGGAGTTGCCCTCGCGCAGGACCGGGTTCACGGCGCTGCCGAGCACCTTGGCGTAGCGGGCCTGGACGGCCTTCTCGGCCTCGTCCTTCGGGCTCTCCGGGTAGTCGGGGACGTCGTAGCCCTTCGCCTGCAGCTCCTTGATGGCCTCCTTGAGCTGCGGGATGGAGGCGCTGATGTTCGGGAGCTTGATGATGTTCGCCTCGGCCTTGAGCGTGAGGGCGCCCAGCTCGGCGAGGTAGTCGGGGATCCGCTGCTCGGGGGACAGCTTCTCGGGGAAGTTCGCGATGATACGGCCGGAGAGCGAGATGTCCTTCGTCTCGACGGCGATGCCGGTGCCCTTCGTGAAGGCCTGCACGATGGGGAGCAGCGAGTAGGTCGCCAGCGCAGGGGCTTCGTCGATGTGAGTCCAGATGATCGTGGAGTTCTTGTTCACCGTGTCCTCGTCCGTGGGGTTCTGTGGTTCACGTGCGGCCGCTGTGCGCGGCACCGAGCGCGCGGCAAGATTGCAGACTTTTCACCGGGAGTCCATGACGCCGGTCACGAAAATTCCGGCCGCCCGGATTACGGGCACTTGACTCGGCGCGTCAGGCGGCGGTCAGGCGGTGCGGCGCGCGGGCGCGGCGAGCGGGAGCGTCACCCGGAACAGCGCGCCCTGGCCCGGCGCGCTCTCGACCTCGATGCGCCCACCGGAGCGGTGCACGATGCCGTGGCAGATGGAGAGGCCGAGCCCGGTCCCCTGCCCCACCGGCTTGGTCGTGAAGAAGGGGTCGAAGAGGCGCGGCAGCGACTCCGGCGCGATCCCGGCGCCATTGTCCCGCACCTCGACCGCCACCCCGCCCGGCGCCGGGCGGGCCTCCAGGATGACCCGGTTCCGCTGCCGGGCGTCCTCGGCGAGCGCCTGCCCGGCGTTCACGAGCAGGTTCACGAACACCTGCCCGAGCTCGTGTGGCCGGCCCCGGACCGCCGGCAGGTCGTCGGCGACGCGGACCTCGAAGCGGCCGCGCTGCTCGATGTGGTGGCGGCACATGGCCACCGCCGCCTCGATCTCCGGGCCGATCGCCACCGGCTGCAGGTCGCCGCTCGGCGCGTGGGCGAAGGCGCGGAGCCCCAGGACGACGGAGCGGACCCGGTCGGCCCCCTCGCGCGCCTCCTGCGCCGCGCTGGCGAGCTCGGCGCGGAGGGCCGGGTCCTGCTCCGGCCGCGCGAGCTGGTCGGCCAGGAAGGCCACGTTGGCGAGCACGTAGGTGAGCGGGTTGTTGATCTCGTGCGCGACCCCGGCCGCCATGGTGCCGACGGTCGCGAGCCGGTCCGAGACGGCGAGCTGCGCCCGCGCCGACTCGAGCTCGCGCGTCCGCTCGGCCACGGCGCGCTCGAGGTGCTCGCGGGAGAGGAGCAGGCGGCGGCCCACGACCGTCTGCG
Source organism: Anaeromyxobacter paludicola (assembly GCF_023169965.1). Lineage (NCBI taxonomy): Bacteria > Pseudomonadati > Myxococcota > Myxococcia > Myxococcales > Anaeromyxobacteraceae > Anaeromyxobacter > Anaeromyxobacter paludicola. The sequence goes on along the minus strand of NZ_AP025592.1, from coordinate 470,115 downwards.
CCGCGAAGAGGAGCGCCAGGACCGCCAGGAGCGCCAGCGCCGGCCGGCCCGCGGACGGCTCCCGCGGGTTCACGAGCGCGACGACGCAGGCGCCCGCCGCGAGGTACACCGCCCCGAGCACCGGCAGGTACCAGCGGCCCGGCCCCTCCCATCGGCGGCGTTCCCCCATGTCTTCGGGAGTCTAGCAACATACCCTTTCGGGTCCTATCCCCCGACCGCCCGACGCCAGGCTCAGCCGAACTTCCGGAGGAAGAAGAGGGCGCTCACGGTGTAGCCGATGGCGATCACGAGGCGGCTCAGGTGCTTGCGGCCGATCCGCCGCGCCACGCCGGCCGCCCCGTAGCCGCCCAGGAGCGCCCCGGCGGTCATCGCCAGCGCGAACGGCCAGTAGACCAGCCCGGCGGCGGCGAAGAGCCCGATCGCCACCCCGTTCACGCAGAGCGAGAAGAGGCTGGTGAGCGCGTTCATCTCGAGGAGATCGCTCATCCCGACCATGCCGAGCATCGAGAGCATCATGATGCTCATCCCGGCGCCGAAGTAGCCGCCGTACACGGCCACGAGCAGCGTCGCGCCGAGCGCCCCCAGGAGCCACGCGCGGCTGCGCCGCCCCCGGCCCGCGGCGCTCCCGAGCCAGGCCTGCACGCGGCCGCGGACGGTGAAGAGCACGGTCGCGAAGAGCACGAGGAAGGGCACGAGCCGGTCGAAGGTGGCCGAGGAGGTCGCGCGGAGGAGGAGCGCCCCCGCCGCCCCGCCCAGGAAGCAGGGCGCCACCAGCACGCGCATCGCCGGCTCGGCGCGGGAGAGCTCGCGCCGGAAGCCCCAGATGCTGCCGAGGCTCCCGGGCCAGATCCCGAGGGTGCTGGTGGCGTTGGCGATCACCGACGGGAGGCCGAGGGCCACCAGCACCGGGAACGAGATGAGCGTGCCCCCGCCAGCGACCGAGTTGACGGCGGCGGCAAAGAAGGCGGCGAGGAACGCGAGGGCGAGGTGGAGGACGGACGGGGCGCTCGTCGGCATCGGTGCGCCGGATCGTAGGCGCTGGCGCGGGGCGCGGCCCGGCCTGGGGAGGGCCGCGCCCGGAAAGCCGTTGTCGCCCCGCGGCGCTCGCGCCAAGATGCGGCCCGCGCACGGGGCGGCCGCGGGGACGGGGGCGCGCCCGGAGGGGGAGCGATGCGCGTCGGCGTCACCGGGGCGAACGGCTTCATCGGGAACCACCTGGTCCGGTTCCTGCTCGCGCGCGGCGAGGCGCCGGTGGCCTTCGTGCAGCGCGGCTCCGACCCGCGCCCCCTCGCCGACCTGCGGGGCGCCATCCCGCAGCTCGAGGGCGACCTCCTCGACCCGGCGTCGCTCGACCGGCTCGCCGGCGCGTGCGACGTCCTCGTCCACCTCGCCGCCGTGAACCGGTACTGGGCCGAGGATCCGGCGGTCTTCGCGCGGGTGAACGTGGCCGGGGCGCGGAACGTGGCCGAGGCCTGCCGCCGCGCCGGGACGCGCAAGCTCGTGCACGCGAGCAGCTGCATCACCCTCGGCGCCTCCGACGCCCCGGTCCCGCGCGGCGAGGACGCCCCCTTCAACCTCGGCGCGCTCTCCTTCGCGTACGCGGAGACGAAGCGGGCCGGCGAGGCGGAGATGGAGCGCCAGGCGCGAGAGCACGGGCTCCCGGTGGTGATCGTCCACCCCACCTCCGCCGTGGGCGAGCTCGACTGGGGCCCGACGCCCATCGGCAAGCCGGTCGCCGACATCGCCCGCGGCCTCTGGCCGGTCTACGTCGCGGGCGGCGCCTGCTTCATCGACGTGCAGGACGCGGTGCGCGGGCTCTGGCTCGCGCTCGAGCGGGGCGCTCCCGGCCGGCGCTACCTGCTCGCCGGCGAGAACCTCACCAACCGGGCGTTCATGTCGCTCGTCGCCGAGGTGGCCGGCGCCGCCCGCCCGCGGGTGAAGGTCCCGCGCGCCTGCCTCGCCGCGCTGGCGGCCGGGATGGAGTGGGCGGCGGACCACGTGACCCACCGGCACCCCGCGGTCACGCGGAGCATGGCGGCGCTGGTGGGCCGGTACCTCTGGTTCGACGGGCGCCGCGCCCGCGAGGAGCTGGGCTTCGAGCCCGGCCCGCTCCGGCCCGCCGTCGAGCGCGCCGTGCGCTGGTTCCGGAGCCGGGCGTGAGCGTGGACCTCGTCACCGGCGCGACCGGGTTCATCGGCCGCCACCTCGCGCGGCGGCTCCTCGCCGCCGGGCGCGAGGTCCGGCTCCTCTGCCGGCCAGCGAGCGCGAGCAGGCTCGACCCGGAGACGCGCGCGCTCGCGGAGGTCGCGCCCGGGGACCTGCGCGACGAGGCCTCGCTCCGCGCCGCGACGCGGGGGGTGTCGCGCGTCTTCCACTGCGCCGGCCAGGTGTCGGACTGGGGCCCGGAGGCGCTCTTCCGGGAGGTGAACGTGGCCGGCACCGAGCGGCTGCTCGCGGCCGCCGCCGCCGAGCGGGTCGCGCGCTTCGTGCACCTGAGCTCGATCGCCGTCTTCGGCCTCCCCTCCCCGCCCGAGTTCGACGACGACTCGCCGTACGGCGCGGGGCGCGACCCCTACTCGCGGACCAAGATCGCGGGCGAGGCGGCGGCGCTGCGCGCCCACCGCGAGCGCGGCCTCCCGGTGACCGTGCTCCGGCCGGCGGTGGTCTACGGCCCCCTGAGCACCTGGGCCGAGGAGCCGGTGGCGATGATCCGGCGCGGGAAGATGTTCCTGCTCGGCGGCGGCCGCGGCACCTGCCACCCCTGCTACGTCGAGAACCTCCTCGATGCCCTGCTGCTCGCGGCGGAGCACCCGCGCGCCGTCGGGCGCGCGTACATCGTGGCCGACGACGACCCCCTCCCCTTCTCCGCCTACTTCGACCACCTCGCCCGGATCGTCGGCGCCGGCCCCATCCGCCGCTCCATCCCGCTGCCGGTGGCCCGCGCCGCCGCCACCGCGCTGGAGGCGGCGGCGCGGCTGCGGCGGGCCGAGGCGCGGCCGCTCCTGACCCACGCCGCCATCGACATCGTCTGCACGCCGAGCCGGCTGTCGATCCGCCGCATCCGCGAGGAGCTCGGGTACGCGCCGCGCTACGACGTGGCGGCGGCGATGGCCGAATTGGAGCGCTGGTTCCGGACCCGCGCGCTGCCCCCGCTCGCGCCGCGCCGTCCGGCGTGAGCCGCGAACGATTCCCCGAGCCCCTCTTGAGGCGCGCCCGCCGGGGCGCGGGACTCGGGACCGCCCCCCGTTGCAGAGTGCCCCGGTGGCTCCCCTCACCCCACTGTCGCGACGCGAGCCCGCGCCACCGGCCCTCGGCGCGGAGCGGGAGGCGCGCGTGCTGCGCGTTCGCCGCGCCATGCGCGCCGCCATCCGGAGCGGCTGGTTCCACTTCGAGGTGGAGGGCGAGGAGCACCTCGTCCGCGACGGACCGGTCGTGTACGCCATGAACCACGCCGGGTGGTTCGCGCTCGACGCCTTCTTCCTGACCCTCGCGGTCACCGAGGCGCTCGGGCCGGCGCGGGCGCCCCACTTCGCCGCCCACGACGCCGCGCTCGCGGCGCCCGTGGTCGGCCCGATGCTCGCCGGGCTCGGGGCGCTGCCGGCGAGCTGGCTGCGGCACCCCGAGCGGCTGCCGAAGGGGGTCACCTCGCTCGGCATCTGCCCCGAGGGCGTCCGCGGCAACTGCAAGCCGTTCTGGGAGGCCTACCGGATGCGCCCCTGGAGCCGCGGCTTCGTCCGCGCGGCGGCGGCGCTCGGCGCGCGCGTGGTGCCGGCGGCGGTGCTGGGCGGGGAGGAGTGCCTCCCGGTGGCCTGGACGGTGCGACTGCTCGAGCCCGTGATCGGCTCGATCGTCGGCCTGCCGCTCACGCTGGTGCCCCTCCCCTCCCGGTGGAAGGTGATCTTCCACCCGCCGGTGCCGGTCTCGGCCGCCGACGGGGAGGCGCGGGCGAGCGCGGAGCTCGCGTCCCGTGTGCAGCGGACCGTGCAGGAGACGCTCGACCGGGAGGCGCGCCCGCTGGCGCGGCTCTCCGGCGCCGTCGCTGCCGTGCGCGGGGTGGACGCGGGGCCGGGCGCGGAGCCGGGCGCAGGCGCGCGGGAGCATCCCAAGGTGATCGCGCTCCCGGGTCCCGGGCAGGCGCGCCGGCGCGCGCCGGACCGCTCCGGCCGCCGGCGTTGACCGGGTCGCCCAAGGACACCGGTCCCGTCCCCGCGGCGCCGGTGAGCGCGGTCCGGGGTCGCTCGGGCGCCGGCGCGGCGCTACTCTCCCGGCATGACCGAGCGCCTCTACCTCGACGACCCCGACCTGCTCCGCTTCCGGGCCCGCCTCCTCGCCTCGCGCCAGCTCGCGGGCCGCCCCGCGGCGGTGCTCGACCGGACCGCCTTCTACCCGGAGGGCGGCGGCCAGCCGGCGGATCGCGGCCGCCTCGGCGGCGTGGAGGTGGTCGACGTCCGGGAGGTGGAGGGCGAGGTGCTGCACGTGCTCGCCGGCGAGCTTCCGCCCGGCGAGGTGGACGGCGCGGTGGACGGGGCGCGCCGGCGCGATCACCTGCAGCAGCACCACGGGCAGCACCTGCTCTCGGCCGCCTTCGAGGCGACCGCCGGGGCGAGGACCACCTCCTTCCACCTCGGCGCGGAGACCTGCACCATCGACCTCGACGCGCCGCTCGACCGGCTCGGCCCGGCGGAGCTCCGCGCCGCCGAGGCGCACGCCAACGACCTCGTCTTCCGCGACCTCCCGGTGACCGCCCGCGAGTACGCGCCGGAGGAGCTGGCGGCGCTCCCGCTCCGCAAGGAGGCGGTGAAGGGGAGCCGCGTGGTCGTGGTGGGCGCGCCGGGCGAGGTGCTCGACGCCTCGCCCTGCGGCGGCACGCACCCGCGCCGGACCGGCGCGGTCGGCGCCATCGCCGTGCTCCGGGCCGTGAAGTGGGGCGCGGGCGCGCGGGTGGAGTTCCTCTGCGGGGCGCGCGTGGTCGGGGCGCTCGCCGAGGCCGGGCGGCGGCTCGCCGAGGCGGCCGCGCCGCTCCGCTGCGCTCCCGCCGAGCTCCCGGCGGCGGTGGCGCGGCTCGCCGACGAGGGCGCGGCGCGGCGCAAGGAGCTCGACCGGCTGCTCGCGGCGCTCGCCGCCGCCGAGGCGGAGCGGCTCCTGGCCGCGGCGGCGCCGGGGCCGATCCGCGCCGTGGTCTCCCCGCCGGCCGCCGGCGCGGCCGGGTACGCGAAGGCGGTGGCCCTGGCGCTCGCGGCCCGCGGCCGGGTGGCCCTCCTCGGCGCCGTCGAGGACGGGCGCGCCCACCTCGCCTTCGCGCGCCCGAAGGGCGACGGCCCTCACCTCGGCGAGCTGGTCCGGCGCGCCGCCGCGGCGCTCGGCGGGAAGGGAGGCGGCTCGCCCGACGCGGCCCAGGGCAGCGGGCCGGAGGCGGCGGGGCTCGAGGCCGCGCTCGACGAAGCGGCGCGGGGAGCGCAGGCGTAGAGGAGTGGGAGGGACCTGGGAGGGGATGCCCGCCCGCCGCCTCCGCGAGCGCCGCCGCGCTGGACCGACCCGACCTCCTTGGGCCCGGCCTGGAACCTCCGCGCGCCTCCCGCGTCATGAACCGTTGCGCGCGCCCGCACACCGGGCGCGGCTCACGGGAGGCAGCATGTCACGGTTCGCAGCGATCCTCGCAGGCGCGGTCTTCGCACTCTCCGGCTGTGGCGGGAGCTCCGGCACCACCGCCAACTCGAGCCCCACCCCCACGCCGACCCCCACCACCGCCGCCGGGCGCGTCATCGGCATCTCGGGGATGGCGTTCAGCCCGCTCCAGCTGCAGGTCACGCCAGGAGAGACGGTCACCGTCCAGAACCACGACCCGATGGAGCACACCGTCACGAGCGAGGCCACCTCCGGCGCGTTCGTCCCGGGAGCGGTGGGCGGCGTCAGCTTCGACGTGACGGTTCCCCCGAACGCCTCCGCCACCTTCACCATCCCCGCCAACGCGGCGGTCGGCACGAAGCTGCCGTACTACTGCCGGATCCACACCTCCACCATGGCCACGCCGAACGGCGAGATCGACGTGGTGGCGACCGCCGCCTCGACGCCCACCGACGGCGGGACGGCCCCGCCTCCGCCCCCGCCGACCATCCCCGGCTACTAGGGCGGCCGGGCCGCCCGGCGCGTTCGCGCCGGCCGGATCGCCTCGCCACCGGGCTCCGCGCGCGGCCCCCCCTCCCCCGCCGTCGCGCGACGTCCCGGCGCCCGTCCGGTCCGGCCGGCGGCCTCTCGCCGGGAGGGCGAGCGTCCAGGACGCCCCAGGCCGGCGGCGCGCGGGAGCCCCGGGGGTCAGCCCCGGGGTGCCGCGGCGAGCCGCGCGACGCGGCGAAGCTCCTCCAGCGTGAACGGCTTCGCGAGCCGGGCCGTGACGCCGGGGCAGGGCGCGTCCGACGCGGTGAGGAGCACGACCGGCACCGCCGCCAGCGCCGGGATCCGGCGGAGCCGCGCGAGGAGCCCGGCGCCGTCGAGCCCGGGCATCTCGAGATCCGTGAGCACGAGGTCGGGCACGAGGCCGGAGCGCGCCAGGAGCGCGAGCGCCTCGAGCCCGTCCGAGGCGGTGACCGCCTCGAGGCCGGAAGCCCGGAGCGCCCGCGCCACGCAGCCGCGGATGAGCCGATCGTCGTCGACCACGAGCGCCACCGGGCGCTCCCGCTCCGGCTCCGCGGGCCCGGGCTGAGTGAGGGAGAGAGCCAGCATCCGACCTCCGGGTTCCAGGGGAGGTCAGCGTCCGCCGCGCCCGGCGCGCCCGGATGACGGCGACGTGACGCAATGTTCGCGACGTTCGCGAGACCGGCGCGTCACGGCCCCGAGTAGGGAACCAGGCTGTGCCAGTAGTCCGGCGCGCCGGTGCAGCCGCAGTTGAGCCCCTGCCAGAGGGAGTTCGGGAGCGGGTAGCTGCGCAGGTAGAGCGTCGAGCCCGCGTCGTAGGGGGTCGGCTGGCCGTCCCACTCCGGGGCTGCGGGCGGCGCCACCCCTCCCGCGCCGGAGCCGGGGCCGTAGAGGGCCGCCAGGAAGGCGCGCCGCGGGCTGCCGTGCGGGATGGGCGAGTGGCAGGTCTGGCACTTGATGTTGGCGTGCTTGCCGGTCCCCTCGTAGGTCACGCCGTTCACGGTGAAGATCGGGATGAGCTCCGTGTGCAGGTTCCGCGTGGAGTCCCTGAAGCGCGTGTAGGTGAAGTTCGGATCGTGGCAGTTGAAGCAGAAGATGCCCTGGGCGCCGGTCTGGCCGCGGTTGACGCGCCAGCTGGTGTTGGCGTTCCAGTTGGTGTTCGGCCCCTTGAGCATGAACTTCGTCGTCCCCCCGTGCGGCCCGGCCGCGCCGCTGGCGTCGGCGTGGCAGTCGGTGCAGGTCATCCGGTTGGTGTTGGCGGTGCGGTTCCAGCGCTCGCTCAGCCCGCGCGGATCGATCCGGGCCACGTTCCGCGAGCAGTCGGACAGCACCGGGTGGAAGGAGACGTTGCTGGGGTTGAACTCGCGCGCCTGGTCCGTGTACGGCGCGCCCAGCCCGGGAGAGGTCGGCGCGGGGCCGCTGCCCCAGTAGTAGGCGGAGTGGCAGCGGAAGCAGAGCGACGCCTCCGGATCGGCCCCCGGCTCGAGCCGCTTCGCCGTCCAGTAGGAGGCGTCCGCGGGCGCGGTCCAGGCCGGGAGCGCGCCGAGCGAGGCGCCCATCGCCCCGCGCAGCGCCCCGCCCGCGCCGCTGCTCCCGGCGGCGTGGAGGCCGGCCTGGGCCTGGTGCGGGTCGTGGCAGTCGGTGCAGCCGGCGTGGCGCGGGGCGCCCCCGAGCCGCGTCCCGTACCCCGCGGCCGCCTCGAGCACGGCGTCGTGCTGCCCCGGCGCCACCGCGTCCGCCGGATGCCGGGAGCCGCCCGCGCTGGCCATCGGCTGCGCCACGTTCTTCCAGGAGTAGTCCTTGCCGGCGCTGCCGCCGCCGCCGTGGCAGTTGTAGCAGACGTTCCGCGTGGAATCGCCGGCCGGCGCCAGCGCCCCCGCCAGCAGCGCCGGGTCGTCCGACCAGTGCGGCCCCTGCACCGGACCATCGCCCTGCACGCGCCAGCTCGGGGTCTGCCCCTCGCGCTGGCGGCCGGCGTGGCACTTGGTGCAGTTGCGCTGCAACCGCGAGCTCACGGCCGGGCTCGCGCCGGGAGCGTCGTCGTGCATCACGTACTCCCAGGCCACGCCGCCCGCGGCGGTCGTGTTGTGCGCCGAGGCGTCGTACCTCGCCGGGTCCACGTACGGCCGGCTCGCGTCCACCGGGTTCTGGTGGCAGGCGATGCAGCCCTGCGCCTGGCCCGGGACGTGGTCGGCGCGCAGCACCCCGGCGCCGGTCGCGGCGGTGGCCTGCCCGTAGGTGGCGCTCGACGGGTTGGTGTCGCGGGTGAGCGCCCGCGAGGCCGCCGTCTTCGGCGACCGGTGGAGGTTGCTGGCGTGGACCGCCGCCGGCCAGGCCGAGGGATCGTTGTGCACGTGGTCCGGGTGGCACATGTTGACGCAGGAGCGCGCGGCCGGCGCGTTGGCCGCGAGGGGATTGCCCCAGGAGGCGCCGTCGTCCTGCGCCGCGTCGCTCGCGCCCTGCGCCCCGAGGACGTGCGCCGAGGCGCGCGCCCCGGCCTGCATGCCGGCGAGCTTGGCGCCGTGGCAGGTCGCGCAGGCCTCGCCGCCCTGGGCCTCCCGGCCCCGGAAGCCGGTCCGGTGCGAGTGGCAGCCGGTGCAGGCGGTGGCGTCGTCGCCGGCGTAGTGGCCCGCGTCCTGGTTGCCGGTGCCGCGCCACCGCGCCACGCCCGCCGGGCTCGACGTCCGGGTGTGGCAGGCCTGGCACGGGCCGGTGGTGCGGGCGGAGACCAGGGCCGGGTTGCTCGTCACGAACGAGACCGCCGCGGACGAGGTCCCGGAGTCGCCGGACTTCCGATCCTGGAAGATCACCTTCTTGGCCGGGACGTAGCCCGCGTAGGCCGGCGGCACGATGGTCTCGCGGAGGAGCTGCGCGTTGTGGGTGTTGTGCGGCGTGTGGCAGTCGCGGCAGGTGGTGGACCAGGCGCCGTACTTGGAGAGGCCGGTCGCCGGGTCGGCGGTGCTCTGGCTCGAGTGGGTCTTGACGTTGTGACAGTCCACGCAGAGCTGGCTCGAGTTCGCCCGCCCGAGGAGGTTGCCGTCCCCGGCGCGCCTGGCGTTCACCGAGATCACGGCGGGCGACGAGTAACCGGTCTTGCCGCTCGCGCTCACCGCCTGCGCCTGCAGCACGAAGGATCCCGGCGAGAACGCCAGGTCCGCCTGGTAGAGCGCGGCGTTCGGGCCCACCACCGCGGCGTAGGCGGGCTTGAGCGCGAGCGCGTCGGTGAACGTGCCGCTCGCGCCGGCGTCGCGGGAGAGCTTCACGCTCGAGAGCCCGCCGCCGCTCGGATCGTAGACCTGCACCTGCACCCGGATCCGGCCGCTCCCGTCGCCGCTCACCGCGGTGCCGTTGCCGGGGGAGAGGATCGACACCATGGGGACGAGGCTCTGCGGCGTCGCGTCGCCGGGGACGGCCCCGGTCAAGGTCCCGGCGACGGTCACGGTCCCGCCCGTCACCGTCGCCGAGCCAAGGAGGCGGGCGCCCGCGACGAGGCCGACGTCACCGGTGCCGAAGGTGGCGCGGAACTGCTCGCCGGTGGTGGGGTCGGCGGCCTGCGCGACGGCGATCGTCAGGACGTAGTCGTGGTCGCCCGCCGCCACGCTGAAGCCGGAGAGGACCCAGGCCTTCCGGGCGGAGTCGTAGGTGCCGGAGGCCACCCGCGAGTCCCCGGCGTCCCAGGTGCCCGGCGTCGCGCCCAGATCCTCGTGGAGGCCGATCGACAGGATCTCTCCCGGCGCGGCCGGGGCGGCGGCGCCGTTGGAGACGGCCAGGGAGGTGACGCTCACGGAGCCGTTCGCCACCGACAGCCGGACCTTGCCGGCCGTGACGTTCACCGCGCCCGGCGCGGCCGTCCCGTCGGGCGTCGGCCCGAGCGCGGTGACGGTGAGCGCCCCCTGCCCTTCCGCGCAGGGCGCCACACCGACCGGGCCCGCGACGGCGCTGGTCGCGCCCGCGATCCCGTCGGGATCGGTGAAGGTCGCCTGGTAGTACCAGATGCCCCCCGAGACCGGGCTGCCGTCCACGCAGGTCCAGGCGGTCAGCCCGCGCGCGGCGGCCGGCGCGCAGGTCACCGGCGTGAACGGCCCGAGGGGCGAGGTCCCCCTGCCGAAGGTCGCGGCGTTGTCGAGGTCGCCGTCGCCGCTGAAGGCCGCGGAGAGGTTCACCTGCGCGCAGAAGCCGGCCGTCGCCGACAGCGCGCCCACGGTGGTCCGGATCGCGGGCAGGGCCGGCGTCACCGGCCCGGCCGGCACCCCCGCCGAGTAGTTGTGGCAGGCGTCGCCGAAGAAGGCGAGGTACCGGAAGGCGACGCCGCCCTGCGCCTGGTCCGCGTACGTCTGTCCCGCGCCGACGTAGGCCGCCACGTCCGCGCCGTAGCTCGCGCCCTGCTGGTACGAGGCGCCGTCCTGGAGCGCGGTGGCCTGGACCGGGGCCCCGCCGGCGCTGCGCAGGACGACGGCCTGCGCGAAGTCCGCCGCGGGCCGGGTCCAGGCCAGGGCGACCTCGTTGGGCAGCCCGTCGGCCACCGCCGTCCAGCCCGTGGGCGGCGACGGGGGCTGGCGATCCACCGTGACGGTGGCGCTGCCGGCGTCCTGGCCGAGGATGGTGTTGTCGCTCGCGACGGCGATCACCCGGGCGCTGACCGGGTACTCGCCGGGCGGGAGCGCGCCGTAGCTGGCGGGGACGATCGAGAGCCGGTACTGCGTCGGCGTGGCCGGGACGGCGATCGGCGTGGACAGGGTCACGGTCGGCGTCGCGCCGCTCGGGCTGACCTGGCCGTACACGGTGGCCCCGTCGTCGCTGGTGACGGAGAGGGTCTGGATGGCCGCCGGGTTGCCGCCGATCGCGACCTTCAGGGCGGTGACCGTGTCGCCCTGGGCGGCCGCCAGGGTGAACCGGTCGATCTCCCGGGCCGTGCCGCTGCCGGCGGACGGGCACGCCTGCGGGACGTTCGGCGACTCGGCGGTGGCGAAGTCGCCCAGGGTGGTGGCGTGGGCGGTCACGCGGAGCGGGCCCATCGCCGGGAGCACGGTGTTCCCGCAGGCCGCGTCGGTGGCCTTCGCGAGGAGCCAGTAGGTCCCCGGCGCCCAGCCGGCGGTGGACTGCGCGCCGGCGCCGAAGGTCGCCGGCATGAGCTCGGGCTGGGTCACCACGAACTGCGAGAAGCTCGCCGTCATGTCGGGCCGCGGCGAGTCGTAGTCGTAGGCGTTGCTGGCGACGATCCCCACGTAGAAGGTGCCGGTCAGGGCCACGGTCTTCGCCACGCCGATCTGGGCCCAGGTCTCGCCGTCCCCCGAGACCCAGCCCGTCAGGCTGCCGCCGCTCCTGCTGAGGCGGAGCCAGCGCGGAGGCCGGGTCGTGGCCGGCCCGAGCTGCTGGGAGCTGTAGGCCGCCGCGGTGGCGCGGGCGACGAAGCTGGTCGAGCCGGAGCCCCCCTCCTCGAGGCCGCCGCGGGTGAGCGCGACCGCCGCCATCGCCGAGGTCCCGGTCTTCGGATCGAGCGCCTGCCGGACCATGATCGCGGCGGTGGCGGACCGGCTCGCGTCCGGGCTGAACCCCTCCACCTTCACGTCCACCGTGAAGTCGCCGGTGAAGGCCACCGGCTGGGAGAGGAAGTTGAGCGAGTCCCGGCTGACGTAGCCGGCCACCGACGAGCCGCGCGTGCTGCCGAGCGTGAGCACGCCGCCGCTCGCCGTCGGCGCGCTCCCGGCGCCGTTGCCGAGGTCGGTGCGCGTCCACTTGGAGGAGTCGACGGCGGCGAAGCCGTCGCTCTGGGCGAGGCCGAAGCGCCCGACGACGCCGCTGCCTCCGCCCGCGACGAGGCTCGCGGGCGTCGCCGTCGAGCCGGCGAGGACGCCCTGCCCCGCCGGGACCGAGAGCTGGCCGGGCGCGCAGAGGCTGGTCTCGGCCGTCGTCACCCGGCTGAAGCCGCCCGCCGTCGCGTCGTAGCCGATGCCGCAGTCGAGCGGCGGCGAGAGCACCGTGCCGTCGTCGGCGTAGGCGAGCGCGTCGTGCGCCGAGAGCGAGACCTGGAGCGAGTGTCCCGGGCGGAGAACGTACGCCGCGTTGTTCAGCAGGCCCTGCAGCGGCGCCGCCGCGCGCGTCGGGTTGGCCAGGTCGATGCTCCCGACCAGCGCCGGGTTCTGGCCGTACGCGCCGTTCGGATCGTAGTCCAGCAGCTCGACGTGGAGGCTCGAGGGGCAGACCGTCCCGGAGAGCCAGAGCGAGGCGACGGCGCCCGGGGCGATCGAGCGCTCGTCGGCGGCGGGCGGGCCCTGGAACGTGCCGAGCGGCGCCGGGTCGGCGTACAGGTAATCGATGAGCTCCAGCATCCGCGGGCTCTGGCCCGTGGGCGGCGCGAGCTGCAGCAGGCTGCCGGCGAGGTACGGCATGCCGAGCCCGTCGAGGGCCGGGGTGCCGGAGAGGTACCAGGTGGTCTCGCCCCGCGCCGAGGGCGCGGCCAGCAGGAGCGCGACCAGCGCGCCCACCCTCCCCGCTCGACCGCGCGACGGCGGGCGTTCACGCTGCGGCATCCGGACTTCCCCCCGCGAGCCCGGACCGGTGGGCGAACCGCCCACATCGTGAGCGTCCGCGCCGCCGGGGCGAGGCTCGACTTTGGGCGCCGTAATGCAAGGTGCGAACCTCGGCGGGGGTGGTCGAACAAGTACCCGTACTCAGGGATGATCGACTGCCGCGGCGGAGGTCCGCGCTCGCGGAGCGGCGGGGACGGGTGAACTCGAATGGGCCTGATGACCCAGGCGCTGGGTGCGTTCAACCAGGGGAACTCACTCAGGGTGACGATCGGAGTCCCCCCAGTTCAGGGGAGGCGGAGCGCCTGGCGAGTGCGTGGTCGGACGGACGCCCCCTTTGGTGTGCCCCTGCCGGACCCGGTAGAATGGCTTCGCAGCTCTGCAGGAAGGCGGACGCATGCGGTTCTCGGACCTCGTCGACACGGCCGCGATGCAGCGGCTCTGCGACGGATTCTCGGCCATCACCCACACCACCACCGTCCTGATGGACCTCGACGGCACGTGGCTCGCGGCGAGCCGCTCGCGCCACCTCTGCGCGGGCTTCCACCGGATGGCGCCGCCGACGGCCGCACGGTGCAGGGAGAGCGACGCCCATCTCGCGCGACGCCTCGACGGAGGAGAGCCCTACGCGATCCACACCTGCCAGAACGGCCTCGTGGACGTCGCCGTGCCGATCGTGGTCGGCGGGAGGCGCCTCGCCAACTTCTACGCGGGCCAGTTCTTCCTCGAGCCTCCGGATCGCGCCGCCTTCGCCGCGCAGGCGCGCGCCTTCGGCTTCGACGTGGACGCCTACCTCGCGGCGCTCGACGAGGTGCCGATCATCCCGCGCGAGCGGGTCCCCGCCATCATGTCGTTCTTCGCCGACCTGGCGCGCTTCGCCGGGGAGATGGGGCTCGCCCGGCGGAGCGAGCAGGAGGCCAGCCGCTCCATGGCCGCCTCCGAGGCGCTGCTGCGGACCCTGACCGACGCGAGCCCGGACGCCGTGTTCCTCAAGGACCGCGACGGGCGCTGGCTCTTCGCCAACCCGGCGGCCCTGGCGCTGCTCGGCCGGAGGCCGGACGAGGTGCTGGGGCGCACCGACTTCGAGATCTTCGGGCCCGCGGAGGCCGTCGCGATCCAGGCGCTCGACCGCGAGGTGATGGAGCGGGGCGAGCCGCGCGTGGTGGAGGAGGAGCTGCGGACGCCCCGCGGGCCCCGCGTCTTCCTCACGCACAAGGGGCCCTACCGCGACCTCGAGGGGGTGGTGGCTGGCGTGGTGGGCAACGCGACCGACATCACCGAGCGCCAGCGGCTCGAGGAGCAGCTCCGGCAGGCCCAGCGGCTCGAGAGCATCGGGCGGCTCGCGGGTGGCGTCGCGCACGACTTCAACAACCTCCTCACCGTGATCCTCGGCTGCACCGAGGCGATGCGCGCCGACGCCCGGGCCGGCCGCCCCATGCTCGAGGAGGACCTGGACCAGATCCAGCAGGCCGGGGACCGCGCCCGCGACCTGACGCGCCAGCTCCTCGCCTTCGCGCGCAAGCAGGTCATCGCGCCGGTCTGCATGGACCTCAACGCCGCCGTCACGGGGGCCGAGCGGCTCCTGGCCCGGGTCCTGGGAGAGGACATCCAGCTCACCGTCGCGACGGCGGACCAGCCGGCGCCGGCGCGCTGCGACCCGGGGCAGCTCGAGCAGGTGATCATGAACCTCGCCGTGAACGCCCGCGACGCCATGCCGCGCGGCGGCAGCCTGACGCTCGAGACCGCGAGCGACGTGCGGCTGCCGGAGGACCTGGCCCGCCCCGGCGATCCGGCGCACGCGTGGGTGCGGCTGCGCGTCAGCGACACCGGCTGCGGCATGCCCCCGGACGTGAAGAGCCGGCTCTTCGAGCCCTTCTTCACCACCAAGGGGCGGGGCCAGGGCACCGGGCTGGGGCTCGCCACCGTCCACGGCATCGTCAGTCAAGGCGGCGGCCGGATCCGGGTGGAGAGCGAGCCCGGGCGAGGGTCGCGGTTCGAGATCTACCTGCCCCGCGCGGAGGAGCCGCTCGGGGAGGCCGCGTCGCCGCCGGAGGCGGGCGCGTCTCGCGGGACCGAGTCGCTGCTCCTCATCGAGGACGACTCGCAGGTGAGGGCGGTCACGGCCCGCGTGCTGCGCAGCGCCGGCTACGAGGTGACGGTCGCCGCGAACGCCGCCGAGGCCCGGGCGGCGTTCCAGCAATCGGAGCGGCTGGACCTGGTGGTGAGCGACGTGGTCATGCCGGGGATCGACGGGAAGGCGCTCGTGGAGGAGCTGCGCGGGACGCGGCCCGGCCTGCGGGCGCTCTTCCTGTCGGGGTACGCCGAGGACGTCATCGCCCACCGCGGCGTGCTCGAGCCCGGCGTCGAGTTCCTCGCGAAGCCCTTCACCGCCGCGGCGCTGACGGCGCGCGTGCGCAGCCTGCTCGATCGCGACCGCGCGTAGGGCCTCGACGGCGACCGCCCGGCGTTCGCCGCGCGCGGGGCCCCCGGCACCTGGGACGAGACGCCCGCCCGGCGGCCCGGTAGGTTCGCGCCATGAGCCACCTCCTCCTCCCCGACGCCTCCATCCCGGCCCTGGTGCTGCGCGCCGTCGTCGTCTACGCCTTCCTGCTGCTCGCGCTGCGCGTGGCCGGCCGGCGCGAGCTGGCGCAGATGACGAGCTTCGACCTCGTGCTGCTCCTGGTCATCTCGAACGCCGTCCAGAACTCGATCAACGCCGGCGACAACTCGCTCACCGGCGGGCTCGTGAGCGCGGCGACGCTGGTCGCGCTCAACTGGCTCATGGGCTACGCCACCTGGCGCTGGCGCGGCGTCGAGCGCGTCGTGCAGGGGAAGCCGATCCGGGTGGTGAGCGAAGGGAAGGTGCACGTGAGCGCGCTGCGCCAGGAGCTGCTCACGCTGGCCGAGCTCCGGTCGGCGCTCCGCAAGCAGGGGATCATGCGGATCTCGGACTGCAGGGTGGTGACGCTCGAGCCCGACGGGACGCTCACCGCGGTCCGCAGGGACGTCGAGCAGCGCTCGCTCGCGGAGCTGGCGCACCCGCAGGCGCGGTTCGAGGGGTAGCCGCGCCGCCCGGAGCTACCGGCTGCGCCGCTTCTTCGGCCGGGCCCCCACCTTCACCTTGGACGGGGCCTTCCGGAGCCCGGAGGCCTTCTTCGCGGGCCGCTTCGCCCGCAGCGCCGCCTCGAGCGCGAGCTGGGCCCAGGGCCTCATCTCCTGTGGCTCCTCCAGGGCGCCGTCGGGCGGCGTCCAGTAGCTCATCTCCACCGTGCCGTTCCTCGACTCGTAGACGAACGGCTCGCCGCCGGCCTCCGCGAAGGCGGCCTGGGTCTGCGCGTCCACCTTCAGGTAGAGCCGGTCGTCGAAGAGCAGGGCGATGGACACGCCGCGGCAGAAGACGAGGTGGCCGCCCATCATGGCCCGCGGCGCGACCGCGCCGACCGGCTCGAGCAGGTCGAGCACGTGCGCCAGGAAGGTGTCGTCGCGCGTGCGGGCGCTCACCGGGCGGCGTCTCCGGTCCGATGGAGCGCGTACAGGTCCTCGAAGAGGGCGGCGCCCCGCTCGAGGCGGGCCTCGTCGCCGGCGTGGGCCGCGGCGATCCCGGCGACCACCTGCCCCACGCCGGACGCCTCCTCGCGCCCGTACTTGGCGTCCTTCACGTCCACGTCGTGGACGATCTCCGCGATGGCGCGGAGCCCGGGATCGTCGATGCCGAACCGCTGGAGGAGGACCTCGAACGTGCAGAGGTCGCCGTCGTGCGTGAACTCGGCGTCGAACATGTCGAACCGGAGCTCGCCGGGCTGCGGCGCGTAGCCCTTCGCGGGCACGAACTTGAAGCGGGCCTCGGGGTCGATGATCTTCCGGATGAGCCAGGCGCTGGCCATCCGATCGACCTTGATCCCGGTCCGGGTGACCCAGGTACGGCCCCGGTAGTCCTCGCGCAGGAGCCTGGGCTTCGTCGGCGCGCGCGACTCGTTGAGCGGCTTCATGCGTGACTCCATCGCGGAAACGACGCCCTCGGCGATCTCGCGGCCGGGCGCCCCGAAGAAATCTATCGCCTCGACCTCCGAAAGCCGCCGCCTCAGCCGGGCGACCTGGTTCGCCACCTCGTTGCGGCGGTTCTCGGGGGGAGGCCCGCGCCTCGGCAGCGAGGCGGCCACCTTCCGCGCTTCCTCCGCGACCTCGCGGTAGTCGGCCTCTCGCGCCGCCTGGAAGAGCGCGAGCACCTGCCCGTCGGACAGGCCCTCGATGAAGTGCGCCTCCAGCATCGAGGCGTCTCCGCCGCCCTTCACGACCTCCCGCAGGACCCACTGGAAGTCCTCCTGCGTCTCCTCGTTGTGCGGGAGGGCGTAGACCGAGTTCTTGATCGCCACCGCGCCGATGCGCTGGAGGTGCCGGCCGATCTTCACCCGCAGGTAGGCGGGCCTGGGCGGGATCTGGTGGATGAGCACGAGCCAGCGGGTCCGCTCGGGCGGGGCGCTCGGGGCGTGGGGTCTCATGCGCGCGCCTCCCATATAACAACTGAATCTCCGGCTTCAACGAGCGCGCGGCGCGACGCCGGAGCCGCTCGCGCGCTCGCCCGGCGGTCGCCCCTTCGCTCGCCCGGGCACCTCCTCCCGCGTGGAGTGCGCACGGTTGAACCTGTCAGGTTCAGTTGTTACATCGGCCCTGGGGAGGGTGAGGCGGTGGACGAGCGGCCCAGGCCCAGCGTAGAGGCTCCGCCGGGCGAGGCCGGGCGCGTCCCGATGCGCGAGCTGTTCTGGTACTTCCTCAAGCTCGGCTGGCTCGCCTTCGGGGGTCCCGTGGGCCAGATCGGCCTGATGCACCTGCAGATGGTGGAGCGGCGGAGGTGGATGGACGAGGACGAGTTCGTCCGCGCCCTCAACTTCTGCCACCTCCTCCCCGGCCCCGAGGCGCTGCAGCTCGCCATCTACGCCGGCTACAAGAAGGGCGGCTACCTGGGCGGGGTCCTCGCCGGCGTGCTCTTCATCCTGCCCGGCTACTTCACCCTCTCCGCCCTCGCGTGGATCTACGTCCATTACGGGAAGACGCCGCAGGTGCTCGGCGCGCTCTGGGGCTTCCGCCCGGTCGGGCTCGCGCTGCTCCTCGCCGCGCTCGTCCGCATCTCCCGCGCCGCGCTGAAGGGCGTCTTCCCGGTCGCGCTGGCCGCCGCCGCCTTCGTCTCCTTCTACTTCCTGCGGCTCCCCTTCGTGCTCGTGCTCGTGGGCTGCGGGCTCCTCTTCGTCGCCCGGCAGCGAGCGGGCCCCTGGGCGCGGGCCGCCGCCGCGAGCGCCGTGCTCCTCGCCGCGAGCCGCGCGGACGCGGCCGAGTCGGTGGCGCGGCGGGCCCTCGACATCTCGGTCTTCTTCTTCAAGGTCGGGCTCTTCTCCTTCGGCGGCGCCTACGCCGTGCTGCCCTACATCCGGGAGGGGGCCGTCGCGACCCACGGCTGGATCAACGATCGCCAGATGATCGACGCGCTCGCGCTCGGCGAGACCACCCCCGGGCCGCTCATCTCCATCGGCATCTTCGTCGGCTTCCTGGCCGGCCAGGGCGCGCGCATCCCGTGGACGGGCGCGACGCTCTCCACGTTCTGGCTCTTCCTGCCCTCGTTCCTCTTCGTCCTCCCCGCGGCCCGGTACATGAACTGGCTCACCTCGCGCCCGGGGCTGAAGGAGTTCCTCAAGGGGATCACCTCCGGGGTGGTGGGCCTCATCTTCTCGATCTCGATCCCGCTCGCGCGGGTCGCCTTCATGCCGGGCGGCGCCATCGACGGGATCACGGTCACCCTCGGGCTCGCGGCCTTCGCCGCGATGACCTTCTGGAAGTGGCGCCTCAACGTCGTCGCCGTGGTCCTCGGAGGCGGCGTCCTCGGGCTCCTCCGCGCGTTCGCCCCCGGGCTCTTCGGGGGTCCGCTGTCGTGAGCCCCGCCGCGCTGCTCCTGGCCGCCGCCCTCGCCGCCGGGGACGCCGTCGCGCCGGCGCCGCTCCCCATGCCCGGCGGAGACGCGGGCATCGGCTTCGACGATCTCCGCTACGCTCCGGAGCTGGGCCGCGTGGTGGTGCCCGCCGGACGGACCGGGCGGCTCGACCTCGTGGACCCCCGGACGCGAGCCATCGAGTCGGTGGAGGGGTTCAGCCGAACCGGCTCGGCGACGAAGGGGCACACCGACGGCACCACCTCGGCCGACGCGGGCGGCGGGCTCGTCTTCGCGATCGACCGGACCGACCGGACCCTCGTCGCCGTCGATCCGCGCGAGCGCCGCATCGTCGCCCGGGCGACGCTCGGAGGCGGACCCGACTACGTCCGGTGGGTCGAGGCCACGGGCGAGGTCTGGGTGACCGAGCCCGGTCGCGAGCGCGTCGAGCTCTTCCGGTTCACGCGCGCGCCCGCGCCGGCGCTCGCCCGCGCGGGGGTCATCGCCGTCCCGGAGGGACCGGAGTCGCTGGTCGTCGACGCCGCGAGGGGGCGCGCGTACACCAACACCTTCCGCGACGCGACCCTCGCGATCGACGTGCGCGCCCGCGCGGTCATCGCCCGCTGGCCCAACGGCTGCCGGGGCGCGCGCGGGCTCGCCCTCGACGCGCGCCGGGGACTGCTCTTCGTCGGCTGCGACGAGGGCAAGGCGGTCGCGCTCGAGGTGTCGCAGGGCAAGCCGGCCGGCGCGGTCGCGACGGGCGAGGGGGTGGACGGGCTCGCCTACGGCGACGCGCGCTCGCACCTCTACGTCCCCGCGGGCGACGCGGGCACCCTCAGCATCGTCGGCGTGGGGGAGCACGGGGAGCTTCGGCCGCTCGGCACCGTCCCCGCCGCGCCCGACGCGCACTGCGCCGCCGCGGACGATCAGGGGAACGTCTGGGTCTGCGATCCCGGGAAGGGCCGCCTGCTCGTGCTGGCCGACCCGTTCGCGCCCTCCCGGTGACCCGAAGCGGGCGAGCGCCGGCTCGTTGCGCCCCGTGATGCAGCTGTCATAGGAAACGGCGCACTGAAGCAGCGCCCGTTGGCTGGCCGCCGGAGGCCTCGCATGCATCGTCTCGCCGTCGCCGCAGGTACCGCGTTCCTCCTCGCCCTCGGTGCGAGGGCCGCTCTCGCGCAGGCCCCTCAGCCCGCGGCGCCCCCGCCCGCCGCGGGCGCGGCGGGCGCGGCGGCGCCGACCCTCACGCCCTCCAGGGACTTCCCGCGAGGCACGGCCACTCCGTCGTCGGACTGCGGGGCGTGCCACCGGGCGATCTACCGCGAGTACGCCGAGGGCTTCGGCAGCGACATGCGATACCCGGGCGTGAAGCTCCGGACGCAGGGGGACAAGACGCTCGAGCTGCCGGCCGAGACGTCCGTGGCGGCGAGCGCGCACGCCGTCGCCGGCACCGACCCCTGGCCCATCCACGCCCGCGAGGCGGAGGAGGAAGGGAAGAAGTGCAACGTCTGCCACTTCCCCCAGCCCTTCGCGATCCCCGAGCCCACCACCCTCGAGCTCGCGAAGCCGCAGCCCCGCCAGGAAGCGCAGGGCGAGGGCATCACCTGCGCCGCCTGCCACCTCACGCCCGACGGGAACGTCCGCGGCCCGCACCGGGTGGAGGCGCCGCACGCGACCGTCGCGGACGAGCGGATGTCGCGCAGCGAGATGTGCGCGTATTGCCACGCGATGGGCAAGCGCGTCCCGGGCAAGCAGACTCAGACCTACCTCGAGTGGCGGGACGACTTCGCCGGCCCGGGGCTCGGGCGGCAGCAGTGCCAGGACTGCCACATGCCGCGGACCCAGCGGAAGACCGCCGAGGGCCCGGACGTCCCGGTCCGCGCCGTCGCGCGCCACCTCTGGACCGGCGGCCACTCGGGGCAGCGGCTCGGGAGCGCGCTCTCGGTGGTGCTCCTCCAGCCGCAGAAGGATCGCCCCGACGTGGAGCTCCACGTGATCAACGTGGGCGCCGGGCACTCCGTGCCCACCGGATCGAACCGCCGGGCGATCTACCTCCAGACCCGCGTCGTCGATCGCAAGGGGAAGGTCCTCGCCACGCGGGAGTGGATGTTCGCGCCGTGGTACGGCCCCCGGCCAGACGATCGCGCCTTCCTCGCGGAGGACGCGAAGCGTCCCGACCGCATCGCCGCGACGCAGGCCGACGAGCAGGGGCCGCACGAGGCGCCGCTCCGCGCCGGGGAGGAGCGCGTGCTCACGTGGCAGACCGGCGCCCGCGACGGCGCCTACACGCTCGAGGCGACCCTGGTCTACGACCTGAACCGCTACAACGCCCGGTCGTTCCAGGGCGACCAGCGCGAGCTCGCGCGCTTCACCCTGCCCTTCCAGGTCCGGGCGGGCCGCTGAGGAGCCCTCACCGTGGTGGGTCGCGGTCCGCTCCTCACGCTGGTCGCGCTCACCCTGTCCTGGCCCCTGGCGGCGCTCGCCTACCGTCCGTTCAACTCGACGGACGCGGCGGTGGCGGACCGGGGGACGGTGGAGCTGGAGCTCGGGCCCGTGGGCTACCTCGTCCAGGGCCCCGACCGGACGCTCGTCGCTCCGAGCGCCATCCTCAACTGGGGCTTCGCCGACGGCTGGGAGGTGGTGCTCGAGGGACGGCACTTCGTCCAGCTCGGCGGCGAGATCCACGAGCCCCGGCTCAGGGTCGAGGACACCGCGCTCTCCGTGAAGCACGTCCTGCGCGAGGGGAGCTTGCAGGAGAAGCCGGGCCTGAGCGTCGCGACGGAGGCGGGGGCCCTCCTCCCGACCTGGAACGGAGAGTCCGGCGTGGGCGCCGAGTGGGCCGGGATCGTCTCGCAGCGCTGGACGGACCTGACCGTCCACGTGAACGGCGCGGTGGCATGGACCCGGGCGCACGAGCCCGGGGTCTTCGGCGGAGTCATCCTGGAAGGCCACCACGCGTGGCCCGTCCGGCCGGTGGCGGAGCTCTTCGTCGAGAGCGAGCGAGGCTCCCCCGAGACCCTCTCCGGCCTCCTCGGGGCGATCTGGCGCTTCAGCGAGGGGCTGTCGCTCGACGCGGCGGTGCGGCGCGCCCGCGCCGGCGGCGTGGACACCACCGAGCTCCGGGTCGGGCTGACGTGGGGGTTCGGGGTGGGCGTCCCCTAGGGCTCCTCGGTCAGGAGCCGCCGCAGCTCGTCGAGATCGGCGGGCTTGGCGATGTGGGCGACGAACCCCGCGGCCCGCGCCCGCTCGCGGTCGTCCGGCTGCGCGTAGCCGCTGAGCGCGACGAGGCGGACGTCCTGCAGCGCCGGGTCGCGCCGGAGCGCCCGCGCGACGTCGTAGCCGTCGAGGTCGGGCAAGCCGACGTCGCACAGCACGAACTCCGGGCGCTCCTCCCGGACGAGCGCCATGCCCGATCGGGCGTCTCGCGCCGTCTTGACGCTGTGCCCCTCGAGCGCGAGCACGTCCGCGAGCGTCTCGGCGGCGTCCACGTTGTCGTCGATGAGGACGATGCGGCGCTGGGCCCGCGGGGTCGCGGGGCGCGTCTCCGCGGGGAGCTGGGCGGGGAGGACGAGCGGCAGGCGCACCACGAACTCGGCGCCGCGGCCGGGGCCGTCGCTCCGGCCCTGCACCGTCCCGCCGTGCAGCTCCACGAGCCCCTTCACGAGCGCGAGCCCCAGCCCGAGCCCCCCCTTGCTCCGGGCCAGCGTCTGCTCGCTCTGGACGAACGGCTCGAAGACGTGCGGCAGCTCCGCGGCGGCGATGCCCGCGCCGGTGTCGCGGACGCACAGCTCGGCCCAGCGCTCGTCCCTCGTGAGCGACACCGTCACCCTGCCGCCGCTCGGGGTGAACTTCGCCGCGTTCTGGAGCAGGTTGCCGAGCACCTGCGAGAGGCGCGTCGGATCGACCTCGACCCACGCCGGCGCGAAGCCCATGTGCTCGACGCGCAGCTCGACCCCGGCGTGCTCGAACACGCCGTGCAGGTCCTCCGTGACCTGCCGGACGATCACCCGCGCGTCGAGCCGCTGGCGCTCCAGCTCGATCTTGCCGCGGGAGATCCGGGTCACGTCGAGGAGGTCGTCCACGAGCCGCGCGAGCTGCTCCGTCTGCCGGAAGATGACCGCCCTGGCGCGCTGCGACGCCTCGCTGCCGGGTGGGGCCTTCTCCAGCAGGTAGATGCTGTTGCGGATGGGGGCGAGCGGGTTCCGCAGCTCGTGGGAGAGCATCCCCAGGAACTCGTCCTTGCGCCGGTCGGCCTCGCGCAGGCGCTCGACGGCCTCCCGCAGCTGCTCCTCGGTGCCCTTCCGGTCGCTGATGTCGAGCGCCATGCCCGCCATGCGCACGGCGCGGCCGTGCCCGTCGAACGTCGCCCGCCCCTTCGACGCGATCCAGTGGACGGTCCCGTCGGGCCAGACCGTGCGCATCTCGGCGTCGTAGTCCCTGTGGTCGGAGAGCGCGGCGCGGACGGCGCCCTCGACGCGCTCGCGATCCTCCGGGTGGATCGCGCCGACGAACACCTCGTAGCTCATCACCGTCCCTGGCTCGAGCCCGAACAGCGCCTTGCAGCGGTCGGTCCAGTGCAGCTCGCCGGTGAGGAGGTTCCAGTCCCACGCGCCCATCTTGGCGGCGTCCTTCGCGAGCCGGAGCTTCTCCTCGCTCTCGCGCAGCGCCTCCTCGACCCGCTTTCGGTCCGTCACGTCGCGCGTCGTGCCCGCGATGCTCTCGACCGCGCCGTCGGGCCCGAGCACGGGCGTGAAGATGTACTCATAGACGCCGAAGATCCCGGTCAGCGGGGCCCTGAACGGCACCTCGCCCTTGATGGGCCGCTTCGTCTCGATCACCTGCGCGATCTCGCGCATGTGCATGTCGTGGTGCCACTGCTCGTAGCCGAGCTCCCGGCAGGTCTTGCCGATCACGTCGGGGAGCTGCATCCCCCAGACCTCGAGCAGCCGCCGGTTCGCGTAGACGAAGCGGCCCTGGAGGTCGAAGACGTAGACGAAGTCGGGGGTGGTCGAGGTCACGCCGTCGAAGAGGCGCACCTGCCGCTCGTGCTCCTCCAGCGCCTTCCGCAGCTCTCGCTCCATTCGCAGCGCGCTCGCGAGCTGCGCGCGCAGCTCCTCCTGGGGCGCCGCGGCGGGACCTCGCTGGGTCGGGGCGTGGGTGTTCTGGGCGATGGGGGGTTCTCTCACAGGCGATCATTTTAATCCCCCGGCGCGGCCGTGACAGGTGGACGGATCGGGCCGCCCGCCGCCCCAGGGGGCTCCTGGCAGGCGCCGCTCAGAAGCCGAGCTCGAGCCCGATGCCCGGCGCGAGGGACCAGGCGGTGGAGCGGCCGCCGACGCCGGGGAACCACTCACCCACGAGCTGCATCCGGAACCGCTCCAGCGCCGTGAGGCCGACGAGGGCCTGCACCACCGGCCGGGAGCAGGCCGAGACGCTCGACGACGCGGCCACGTCGCAGTGCCCGGCGCCGTAGTCGTCCCCCGACGCGAAGGACCAGCCGCCCCGCAGCCCGAACCGGAACTGCGAGAGAGCGGAGTTCCCGAGCGGCTGGGCCTCGATCCCCGCGGTGAGGAGCCCGGCGAAGGGCGCGGCCGCGCCGGAGGAGAACACGCCCTCCAGCCCGCGGAACCCGGCCGCCGCCGAGAGCGCGAGCCGGGTGCGCAGGAGGTCCTGGCGGATGCCGTGGCTGAAGCCCACCTCCGACTCGGCCGGCCCCATGGTGACGTGCAGCGCGTGGTCGGGCGGCGAGTACGCGAGGGCGTCGGCGGCGAGCTTCGACAAGAAGGCGACCTCCCCCTGGCGCGGCCCCGGCTGCACCGCCGCGAGCGACCGGGCCGCCCGCCCGAGCTCGTG
Source organism: Anaeromyxobacter paludicola (assembly GCF_023169965.1). Classification (NCBI taxonomy): domain Bacteria; kingdom Pseudomonadati; phylum Myxococcota; class Myxococcia; order Myxococcales; family Anaeromyxobacteraceae; genus Anaeromyxobacter; species Anaeromyxobacter paludicola. The sequence goes on along the minus strand of NZ_AP025592.1, from coordinate 445,689 downwards.
CCGGATGCGGGCCAGGGCGAGATCCTCGCGGCCCGGCGGGACGCGCAGGTCGGCGAAGCGGAACCCGTAGCCCGAGAGCAGGCGCAGCGCGTAGGCCAGCTCCGGCTCCGCCTCCTGGCGCCGCCAGTCGGGCGGCTCGGCCGGCGTCACCCCGGGCACCCTGGGCGGCGGCTCGCCCCGCGCGGCGGCCTCGCAGCGCGGGTTCCGCCAGGCGGCGCCGTCGCCGGCCCCGGCCTTCGGCCGGCGGGCGCAGGCCGAGTAGAGCTCGTCGAGCGAGACCTGCAGGAGGACGCGGAAGTCGGCGAGCGCGTCGCCGCGGCAGGCGTCGGCCGCGCCCGGCTCGCCGTCGAAGACGGCCCGCATGCAGGCGAAGCGCCGCCAGCCCTCGCCGCCCCGCGCCGCCGCGCCCGCCACCGGCGGCGCGACCACCCTCCCCTCCGGCGTGTGCACCCCGCCCGCCAGCATCCGCGAGGCGTCGTACATGCCGAGGTGGAAGTCGAAGACGCGGAACTCGGTCTCGAAGAAGCCGAGGAACGCGGCGATGGGCGCGCCCGCCGCCGGGTAGTGCCGGGTCGGGAGCACGATCCGATCGGCCACGCCGGGCTGCTCCTCGAGCAGCGTCGCGAGCTCCTTCGACCGGGCAGTGTCCACGAAGGCCGCGAGGAGGTCTTGCACGTGCCGCGGCAAGGAGCCGTCGTCCGGGGTCAGCTCGGCGACGCGCGGCGCGGGGTACTCGGCCGAGTCCGGGTCGATGAAGCCGAGGGCCAGGTCACGCGGCACGTCGCGCACGCCCGGATCCGGGACGTCCCTCCACGAGAGCCGCCCCGAGCCCGGGAGCCGCTGCAGGCCCACCCGCGCCAGGCCGGCCGCGAGCCGCAGCGGCGCATTGTCGAAGACGCCGCCGTCCACGTAGGGCGCGGTCCGGGCCTCCGACTCCAGGCAGAGGCCCGGCCGCGCGGTCTCGCCGGCCGCGCAGGTCCGCAGCGGCTGCGGCGGGAAGGCGATCGGGAAGGACATCGAGGCGAAGACGAGGTCTCGCAGGGCCGCGAACCCGACCTCGCCGGCCTCGTCGGTGACGAGCAGCGCGGCCGGCCACAGGTTGGGGACCGGGTAGTTCGTCACGCGCGGCGGGCGCCCGGGGCCGCGCCCCTGGATGCGGAGCGCGAACTTCTCCTCCATGCTCGGCAGCTCGAGCCGGCCGCCCGCCGCGCGCAGCCGGCGCGGCCGGGCGCGGGTGGCCGAGATCCCGAGCACCACGTCGCAGGAGCGGTCGAGCCCGCGGTTCCAGGCCTCCTCGATGCGGGCCGCGCCGCGGTCGAGCCACTGGCGCGAGAAGACGCCGAGCGGCGTGGCCGGCGGGTCCACGAAGAGCTGGTCGAAGCCGACCGGGATCCAGGTGCGCCAGAAGAGCGAGCCGGTGGGCTCCGCCGGGCGCTCCGGCCCGCACGCGGCGATGACCGCGAGGAGCGCGTTCAGGCTCCCGGCCGACGCCCCGGTGAGGAGCGGCAGGCTGGCGCCCGGGGACCGCTGCACCGCCTCCATGGCGTAGGAGAGGAGCCCCGCCTCGTAGGTCCCGAGCGACACGCCGCCGCTCACGGTGAGCGAGACCGAGAGCGTGTCGTCCGCGGCCTGGGCGGCGCCGTCCGCGGCCACGCCGCCCGTGGCGAGCCAGGCCGCCGCGGCGATCGCCTCGAGGATGGGAGCCACCATGCGTCCTCCGCGTGAGCGCGGGGCTCACCCGCCCGCGGGCGGGTGCAGGGACCGCGCCACCGCCGGTGGGGCGCTTCGGCTGCGAGATCCCCCCACCGGCCGGGCCGACTGTAGGCCGTTCCGACACCCCTGTCGCGGATCCGGCCTCGCGCTCGAGCGCGCGGAGGACGCCGGGCGGGGATCGCTCGCCGGGCGTTCGCCTCAGTCGTCCTCCATGGCCGAGGCCGCGACCGCGGGCGGCCGCGAGCCCCTCGTCCACGACGGTGTGGCGAGGGCGCGGAGAAGCCTCACGGCACGTGGAAGCCCAGGTCGATGCTCCGGGCCCAGTAGCAGCTCGAGGTCTTCATCGTTCAGCTGGGCCGTCAGCGTCACCGTGATGGCCGCAGCGACCTTGACCGGCGGCGTGTAGACCGTGCTCGCGTCCTGCACCGGAACGACCGTTCCGAGGTCCGGGGCCGAGCCGCTGAGGGTCCAGATGGGCATCCCCGAATCGCCCTTCACCACCGACGTGAAGGTGAGCGTGGCCCCGCTGGCCTGCGTCGAGGCGGAATGAGGCTGCACCTCCAGGGACGACGACGCCCCACCACCCCCGCCCCGCAGGCGGCCAGGACGAGACACCCGAGTACGGCTGCGCAGCGTCCGCGCATAGGGTCCTCCCGTCGATCGCAGGACTCCAGCGAGAGCCCGTCAACCTGTCCTGGGGGGTGCTACTTGCTGGCGTCCGTCGCTCGGTGCGCCCTTCGGCACACACGCTGAAACGGGCTCGCGGTCCACGTGGACGGATCGTCGAGCTCGGGACGAGGGGCCCCGACCGGATCCGTGCCACCTTCAGCGGGTGTTCAGCGCCCGGTACTATCTCGTTCAACCCTCCCCTGCGCGCCAAGTAGCTCGTACCTGCCAGTTGCACGACGACGGCTCAGCCGCCGGCGGGCTCGCGAGCCCAGGGGACCGCGAGGAGCCGCTCGTAAGTGATCGCGGCGCCGGTGTGCTCTCCGGTCCCGTACGTCCCCGCAGCGAACTTGGCCAGCGCCCGCTCGACCTCGACCAGCAACGCGCGCTCTCGCGCCGCCACTTCGAGCCCCTGCTCCTGCTCGGTCTGACGCTGGGCCGCCTCCTCGAACTCTGTTTCCTGTTCGGGCCGTGGAGACGTGGTTTCGACCGACTCCAGCACCCGGAGAATCCGCGCGCGCTCTTGCTCCAGCCTTCGCCTCAGGTTCTCGAGCTGCTGCTTCGTCAACGTGCTCGCCATGTCCATTCGCCTCGCCCTCTCTCGACCGTTTCGCCCTACCGCCTGCGCTCGGGGCGCGCGATGAATTCGTTCCCCGAGCGCGCCCGCCTGCCGGGCAGCGTGTCTCCCCTTCGGGGCCCTCTCGCATGGCCGGCGTCCCATAGTAGGCGTGCGTGCGCGCGCACCTCGCTGCAGAGACGACGGCCAGCAGCATCCAGTCCCCCGCGCCGCTGGAACGATAGGAGGCCGCAATGGACGAGGTGCTCGGCCCGCTCGACGAGCTCCTCCCGGAGCTCGAGAACCTCTACGCCGACCTTCACGCCCACCCCGAGCTCTCGCTCCAGGAGACCCGGACCGCGGGCATCGCGGCGGAGCGGCTGCGCGCCGCTGGCTTCGAGGTGACGACCGGAATCGGCGGGACCGGCGTCGTCGGCATCCTGCGCAACGGGACCGGGCCTACCGTCATGCTGCGCGCCGACATGGACGCCCTGCCCGTGAAGGAGGACACCGGACTGCCGTACGCCAGCCGGGTGACCGCCACCGATCGGGAGGGGAAGACCGTCCCGGTGATGCACGCGTGTGGCCACGACATCCACGTGACCTGGCTGGCAGGCGCGGCTTCGCTGTTGGCGCGTGCGCGAGCTGCCTGGCGCGGCACCTTGATGGCGGTGTTCCAGCCCGCGGAGGAGACCGGCGAAGGCGCGCAGGCGATGATGACCGGTGGGCTCGCCGCGCGCTTCCCCAGGCCCGACGTCATCCTCGGGCAGCATGTCATGGTCGGCTCGGCCGGCGTCCTCGGCTGGCGGGCGGGGGTGGTGACCTCGGCCGGGGACAGCTTCCAGGTCCGCCTCTTCGGCCGCGGGGCCCACGGCTCGATGCCGCAAGCGAGCATCGACCCGGTGGTGATGGCCGCGTCGACCGTACTGCGGCTGCAAACCATCGTCTCCCGCGAGCTCGCTGCAACCGAGGCCGCCGTGGTCACCGTGGGCGCGCTGCAGGCCGGGACCAAGGAGAACGTCATCCCGGACGAGGCACTCATCAAGTTGAACGTGCGCACCTTCGACGAGGGGGTCCGCTCACGGGTGCTCGCGGCGATCGAGCGGATCGTGAAGGCGGAGGCCGCGGCTTCGGGCGCGCCGAGGCCGCCGGAGATCACCCCCCTCGATCGCTACATGCTGGTGAAGAACGATCCGGAGGCGACCCACCGCGTGGTCGAATCGTTCCAGCGGCGCTTCCCCGCCGAGCGCTTGCAGGAGACCGAACCGACCTCCGCCAGCGAGGACTTTGGATCTTTCGGCGCCGGATGGCACGCCCCCTCGGTGTTCTGGTTCGTCGGCGGCACGGACCCGGACGCGTACAGGAAGGCTCGGGAGTCTGGCCGGCTGGGCGACCTCCCCACCAACCACAACCCGCGCTTCGCGCCGGTCCTGCACCCCACCCTGCGCACGGGCGTCGAGGCGGCCGTGACCGCGGCGCAGGCCTGGCTCTCGCCGTGACCGTCACGCGCTTCGCGGTCGACCTCGGCACGTTGCCGGTGGCGCTCGACCTCGGTGGCACCTTCGTGTTCGCCCTCAGCGGCGCGACGGCGGGGGTGAAGCACCGGCTGGACCTCTTCGGCGTCCTGGTGCTGTCCCTGGTAGCCGCCAGCTCGGGCGGTGTCATCCGCGACCTGCTCATTGGCGCCGTACCGCCGGCGGCGCTCGCCGACTGGCGGTACATCGCCGTCTCGCTCTTCGCCGGCGTGTTCACGGTCTACGGACACTCCCTGGTCGACCGTCTACACCACCCCGTGCAGTTGTTCGACGCCGCGGGACTGGCCCTCTTCGCGGTCTCGGGTGCGCACAAGGCCCTCGTCTTCCACCTCGGCCCGATCCAGGCGGCCCTCCTGGGCATGCTGACCGGGATCGGGGGCGGCATGGTTCGCGATCTCCTCGTGGCGGAGGTACCCGCCGTGCTGCACGCCGAGGTCTACGCGGTCGCCGCCCTGATTGGCGCGGGCGTAGTGGTCATCGGGAGCTGGCTGGGCGTGCCTTCTGCGGTAGCCACCGGTGTGGGCGCGCTGCTCTGCTTCGGGCTTCGCCTCGTGGCGATGCGGCGCGGCTGGCGGCTGCCCGTCGCGGGTGAGCCGGACGCTTCCAGCGGACTGCACCGAAGGTGACGGGCGGGAGGCCGGCCTCCTGTCGTGAACCCCGCCGCCGATTCGCCGGCGCCGGTGTTCGAAGACCGAGCGAGATGCCGAGCGTCAGGACCCGCGGGTGCCTGGCGAGGGGCCGCAGTGAGAGCGTCCGTGTTCACCCATCTGCCCGGGGCCAGCTGCGGCACGTTGGTCTCGACGTACCTACGCTACCCGCGACGAGGATTCCCGCCTCGGAGGATTCCCGCCTCGAAGGAGCTGCCATGGCTGACGACAACCTGCAGCGGATGAAGACGCTCGACGATTCCTGGAACAACCAGGACTGGGAGGTCTTCCGCAAGCGGCACTCGGCGGACACCGCGGTGTACTGGCCGGGGCAACCAGACCCGACTCGCGGCCGCGATGCGCACCAGGCCGAGTCCGAGGCGTTCTTCAAGTCCATCGAGAACCAACTCGAGAACAACCCGTACAAGGTGATGTTCGCCTCGGGCGACTGGACGTGCACCATCGCGAAGTGGAAAGGCAAGATGATCGGCCCGTGGAAGGATCTGAGCGGCAAGGTCCACCCGCCGACCGGCAAGTCCTTCGAGCTGGAGTTCTGCACGGTCGCGCGGTGGAAGGATGGCGAGATCGTCGAGGAGAAGCTGTTCTACGACCAGGTCGGCTTCCTGCGGCAGATCGGGCTGCTGTAGCCGCCCCCAGCAGCAGTTCGTGAGAACCACGCCATGACTCAACGCGTGTTGGTAACTGCCGGCGCAGCCGGAATCGGAAAAGAGATCGCGCGCGCGTTTGCTGCGAAGGGCGCCGCGGTGTGCGTCTGCGACATCGACGTGAAGGCGCTCGAGCTATCGGCGAAGGAGATCCCTGGCCTGAAGACGATCGTCTGCGACGTCTCGAAGCGAGCAGACATCGAACGCATGGTCGCCGGCGCCGTCGAGGCGCTGGGCGGGCTCGACGTCCTTGTGAACAACGCCGGCATCGCAGGCCCCACCGCCCCGGTCGAGGATGCGGATCCTGATCAATGGGAAGCCGTCATGAAGATTGACGTGATCGGGGCGTTTCATGTCACGCGGCTCGCCATCCCGCACCTGAAGAAGTCTGCCGCTGGGAGCATCGTCGTCATGTCCTCGGTCGGCGGACGGTTCGGGTACCCGAACCGCAGCGCCTACTGCACCGCGAAGATGGGACTGATCGGCTTTGCCAAGACGCTCTCGCGCGAACTCGGGCAGTACGGGATTCGCTGCAACGCCATCGCGCCGGGGGCAGTGGGAGGCGACCGCATCGAACGCGTCCTTCAGGGTCGCGCCCAGGCGGAGCACAAGACGCTGGATGAAGAGAGGCACGCCGCGATGAGCATTCAGTCCCTGAAGCGTTTCGTGGATCCAAAGGACATTGCGGCTCTCGTCGTGTTCCTGACGTCGGATTCCGGCAAGTCCATCTCAGGCCAGGTCGTGCCCATCGACAATGACGCGCAGACGTCTGCGCTTTGACGGAACTGAGAGGCTAGATGGGTGGCGCGCCATGACGAACAGTCGCGCTGGCGTACCGGGCTTCACCCTCTAGTTCCCGAGTCGCGCGCAGGTCTCACCTTGGGCGTGATCCGGTTCCGCGGGCAGGCTCACGAAGCGACTAGCTGCACCAGTGCCCATCGCAGCGGTGGCCTTCGCGTTGAGCCAGCCGGAAGACGTGGACGTCAACGAGATCCTGTTCCGGCCGACGAAGCAGGAACCGTAGCCGCTGACGTCCTCCTCGGTCCCCCACTCGCTGGGACGCGAGAGCCGCGCGGAAGTCGCAGGTTCGAATCACCCCGCGCAACCATCGTCGCCGTGCCGCCGCCCCGAAACGCAAAAGGCCCCGGCGACTTGCGTCACCGGGGCCCCTACGAGACTGGTTGCGGGGGCAGGATTTGAACCTGCGACCTTCGGGTTATGAGCCCGACGAGCTACCTGGCTGCTCCACCCCGCGACAAGATTTCTTGCCGAAGTGGGCGGGGTTGTACCGGCTGAACCCCACCCGGTCAAGGGGTATTTTCAGCCCCTCCCACCCCGCGCGAACGCGCCTGGGATCACGAAGATCCCGGCCAGCGCCACCATGGTCGCACCGGTCGGGAGCTGCCACATCCACGAGAGGGCGTAGCCCCCGGCGGCGGCCACGAGGCCGAGGGCGGTGGCGAGGGCGAAGGTGCTCCGCAGGCGGGTGGTGAGGAGCAGCGCCGCCGAGGCGGGGATGGTCAGGAACGCGAAGACGGGCAGCGCGCCGAGCGCCCGCGCGGCGGCGGGGATGGCGAGGCCGATGGTGAAGTACAGGAGCCCGTTCCAGGTCCGGGTGGAGTAGCCGAGCGCGGCGGCGGTCTCGCCGTCGAACGAGGAGAACACCAGCTCCTTGGCGAAGACGCCGTGCACGGCGGCGCAGACGAGCGCCACCAGCCCGAGCACGACGACGTCCGAGAACGGCACGGCGACGGCGTTGCCGAACACCATGGCGTTGAGGTCGTGGGCGGCGTGGACGAGCCGGTTCGCGCCGAGCACCACCAGCGCGCCGGCGACGACGTAGGCGATGCCGACGCCGGCCTCGGCGGGCAGCCGCCGCCGCGCCTGCGCCGCGCCGAGCGCGAGCGCCCCGGCCACCGAGAAGGCGATGGCCACGGCGAGCTGCACGCCGGCGTGCTCGGCCTCGATGTGCAGCGACTCCTCCCCGAGCAAGGCGCAGATGAGCCCCAGGGTGGAGAGCTGGGTGAGGGCGGCCGAGACGAACACGGTCCGCCGCAGCACGACGTACACGCCGAGGAAGCCACAGAGCCCGCCGGCGATCACCGAGGCGAGCAGGGGGTCGCGCCAGATGTCCTTGGCGGCGAGGAAGTCCGCGAGCGCGCTCATGCCGCCTCCCCTCCCCCCTCGGGATAGACGAACCGCCGGCCCGCCTCCTCGCGCACGGTCACGGCGCGCCCGTACAGCGCGGAGAGCGCCCCGGGCGTCAGCATCTCCTCGAGCGGCCCCACCCGCCACAGCCGCTTGTCCTTGTCGGCGAAGGCGAGCCTCCGCGCGTAGTTCGCGACCGCCTCGAGCCGGTGCGACACCATCACCACCGCGAGCCCGCCCTGCCGGTGCAGCTCGCGCAGGATGTCCATCGCCGCAAGCTCGGCCGCCGGATCCATGCCGTTGGTCGGCTCGTCGAGCGCGAGCAGCTCGGGGCTCGCCGCCAGCGCCCGCGCGATGAGCGTCCGCTGCCGCTGGCCGCCGGAGAGGGTCCGGAAGGAGCGCCCGGCGAGGTCGGCGATGCCGACGCGCGAGAGGGCCCGGCTCACCTCCGCCCGGTCCTCCGGCCCCGGCCGCCGGCCGAGCCCGAGCCCGCGGTACCGTCCCATGAGCGCGACGTCGGCCACGGTGAGCGGCCAGTGCGCGTCCACGTGATCCCGCTGCGGGACGTAGCCCACCCGCGCGGCGGGGGCCTGGCGGCGCTCGCCGGAGACGGGCGGGAGCACCCCGAGCAGCGTGCGCAGGAGCGTGGTCTTCCCGCCGCCGTTCGGCCCGACCACGGCGAGGAAGTCGCCGGGCGCGACGTCGAGGTCGATGCCGGTCAGCAGCGGCGCGCCGTAGCCGATGGCGGCGCCCCGCAGGGAGACGAGCGCGCCGTTCGAGGGGAGGGCCATCACTTCACCGCCGCCGCGACGAGCTTCACGAGCTGGTCCACGTAGGCCTCGTAGCTCCTCGCCTCCGGCGTGCCCCCCACGTCGCCGGGCAGGGGCACCACCTTCGCGCCGGTGTGGCGCGCCACCACGTCGGCGCTCTTCCGGTCGTAGAAGTTCTCGAGCAGGATCGCCTTCACCCCCTGCGCCTTCGCCACGCCCACGAGCTCGGCGAGGTGCGAGGGCGGCGGGGCGACGCCGGGCTTGGGCTCGAGGTAGCCGGCGGCCTGCAGCCCGGCCCAGTCGAGGAAGTAGGTGAAGGAGTTGTGGTGCGGGATGACCTTGCGCCCCTTCTCCGGCGCGAGCTCGGCGCGCCAGCGGGCCTCGTCGGCGTCGAGCCGCCGCTCGAAGTCGGCGAGCCGCTGCCGGTAGCTCGCCGCGCCGGCGGGGTCGAGCGCCGCGAGCTTCTGGGCGAGCCCCTCGGCCACCTTCCGCGCGCGGCGCGGGTCCGAGAGGAAGTGCGGGTTCCCGGCGGGGTGGAGATCGCCCATGCTCCGGTCCACCGGCCCGTGCGGCACCTCGAGCACGTTCACCGCCGACGCGGCGGTGAAGCGGCGCGCCCCGCCGGGCTGGATGGCGCCGTTGCGCGACTGGTTCACGAGCGGCGGCAGCCACCCGATCTCCAGGTCGAGCCCGACGTCCACGAGCAGGTCGGCCTGGCGCAGCCTCACGGCCAGGGTCGGGTTGGCGTCCACGAAGTGCGGGTCCTGGATGCCTCGCGAGAGGCTCTGGACCTTCACGCGGTCGCCGCCGACCTCGCGCGACAGGGCGGCGAGCCCCTCGGTGGTGGTGACCACGTCGAGGGCGCGCGCGGCGAGCGGGAGCAGCAGGAGGGAGAGGAGCGGCAGCAGTCGAAGCTTCATGGTGTTCCTCGATCTAGAAGGGGTGGGCGCCGTGGGCGCCGATGGCGAACTCGAGCTGCAGGAGGAGCTCCAGCCCCTCCCGCCCGCCGGGCAGGAAGTCCCAGCCCGCCTGCAGCCGGAGGCGCTGGAACTCGCTCGGGAGCCAGGCGGCGACGGCGGAGGCGCGGTGCTCGGTCCCGTCCACCTGGACGATGCCGCCGCGGCTGTCCTGGAACGCGGGGGCGAAGTCGTAGCGAGCGCCGTACGCGAAGTAGGGACCGTCCCGCCAGACCGCCTGGGCGTACCCGCCGACGTCGGCCTGCGCCGGCGCCACGGGATCGGTGAGCCGGCGCCAGAAGAGCTCGCCCTGCAGCGCCAGGTACGAGCGGCCCTGCGGCGGCCGGATCTTCACGTGCACGTCCACGCCGCCGAGATCGCGCCAGGCGCCGCTCGCCGGCTCCTCGAGCCGCGCCGCCGAGAGCCCGAGCCCCGCCACCACGGCGTCGGTCAGGTCGAAGTACTGGAGGACCCGCCCGCCGACGGTGCGCCGCTCCTTGTCCTCGAAGGCGGGCGTGGTGGTCTGGCCGTAGAGGTGCGCCTCGAGGAACCAGGGCACCGGGGCGAGCCAGGCCACGTCGAGCCCGGGCCCCTTGAGCTGGTCGGCCGAGACGAGCCGGTCGAGCGCGAGCGGCGCGTCCACGAAGTCCCAGACGTGCGGGTGCTGCTGGTTGAGCCGCCCGAACGGCGAGAAGAGCTTGCCGGCCCGGGCCTGCAGGCCGGCCGGGAGCTGCAACGTCGTGAGGTAGGCCTCCTCCACGCTCACGCCGTCGGGCGTGAAGGATATGAAGGCGTCGGCGCGGGCGTACGGGTCCACCACCGACTGGATCCCGAGCTCGAGCTCCTGGAAGAGCGGCCGGAGCTGGTGCGGCTGCGACACCGGGCCGCTGCGGGGCGACTCCACCGCGGCGTCGCGGCTGTCGTAGGCCGCCGCGAAGTCGCCGATGGCGGAGATGTCGGGGAGGAGCAGGAGCCGCGCGAAGGGGTTCCCGCCCTGCTGCCCCTGCGCGGTGGACGGGGACGGCGGCGGCGCGGAGAGGTCGGGCGGGGCCGGCGGGGTGGGCGTCGCCCCGGGGCTCGCGCCCAGCTCCTTCGCGATCTGCTCCTCGAGGCGCTGCCTCTCTTCCGGGGACTGCGGGGACTGCGGTGCTTGCTGCGACGGCTCCGCCGGCTGCGCGCCGGCGGGCGCGGCGTCCTGAGCCACGGCGCGCCCGTCCACGACGAGCGCGACCGCGGCCAGGGCCGCGAGCGTGAGGCTTCTCATGTGCTGCACCTCCAGCGCGAGCGACGCGCCGAGAGAGCGGGATCCGATGCGGGAGGGAGCGGGTCGGATCAGGCGACCGGCGGCGACTGCCCGGGCACCGCCCCGAGGGGCGCCCCCGTCAGCGGCGCGTGCCAGGGCTCCTGCGGAACCGGCTCCGGCGGCAGCGCGCGCGGGGCCACGTCGGGCGTGGCGCTCTCCGCGGTCTCGCCGCTCGCGGCGAGACAGGCGGCGCAGGCGTGGTCCCCGAAGGCGCCCGCGTGCGCGTGCGGCGCGGCCGCCGAGAGGGCGACCAGCACGGCGAGGGCGATGGCGAGGACGTGGCGCACGACCGGCGGATACTGTGGGGGCCGCCCGTCCCTGTCAAGCGCTGGACGGGGCGAGCGCTCCCGCGGCGCGCAGGGAGGCCACCTCCTCCGGGTCGAAGCCGGCCTCCCGGAGCACCTCGTCGCCGTGCTCGCCCAGCCGCGGCGCCGGCCTGAGCGGGGCGGTCGCCCCGTCGAGCCGGACCGGGGTGGCGACGCCGGGCATCGCCCTGCCCTCCCGCGGCGTGGGCACCTCGAGGAAGGCGCCGCGGGCGCGCAGCTGCGGATCCTCGCGCGACTCGGCCGGCTCGAGCACCGGCGCGAGGCAGACGTCGTGCTCCCTCCCGAAGGCGGCCCACTCGTCGCGGGTGCGCGCCGCGAAGACCGCCTCGAGCTCGGCCCGCGGCCCGTCGCCGTCGAGCTGGCGCGCCGCGAGCTCGGGCCTCCCCACCGCCTCGCAGAAGCGGCGGAAGAAGCGCGGCTCGAGCGCGGCGAGCGCCACGAACCGGCCGTCGGCGGCGCGGTACACGCCGTAGCAGGCGCGCCGCCCGTCGAGCCCGCCCTCCCCGCGCCCGAGCGGCTCGCCCGCGGCGGCGCCGCCGTGCGCGAGCGCGAGGAGCGAGAGCGCGCCCTCGGTCATCGAGACGTCCACCCGCGCGCCCACCCCGCTCGCCTGGCGCCGGTGGAGCGCCGCCAGGATCCCCGCCACCGCCGGCCAGGCCCCGCCGGCCAGGTCGGCGACCGGCACGCCCAGCGGGAGCGGCGCCTCGGGCGGGCCGTTCCGCGCCAGCACGCCGGCGAGGGCGCAGTAGTCGAGGTCGTGGCCGGCGAGGTCGCGGTAGGGCCCGGTCTGCCCGTAGCCGGTGATCGAGCAGAGGATGGCGGCGGGCGAGGCGGCCCGGAGCGCCTCCCAGCCGCAGCCGAGCCGGTCGAGCACCCCGGGGCGGAAGGACTCCACGACCACGTCGAAGGTGCGCGCGAGCTTGAGGAAGGCGGCCGCGCCGCCGGGCGCCCCGAGATCGAGCGCGAGGGACCGCTTGTTCCGGTTGAGGGCGTGGAAATAGCCGGACTCCGCGCCGGCGAGCGGAGGGAGCGCGCGCAGGTAGTCGCCGCCGTCCGGGTCCTCGAGCTTCACCACGTCGGCGCCGAGGTCGGCGAGCACGAGCGTGGCGAACGGGCCCGGGAGGAGCCGGGTCAGGTCGAGGACGCGGACGCCGGCGAGGGGGAGCCCCGGTGCTCCTGACGGCCCCTCCCCGGCCCTCCCCGCCCGGCGGGGAGGGTGGGCTTCTCTTCCCTCTTCCCGCGGAGCCAGGGAGGGATGGGGAGGGGGTGCGTCGCGGGGCACGGCGAGCGGCCCCTCTGCGCTACGTCAATATCTGCTGCAGCTTCATCGCGAGCCCCATGTCGCCCTGGATCTTGAGCTTCCCGGACATGAAGGCCATCTGGGGGTTGAGCTTCCCGTTCACGATGTTGAGGAAGTCCTGGTCGGAGCAGTTCACCGTGCACTTCGCGGCGGGCGCCTGCCCCGCCGAGATGGCGCCCCCGGGGGCGGTGCAGTCCACCGCCCACGCCCCGCCGCTCGGGCCGGAGATGTTGAACTGGTAGACGGCGTTGATCTTGGCGACCACGTCCGGCTTGTTCTTGAGCCGCTCGGGCATGTGCCGCTCGAAGACGTCCCGCACGCTGTCTGGCATCTCGACCCTCCGCTGATTGTGGAATCAACGTAGGGTCGGCCCGGTGGGCTGTCAAGGCGAGCAGGCGCCGGGTCAGAGCCTGTGAGGGAATCCTCGGACCGAGCCAGGCGAGCGATAGCGAGCAGCGCAAGGCGCGACGAGCGAGCATACCGAAGGTATGTGAGAGAGGAGCAACGCCGCGATGCGATGCGGATCGTTCGCCGCGGCGACGGGAGGGGATTTCTTCACAGGCTCTCAGGGCTCGGGCGGGAGGTGCGCCGCCTCGCGGACGGCGCCGAGGAGCCCGTCGGGATCGACCGGCTTCACCAGCACCAGATCGACCTCCTTGCCCCGCGCCCGGGCGATGTCCTCGCGCTCCGCCCAGCCGGTGACCACCACCACCGGCGTCTCCGGCGCGATCTGCTTGGCGGCCCGCGCGAGCTCGAGCCCGCCCATCCCCGGCATCCCGATGTCGGTGACCACCACGTCCACCGGCCCGGCGCGCAGCGCCTCGAGCCCGGCCGCGCCGGTGGCGGCGGTGGTCACCGCGCAGCCGGCCGACTCGAGCACCTCGGCCATGAGCTCGCGGTTGTCCTCGTCGTCCTCGACGAGCAGCACGCGCAGGTGGAGGGCGTCTCCCATCGCGACCTCGGGCCGGGGTCACTCGACGTAGAAGCTGTCGAGGATCTGCCGGTACTTCTCGGTGCAGAACTTCCGCTTCACCTTGAGGGTGGGCGTGAGCTCGCCCGACTCCTGCGTGAAGTCCTTCGGCAGGATGGCGAACTTCTTCACCGTGGAGTAGCTCGCCTGCTTGGCGTTGAGCGCGTCCACCGCCTGCTGGATGCGCGCCCGCACCCGGGGATCCTGCGAGAGCCCTGCCGGACCGATGCCGACGCCGTTCTCGGCCGCCCACCTGCGGACGTTCTCCTCGTTGAGCGTCACGAGCGCCGAGAGGAACTTGCGGCGGTCGCCGTGGACCATCACCTGCGAGATGAGCGGGTCGGTCTTGAGGTCGTTCTCGAGGTTCTGCGGCGCGACGTTCTTCCCGCCGGCGGTGACGATGATGTCCTTCTTCCGGTCGGTGATCCGCAGGCAGCCGTCGGGGTCGAGCTGGCCGATGTCGCCGGTGTAGAACCAGCCGTCGCGGATCGCCTCGGCGGTCGCCGCCGGGTTCTGGAAGTACTCCTTCATCACGCCGCCGCCGCGGAACAGGATCTCGCCGTCGTCGGCGATGCGCACCTCGGTCCCTGGGATGGGCGGGCCGACGGTGCCGATCCGGTTCCGGCCGGGGCGGTTGACGCAGGTGCCCGCGCTGGTCTCGGTGAGGCCGTAGCCCTCGAGGATGGTGAGCCCGCACAGCTCGAAGAAGAGGTTGATCTTGGGGGAGAGCGGCGCGCCGCCCGACACGAAGAGCCGCATCCGCCCGCCGAAGCGCTCGGCGAGCTGCGCCCGGAGCTTCGGGAAGACGAGCCGCCGCGCCACCGTGAGGCCGAGGGAGCTCTCCTCCTGGCCGCGCTCCCGCGCGGCGGCGTACTTCTCGTAGCTCTCGAGGGCGAGCCGGAAGAGGCGGCCCTTGATCCCAGGGGTGGCGAGCCCCTTCGCCACCACCGTGTCGAACGCCTTCTCGAAGATGCGCGGCACGGCCGGCATCACCGTGGGCCGCGCCTCGTGGGCGTTGTCCATGAGCCGCTCGATCGACTCGGTGAAGGCGACGGTGAACCCCTCCGAGAACCAGACCGCCTCGATCACCTTGGCGAAGGAGTGGGCCATCGGCAGGAACAGCAGCACCACGTCCTGGCCGTTGAGGAGCCCGATCTGCGCCACCGCCTCGGCCTCGTAGACCCAGTTGCCGTGGGTGAGGACGACGCCCTTGGGGTTGCCGGTGGTGCCGGAGGTGTAGATGAAGCAGGCCGGATCCTCGAGGCCGATCCGCGCCAGCCGGGCCTCGTGCGCGCCGGCGTTGGCGCGCCGCCACTCCGCCCCGGCCCGCTCGACGTCGGCGAGCAGGTGCTCCGCGCCGCCGGACGGCTGCCCCTCGAAGACGACCACGCCCTCCAGGCCCGGCAGCCGGTCGCGGATCTCCCGGATCTTCTGCGCCTGCGCCTCGCCGTCGCAGAAGATGAAGCGCGCGCCGGAGTTCTCGAGGATGTACTGGCACTCGTGCGGCCGGTTCGACTGGTAGATCGGCACCGCGATGGCGCCGGCGCCCATCGTGCCGAGGTCGGCCAGGATCCACTCGGCCCGGGTCTCGCCGAGGAGCGCCACCCGGTCGCCAGGGCGGACGCCGAGCGCGGCCAGGCCGTCCGCCACGTCGCGGGCGCGGCGCGCCATCTCGCGCCAGGAGAGGTCGCGCCACTCGCCGTCGCGCTTGAAGCGGCAGGCCGCCGCGTCGCCCTTGCGGGCGGCCTGCGCCTCGAACAGCGACACCAGGTTCTTCGGCCGCGTGATGCCGGTCATCAGCTCGTCTCGCGCGATCATGGACAACCGCCCCCTCACTTCATCCGGGAGATCGCGGCGCGCGCCAGCTCCTGCGAGCGCCGCTCCTCCGGGGCGTCGTAGCTCCCCGGCCTCTCCGCCACCGCCTGCTCCAGGAGCTGCCGCGCTTCCTTCGGATGGTTCTCGTCCTCGTATAGCTCCGCCAGATAGACGCGAGCCCGCACGTTATGGGGGTTCAGCTTCAGCGCTTTCCGAAGGTGGCGCTCCGACTGGGCGGCGTCGTGCTTGGGCCAGGGCAGCTTGAAATAGAAGCGCCCCCAGGCGTTCTCGATGGCGCCGTGCATGAAGCCGGGATCGAGCTTCTCCGCCGCCCCGAGCCGCTCCTTGAACTTGCCCTCGACGCCCTGCGTGAGCGCCTTCACGATGCCGATGCCGAGCGAGTAGTTGCCGATGCCTCCGGCGGCGAAGAACCAGCCCTCCACGCCCTTGGGGTTCACGGCGCTCGCCCGATCGCCCAGCTCCCAGGCGCGCTTGCCGAGCTCGCTCTTCTGCTCGTTCGGCAGCTTCGGATCGTCGGAGAGCCAGAAGTAGAGCCGGGCCTGGCGCCAGAGCACGGCGTAGTCGCCGGGCGCGAGCTTCGCCGCGTGCTCCAGGGCGGCGCGGACCTCGTCGAGCTTGCCGGGCTCGTCGCGGACCTGGTAGGCGGCGTCGGCCTTCGAGAGCAGCTGTTCCAGCTCGGGGCTCTGCATGGCGGCCTCCGCTCCCCGGGCCGGAGGGGCGACGGCGAGGGCCAGGGCGAGCAGCAACGGGTGGGTGCGCATCGGGCGATCCTGCTGCGTGCCTGCTTTCCAGGCAAGCCCTCGATCGCGTGCGCCGGCTCAGTTTCCCGCGCTGCAGAGGCAGGTGCCCCGCGCCGCCCCCGTCGGGATCTCGCAGGTCCACTGCTGGGCCTGCCCGCCGAGGGCGCTGACGCACTCCTGGGTGCTGGCGCAGCCCCCGGCGGGGACGATCCCGAGGTACTCGGCCAGGTAGCTCTCCCCCGGGTTCGCCTCGCAGCCGCCGCCCTGGTGGTTGATGGCGATGCAGCTCGTGGTCCCGGCGACCGGCTGCGCCAGCGGGTCGTTGCAGCTCGTGAACCACCAGTCGGCCGTCGGGCCCGGCCCCGCGCAGATCTTCCGGGTGCTCCCGTCGGCCCTCACGATCCGGAGCAGCGTCACCTCGCCCGCCGCCGGCTGCGTCGGGAGCTGCAGCTGGTTGAGCGGCTTCACCAGGTCCGCGATGCTCCGCAGCGTCGAGGCGAAGTCGGCGTCGCAGACCGAGTCCTGCACCACCGGCACGCCCTGCTGCCGGAGCGCCGTCGCGAGGTCCTGGAAGCGCGTGCCGGTGCTCTTCCCGCTGCACTGCGGGTCGCTGCCGGCCGGGCAGGTGCAGGTGCTCGCGGTGCAGACGTTGGTGCCGGTGCTGGCCGAGCAGGTCGAGGAGGTGATGAAGCCGGCGCCGAACGGCCGGCCGAGGCCGGTGAAGTAGTCCACGTACGCCTGCACCGGGAAGGCCTTCCGCTGCGCGAGCGGGAGCCCCTCGTCGGCCATGCAGGCGTCGGCGCCGGGGGTCATGTTGGTCATCACGATCCCGTTGAGCGGGTCCTTCGGGTTCGAGCAGTCGTCCTCGTCGCCCATCCAGACCACCACCAGCCGCGCGCCGGCGTGCGGGAACTCGCTCTGCTGGACGTCGGCCGGCTGCGCGAGGCCGTTCTGCCGCAGCGCCTTCTCCAGCGCGAGCCGGCCGGCCTCGAGGTGCTGCTCCTGCCCCGAGCCGCAGGTGCCCACCTGCACGTTCGCCTTGAACTGGCCCACGGCCTGGGTGATGCGCGCGTCCTGCGTCGCGGTCCCGTAGCTCGACCAGTCGAGGTCCTTGGTGAAGTGGATCACCCGCGGGTTGCCCGGCTTGGCCACGAAGTCGCCGGCCGGGTACGGGCTCCCCTCCGCCGCGTCGCCCGGCACGCAGCCCCGGTTGGCGGTCGAGAAGCCGTAGTACTGGGTCACGAGCTCGCCGCAGGCCTGGCCGGCGGTGGCGCAGGCGTAGCTCGCCGGCTTCCCGCTCACGATGGAGACGTAGCTGCAGGCGAGCGCGCCGCTGCCGTCGGCGGCGCAGTTGGCCACGTAGTCGTTCTCGAAGATGGACGAGGTGGTGACCGCGAGGTGGAAGTCGAGCGCGGTGAGGCCGCGCGCCACCCGGTCCTTGTTGAGCTGGGCGAGCTGCCCGACGAACTCGTCGAAGTTCTTGGCGAGCATCTGCTGCTCGCCGAGCATCGAGCCCGAGTCGTCCACCACGAAGAGGATGTCGGCGGTGTCGAAGCCGCCGAGCGTCACCTTCCGCGAGGCCGGCTGGATGATGCACTGCCCGACCGGGTTGAAGTTGTAGCTCTGGCAGGCGGCCAGGAGCGCCAGCAGGGGCAGCACGAGGGCACGGCGGGGCATCTCTCAGGCCTCCGGCCGAGAGGATAGGCCCCGCCCTGCGGCGCGGCAGGCTACCGCCCCGGGGGCTGGCGCCCGCCCAGGGCGCCCCCCGGGGAGCCGCCTACTCCCACTCGATGGTGGCCGGGGGCTTCGACGAGACGTCGTAGACCACCCGGTTGATGCCGCGGACCTCGTTGATGATCCGCGACGAGACGCGCGCCAGCAGGTCGTACGGCAGCCGCGCCCAGTCGCCGGTCATGCCGTCGGTGGACTCGATGGCGCGGACGGCGCAGGTGTTCTCGTAGGTGCGCTCGTCGCCCATCACGCCGACGCTGCGGACCGGGAGGAGCACCGCGAAGGCCTGCCAGAGCTGCTCGTACAGCCCGGCGGCGCGGATCTCCTGCTGCACGATGGTGTCGGCCTTGCGCAGGATCGAGAGCCGCTCCTCGGTGACCTCGCCGAGGACGCGGATGGCGAGCCCCGGGCCGGGGAACGGCTGCCGCTGCACGATCTCCTTGGGGAGGCCGAGCTCGAGCCCGAGCCGCCGCACCTCGTCCTTGAAGAGCTCGCGCAGGGGCTCGACGAGGCCGAGCTTCATCACCTCGGGGAGCCCGCCCACGTTGTGGTGGCTCTTGATCGTGGCCGAGGGGCCCTTGAAGGAGACCGACTCGATGACGTCGGGGTAGAGCGTGCCCTGGACGAGGAAGTCGGCCCGCTCGCCGTGGCGGGCGAACTCCTCCACCTGCTCCTCGAAGACCGCGATGAACTCGCGGCCGATGATCTTCCGCTTCTGCTCGGGATCGGTCACCCCGGCGAGCTTCGACAGGAACCGCTTCGAGGCGTCGGCGGTCACGAGCGGGAGGTGGAACATCCGCCCGAAGACCTCCTCCACCTGCGCCCGCTCCCCCTCCCGCAGCACGCCGTTGTCCACGAAGACGCAGCGGAGCCGGTCGCCGATGGCGCGGTGCACGAGGAGCGCGGCCACGGCCGAGTCCACGCCGCCGGAGAGCGCGCAGAGCGCGTGGCCGTCCGGGCCGACCTGGGCCCGGATCTGCTCCACCGCGACGTCCACGTAGGCCCGCATCGACCACTGGCCGCTGCAGCCGCAGACCGCGTAGGCGAAGTTCTTGAGGAGCTCCGCGCCGCGCGGCGTGTGCACCACCTCGGGGTGGAACTGCACGCCGAAGAAGCGGCGCCGCCGGTCCTCGACCGCGGCGTACGGCGCGCTCGGGGTGGAGGCGACCGGCTCGAACCCCGGCGGCAGCGCCTCGACGCGGTCGCCGTGGCTCATCCAGACGTCGAGCCGGGGCGGCAGGCCCTGGAAGAGCTCACAGGCCGAGGAGGCGTCGATGGTGGCGGGGCCGAACTCGCGGTGGGCCGCGTTCCCGACCTTGCCGCCGAGCTCGTGGGCCATGAGCTGCAGGCCGTAGCAGACGCCGAGCACGGGGACGCCGAGCTCGAAGACCACCTTGTCGGCCCGCGGGCTGTCCGCGGCCAGCACCGACGCCGGGCCGCCGGAGAGCACCACGCCGCGCGGCTTGAAGGCCCGGATGGCGTCGGCGCTCGCGGTGCACGGGTGGATCTCGCAGTAGACGCCGAGCTCGCGCAGCCGGCGCGCGATGAGCTGGGTGTACTGCGACCCGAAGTCGAGGATGAGGATCTTCTCGCCGTGGATGTCCAACTTGACTCCTAGTCGACCCGGTAGTTCGGGGCTTCCTGGGTGATGATCACGTCGTGCACGTGGCTCTCGCGCAGCCCGGCGCTGGAGATGCGGATGAAGCGCGGCTTCTGGCGGAGCTCGGGGATGTTCTTGCAGCCGAGGTAGCCCATGCCGCTGCGGAGGCCGCCGACGAGCTGGTAGACGTTCATCGCCACCGGGCCCTTGTACGGCACGCGCCCCTCGATGCCCTCGGGCACGAGCTTCTCGGCCTCGGAGACGTCGGCCTGGAAGTAGCGGTCCTTCGACCCCTCCTTCATGGCGCCGATGGAGCCCATGCCGCGGTAGCTCTTGTAGCTGCGCCCCTGGTACAGGATCACCTCGCCCGGCGCCTCCTCGGTGCCGGCGAAGAGCGAGCCGATCATCACGCAGGACGCGCCGGCGGCGAGCGCCTTCACCATGTCGCCCGAGTACTTGATGCCGCCGTCGGAGATGACGGGGATCCCGTGCTTCTCGGCGGCGCGGGAGCAGTCGTCCACCGCGGTCACCTGGGGCACGCCCACCCCGGCCACCACGCGGGTGGTGCAGATCGAGCCGGGGCCGATGCCGACCTTCACGGCGTCCACGCCGGCCTGGCAGAGCGCCTCGCAGGCCTCGGCGGTGGCCACGTTGCCGGCGACCAGCTCGACGCCCTTGAAGTTGGCCCTGGTGGCGCGGACCGCGTCGATGACGCCCTTCGAGTGGCCGTGGGCGGTGTCGATGGCGATGACGTCGGCGCCGGCCTTGAGGAGCGCGGCGATGCGGGCCTCGCGGTCGGGCCCCACGCCCACCGCGGCGCCGCAGAGCAGGCGGCCGAGCTTGTCCTTGGCGGCGTTCGGGTGCTTCTGGATCTTCTCGATGTCCTTGATGGTGATGAGGCCCTTGAGCTCGAAGGCCTCGTTCACCACCAGGAGCTTCTCGATGCGGTGGCGGTGGAGGAGGTCCTTCGCCTCCTCGATCTGGACGCCCTCGCGCGCGGTGACGAGGTCCGTGGTCATCACCTCCTCGACCCGCTGCTCGAGGTTCTTCTCGAAGCGCAGGTCGCGGTTGGTGAGGATGCCCACCAGCCGCCCCTTCCGCGTCACCGGGATGCCGCTGATGCCGTTCTCGCGCATGAGCGCGACGGCCTGGGCGAGGCGGGCCTCGGGCTCGATGGTGATGGGGTCGCCCACCACCGCCGACTCGTACTTCTTCACCTTGAGGACCTCGGCCGCCTGCTGCTCGACGGTGAGGTTCTTGTGGATGAAGCCCATGCCGCCCACCGACGCCATGGCGATGGCCATCTGCGCCTCGGTGACCGTGTCCATCGCGGCCGAGACGAGCGGGATGTTGAGGTGGATGTGGCGGGTCAGGCGCGAGCCGGTCTCTACGGACTTCGGGAGGACGTCGCTCTCTCCCGGGACCAGCAGGACGTCGTCGAAGGTGAGAGCTTCTCGAAGATCGTCGCGATTGAGCATGCGGACGTATATCCAACCGTGTGCGGAGGCGTCAAGGAGCGCGGCGGGCGCGCCCGCCGGGCCGCATGGCCCCGCGCCCGCGGCCGTTCTCTTGCGATTCCGCCGCCCTTCCTTCGATAATGCCCAGGTGTCCGCCGACGACAAGCGTGGGGGCGATCGGGTTCCGATCGGACTGGTGGTCCGGCTCGCCTACGAGA
This sequence comes from Anaeromyxobacter paludicola, assembly GCF_023169965.1. Taxonomy (NCBI): domain Bacteria; kingdom Pseudomonadati; phylum Myxococcota; class Myxococcia; order Myxococcales; family Anaeromyxobacteraceae; genus Anaeromyxobacter; species Anaeromyxobacter paludicola. The sequence goes on along the minus strand of NZ_AP025592.1, from coordinate 424,552 downwards.
GCACCGACGAGTTCGTGGATCGCTACGCGGTGAACATCTCGCGGGGCGGGATGTTCGTGCGGACCCGCGACACCTGGCCCGTCGCGACGGTGATCGCCTTCGAGCTCCGCCTGCGCTCGGGCGAGAAGGTGGTCCGCGGCCGGGGGACCGTGCGCTGGGTCGCCGAGGCCGGCGGCGCGGCCCGCAACCCGGGCATGGGGATCGAGTTCCTCGCCCTCGACGAGGAGTCGCAGCAGCTCGTGGAGCGGATGGTGCGCGTCCGCGAGAAGCGCGGGCTCTGGGCGAGCCTCGGCGAGCCCCCTGCCCCGCCCGCGCGCCCCGCCGCACCGGCGTCCGCCCCCGCCGCGACCGCCGCAGCGCCGGCCGCCCCGGCCCGGGCCGCCCCGGCCCCGGCCGCCAGCCGCCCCGCGGAGCCGCCGCCCGCGCCGAAGGCTCCGCCCGCCGCCGCGCCGCCACCGAAGGCGCCCCCCGCCCTCGAGTCGCCGCCGCCCCCGAAGCCGCCGCCCGCGCCGGCCCAGGCCGACCTCTCCGCCCCCCACGTCCCCGGCAAGCTCGAGCAGCGCGGCGCCGCGCCGGTGGAGGTCGGCCTCCCCGAGGCGCCGGCCGCGCCGGCCCGCCCGTCCAAGGCGATCATCGGCATCGACCTCGGCACGACCAACTCCTGCGCCGCGCTGGTGGTCGATCGCAAGCCGTTCGTGGTCCCGTCTCGCGAGGGGCACAACACGGTCCCGTCGGTGGTGGCGCTCAACGCCCGCAACCGGATCGTGGTGGGCCACCTCGCGAAGGCGCAGCTCCTCACCAACCCGCGCCACACCGTGCAGGGCGCGAAGCGGCTCGTCGGGCGCCCCTGGGACTCGCCGCAGGTGCAGCAGCTCCGGGAGAAGTTCGCCTACGACATCGTGCCGGGCGCGGAGGGGCTCGCCGCCGTCCGCCTCGGCGCCACCACGCTCTCGCTCGAGCAGGTCTCGGCCCTCATCCTGAAGGAGGTCCGGGAGGTCGCCCAGAACCACCTCGGCGCCGAGGTCAACCGCGCGGTCGTCACCGTCCCCGCCTACTACAACGAGCGGCAGCGCGCGGCGGTCCGCGCCGCCGGCGCGCTCGCCGGGCTCAAGGTGGAGCGGATCCTGAACGAGCCGACGGCGGCCGCCCTGGCCTACGCCCACGGCAAGCAGCTCCGCCAGCGCGTGCTGGTGTACGACCTCGGCGGCGGCACCTTCGACGCCTCGCTCCTCGAGCTCTCCGACAACGTGTACGAGGTGGTCTCCACCGGCGGCGACCCGTTCCTGGGCGGCGTGGACTTCGACCACCGGATCCTCGACCGGCTCCTCACCGCCTACCACGAGCAGGTCGGGCGCAAGTTCGACGGCGACCGGGTGGCGCTCTCGCGCATGGTGGACGCGGCGGAGCGGGCCAAGTGCGCGCTCTCGGAGCGGCAGGACTTCCAGATCGACCTGCCCTACCTGGCCCTCGTGGACGGCCAGCCGGTGGGGCTCAAGCTCGCGCTCTCGCGCGCCGAGATCCAGGCGCTGGTCGAGCCGCTCGTGGACCGGACCATCGAGGTCTGCCGCGAGGTGCTCGCCGCCCGCTCGCTCCAGGTCTCGGACGTGCACGAGGTGCTCCTCGTCGGCGGCCAGTCGCGGATGCCGCTCGTGCACCGGAAGGTGGAGGCCTTCTTCGGCCGCGCGCCCTCCCGCGCCGTCCACCCCGACGAGGCGGTGGCGCTCGGCGCGGCGCTCCTCGCCGACTCGTGGGGCACGGCGGACGGGCCGGTGCTGGTGGACGTGGTCCCGATGAGCATCGGGATCGGGCTGCCCGGCGGGCGCGTCAAGACCATCATCGAGCGGAACACCTCGCTGCCGGTCCGCAAGCAGTACAGCCTCTCGACCACCCGCGACGGCCAGGACCAGTTCGAGCTGGTGGTGCTGCAGGGCGAGGGCGCCACGGTGGACGCCTGCGAGTACCTCGGGACCCTCACCCTCTCCGGCCTGCCGAAGGGGCCGCGCGGGATGGTGAAGGTGGGCATCACCTTCGAGCTCGGCGCGGAGTGCCTGCTCGACGTCACCGCCCGCGAGATCCACACCGGCCGCACCGTGAAGACCAGCTTCTCGATGCGCGACGGCGTGCTCGCGGCGCGCAAGCGGCTGGGGGTGAAGGGGCCGGCGGCGGAGAGCCCGTCGATGCCGGCCGCGGCCGCCAACGGCCCCGCCGAGCCGGCCGCGAGCGCGCCGGTGGACGTCCCCGTCACCGTGGCCCTGCCGCTCCCGGCCCGCGGCCCCGAGGCGGCTCCGGTCGCCGCGCCCGCGACCCGGCGGGGCGGGTTCCTGGGCCTGCTGCGCCGGCTCTTCGGCCGCCGGGCGGCGTGAGACCGCCCAGGTCCGCGCTGCGCCGCCCCCCTCCCCGACCCTCCCCCGCTGACGCGGGAGAGGGAGAGCTGCACTCCCTCCCCGAGCCTCCCCCGCTGACGCGGGAGAGGGAGAGCTGCACTCCCTCCCCGCCGGGCGGGGAGGGCTGGGGAGGGGCCGTCCTGAGGAGATCTAGCGGCCGCCCATGGGCGGCTCGGCGGGGCCGGCGGTCTCGGCCCGGGCGGCGCGCCGGCGCATCCAGCGGAACGCGGCGACGGCCAGCACCAGCGCCACCGCGATGAGGATGTAGTGGCTGAAGCGGCTCGCCGCGCGGGCGGCGAGCTCGATGTCGTCGCCGAAGTAGAACCCGAGGCCGACGAACAGCGGCGCCGAGACCAGCGCGGCCACCGCGTCGAAGAAGACGAACTGGAGGTAGGGGACGCGCGAGTGCCCCACCGTGAAGTAGGTGGGGGCGCGCAGCCCGGGCAGGTAGCGGGCGATGACCACCACCACCTTGCCGCGGCGGCGCATCAGCTTCTCCACCTGCTCGAGCTTCTCCGGCGTCACGAGCCGGCGCAGCCCGGGGATCTCGGCGACCCGCGAGCCGAGCCGGCGGCCCATCCAGTAGATGACCGAGTCCCCCGCCACGATCCCGGCCAGCCCCACCGCCACCATGGTGAGGAGCGACGGGTCGGAGATCATCCCGCGCAGCGTGCTCTCCTCGAGCGACGAGGCGAGCCAGGCGAGGACGCCGCCCGTGACCAGCACCACGTCCTCGGGGAGCGGCAGGCCGAAGCCGCACAGGAGGAGCATGCCAAAGACGAAGCCGGCGCTCGCCTCGAGCGACTGGCCCCGCAGCATGTCGACGAAGTGCTCCAGCACGCGGGCGCTCTCCTCCGGCGGACTGTTCGATACCTCAAACCGGGCGGAGAGTCGATGAACCGCTTCCGTCAGCCGCGCGGCGGGCGCTCCAGCGCCTCGCGCAGCGGCTCCCGGGCGTCGGCCATCCGACGCGCCAGATCGGCGGCGATGGCGAGCGCGAGCTTGAGGCAGGCCTGGGGCTTCTGCGGCCCGAGCCGGGCGAAGTCGGCCTGCTGCAGCTCGAGGAGCTCGCAGGCGGACTCGGCCACGGCGGAGCAGGCCCGGTGCGAGGGGGCGAGGAGCGAGAGCGCGCCGAGGTGGTCCCCGGCGCCCGCCGTCCCGAGCGGCCGCTCCGCCCCGGACACCTTGTGGGCGAGCCGCACCGTGCCCGAGCGGACGATGAAGAGGGACTCTCCCACCATCCCCTCCACGAAGAGCGGCGTGCCGGCCGGGACCGCGCGCTCCCGGGCCACGGCGGCGAAGATCTGCAGGCCGGTGTCGGTGAAGTCCTTGAAGAGCAGGCAGCGCCGGAGCGACTCGAGCACGGTCATCGGGAGGACCAGCCTTCCTTCCGGTACTGCTCCGCGTAGGCCACGTAGTTCTGCGCCGACTTCCGGAAGAAGGCGATCTCCTCGCGCGTGAGCTCCCGCTTCACCCTGGCCGGCGAGCCGAGCACGAGGGTGCCCGAGGGGACCACCATGCTCGGGGGCACGAGCGAGCCCGCGCCCACCATCGAGTCCTCGCTCACCACGGCGCCGTCCATCACCACCGCGCCGATCCCGACGAGGCAGCGGCTCTGGATGGTGCAGCCGTGCAGGGTGACGCGGTGGCCCAGCGTCACGTCGTCCCCGACGACGGTCGGGTGGGTGCCGTTGGTGACGTGGATCACCGTCTGGTCCTGCACGTTGGTGCGCGCGCCGATGCGGATGTAGTTCACGTCGCCGCGCACCACGGCGCCGAACCAGAGGGAGGACTGCTCGCCCACCTCGACGTCGCCGATCACCAGCGCGTCGTCCACCGCGAACACCGACGGGTGGAGCCGCGGGGAGATCCCCTTGAACGGGTGGATTCGCGCCATGGCCCGGGATGCTAACCGGGTCCCCCCGCACCCGCAAGGCGCCGGTTCCACCCGCGGTATCGGTCAGGCGAGCCGCGCCGGGCCGGTGCGCTCCCCGGAGAGCGAGCCCGGGAAGGCGGCCGTCACCCGGACCGGGACGAGCGCGGCGGCGGGCGCCTCGGCCTCGGTCGCGGTGAAGTGCACCACCCGGTTGTCGGGCGCGCGGCCGCAGCGGCGGGCCGGATCGCCCTCCGACGGCCCCTCCACCAGCACCTCGAGCTCCCTCCCGACCAGCGCCTGGTTCTTCTCGAGGGCGATCCGCCGCTGGAGCGCCTGGAGCCGCTCGAGCCGCGCCAGGGCCAGGTCGCGGTCCACCTCGGTCCACTCCGGGGCGCTGCCGAGCCGGAGCGCGGCCACGGTCCTGGGGCGCGGGCTGAAGACGAAGCTGAAGGAGTTGTCGAAGCGCGCCCGCTCGAGGAGCCGCAGCGAGCCCTCGAAGTCCTCGTCGCCCTCGCCGGGGAAGCCGACGATGAAGTCGGTGGTGATGGCGATGCCGGGGCGCGCCGCCTCGAGGCGGCCGTGGCGCTCGAGGTACTCCTCCACCGTGTAGTCGCGCCGCATCCGCCGCAGCACCTCGTCCGATCCGGCCTGCACCGGCAGGTGGAAGTGGGGCATCACCTTGGGCTCGTCGCGGAAGGTCTCGATGAGCGCGTCCGAGAGGTCGTGCGGGTGGCTGGTGGTGAAGCGGATCCGCGCGATCCCGGGCAGGGCCGCCACCTTCCGGAGCAGCTCGGCGAAGCTGCAGCCGCCCACGTACGAGTTCACGTTCTGGCCGATGAGGGTGACCTCGCGCACGCCGACCGCGGTTAGGGCGGCGCACTCGTCGAGCACCTCGGCGAAGGGGCGCGACACCTCGCGCCCGCGCGTGTGCGGCACGATGCAGAAGGCGCAGACGTTGTCGCAGCCCTTCATCACCGTCACGAAGGCGCCGATCCGGCCCCGCGCCGCCTCGGGGTCGGCCGCCGGGAAGACGTACTCCTCCGAGTCCATCCAGCCGGTCTCGGCGAAGCGCTCCTTCTGCACGGCCCGCTCCACCAGCTCCGGCAGCCGGGAGATGTTGTCCGGCCCGAAGACGAAGTCGAGGTAGGGCACGCGCGAGAGCAGCTTCCCCTTCTGCTCCTGGGCCACGCAGCCGGAGACCGCGAGCAGCGCGCCCCGGCGCGCCTTGTGCTCGCGGTAGCGCCCGAGCGCCGAGAGGAGCTTCTGCTCCGCCTTCTCCCGCACCGCGCAGGTGTTGAGGAGGATGAGGTCGGCGTCCTCCGGGTGCGGGGTGGCGGTGAAGGCGTGCCGGCCGAGCAGCTCCACCATGCGGGCGCTGTCGGCCTCGTTCATCTGGCAGCCGAAGGTGTGGACGAAGACCTTTCTCATCGCGGCGGGAAGGTAGGGGCAGGCCGGGGCCTTCGTCAACCGCGCGGCACGAGGGCGTCGGCCACGCCGGCGAGGTCCTCGAGGGTGGAGACGGTCGCCACCCGGTCCACCGCCCGGGCGTAGGCCGGCATCTCGCTGTCCCCCTGCCCCCACCCCTGCCGCTCCTCCGGGCAGATCCAGAGGACCCGCCGGGCGCGCCGGCGCAGGTCGGCGAGGGCGTCGAGCCCGGGGTCGAGGTAGTTCCCCCGCCCGTCGCCGATGACGAGCAGCGTGGTGCGCCGGGTCACCGCCCCGCGGAAGCGGGCGTGGAAGGCGCGCAGGGCCCTGCCGTAGTTGGAGTTGCCGTGCAGGTTCACCGCCTTCCCGGCCGTCGCGAGGTCGGCCGCCCGCGCCGGGTCGCGCTCGCCGCGGAGCGCCTCGGTCACCTCGCCCAGGTCGGCCACGAAGGCGAAGGTCCGCACGCGCCCGAAGAGCCCCTGGAGGGCGTGGAGGAAGAGCAGCATGAGGCGCGAGACGTGGCGCACCGAGTCGGAGAGGTCGCAGAGCACCACCAGGTCCGGCCGCTCCGGGAGCCGGCGCCGGAAGGCCGGCCGGGCGGGGTAGCCGCCGAGCGCGAGCCCGCGCCGGAGCGTGCGCCGGACGTCGAGCGCCCCGCGCCGGCGGTGGGCCCGCAGGGCGAGCTTCGCGCGGAGCCGCTCCGCGAGCCGCCGCACCGCGGCCTCGATCCGCTCCTGCTCCGCGCGGCTCGGCGCGGCGAGCCGGTCCGGCCGGAGCGCCCCGCCCTCCCGGCTGCGCGCCTCCTGCTCGAGCTCGGCCCAGCGGCGGGCCGCGTCGGCCACCTGCGAGAGCTGCGCCGCGAGCCGCGCCGAGACGAGCGAGAGCCCCGCCGGCGAGAGGCCGCGGGCGCGCAGCGCCTCCTCGATCCGGGCGAGGTCCCCGTCCACGCCGCCGCCCCCGGCCGCCGAGAGGAGCCGCCGCCCGTAGAAGCCGACCTGGCCCGGGAGGTGGAGGAGCGTGAAGTCGAGCTCGAGCGCCGCCGTCCGGAGCAGCCGGAGCAGCGCGGCCCGCTCCCCGGCCGCGAGCGCCCGGCCGAGGGGCGTGAGCTCCGGCGCGAGGGCGCGCAGGGTGGCCGCGACCATCTCGAGCTCGCCCGGCTCGAGCAGGCCCGAGGCGGAGAGCTCCTCCTCGAGGCTGCGCTCGAAGGCGTCGAGGACGCGCCCGAGCCCGGAGAAGTAGAGGGCGAAGAGCCGCTCGAAGGTGGGGACGTCGGCGGCGCGCTTCACGAGCGTGGCCCGCAGGGCGGCGCGCAGGTCGTCGCGCTCGGCCACCCCGGTGAGCGCGGCCGCCCGCACCGCGTCGGCCAGCTCCGACGGCGAGGCGCGCACGCCGTTCTGGCGGAGGAGGCGGGCGAACTCGGCGAGGCGGGCGTCCACGCTCCCTCCTCATAGCCGAAAGGGGCCGGCGGCGCCGTTCCGGGTTAGATTCCGCCGCACCATGGCCGCGCTGCTCGTCACCCTCGAGGACGTCTCGGTGCTGCTCTCGGGCGCCCGCGTGCTCGAGGGGGTCACCTTCACCCTGCGCGACGGCGAGAGCTGGGCGATCCTGGGCCGGAACGGCTCGGGCAAGTCCACCTTCCTCAAGCTGCTCCGGGGCGAGGTCTGGCCGGCGCCGGGCGGCGGCCGCCGGCTCTACCACCTCGGCGGCGCGCCCCAGGAGAGCCACATCGGCATGCGCGAGCGGCTCGCGCTGGTCTCGGCGGAGCAGCAGGAGGCCTACCACAAGCGCGACTGGGACCTCGACGCGGGCGCGGTGATCCTCTCGGGCTTCACCGACAGCGTCTACCGCCAGGAGCCGGCCACGGACGAGGAGCGGCGCCGCATGGTGGAGATCGCGTCCGAGCTCGGGGTGGACCGGCTCCTGCCGCGGCGCTTCCTGTCGCTCTCGACCGGGGAGGCCCGGCGCGTGCTGCTCGCCCGCGCCCTCGCCCCGCGCCCGCGGGCGCTCCTGCTCGACGAGGCCGCCAACGGGCTCGACGCGGCGAGCCGGCGGCGGTTCCTCGAGGCGGTGTCGCGGGTGGCCCGGAGCGGGCTCCCGGTGGTCATGGCCACGCACCGCGCCGAGGAGGTGCTGCCGGAGATGACCCGGGTGGCGCGGATGGAGGGCGGCAGGCTGCGGGTCGTGGTGGGGGAGCCGGGGCTGCCGCGAGGCGAAGCCGGCGGGCACCCCCTCCCCGGCCCTGCCCCGCGCGCGGGAGAGGGTGAAGCCGCGAGCGCTGAAGCTGCCGCGAGCGCCCCTCGCTGCGCTCCCTCCCCGCTCGGGCGGGGAGGGCCGTGGAGGGGCGGCCAGGAAGCCCCCGTCGCCGCCCCCCTCCTCCACCTCGAGCGCGCCAGCGTGAACGTCTCCGGCCACCCGGTGCTCCACGCGCTCGACTGGACCGTGCTCCCCGGCGAGAACTGGGCGGTCCTCGGCCCCAACGGCGCCGGAAAGAGCACCCTCGTCCGGCTCCTCGCGGGCGAGGAGCAGCCCATGCCCGGCGGCCGCGTCCGCCGCCTCGGGCTCCCCGCGCGCACCGGCCTCTGGGAGCTCCGGGCCCGGGTGGCGCTCGTGAGCCCCGAGCTGCAGGCCCGCCACCGCTACGAGGAGCGGGGCGAGGAGGTGGTGCTCTCCGGGTTCTTCGGCAGCATCGGCCTCCCGGAGGCCCCCACCCCCGCCCAGCGCGAGGCCGCGCGCGCCTGGATGGAGCGGCTCGGCGCCGCGCACCTCGCGGACCGGCGCGTGCAGACCCTCTCGCACGGCGAGCTGCGCCGGCTCCTCCTGGCGCGGGCGCTGGTGCGCGACCCGGAGCTGCTCCTCCTCGACGAGCCCTGCGACGGGCTCGACGCCGAGAGCCGCTCCGCCCTCCTCGCGCTCCTCGAGTCGCTCTGCCAGGGCGGGCTGCACCTCGTCCTCGCGAGCCACCACGCCGCCGACCTCCTCCCCTCCATCGATCACGTCCTCGAGCTCGAGGGAGGCCGGGTGCGGCGCGCCGGGCCGCGGGGCGCGTAGCCGAGGCCCGGGCCGCGCTCGCGCCTCCGCGGCTGCGCGCCGGGCGGCGGCCTGCTATGACGGCCGCGCATGCCGACCCTGGTCGTCGCCGTCTTCCTCGCCTTCTTCGCCGCCGAGTACGCGGTCGAGACCGGCCTGCTCCTCCTCAACCTGCGCCGCGCCCGGCGCTCCGGCGACGCGGTGCCCGCGCCGCTGCAGGGCGTCGTCACCCCGGGCTCGGCCGCCCGCAGCCGCGACTACACCCTCGCGAACGGCCGGCTCGCCCTCGTCTCGGGCGCGTGGTCGGCGGCGCTGACGCTGGCGGTGCTCCTCTCCGGGCTCCTCCCCTGGCTGCACCAGGCGCTCGCCGCGCGGGGGCTCGCCGGGGCGCACCGCTTCGTCGCCTTCCTGGTGCTGGTCTCGGCGCCGTTCTGGGTGGCCGGGCTCCCCTTCGCGCTCTACCGCACCTTCGTCCTCGAGGCCCGCTTCGGCTTCAACCGGACCACGCCGGCGCTCTGGCTCAAGGACCGGGCCAAGGGGCTCCTGCTCTCGGCGGCGCTCGGGCTGCCGCTCCTCTACGCGGTGTACGGCTTCATGGCCCTCACCGGCCGCGCCTGGTGGCTCTGGCTGGCCGGCTTCCTCACCGGCGTGCAGATCCTGATGGTCTGGCTCTTCCCCACCCTCATCGCGCCCCTCTTCAACCGGTTCCAGCCGCTGCCGGAGGGGCCGCTCAAGGAGCGGCTCGAGGCGCTCGCCCGCGCCGCCCGCTTCCGGAGCCGGGGGCTCTTCGTGATGGACGCCTCCCGCCGCTCCGGCCACGGCAACGCCTACTTCACCGGCTTCTTCCGCCCGCGCATCGTCCTCTTCGACACCCTCGTCGCCCAGATGACGGTGCCCGAGGCGGCCGCCGTGCTGGCCCACGAGATCGGCCACTACCAGAAGCGGCACGTGCACCGGCGGCTCGCGCTCGGGGTGGCCGGCCAGGTGGTGACGCTCTGGGCGCTCTCCCTCCTCGTCCCCTGGCCGCCGCTCTACCGCGCCTTCGGCTTCGCCGCGCCCTCCTACGAGGCCGCGCTAGCGCTCTTCTCGCTCGGCGGCGGCGCCTTCACCTTCTTCCTGGCCCCGGTCGCGTCCTGGCTGTCGCGCCGGCACGAGTACCAGGCCGATCGCTACGCCGTGGCGCTCGTGCCCGAGCCCGGCGCGCTCGCGTCGGCGCTCGTGAAGCTCAACCGGGAGAACCTCGCCAACCTCGACCCGCACCCCTGGTACAGCGCCTGGCACTACTCGCACCCGACGCTGGTGGAGCGGCTCCGGGCCATCGGCGAGGCCGGCAGGCCGGCGTAGGCGGCTAACGCTCCAGGAGCGCCAGCCCCTCGACGTGGTGGGTCTGGGGGAAGAGGTCGAACGGCTGCGCCGAGGCGACGCGGTAGCCGGCCTCCACGCAGCCGCGCAGGTCGCGGGCGAAGGTGGCGGGGTCGCAGGAGACGTAGACCGCGCGGGCCACCTCGAGCCGGGCGAGGAGCGGCCCCACGCCGCGGGCGCCGTCGCGCGGCGGGTCGAGGAGCGCCGCCTCGAAGCGCGGGCCGCCCGGATCCCGCGCCAGCCCGCCCGCCACGGCGAGGGCGTCGCCGGCCACGAAGCGGACCTTCGCCTGCGCGAGATCGCGGCGGGCGAGCTCCAGCGACGGCCCCAGACCCTCGACCGCGGTGACCGAGGCCGCGGCGCGCGCCAGGGGCGCGGTGAAGTTGCCCGCGCCGCAGTAGAGCTCGAGCACCCGCGCGCCGGCCGGGCGGAGCAAGGCCAGCGCCGCCTCGACGAGGAGCGCGTTCGCCCCGCGGTTCGCCTGCTGGAAGACGTCGGGGCGCGAGCGCTGCAGGCCGGCGGCCGGGTCGCGGGGGTCGCGCGCGTGGCGGAGCACCGGCTCGCCCAGCAGCGCCGGCGGCCGCCCCTCCTGCAGGAGCACGAGCCCGGCCAGCCCCGGCACGGCCCGGAGCAGCCCCTCGGCCCGCCTCGCGACCGCGGGCGTCGCCTCGGGGAGGAGGAGCGCCGCCGCCCCCCGCCCCTCCGCGTCCGACCACTCGAGCATCACCTCGCGCGGCGCGAGGCGGGCCTGGCCGAGCGCCGGCCCGAGCGCCTCGCGCAGCGCGTCGAGCCCCGGCGCGAGCAGGTGGCACTCGGCGAGCGGCACGGGGGCGTGGGAGCGGCGCCGGAAGAAGGCGAGCCGCCCGCTGGCCCGGTCGAAGTGGAGCTTCGCCCGGCAGCGGTAGCGGAGCGGCCGGGGCGAGGGGACGATGGGCAGGAGCGGGAAGCTGCCGGGCTCGAGCCGGCCGATGCGGCGCAGCGTCTCGGCGAAGCTCCGGGCCTTCGCGTCGAGCTGCCGCGCGTAGTCCACGTGGAGCCACTCGCAGCCGCCGCACTCGGCGGCCTCCCCTTCCGCGGCCGGCCCGAAGTGACGGCAGGGCGGCGCGGCGCGCGCGGCGCCGGGCCGGAGCACGCGCAGGAGCTCGGCGTGGCCCGGCCCCTCGCCGGCCGGCACCTCGACCTGGACCCGGTCGCCCGGCGCGGCGAACGGGACGTAGATCGGGCGCCCTGCGGGACCGCGCCCCACCGCCTCGCCGCCCGGCGCGAGGTCGTCGATGTCGAGCTCGAGCTTCACGAGAGGAAGCTAGTCGGGATCGAGGACGGTCCGCAGCCGGTCCACCAGCTCCTCGAGCTCGCGCCGCCTGGCGCCGTCGAGGTCGGTGAACTCCACCGCCATGCCGGGCGCGGTGTTGACCGCGTTGCCCACCTCGGCCACGCGGGTCACCCGGCCGCCGAGGTCGATGGGCCGCTCACGCTGGGGGAGCTGGACGAGGACGCGGACGGCGGTGCCGACCGGCAGCGGCTTGCGGGTGTTGATGAACAGGCCGCCGCGGCTGATGTCGGTCGCCCAGTCGGAGAGGAAGCTGCCGACGGTCCGGTAGCTCACCGGCAGCTCGTGGTGGAGCCGGGGCGAGAGGCGCTTGTTCGTCGCGGGTTCGCGGGGCACGCGAGCCGAGTGTAGCAGGCGGATCAGCCGAGGGCGAGGACGACCGGCGCCCCGCGGGCGAGGCCGAAGCGCGCCGCCGCGCTCTCCTCGCGGACCGCCACCTCCACGCGCCCGCCGCTGCCGACGAGCACGAGGAGCTCCCCCGGCCGCCCCTCGCCGAAGGTCCGGACGAAGCGGGCCGGGCGCCCCTCGACGCGCGCCTCGTGGACCGGGCGGCCCTCGAGATCGGACGCCCGGACGCTCGTGACGAGGTTCCCGAACGGATCGGCGGCGAGGCACTCGCCCCGGAGCGTCGCCCCCTCCCGCGCCGCCGCGGGCCAGCGGAGCCGGACCGGCGCCTCGACCCGCGGGCCGAGCCACTCGGGATCGCCGCCCCCGGCCAGGAAGGCGGCCACCGGCGCGAACAGGTCGCGCCCGTGGAAGGTGGCGCTCTCGGGGGCGGGCACGTGGCGCGGGTCCTCCAGCGCGAAGGCGCGGGCCCCCTCGCCGAGGAAGGGCGTGAAGAGCCCGTTGTCGGGGCCGACCAGCCGGCGCCCCTCCGGATCGACCACGCAGAGCGCGCGCCGCTCGGTGCCGACCCCGGGATCGACCACCGCGCAGTGGACGGCCGCGAGCGGGAAGCGCGGCGCGCAGGCCTCGAGCAGCAGCGCCCCCGCGAGCACGTCGAAGTGCGGCACCTCGTGCGAGAGGTCCACGAGCTGCGCCGCGGGGAGCCGCTGCAGGACGACGCCCTTCATCTGCGCCGGGTAGCCGGACCCGGCGCCGAAGTCGGTGAGGAAGGTGACGATGGGCGGGCTCACGCCGCCATCACCCCGAGGTCGGGCGCGGCGCGGAGCCGCGGCTCGGTGATCGCCTGCACCTGCTCGAGCGTGACGCCCGGGGCGAGCTCGCGCACCAGCAGCCCCTCGGGCGTCACCTCGAGGAAGGCGTGGTCGGTGCAGATGGCCGAGACGCAGCGCTTGCCGGTGAGCGGCAGCGCGCAGCGCCGCAGGATCTTGGGCCGGCCGTCCTTGGTGGCGTGCTCCATGGTGACGATCACCCGCCTGGCCCCGGCCACGAGGTCCATCCCGCCGCCCATCCCCTTCACCATCTTCCCCGGCACGAGCCAGTTCGCGAGGTCGCCCTCCTCCGACACCTCGAGCGCGCCCAGGATGGCGAGGTCGATGTGGCCGCCGCGGATCATGGCGAACGACTCGGCGGAGGAGAAGTAGGCGGTGCCGGGGATCTCGGTGACCGTCTCCTTCCCGGCGTTGATGAGGTCCGGGTCCTCCTCGCCGGCCCAGGGATAGGGGCCGACGCCGAGCATGCCGTTCTCGGACTGGAGCACCACCTCCACGCCGGGCGGCACGAAGTTGGAGACCAGGGTGGGCATGCCGATGCCGAGGTTCACGTAGAACCCGTCGCGCAGCTCCCGCGCCACCCGCCGCGCGATCTGCTCCCGCGTGAGCGCCATGCGCCTACCCTCCCCTCGGACGCACGGTGCGCCGCTCGATGGGCTTCACGTAGCCGCGCCCCTGCACCAGCCGCTTCACGTAGATCGAGGGGACGTGGATCCGGTCGGGATCGAGCCCGCCCACCGGCACGAGCTCCTCCGCCTCGACGACGCAGACCTTCCCGGCGCCGCACATCATCGGGTTGAAGTTGCGCGCCGTCTTGCGGAAGACGAGGTTCCCCCAGGCATCTGCCTTCCAGGCCTTCACGAGGGCGAAGTCGCCGACGATGGCCCGCTCGAGGAGGTACTCGCGGCCGTCGAAGGTCCGGACCTCCTTCCCCTCGGCCACCTGCGTGCCCACCCCGGTGGCGGTGTAGAAGCCGGGGATGCCGGCGCCCCCGGCGCGGAGCCGCTCGGCGAGCGTGCCCTGCGGCACGAGCTCCACCTCGAGCTCGCCGGAGAGGAACTGCCGCTCGAACTCCTTGTTCTCGCCCACGTAGGACGAGACCATCTTCCGCACCTGCCTGGCCTGGAGCAGCACCCCGAGCCCCTGCTCGGTGGTGCCGCAGTTGTTCGAGACGATGGTGAGATCCTTCACGCCCTTGCGGTGGATCGCGGCGATGAGGTTCTCCGGGTTCCCGCAGAGGCCGAAGCCGCCCACGAGCAGCGTGGCGCCGTCGCGGACGTCCGCCACCGCCGCGTCGGCCGACTCGACGAGCTTGTTCACGGCTCACCTCTCGACGACGAGCGCCACCGCCTCCCCGCCGCCGATGCACAGGCTGGCGAGGCCGCGCTTCTTCCCGAGATCCTTCATGGCGTACAGCAGCGTCACCAGGATCCGGGCCCCGGAGGCGCCGATGGGGTGCCCGAGCACCACCGCGCCGCCGCGCACGTTCACGTCCTTCGCGTCGAGGCCGAGGAGCTGGTTGTTGGCGAGCGCCACCACCGCGAAGGCCTCGTTCACCTCCCAGAGCTCGACGTCGCCCGTCGCGAGGCCGGCCCGGGAGAGCGTGGCCTTCACCGCGTCGGCCGGGGCCACGGTGAACTCGGACGGCTTGCGCGCCGCGCCGCCCCAGGCGCGGATCCGCCCCAGCACCTCGCGCCCCTCGCGCGCGGCCCGCTCGGCGCTCATGAGCACCACCGCGGCGGCGCCGTCGTTGATCGAGGAGGCGTTGGCGGCGGTGACGGTGCCGTCCTTCTTGAAGACCGGCTTCAGCCCCGGGATCTTGTCGGGGCGGGCGTTCTTCGGCCCCTCGTCCTCCGAGACCACCACCTTCTCGCCCTTGCGGCCCTCGAGCTCCACCGGCGCGATCTCGGCCCGGAACGCGCCCGCGGCCTGGGCCGCCTGCGCCCGGCGGGTGGACTCGAGCGCGTACGCGTCCTGCGCCGCGCGCCCGAAGCCGTAGGTGGCGGCGCAGCCCTCGGCGCAGAGCCCCATGTGCGTCTGGTCGTAGGCGTCGGTGAGGCCGTCGAGGACCATCCCGTCCACGAGCTCCACGTTGCCCATGCGCGCGCCGGTCCGGAGCTGGCGCGCGTAGTAGGGCGCGTTGCTCATCGACTCCATGCCGCCCGCGACGGCGACGTCGAGCTCGCCGAGCGCGATGGCCCGGGCGGCGGTGATCACCGCCTCGAGCCCGGAGCCGCAGACCTTGTTGAGCGTGACGCAGGGGGTGCGGTCGGGGAGGCCGGCGAAGAGCGCCGCCTGCCGGGCGGGCGCCTGGCCCACGCCGGCCTGGAGCACGTTGCCCATGACCACGAGCCCCACCGCCTCGGGGTCGATCCCGGCGCGCGACACCGCGGCCCGGATCGCCACCGCGCCGAGCCGGGGCGCGGGGACGCTCGCGAGCGTCCCCAGGAAAGAGCCGATCGGCGTCCGCGCCGCGCCGACGATCACCACCTCGCGACCAGCCATGTGCGCACCCCTCGCGATCTGTGCGGCGATCCCCCACCGCCGGTGCGGGAACATAATGGTCCGGTCCGGGCGCCTCAAGGTATAAGACCCCCGCCTCACCAGCCCGGGAGATCCTCCGATGCAGAACCACCGCGCGCCCGCCATCATCGTCCACGGAGGGGCCGGGAACCTCGGCGCCGACGACCCGGCCTCCTCGGGTGCCCCGGACGCCCCGCGCCTCGTCGGGGTGCGCCGCGCCGCCGAGGAGGGGTACCGGATCCTGGCCCAGGGCGGGAGCGCCCTCGTGGCCGTCGAGGCGGCGGTCCGGATCCTGGAGGACGACCCGACCTACAACGCCGGCACCGGCGCCGCCCTCAACGCCGACGGCGACGCGGAGCTCGACGCCGCCATCATGGACGGCGCCACCCTGCGCTGCGGCGCGGTCGCCGCGGTGAAGGACGTGAAGAACCCGGTGTCGCTGGCCCGGCTCGTGATGGAGCGGTCGAGCCACGTGCTCCTCGCCGGGCCCGGCGCCTCGCGCTTCGCGCGCGACGTGGGGATCCCGGCGGTGGAGAACGCCGCCCTCCGCACCGCCGCGCAGCGGGCTCGCTGGGAGGCCTCGGCGAAGCTCGGCGCCCCCGGCACCAAGACCGGCACCGTGGGCGCGGTGGCGCGGGATCGCGCCGGGCACCTCGCCGCCGCCACCTCGACCGGCGGCATGGCGATGAAGCTCCCGGGACGGGTCGGCGACACGCCGCTCATCGGCGCCGGCACCTACGCCGACGACCGGCTCGCCGCCGTCTCGGGCACCGGCCACGGCGAGCGGTTCATCCAGCTCACGGTCGCGCGCCACGCCGCCGACCTCGTCGGCAAGGGCGCCACGGCGGCCGAGGCGGCGCAGCTCGCCATCCACGAGGTCGGGGAGCGGCTCGACGGCGAGGGCGGCCTCATCATCCTCGGCCCGAACGGCCCCGCCGGCTTCGCCTTCAACACCCCGATCATGAGCCGGGCCTACTCCCTGCCCGACGGGACGATCGTCGCGGAGCTGTAGCCGGCGCGCCCCCTCCCCGGCCCTCCCCCGCTGGCGCGGGAGAGGGAGGGCGACGCGTCACCGCGCTCATGCCTCCGCCGCTACTTCTCCCCCTTCTCCGCCATCTGCAGGAAGGGCTTCACGAGCTCGATGGGGAGCGGGAAGAGGATGGTGGAGTTCTTCTCGGTCGCGATCTCGACCAGGGTCTGCATGTAGCGCAGCTGCAGCGCGCCCGGGCTGCGGGTGATGACGTCGGCCGCCTGGCCCAGCTTCTCGGCGGCCTGGAACTCGCCCTCGGCGGCGATGATCTTGGACCGGCGCTCGCGCTCCGCCTCGGCCTGCTTGGCCATGGCCCGGCGCATCTCCTCCGGCAGGTCCACCTGCTTCACCTCGACGGCGGTCACCTTCACGCCCCAGGGCTCGGTGTGCCGGTCGATGATCTCCTGCAGCTGTCGGTTGATCTTCTCGCGCTGCGAGAGGAGGTCGTCCATCTCGAGCTGGCCCAGCACCGAGCGGAGCGTGGTCTGGGCCATCTGGCTCGTGGCGAAGAGGAAGTCGGTCACCTGCAGGAAGGCGCGCTCCGCCTGCAGCACCCGGAAGTAGATGACCGCCGACACCTTCACCGAGACGTTGTCGCGGGTGATGACGTCCTGCGGCGGCACCTGCTCGGCGGTGACGCGCATGTCGATGACGATCATCTTGTCCACGAACGGGACGATCCACTTGAGCCCCGCGGTGCGGAGCCCCACGTAGCGCCCGAGCCGCAGCACCACCCCCTGCTCGTACTCGTTGATGATGCGGAGCCCGGAGACGAACCAGGCGACCACGAGGCCGATGGGGACGAGCAAGCCGAGCGACTGCATGGTGCGCCTCCTGCGAGCGTGAACCTTGGGTGAATCGCTACCGCACCTGTTCTAACCCGTCCGCGCCCGCGTCGGCCACCACCGTGAGGCGCAGCCCGTCCACGGCCACCACCCGGACGCGCGCCCCGCGTGGCAGCGGCGCGGCGGCGAAGGCCCGCCAGTACTCGCCGTGGACGAAGACCTCGCCCCCGCCCGGGCCGACCTCCGAGAGGGCCTCCCCGCGCTCGCCGACGAGCCCCGGCGCCCCGGCCTGGAGCCGCTCGCGCCGCGAGCGGACCACCTTCCAGGCCACGAAGAGCATGAGGCCGCAGACCGCGAGCGGGGTCGGCCAGACCACGAGCGGCGAGAGCGAGAAGGCGGCCGGGTCGAAGCGGTAGTCGGGGGAGCCCTTGTCGATGAAGAGCAGGGTCCCCACCGCCACGCAGGCGACGCCCACCGCGGCGGCCACGCCGTGGTTGGGCGTGTAGGCCTCGAGCACCAGCAGCGCCGCGCCGGCGAGGAGCAGCACCACCGCCCCGGCGTTCACCGGGATCACCCGCGCGGCGAGGAAGGCCAGGAACAGGCAGAAGGCGCCGATCACGCCGGGCACGATCGAGCCCGGGTGGTAGAGCTCGAGCCCGAGACCGAGCATCCCGATGAGCATCAGCATCGCCGCGACGTTCGGGTCGGCGAGGAAGGAGAGCGTGCGCTGGCGCACCGTCTTCTCGAGCGGCTCGAGCGTGGCGCCGCGGGTCTTTAGGACGCGCGGCTTCCCGGCCACCTCCACCCGGCGCCCGTCGGCGAAGGCCACCACCGCGGGCAGGTCGGGCAGGACGGCGTCCACCACCTTCAGCCGGAGCGCCTCCTCGGCGGTGATCGAGACGCTCTGCCGGACCGCCTTCTCGGCCCACTCGGCGTTCCGGCCGCGGGCGAGGGCGATGGAGCGGGCGAAGGCGGCGGTGTCGTTCTCCACCTTCTTCGCCATGTCCTTGCCGGCCTCCTTCTCCACGTCGCCGCCGCCCCCGGTGACCGGGTGGGCCGCGCCGATGTTCGAGGCCGGGTGCATGGCGGCCACCTGCGCCGCGAGCGTGAGGAACACGCCGGCCGAGCCGGCCCGCGCGCCGGCCGGGCCCACCCAGACGGCCACCGGCACCTCGGAGGCGAGCATCGCCTGGACCATCTCCCGCGTGGCCTCGAGCGCGCCGCCCGGCGTGTCGAGCGTGACCGCCACCAGCGCCGCCCCCTCCTGCTTGGCGCGGGCGAGGCCCGCCTCGAGGTACTCGGCCGAGCCGGCGGTGATCGGCTCGGAGAGGGCCAGGGTGACGACGCGCGGCCGCGCCGACTCGGGCGCGGGGGCCGCCGCGGGCGGGGACGCCGCCAGCGCCGCCCCCGCGGCGGCGAGCAGCGCGAACGTGGCGACGCGGGCCCTCCGCATGGCTACCTCCCCGGCGGAACCTTGCCGAACTCCCTCATCACGAGCTTCAGATCCTCCCAGGCCTTCCCCTTCTCCTGGGGGCTGCGCAGCAGGTAGGCGGGGTGGAAGGTGGGCATGAGCTTCACGCCCTCGTAGCTCCGCCACTGGCCGCGCACCTTGCTGATGGGGGTGGGGTCCCGGAGCAGCGTCGCCACCGCGAACTTGCCGAGCGCCACGATCACCTTCGGCCTCACCGCCGCGATCTGGGCCTTGAGAAACGGCTCGCAGGCCTCGATCTCGTCCGGCTCCGGGTTCCGGTTCCCGGGCGGCCGGCACTTCACCACGTTGGCGATGTAGACGTCGCCGCGCGCGAAGCCCATGGCCTCGATCATCTTCGTGAGGAGCTGCCCCGCCTTGCCGACGAAGGGCTCGCCCTGCAGGTCCTCGTCGGCGCCCGGCCCCTCGCCCACGAACATGAGGTCCGCGTCCGGGTTGCCGACGCCGAAGACGAGCCGGGTGCGGGTCGCGCCGAGCTTGCACCGCGCGCACTCGCCGACGTCGCCGCGGATCCCGACCAGCGCCGGCGAGCCGCACCCCTTGTCGGTGAGCGCGTAGGCCGGCGGGGCCAATGGCGCCTGCGGCGCGCCTGCGGACGGAGAGGTCTCCTCCCGAGCACCTCGAGGCGCCCCCTCCCCACCGGGTGGGGAGGGCTGGGGAGGGGCGGCCAGCGGCGTCCGCGGCTGCGCTCGGGGAGCCGCGCCGGCCGCCGCGACGGCAGCCGGCCGGGCGACCGGACGCCCCCTCGGCACCTCGCGCTCGCCGCTCTCCCGCAGCCACTCCAGCTGCCGGAGCGCCTCGAGCGCCAGCTCCGGAAGGCTGTCCCCATCTGGCCTGTTCACCGTGCTCAAGTTCGACCCGTCCTTCTCTTTCCCGCGCGGGGCAGGTGGCGTTGCGGTCGCCAGCGCCCGGCTCCTACAATCGGTACCACATGCGCAGCGCTCGCGTCCTCCGCGCCCTCTCGCTCCTCGCCCTCGCCTCGGTGGCGCTCGCCGTCCTCCTCGCGCCCAGCCCGGCCCTCGCCTGGGGCCCGCTGGCGCACCTCAACTTCTCGGCCCAGGCGCTCGCCAACCTGGCGGTGGCCCAGCCCTCCGTGCGGGGCCTGCTCCAGGACTTCGGGAACGAGTTCCTCTACGGCTCCCTCGCCGCCGACATCGTCGTCGGCAAGAACCTCGCCCGCTACGTCTACCACTGCCACAACTGGCGGGTCGGCTTCAGCGTGCTGAAGCAGGCCCGCGACCCGTCGGAGAAGGCCTTCTCGCTCGGCTTCCTCGCCCACCTCTCGGCCGACACCGTCGCCCACAACTACTTCGTCCCCTACAAGACGGTCTACTCGTTCCACAAGGCGCGCACCCGCCACGCCTACTGGGAGCTCCGCTACGACCAGCGCATGGACCTCGCGCTCTCCCGGCTGGCGCGCCGGGTGTCGGCGCGGCCGTACCGCGGCCACGACGCCTTCCTGAAGCGGGCGCTCGGCCCGGCCTCGGTGCTGCCGTTCGCGGTCTCGAAGAAGCTGTTCGGCTCGCTCCTCGCGAGCGCGCGGACCGAGCGGTTCCAGGAGCTCTCGCGGCTCGCCCTCGCCCCGGAGCGCAGCCTCCTGCTCGAGCCCGACCTGGTCACCGAGACCGACGAGCTCGCCGTGCAGGCGATCCTGGGGCTCCTCGCCGAGGGAGAGCGCTGCCGCGCCGCCACCGCCGACGCCACCGGGGCGAGGAACATCCGGATGGCCCAGGAGCTGCGCAAGCAGCTCAAGCTCCGCGCCGGGCGCCCGGGGCTGCCGCGCTCCGACGCGCACCTCATGGCCGAGGAGACGCGCGAGAGCTTCCGCAAGGCGATCCACGGCAAGCTGGTGCTGCCGCCCAGCCTGGCGAGGCTCGCGGCCTAGACGCCGCTGGCCGCCCCTCCCCCGCCCTCCCCGCCCGGCGGGGAGGGAGCGCCGCTGAGCTCACCCGACCGACCTCTTCCCCTCTCCCGCGGAGCGGGGGAGGGACAGGGAGGGGGCCGTCAGCCCCGCGGCCGCTTCGCGCCGAGCAGCTCGACCGCGCGGTCGAGGATCGCCTCGGCCACCTCGTCCTTCGTGCCCGCCACCTCGCGCGGCGTCCCCGCGGCCTCGACCAGGAGCACGGCGTTCCGGTCGCCGCCGAAGCCGGCGCCGGGCGCGCCCACCTGGTTCGCCACCACCAGGTCGAGCCGCTTGCGCGCGAGCTTGCCGCGGGCGTTCTCGACGAGGTCCTCGGTCTCGGCGGCGAAGCCGACCAGCACCGGCGCCCCGGCCCGCCCCGCGAACCGCTCGCCGGCGGCCAGGAGCGCGTCCGGGGTGCGCGTGAAGACGATCGACTCCTCCCCGTCGCTCTTCTTGAGCTTGCGGTCCGAGGGGCGCTTCGGCCGGTAGTCGGAGACCGCCGCGGCGGCGACGACGAGGTCGGCCGCGTCCACCTCGGCGAGCAGGGCGCGGGCGAGCTCCTCGGCGGCGCCCACCCGCACCACCTTCACGCCGGGCGGCGGCTCGAGCGACACCGGACCCGAGACCAGCACCACCTCGGCGCCACGGCGCCGGGCGGCCCGCGCGATCGCGTAGCCCATCTTGCCGGTGGAGGGGTTGGAGACGAAGCGGACCGGGTCGATGGGCTCGCGGGTCGGCCCGGCGGTCACGACCACCCGGCGCCCCTCGAGGTCGCGCCGCCCGAGCAGCCGCTCCGCCGCGGCGGCGATCTCGGCCGGCTCGGCGAGCCGCCCCTCCCCCACGTCGCCGTCGGCGAGCTCCCCCGCCCCGGGCCCGACGACGTGCCAGCCGCGCGCCCGCAGCGCGGCGAGGTTCTCCTGCACCGCTGCGTTGCCCCACATCCGCGTGTTCATGGCGGGGGCGACGAGCACCGGGCAGGTCATGGCGAGCGCGCTCGTCGTCACCGCGTCGTCGCCCATCCCGGCGCGCAGCCGGGCGATGAGGTCGGCGGTGGCGGGCGCCACCACGAACAGGTCCGCCTGCCGGGCCAGCGCGAGGTGGCCGTACGACCGCTCCTGCTCCGGGTCGAGGAGGTCGGTCGCGACCGTCGCGCCGGAGATGGCCTGGAAGGTGAGCGGCCCCACGAAGCGGGTCGCGGCCGGCGTCATGGCGACGCGCACCCGCCCGCCGCCCTTCACCACCAGGCGCGCCAGCTCGCACGCCTTGTAGGCCGCGATCCCGCCGCCGACGCCCAGCACCACCGTCCGGTCCCGGAAGCTCATGGCGGCATCCTAACCGCCCGGCGCGGCGCCGGGAAACGCGTTCGCGCCGGAGGGCCTCCGGCCCTATCATCACCAGCCGTGAGCCTCGACCTGGAACCGGGCGGCCCCGCGCCCCACGACCCGCCCCCGCCGCCCCCCGAGCCGGAGCGGCGGGCTCCCGGCGTGGCCGGCTTCTTCGTCGCGGTGCTGCTCCTCTACGCCCTCCCGGGCGCGCTGGCCCAGGCGGCGAGCGCCTCGCTGGGGCTCGCCTGGAGCGAGCTCTTCGCCTTCCTGCTCCCGGCGGCGCTGGCCGCGGCGGGCGCCAACCTGCGCCCCGGGCGCCTGCTCGGCCTCGACCGGGCGCCGCCGGTGCCGGCCCTGGTGCTCGCGCTCCTCTGCGGGGTGGCGGGGTTCCTGACCGCCGGGGCGGTGATGGCGCTCACCACGCTCGCGCTGCCGGCCTCCTGGGTGAAGGCCTTCGACCTCACCCCGCTCTTCGGCGGCCCCGCCTGGCACCGGGCCCTGCTCGGCCTCCTCGCGAGCCTGCTCGCGCCGGTCTGCGAGGAGGCGGCCTTCCGCGGCTACGTGCAGCGCACCCTCCTCCTGCGCCTGCGCCCCGCCCCGGCCATCGGCGTCACCGCGGTGCTCTTCGCGGCCATGCACCTCGACCCGGTCCGCTTCCCGGCGCTGGTCGTGCTCGGGCTGCTCTTCGGCTGGCTGGCGTGGCGCGCCGGCTCGATCTGGCCCGCGGTGGCGGCGCACGCCGTCAACAACGCCATCGCCTCGCTGGCGGCGGTGCTCCCGTCGCGCCCCGGCCCCGAGGCGCCGGCGCGGCCGCTCGAGGCCCTGGCGCTCCTTGCCGGCGGGGCGCTCTGGCTCGCTGCCCTGGCCGCCTTCTACGCCCGCCTCACCCCGGCGCCGCCCGCCCCCGCGGAGGCGCTCGCGCCCGCCGACCCGTCGCTCCCCTCGGGCCGCTTCGCGCTCGCGAAGATCCCCTTCCCGCTCCGCCGCGCGGCGGTGCTGGGGCTCGTGCTGCTCGGGCTCCTCGGCGTGCGGGGCGCGGTGCGGTCCGCGCGGCCTACGCCTGCCGCCGGTACACGAAGAGCTTCAGGTATCGCCCCTCGCGGAACTGCGGCGACACCGGGTGATCCGCGGGCTGGCGCCGCTCCTCGATGAGCTGCAGGTCGATGCGGGCCTTGAACGCGGCCTCCTTCACCGCGTCGAAGAACTGCTCCGACGACACGCGGGCGCTGCAGCTCGCGGTCACGAGCAGCCCGCCCGGCGCGAGCACCTGGAGCGCCGCCCGGTTGAGCGAGGCGTAGCCGGCGAGGGCCGCGTCCACCGCGCGCTGGTTCTTCGCGAACGCGGGGGGATCGCACACCACGAGGTCGAACCGCCGCCCCTCGCGCTTGTAGCGCGCCAGGAGCTCGAAGGCGTCCTCGGCGGCGAAGGCGTGGTCGGCCGGGTCGAGGCCGTTGGCGCGGAAGTTGTCGCGCGCGAGGGCGATGGCGTCCTTGTCCACGTCCACCGAGACCACGTGCCCGGCGCCGCCGAGCGCCGCGGCGACCGAGAAGCCGCCGGTGTAGCTGAAGCAGTTGAGCGCCTCGCGCCGGCCCGCGGCCAGCGCGCGCACCAGGGCCCGGTTCTCGCGCTGGTCGAGGAAGGTGCCGGTCTTCTGCCCGCGCCGGACGTCCACCAGCATGAACATCCCGTGCTCGTCGATGACGATCCGCTCCGGCGGCTCCTCGCCCCAGAGCGGCCGGCCGGCCGGCGCGGCGTCGTCCTGCTCCTCGTCGTGCGGGATCTCGTCGCGCCCGTAGATGCCGGCGAGCGGCGCGCCCGCCTCCTCCGCCGCGGCGCGGAGCGCCTCGACGATGTGCGGCCGGTGCGGGGTGAGCCCCGCGGAGTAGAGCTTCAGCACGGCGAACCGGTCGTAGCGATCGGCCACCACGCCGGGGAGGCCGTCGGACTCGCCGTGCACCAGCCGGTACCCGGTGGTGCCGTGGACGAGCTCGCGCCGGAGCGCCGCCGCCCGGAGCACGCGCCGCTTCCAGAACTGGGCGTCGATGGGCTCCGCCGGATCGCGGGTGAGGATCCGGACCGAGATGGCCGAGTGCGGGTCGTAGTAGCCGCGGGCCACGAAGCGCCCCTGCTCCACCACGTCCACGATGGCGCCGGCCGCGAGCTTCCCGGGCGCCTTCTGGACGGCCTTGCGGAACACCCAGGGGTGCCCGGCGCGCAGGTGGCGCGAGAGGTCCTTCTGCAGCTCGAGCTGGGCTTCGCCGTGGATCATCGCTTCGCTCCGGTCCGGGCGCGCTCGGAGCGGGCCCGCGAGAAGTTGCCGATGGTGAGGCCGGGGCGGGCGCGCTTCAGCGCCGCGACCAGGCCGGGGATGCCGAGGGCGGGGCCGCGCCCCCCGCGCGAGCGCGCGAGCCCGAGGTAGAGGTCGGGGTCGATCGCGAGCGGCCGGGTCTGCACCTGGTCCACGCCGGCGTCGCGCACCAGCCGGCAGAGCCGCTCCACCTCGCCCTCCCGGTCGGTCACGCCGGGGAAGGTGAGGAGGTTGAGCGACACCCAGGCGCCCTTCCGCTTCGCGAGCTTCATCGAGCGGATCACGTCGGCGAGCGCGTACCGCGCCGGCCGGTAGTAGGCCGCGTACAGGTCGGGCGAGGCGCTGTTGAGCGAGATCCGGCAGGCGTCGAGCCCGGCGTCGATCACCGCCGCGAGCCCCTCGGTGAGCGAGCCGTTGGTGTTCATGTGGATGGTGCCGCGCCGGGTCGCCGCGCGCATGAGCCGGATGGCGCGGGCGATCTCCTTCCAGCGCAAGAGCGGCTCGCCCTCGCACCCCTGGCCGAAGCTCACCATCACCTTGCCGGTCGCGTGCACGAGGTGGTGGATCCCGACCTCCGCCATCTCCTCGGCGGTGGGGGCCTTGCGGATCCGCTCGTGCGAGGAGGGCGGCATCCCCTCGTCCTGCTCGGAGAGGCAGCCGACGCAGGCGGCGTTGCAGGCCGCCGACGACGGGATGGCCCCCTCGTCGCGGCGGTAGAAGGTGTTCTGGGCGGTGAAGCAGCGGTACTCGAGCGCGCAGCGCGAGAGCTGCGACAGCACCGGGTTGCCCCGGTCCTCGAGCGTGCGCGAGACGAGGTCCGGCAGGTCGGGCGTGGAGTGCCGGGCCGGATCCCAGTGGCGCCGGCGGTCGGTGTGGAGCGCGAAGGCGACCGGGCCGGCCGGGCCGAGCGCGGCGGCGGTGTAGGCCCACTGCGGCAGGACCGGCGGCGCCTCGGCCCCGGCGAGCGGCGAGCGGGCCGCGGCGGGGAGCAGGGTCCGCGTGTACCCGGGCGGCAGCGTGGCGCCGACCGCCACCGGGACGAAGGTCCGCCGGCCCACCTTCACCTCGCGCAATACCGTGAGCTCGCCCGTGTCGGGATCCACCCCGACGGGGAGCCTCCCTGGCAGGGTGCAGAGGGTCGCGCCCTCCGGTAGCGGCAGCGCCCGCTCGCGCGCCAGGCGCAGCTCGTCCCCGCTGCGGACCGCGGCGAGGAGGTGGGGGTGGTCGTAGACGACGCCGCGGGCGTCGGCAAAGAGCAGTCGGTACGCGGGCATGGCGGGCGCGGCCTCTATATCACGGGAACGGGAATCGGGCCGCCCGGGTGCCTGTTCCCTTGGCGACGGCCCGCGGAAGGAACCTGCGGCGGAGCGGGACTTTTCGGAGTAGGAGAACGGTGGAGGACGGCACGAGGATGTTCGACCTGCGACAGACCGACGGCACCCGGCGGGAGTTCGAGCACCTGGCGCTGCAGCACATCGACCCGCTCTTCTCGGCGGCGCTCCGGCTCACCAAGAACGAGCGCGACGCGGAGGACCTGGTCCAGGACACCTTCCTGCGCGCCTACCGCTTCTTCGACAAGTTCGAGCGCGGGACCAACATCAAGGCCTGGCTCTTCAAGATCCTGACCAACACCTTCATCAACCGCTACCGGCGGAACGTGAAGGAGCGGAACATCGTCGAGGGCTCGGAGCGCGAGGCGGTGCACGAGCGGTTCATCTCGCGCGAGGCGACCGAGTACGCCGCCAACCCGGAGCAGTTCTTCTTCGACCGGCTGCTCTCGGACGACGTGCTCCAGGCCGTGGACGCGCTGCCCATCGACTTCCGGATGGTGGTGATCCTCGCCGACCTGCAGGAGTTCTCCTACAAGGAGATCGCCGAGATCCTCGAGATCCCGGTGGGCACGGTGATGAGCCGCCTGTTCCGCGGCCGCCGCCTGCTGCAGAAGTCGCTCGGCAGCTACGCGGTGCTCTCGGGCGTGGTGTCGGCGAAGGCCGCGGGCGAGAGCGTCGACCTCGACGAGTACCGCAAGCGGCGCAAGGCCGAGTCGGCGTAGGGCCCTCCGCGCGAGCGATTCATGGCCGAGATCCGGGAAGCGACCGCCACCATGGACTGCGAGGAGCTCAAGCGCTCCCTCGACGCCTTCGTGGACGGCGAGTTCGAGGAGCGCGAGCGGGCCGAGGTGGAGGCCCACGTCTCCGTCTGCCCGCCGTGCCGCCTCCTCGTCGAGGAGCACGCCCGCTTCCAGTCCGCGCTCCGCTCCAGCCTGCGCTGCTGCCTCGGCGAGGGCTCGGCGGCGGGCCGGGCGCCGGCCGAGCTGCGGCGGCGGATCCTCGAGGCGCTCGAGCACGAGCGGCGCCCGCCCTGGCGCAGGCCGGCGGCGCTCTCCGCCGCCGCGCTCTTCCTCGTGCTCGCGGCCGGCTTCGCGGTCGCCCGCCAGCGCACCACCGAGCTCCGCTCGGATCCCTTCGTGGAGGAGGCGGTGCGGCGGCACGTGCGCGACCTCCCGCTCGAGGTGACCGCCGCCTCCACCGGCGCCGACTCGGTGGCCGGCTGGTTCGCCGGGAAGCTCGACTTCAACCCCGCCCCGCCCCGCTTCCACCGCGCCGGCGTGCGGCTCGTGGGCGCGCGCCTCTCGCACCTGCGCGACTGGCCGGCGGCCTACATGCGCTACGACGCGCCGCGCGGCCGGATCGGCGTCTTCATCCTCGACGATCCCGACGGGCGCTTCACCGGGGCCGGGCAGCTGCGCCACCTCGGCCCGGCCGACGTCTGGCTGGCCCAGACCCGCGGCTACCGCGTGGCGGTCTGGCGCCAGAACGACATCGTCTACTCGGTGGTCTCCGACCTCGACGAGCGCGAGCTGTCGGACCTGGTGGCCGACGCGCAGGCCGTCCACGGCGGCCGCTAGCGCGCCGCCGCCCCGGCCGTCTCCGAGCTTTGACTCCCGCGCGGGCCGGGCGATACTCTTTTGGGGAGACCCATGGCCAAGAGAGTCCTGCTCATCGAGAGCGACACCGCTCACGCCCGCGAGATCTACAAGGCCCTCGAGGCCCACGGTGTCGAGGTCCGGGTCACCGGCGACGGCAAGGAGGGGCTGGAGCTGGCGCAGGAGGAGCGGCCCGACGCCATCGTCCTCTGCGTGGAGCTGCCCCGCGTCTCCGGCTGGTCGGTCTGCCAGAAGCTCAAGAAGGACGCGGCGCTCAAGGACATCGCGGTGGTCCTCACGAGCTCCGAGTCCACCCTCGAGACCTTCGACCAGCACCGCCGGCTGAAGGGGCGCGCCGAGGAGTACCTCCTGAAGCCGTTCCCGATGCAGGCGCTGGTCGAGAAGCTCGCGCCCATCGTCGGGTTCGACCCGGCGGCGCCCGCGGCTCCGGCGCACGCCGAGCAGGAGCTGGTCTCGCTCGACGACGTCGAGTTCGAGCCCACCGGGGCCACCGCCCTCGACGGCGCCAACCCGCTCGCCGGCGGCGACGACGACCTCAAGTTCCTCGACGACGCCTTCGAGCGGCTGGAGGGCGCGGCGCCGCCCGAGGCCGAGGCCGAGGCGGAGGTGGAGGTCGGGCTGGAGCTCCCGCCGGAGGGCACGCCGGGCGAAGCGGCGCTGGGGCCGGAGGCGCCGCTCGACGGCCAGTCCGGTCTCGAGGTGTCGCTCGAGCTCGCGCCGGATCCCTCCCCCGGGCCGGAGCCCGAGCCGGCCGCGGAGGCCGCGCCGCTCGCGGCGGCCCTCGATCCGCTCCCGGCGCCGACCTCCGGCGAGGCACGCGACGCCGAGGTGGCGCGGCTCACCCGCGCCCTGGAGGATTCGGAGGCGGCGCGCCGGGAGCTCGAGGCCAGGCTGGCGCGCGCCGAGGAGCGGGTGCTCCGGGCGGTGGCGCGGCTCCGCCACGACGACGAGGCCCGCGAGCGGGCGCGCAAGGCGCTCGCCATCGCCCAGCAGCTGCTCGGGGCGGAGGCGTCTCAGGCGCCGGCGGCGGAGGAGCCGACGCCCGCGGCGAGCGCCTCGGGGTCCACGCCCAGGTAGCGGAACAGCCGGTGCTGGTGCTGGCGGAGGCCGCGCATCACCACCCGCGGCGAGCCCAGCTCCTCGAGCGCCTGCGCCATCACCGCGACGCCCGCGTCGGCGAACTCGCGGACCCGGCTGAAGTCGAGCACCACGCGGACGTCGCGCGGGAGCGCCGCCAGCCGGCCGCGCACGTCGCGCGCGGAGCGGCCGTCGAAGTTCCCCTCCAGCTCGATGACCAGGCTTCGCTCCACCTCTGCCGCCATCTTCACGCTCCCGGGGCTGCGGGTTGCGGCCGACGATGACGTCGGGAGATGGCGGCGACGTGGCGTCGAGGCGTCATCTCGGCCTCGATCTTGCGCCGTTCTCGCGGCGCCCACCTGCCCCTAGTGCGGGGCCATCGGCGGGGTGGGCTCCGCCTCGTCCTGTCCGGACTGCGAGGCGCGCATCGCGCCGAACGCCGCCGCCAGGGCCATGAGGTTCGCCGGGCTGGTCGCCGCGCGGGCGAGCGACCTGGCGAAGGGGCGCAGCACCGGCCAGAGCCCCCCGCCCAGGATGAAGCCCGCGCCGGCCGCGATCCCGAGCACCGCGAACGGGTTCTCGCGCATGCGCCGCTCGAGCTCGAGCTGCTCCTCGAGCCGCGCCGCCGCCTCCACCAGCTGCTCGCGCAGCGCCTGCACCGCCTTCATGACGTCGGCGGGGTCCATCCCCTCGAGCTGCCCGGAGACGCCCTCGGTTCGCTGTGCCATCGTCCCCCCCCTCAGATCCGCGCGGCGAGCCGGCCGAGCAGGAACCCCAGCCCCGCGGCGCAGCAGATGGCCAGGATCGGCTTCTCGCGCGCGAAGGCGCGCACCACCTCGTCCGCCCGCCCGGCCTGCTCGCGCAGCCCCTCGAGCCGCTCCGCGAGCCGCGCCTGCAGCTCCTGCGCCTCGGCGCGCAGCTCCTCCGCCCTGTCCTCGATCCGGCTGCTCCCGTCGGTTCCCATGCGCGCCCTCTCCCTCCGCCTCGACGCAGGACAAGGTAAGGAGCGCCGCGCTCGCGGGAGAAGGTTCCGTGAAGGGTCCCGCCGTTCAAGGGACGTCCAGGGCGCCCGGCACGGGAGCGGGCGTCCGGGAGCGCGAGGCGACCGGGTCAGGCGCGGGCGCCGCGCCGGCGGGCCGCGCGGCGGCGCCAGGCGGCGGCGAGGTCGGAGAGCTCCTTCACGCCGAGGAGCCGGGCGGCCGCCAGGTAGGCGGCGAGGCCGGCGGCGATCGGGACGAACGCCAGCGCGAGCTGCCGGGCGAGGCCGTGGCCGGCGCCGAGGTGCCCCTCGAGCGCCCGCTCCGCCCCCCACGCCGCCACCGCCAGCGCGCCGGTCGCGCCGAGCACCCGCAGCAGCTGCCGGTAGACCCCGGCGCCGCCGAGCCGGCCGTGGCGCGCCCGCCACGCGATCGCGAGCACGGCGAAGTTCACGGTGGCCGAGAGCGACGTCCCGAGCGCGACGCCGCGGTACCCGAGCACCGGGAAGAGCGCCAGGTTGAGCGCCACGTTGGAGGCCATGCCGAGCACGCTCCCCAGCACCGGCACGCGGGCCTCGTCGAGCGCGTAGAACGCCGGGGCGAACACCTTCACGGCCGAGTAGGCGTAGAGCCCGAGCGCGTAGCAGAGGAGCGCGCCGGCGGTGCCGGCGGTGTCCGACGCGGTGAAGCGCCCGTGCTGGTAGATGAGCGCGACGATGGGGCGCGACAGCACCATGAGCCCCACCGCCGAGGGCACGTTGAGGAAGGCGACGAGCCGCATCGCCGAGCCGAGCGTCTCCTGCACGCCCGCCAGATCGCGCGCCGCGGCGCGCTGGGCGAGCCCGGCGGTCGCGACCGTGGCGATGGCCACGCCGAAGACGCCGAGCGGGAGCTGCATGAGCCGGAAGGCGAAGTTGAGCCAGGTGACCGCCCGCTCCTGGTGCGAGGCGAAGATGGTGTTGACGACGATGTTCACCTGGGTGGCCGAGAGCCCCACCACCGCCGCGCCCATGAGCCGGCCGATACGCCGGACGCCGGGGTCGGCGAGGGCGGCGCGCCCGAGGCGGGGCCGCAGCCGGAAGCCGGCCGCGCGGAGCGACGGGCTCTGGGCGAGGAGCTGCAGGAGCCCGCCCACCAGCGTGCCGAAGCTCCAGCCCACCACCGCCCGCTCCGGCGGCCAGCCGGCCGCCCAGAGCCCGAGCCCCACCGCGATCGACCCCACGTTGAACAGCGCCGGCGCCAGCGCGGGGGCGGTGAACCGGCTCTGGGCGTTGAGCATGCCCATCGAGACCGCCGCCAGCGAGACCAGCAGCAGGAAGGGCATCATCACGCGGGCGAGCTTCGCCGCCAGCGCCGCCTGGGCGGGCGCGTAGCCGGGGGCCATGAGCGCCACCACCTGCGGCGCGAAGAGCATGCCGAGGAGGGTGAGCGAGCCGACCACGGCGAGGACCAGGCCGACCACGGTGTTGGCGAGCCGCCAGGCCTCGGCCTCGCCACGGTGGGCCCGGGTCTCGGCGAAGGTGGGCACGAACGCCGACGAGAGCGCCCCCTCGGCGAAGAGGTCGCGCAGGAGGTTCGGGATGCGGAAGGCGGTGACGAAGGCGTCGGAGAAGGCGTTGGCGCCGACCAGCGCGGCGAAGAGCTGGTCGCGCAGGAGCCCCAGCACCCGGCTCGCCATGGTCGCGGCCGAGAGCCAGAGCGCCTTCTGCATGCGCACCGGCGGCGGCGCCGCGGCGGCCGGCCGCGCCTCCCCGGCCCGGTCCTCGCCCCCGGCGCCCACCTAGTGCCCCTGCCTGGGAAGAAGCACTAGTGCTTGCCCTCCGTGGCGCGGGCGGCCTGCTCCTTCTTCATGAGGAACGCCTTGGCCTGCGACTGGATGGTCTGGGGCACGTTGCGGTCGCGCGAGAGCTCCTTGATGTCCTTCTCCTGGAGCGAGAAGAGCATCTTGAGCGCGGTGGGCAAGGGGACCTTGGGGTTCTTCACCAGCGCGAGCTTGATGGGGTAGGTCCGGAGGAACTCGCGGTTCGTGTAGACGTAGCGGAGCACGTCGGCGTTCACGGTGCGCGAGTTGGCGAGCCCCAGGATCTCGAGGTCGGTGATGCGGGGGCTGGTCGCGGCGGCCATGCACACGAGCTTGTTCGAGTCGCGCAGCAGGATGGTGCGCGCCTCCTTGTTGCCGAGCGTGGCGAGCTTGATCTTCTGGCTCACCGACATCTTGAGGATGCGCTGCGTGATGTTGAGCTTCTCGGCGGCCTTGGCCGGATCCTCGGGCCGGGGCGGTCCGGCCGGCGCGGCCGGCTCCTCCTCCGCGAGCACGTGCCCGTACTCCCCGAGGAGGCCGGTCGCCGTGTCCTGCGGCTCGGCCGCGGCCGGGTCCACGCCGTGCACGCGCCGGTGGGCGGCGACGAGCTGCGGCACGTCGAGGAGCGTGAGCCCGTTGCGGACGCAGAAGTCGCAGGCGCCGTCGACGGTCGAGGCGAGGGCGTTCGGGTTGCGGCAGAGCTGGCGGATGATCTCGTCGTGGCGCAGCAGCCGCAGCTCGTTCTGCCGGACGATCTCGGTGAGCCGCTGCGAGACCTCCGCCGCGAGCCGGGCCACCGTCTCGTCGGAGGTGGCCGGGTTGAGCAGCACCAGCTCGAGCGCCCCCTCGTTGGCGCCCAGCTCCCGGGAGAGCCAGTCGAGCACCGGCCCGGGGAGCCCCTCGGCCCGGAGCGCCACGCCGAAGATCCGGTCGGGCAGCCCCGCCGCGGTCCGGGCGGCCGCCTCGCGCACCCCCGGGTCCTCGTCGAAGGAGAGGAAGAAGAGCATGACCGCGAGGTCGGGCGCGGCCACCGCCGGGACGAGCCCCTTCGCGCCCATCATGCGCAGCGCCGGCGGGGCCTTCGGGTCGACGTGCTTGTGCAGCGGCTTCGGGAGCGCGTCGAGCGGGAGCGGGCAGGTCACCGCCCCTCCCCTGCCCGCTCGGGCAGCTGGCCCAGCGTCACCGGGGAGAGCTCGATGGGCGGCAAGGAGCGCTTGGCCCAGCGGTACCGCAGCTTGCCGAGCCAGCGGTTGAGGAAGCTCGACCGGGGCAGGAACGGGAGCACCGGCCGGCGCCGCCAGCCCATGAGCTCCTTGGCCGCGAGCAGCGTGGTCTCGCCCGGGAACTGCTCGAGGCCGCGCTGCAGCGCCCGCACCGCCCGCTCGCGCTGGCCCAGCGCGAGGTGCGCCCGGGCCTGGTTGAGGTAGAGCTCCGGCTCCGGCCCGGCCACCCGCACCGCCTGGTCGCAGTAGGAGACGCCCAGGTTCGAGTTGCGCTCGACCATCACCAGGGTGACGCCGTACCAGCTCAGCACGTGCGGGTCGTTGGCGGCCCGGCGCCAGGCCCGCTCGAAGGCCGAGTGGGCGCCCTCGACGTCGCGCTCGAAGAAGCGCCGCTTCCCCTCGGCGAGGGCCTCGAGCGCGACCGACAAGGCGGCCGCACGGGAGGTGGCGCCGTTCTCGTTCTCTTCCTCGGTCATCGGTTCCGCTCGTGAATGATGCGCAGTCCGTCGAGGGTCAGGTGCTCGTCCACCTCCGCCACGGCGCGGGAGACCCCCGCCACCAGGACGGCGAGGCCGCCGGTCGCCACCACCCGGGGCGAGAAGCCGAGCTCGGCCGACATCCGCTCGCAGATGCCGTCCACGAGCCCGACGTAGCCGTAGACCAGGCCGCTCTGCATCGAGGCCACGGTGTTCTTCCCGACCACGTGGGCGGGGCGCGTGAACTCCACGCGCGGGAGCTTGGAGGCGTGGCGGAAGAGCGCCTCCATCGAGATGGAGATGCCGGGGCAGATGGCGCCGCCCAGGTACTCGCCCTTCGGGGAGACGGCGTCGAAGGTGGTGGCCGTCCCGAAGTCCACCACGATGAGCCCGGTCCGCCAGCGCTCGTACGCGGCGACCGCGTTCACGATCCGGTCGGCCCCGACCTCGCGCGGGTTGTCGTACAGGATCGGCATGCCGGTCTTCACGCCCGGGCCGACGAACAGCGGCGCCACGCCGAAGTAGTCGCGCGCCACCCGCTCCAGCGTGAACGAGAGGGGCGGCACCACGCTCGACACCGCCACCGCCTTCACCCGGCCGGCGTCGAGGCCGGCGTGGAGGAAGAGCTGCTTGAAGAGGATGCCGTACTCGTCGGAGGTGCGCCCGTGGTGGGTCTCGACGCGCCAGTGCCGCGCGAGCGTCGTCCCGTCGAAGACGCCCAGCACGGTGTTGGTGTTTCCCACGTCGATGGCGAGGAGCACGCGGTGCAGGGTAGCCGCGACCCCCGACCCGGTCAACGCGGTCGCAGCAGCTGCACGTCGCCCGAAAGGACGCGCTCCAGCCCGCCCCCGGTGCGCACCAGGAGCGCCCCCGCGTCGTCGATGTCCTCGGCGGTCCCCACGAGCTCCCGGTCCCCGAGCCGGACCGAGACCTCGCGTCCCAGGGTGTCGGAGAAGTCGCGCCAGGCCGCCCGGATCGGGCCGAAGCCCTCCTCGGCGTGCCGGTCGAGCCACTCCTCCAGCCGCGTCAGCGCGGCGGCGAGGAAGAGCGCGCGCGGCACCGGCTCGCCCCGCGCCTCGGCGAGGCTGGTCGCGATGGGCCGGAGGTCCTCCGGCAGCTCCGCCTCGCGCACGTTCACGTTCACGCCCACACCGAGGACCACCCAGTGGACCCGGTCGGCCTCGGCCTCCATCTCGGTCAGGATCCCGGCGAGCTTGCGGTCCTGGTAGACGAGGTCGTTCGGCCACTTGATCCCGGCCTCGACGCCGGCGTCGCGGACCGCCTGGCAGAGCGCCACCGAGGCGACGAGGGTCAGCTCGGACGCCCGCTGGGGCGGGAGGTCGGGGCGGAGGATGACGGAGAACGCCAGGTTGCGCCCCGCGGCCGAGAACCAGGACCGCCCGCGCCGCCCGCGCCCGGCGGTCTGGGCCTCGGCGACGACCACCTCGCCGTGCTCGGCCCCCTCCTCCGCGAGCTGCTTCGCGACGTCGCTCGTCGAGCCGACCTCCTCGAAGTAGTGCAGCGGCCGGCCGACGTCGTGGGTGTTGAGGAGCGGCCCGACCTCGAGCGGCGAGAGCCGATCGGGGATGGCCACGAGCCGGTAGCCCCGGGCGGCGACGGCGTCGATCCGGTAGCCGCGCTCGCGCAGGCTCTCGACGTGCTTCCAGACCGCCGCCCGCGACAGGCCGAGCTTGCCGCTCATCGCCTCGCCGGAGACGAAGGCGTCGCCCGCCTCGGCCAGGAACGAGAGGACGAGCTCCTCGCTGCCGGCCTGGGCGGTCCTCTCCATGGCTCACACCTCGAAGGAGATGTCGACGGCGGCCGCGCTGTGCGTCAGCGCGCCCATGGAGACGAAGTCTACTCCCGTGGCGGCGACCCGGGGCAGCCGCTCCAGGGTCATGTTGCCGCTCGCCTCGAGCAGCACCCGTCCGGCGGCCCGCCGGACCGCCTCGGCCATGTCGGCGTCGGACATGTTGTCGAGGAGCACGATGTCGGCGCCGGCCCGGATGGCCTCCTCGAGCCCCGGCAGGTCCTCCACCTCCACCTCGACCTTGAGCAGCGCGCTCCCGTGAGCCCGGGCCCGCTTCACCGCCTCGGCGACCCCGCCGCAGGCCGCCAGGTGGTTGTCCTTGATGAGGATCCCGTCGCCGAGCGAGATGCGGTGGTTCACGCCGCCGCCCGCCCGGACCGCCTCCTTCTCGAGGCGGCGCCACCCGGGGGTGGTCTTCCGGGTGTCGAGGAGGCGGGTCTTGCCCCCGCCCTGCGCGAGCGCGTTGGCCGCGGTGCGGGTGGCGGTGGCGATCCCCGAGAGCCGCTGGAGGAAGTTGAGGGCGGTGCGCTCGGCGGCGAGGAGCGCGCGCACGCTGCCGCGCGCCCTGCCGAACACCTTGCCCCGGGTGAGGTGCGCGCCGTCGGCGGCGTCGAAGGCGCACTCCGCCCCGAGCCGCTCGAAGACGCGCGCCGCCACGGCGGTGCCGGCCAGCACCAGCTCCGACTTGGCGAGGAACGACCCCTCCCCCCGCGCGGCGGCGTCGATGGTCGCCTCGCTGGTCACGTCGCCGAGGACGAGGTCCTCGTCGAGGGCCAGCGAGAGCAGGCGCTCCACGTGCGAGGAGAGGGGCGGCATGGCCTGGCTACCGGCGGCCCTTGACGGCCTTCTTGGCCTTGGCCGGCTTCTTCGCGGCCTTGACCACCTTCTTCGCCACCTTGGCCGGCTTCTTCGCGGCCTTGGCGGGCTTCTTCGCGACCTTCTTCGCGACCTTCTTCGGAGCGGCCTTCTTCGCCGGCGCCTTCTTGGCGGCCGCCTTCTTCGCGGGCTTCTTCGCCGCGGCCTTCTTGGCGACCGGCTTCGCCTTGGCGGCCTTCTTCGCCGCCGGCTTGGCCTTCTTGGCCGGCTTCTTGGCCGGCTTCTTCGCCGGCTTCGGCTCCGCCGCCGGGGCGGGGGCCTCGGCCTGCGCCGGGGCCGCCGGCACGGGCGCGGCCTCGACCGGCGCCGCGGGGGTCTCGCTGCTCACCGCTTCCATCTGCTCCTTGGGCTGCTCCATCTCCGCCTCCTCGAGCATCGCGCGATGCTCCTCGAGTTTCTTCCGCTTCCCGCGCAGCTCCTCCGCGCGGGCGCGGTCCTTCTCCACGACCTCCGGCGGCGCCTTCGCGACGAAGCTCGCGTTCGCGAGCTTCCTCTCGATGCCGGCCAGATCCGACTCCACCTTCGCGAGCTCCTTACCGATGCGGGCCTGCTCGCCGGCCATGTCGACGATCCCGGCGAGCGGCACGCTCACCTCGAACCCGCTGCCCACGCCGGCGGCGCTGCCCTTGCGGCGCGGCAGCGCGGCGCCCGCGGGCGCTCGCGAGATCCCCTGCACGTTGGCGAGGCGGACGATGCGCGAGAGCTCCTCGCCCACGGTCCTCCAGGCGGCCGGCTCGAGGCCGCCCAGCTCGACGTCGCGCAGCGGCGTCTTGAACGGGATGTTCATCTCGCCGCGGATGTTGCGCAGCGCGTCCACGATGCCGAGCACCGGGCCGAAGGCCCGCTCGGCCTCCTCGTCCACCGGCCCGCGGGCCGGGTACGGCGCCACCATGATCGACTCGCCCCAGCCCTCGGCCGAGACCACCTGCCGGAGCGCCTGCCAGAGCTCCTCGGTGATGAACGGCATGAGCGGGTGGAGGAGGCGGAGCGAGGTCTCGAGGCAGTGCGCCAGCACCGCCTGCGTGGCCTGCTTGCGGGCCGGATCCTCGCCGTAGAGCGCGTCCTTGGAGAGCTCGATGTACCAGTCGCAGAGCTCGTGCCAAACGAAGGCGTAGAGCGCGTTGGCGGCGTCGTTGAACCGGTAGCCCTCGAGCGCGTCGAGGGTCTCGTTCACCGCCCGCTGCAGCCGCGCCAGGATCCAGCGGTCGGCCGGGCTCTGCGCCGCGGGCCGGGCGCCGCCCGAGGCCCAGCGGAAGCCGGCGAGGTTCATGAACGCGAAGCGGCTCGCGTTCCAGAGCTTGTTGGCGAACGCGCGGTAGCCCTCGATCCGCTCCTTGGCGAGCTTGATGTCGCGCCCCTGGGCGGTGAGCGCGGCGAGCGTGAAGCGGAGCGCGTCGGCGCCGTGCTGCTCGGTGATGACCAGGGGGTCGATGACGTTCCCCTTGGTCTTCGACATCTTCTGGCCCTTCTCGTCGCGCACCATCGGGTGCAGGTAGACGACGCGGAAGGGCACGTCCTCCATGAAGTGGAGGCCCATCATCATCATCCGGGCCACCCAGAAGAAGATGATGTCGTGGCCGGTCTCCATGACCGACGTCGGGTAGAAGGTCTGGAGCGTGTCGGTCCGGTCGGGCCAGCCGAGGGTCGAGAACGGCCAGAGGCCGGAGGAGAACCAGGTGTCGAGGACGTCCTCGTCCTGGCGCAGCGCGCGCTTGCCGCAGGTCGCGCAGGCCTCGGGCGCCTCGCGCGCCACCGTGACGTGGCCGTCCTCGCAGTACCAGGCCGGGATCTGGTGGCCCCACCAGAGCTGCCGGCTGATGCACCAGTCGTGGATGTTGCGCATCCACGCCATGTACGTGTTGGTCCACTGCTCCGGGACGAAGCGGGTCTTGCCCTCCTCCACGGCGCGGATGGCCGGCTCGGCGAGCGGGGCGATCTTCACGTACCACTGCTTGGAGATGAGCGGCTCGAGCACCGTCTCGCAGCGCTGGCACTTGCCGAGCGGGAGCACGTGCGGCTTGGCGCCGCGGTCGAGGCCGGCCTCGGCGAGGAGCCGCTTCACCTCCTTGCGCGCGGCGAAGCGGTCGAGCCCGGCGAGCGGCCCGGCGGCGGCGTTCATCTTGCCGTCCTGATCGATGACGGTGACGAACGGGAGGCCGTGGCGCTTGCCCACCTCGAAGTCGTTGAAGTCGTGCGCCGGGGTCACCTTCACCGCGCCGGTCCCGAAGGCGGGATCGACGAGGATGGCGTCGGCGACGATGGGGATCTCGCGCCCGGTGATGGGGTGCCGGACCTTCTTCCCGACGAGCGCGCGGTAGCGCTCGTCGTCCGGGTGGACCGCCACGGCGGTGTCGCCGAGCATGGTCTCGGGGCGGGTGGTGGCGACGACGATCTCGCTCACGCCGCCTTCCGGCTCGGCGAGCGGGTAGGCGAAGCTCCAGAGCTCTCCCTGGTGCGCCTCGTCGTGGTTCACCTCGAGGTCGGAGAGCGCGGTGCGGCAGCGCGGGCACCAGTTGATGAGCTTCTCGTCCTGGTAGACGAGCCCCTCCTCGTGGAGCCGCACGAACACCTCGCGCACCGCGCGCGAGAGCCCCTCGTCCATGGTGAAGCGCTCGCGCTCCCAGTCGAGCGAGGCGCCGAGGGCCTTGTGCTGCTCGCCGATGCGCGAGCCGCTCTTCTCCTTCCAGGCCCAGATCCGCTCGAGGAACTCGGCGCGGCCCAGGTCGTGGCGGCTCTTGCCCTCGGTGCGCTGGACCTCCTTCTCCACGATCATCTGCGTGGCGATGCCGGCGTGGTCGGTGCCGGGCAGCCAGAGCACGTTGAAGCCGCTCATCCGCTTCCAGCGGCAGAGCACGTCCTGCAGCGTGGCGGTGAGCGCGTGGCCGAGGTGCAAGGAGCCGGTCACGTTCGGCGGCGGCAGGACGATGGAGAACGGGGGTCGCGCGCGATCGTGCTCGTCGCCGTGGAACCAGCCCCCCTCCATCCAGAAGCGGTACCAGCGCGCCTCCACCTCGCGGTGGTCGTACGCCTTCGCGAGCTCCACCGCCCCCTCTGCCCTCGACTCTTCTGCCACTTCGATCTCCCTGGATTCGCCCGCGGCGCCGGGTTCACCGGGGCCGGGCGCTGCTCTCGGTTTGGTCCTCGAGGAAGCCCGGGCGCTAGCGCCCGAGCTTCTCCTTCATCAGCTGATCGAGCCGCTCGCGGATGATCGCCTCGGCGAGCTGCGGTACCACCTCCCAGGCGATCCGCTCGACCACCTCGCGGGAGGCGCCCGCGAGGGCGGCTCGCAAGGCCGCCTCGCCGCCGTCCTGCTCCGGGGCCACCCCGGGCGCGAGCGCCTGCGCGGCCGCGGCGGCCGGCTCGAGCTCGAGCGCCGGGGCGCCCAGCTCCGCGATCGCCAGCTCCGGGGCGCCGAGCTCGAGCGGCAGCGGGGCCGCCGGCTCCAGGCCGTACGGGTCCTCGCCGAGCTCGGCCGGCGCGGGTCCGCCGAACAGGGCGTCGCGCTCGGAGCGGAGGTCGCCCGCCGGCTCGCCCAGGTCGGCCGCGGCCTCGCCGATGGCCTCGGGGGCCCCGAGCTCGAACGACGGCTCGGTGGCGCCCTCGACAGACCCGAGCTCGAACGGCACCTCGGCCGCGGGCTCGGCACCGCCCAGCTGGAAGGGCTCTTCCGGAGCACCGGCAGCGAGCTCGAATGGCGCCTCGGCCGCAGGCTCGACGCCGCCCAGCTGGAAGGGCTCCTCCGGCGCGCCGGCGGCGAGCTCGAACGGCACCTCGGCCGCGGGCTCGGGGGCGCCCAGCTGGAAGGGCTCCTCCGGCGCGCCGGCGGCGAGCTCGAACGGCGCGGCGCCGAGATCCGGCTCCGGCTCGCCGAGCTCGAGGGGCGCCACCTCGGAGATCGGCTCGAGCTGCCCGAGCTCGAGAGGGGCCGCCTCTGGGACCGGCTCGACCTCGCCGAGCTCGACGGGGGCCTCCTCGCTCGCGGGAGCCGGCTCACCCAGCTCGAACGGCTCCTCCCGGGCGGGCTCCTCCACAGTGCCGAGCTCGTACGGCGCCTCGGCGGGAGTCGGCTCGACCGGCTGGGCGACCGGGAGGTCTCGCGTGATCTCGCCGATGACCTCGAGCTCGAGCGGCATCGGCTCGGGCTCCACGAGGGCGCCGCCCTCGACGGCCTCGAGGGCGGGCGGCTCGAGCGGCTCAGGCTCCACCACCGCGAAGGCCTCGGGCGCGAGCGGCTCGACGGGGGCGGCGGCGAGCGGCTCGTCGCCGAAGAGCGCCTCGGACGGATCGGCGGCGGCCTCGACGGAGAAGGCCTCGAGCGCCGGAGCCGGGGCCTCCGCCTCCGGCTCGACCAGGTCGTCGGTGTCGATGTCGATCTCGCCGAACGGATCGGCCTCGGCCGGCTGCAGCGCGACGGGCGCCGGCGCGAGCGGCTCCTCCAGCTCCAGCAGCGGCTCGGGCTCGAGCGGCGCGGCCTCGAGGACCGGCTCCGAGTCGAGCACCGGCTCGGCCTCGAGGATCGGCTCCGCCTCGAGGGCAGGCTCGGCCTCCAGGACCGGGTCGGCCGGCGCCGGCTCCGGCGCGAGCTCGAGGATGGGCTCGGGCTCGGCCGGGGAAGCGAAGAAGGCGGGCTCCGGCGCCGGTGGGGCGAAGTCGAACGCCGGCGGCGGCGCGAAGACGGGCGGCGGGGGCGGCGGCACGGCCGCGGGCTCGAAGCTCGGGACGGCGCCGGCCGGCGGGACGGCGGTGCCGGGTCGCGGCACCGGCGGCGGGACGAAGGCGGCGGGGGCCGGAGGCGGCTCGGGCGCGGCGACCGCGGCGACGGGCCGGCGCGAGGGCCCGGCCGCGAGGAGCGCGTTCACCTGGTCGATGAGCGCCTGCGTCTGGAAGGGCTTGAGGATGTGCGCGTCGGCGCCGACCCGGGACGCCAGCGCCTCGTCGAAGGCCTCGAAGGTGCCAGCGAGCAGCATCACCGGGATGTGCGCCAGCTCGGGATCGCTCTTCACCGCCTCGCACAGCTGGTAGCCGTTCCTGCGGGGCATGAGGACGTCGGCCAGGATGGCGTCGGGCTGGAGCTCGCGGGCGCGCGCCAGCGCGTCCTCTCCGTTGTCGACCGCCGTGATCCGGACGTCCTCGCGGGCGAACGCGATCCCCACCACCTTCTGGATGGTGATGGAGTCGTCCGCCACGAGCAGGTTCTTGGGCATGTTTTTCCCGCGGAAAGGTCCGTTAGCAGTAACCCCCTGCTTTCACCCATGTCAAGGATTGACGGGCGTTTCCGGCGCGCCGGAGGAGGGCGAGGCCGCGCCGCCTCACGTGGCGAAGAGCGCGTCCCAGGTCGGCCGGCGCACGGCCGCGTCGC
Source organism: Anaeromyxobacter paludicola (assembly GCF_023169965.1). NCBI lineage: Bacteria > Pseudomonadati > Myxococcota > Myxococcia > Myxococcales > Anaeromyxobacteraceae > Anaeromyxobacter > Anaeromyxobacter paludicola. The sequence continues at coordinate 384,064 of NZ_AP025592.1, read as the reverse complement.
GCGGGGCCTCGGTGGCTCCGAGCACGCGGTCGGCGAACACCGCCACGGCGAGCCCGCCCGCGTCCACGAGCAGCGCCGCCGGCCCCGCCGCGGGCGGCGCGTCGCCGTAGATGGCGGCGAGGTCGAAGGCCGCGTGCAGCGCCCTGCCCTGGTAGAGGAGGCCCAGGTGGACCGGCGGCGTGAGGGGCACCGGGTGCACGCGCGGCTGCTCCACCACCTGCACCAGCAGGGGCAGCGGCACGGCGTACACCTGGCCGGCCCGCTCGAAGAGGAGCTCGCGCCCCGGGGCGGGCGGCGCCTCCGGAGGCGGGGCGAGCGGCTCGGCGGCGGGGTTCACCGCCGCCCACCCGAGCGCCTCCGGGGAGAGCTCGAGGGAGAGCTCCCCTCGCGCCACGATGGCCGCGAGGAAGGGCGGCGGCTGCGGGAGCAGCGACCGCGCCGGGAGCTGGAACACCTCGGCGGCCTCCAGGTCGAGGATGCCGAGCAGCCGCTCGACCCGGAGCGCGGTGGGGGGCGACGACTCGGTGACCACCGCGAAGGCGCACGGCCGGAAGGGGCGTCCCAGGGCGACCGCCACCGGCAGCGCCGCCATGGCGAGCCCGTCCACCGAGAGCTCCGCCTCGTCGCCCGGAGCGGCGACGATCTTCCGCACGTGGGAGAGACGGAGCGCGAGGCGCACACCGCCCGCCTCGAACAGGAGCGCCTGCCGCTGGGCCGGGAGTGAGTCCACGCTTCATGGTATACAGCAGGCGATGGCCCACTCGGTGCTCCTCGTCGACGACGAGCGCTTCGCGCGGACGGTCTACTCCGACTACCTCCGCGCCACCGGCTACGAGGTGGCGGTGGCCGAGGACGCCGCCGCCGCGCTCGAGGCGCTGCGGGCCCGCCGCTTCGACGTCCTCATCACCGACGTGATCCTGCCCGGCTCGGACGGGCTCGAGCTCCTCGCGGCGGCGAAGCAGCTCGACCCCGACATCGAGGCGCTCGTCATCACCGCCCTCGACCGGGTGGACCCGGCGGTCCGGGCCATGAAGTCCGGCGCGAGCGACTACCTCGTGAAGCCGGTCACGCCGGAGGCGCTGCAGGTCGCGGTCCAGCGCTGCCTCTCCACCCGCGCGCTCCTCGCCGAGAACAAGGCCCTGCGCGCGCACCTGCAGCTCTTCGAGACCTGCCAGCGGCTCGCCGCCAGCATGGAGCGCGACAAGCTCGTGCAGATGGCGCTCGCCGCGGTCGCCTCGGAGTGCGGCGGCCGGGGGGCGGTCCTGCTCGAGCGGACGCGCGCCGGCGCCGTGGCCGCGGCGGGGCGGCACGCGCTCGGCGACGCGGAGGCGGAGGCGCTCGTGGCCGCGAGCGCGCCGCGCCTCGCCGGCCTCTCGCCCGCCGAGCCGACCGTGCTGCCGGCGGTCGAGGGGATGGGCGTCCCGGTCCTCTTCCCGGTGACCGACGGACAGGTGGTGCTGGCCGTCGCGGCGGTGATCGCACCCGCGCCCCCGACCGCGGAACGGCTCGGCGGCGCCCAGTTCGTCTGCCGCCACTTCGGGCTGGCGCTCCGCACGTTCGGCCAGCTCAAGCAGGTGGAGCACCTCGCCTACCTCGACGACCTCACGCACCTCTACAACGTCCGCTTCCTCGACCTGGCGCTCGAGCGGGAGATCCAGAACGGCCGGCCCTTCACCGTGCTCTTCATGGACCTCGACCGCTTCAAGTCGGTGAACGACACCCACGGCCACCTCAACGGCTCGAAGCTGCTCGTGGAGGTGGCCCGGGTCCTCAAGGCCTGCGTCCGCGACGACGACGTGGTGGCGCGCTACGGCGGCGACGAGTACGTGGCGGTGCTCATGGGGATCGACTCCGGCGTGGGGCTCAAGGTGGCGGAGCGCATCCGGCGCGCCATCGAGGACCACGTCTTCCTGTCGCGCGAGTCGGCGCGGGTGCACATCACCGCCTCCATCGGCCTCGCGAGCTTCCCCGAGCACACCCGCGACAAGGCCGAGGTGCTCGACCTCGCCGACCGGGCCATGTACCGCGGCAAGCGCTCGACGCGGAACGTGGTCTACCTCGCGTCGAAGGACCTGCCGCCGGCGCCGGCGAGGTAGCCCGGGGCGGGTAGCACGGCGCGGGGAGGCGCGCGGGCGAAGCGGCGCGGTGGCGCTACGTGACCGGCGGTCTTCGGCGCTGGTGGACCCGCCCGCTTGGTCTTCGACACAGGGCAGCGCCGCCGCGCCGCCGTCACGACCTGGTTTCACCCGCCCGGGGCGGCTTCCGCCGAAACCGGGCCATGTGCTCCCGCCCGAAGACCTGCTCGGCGCTCGCGAGGTGATGGACCCGGCACGCAAGCCGGACGTTCTCGACCGTCGAGGGACCGCCGAGCGCCACTGGCACGACGTGGTCCAACCCTAGCTGCCAGCGGCTCTCGCAGCGTCGGCCGTCCTCTTCGCGCCAATAGCTGTCAGCGGACAGCGGGCGAACCTCCGGGCGGCTCGGTGCGCGGGCCTCCCCAGGCGTCCGTCCTGAGCCCCCTCTCGTTCGGGAGGGCAAGTGGCCGTTGGCGCACCGGAGGTGGCGAACCGCGGTGCCGCAACCGGAGGGGAGAGCTGCAGTGCAGCCGCGGTGGCGGAGTGCTGAAGGGGCTCTCCTTCGGAGAGCGGAAGTGTGGCGGACACCACGGGCGAGGGAGACAAGACCGAGGCAGTGACGACAGGCTCCATCGGCGCTCCCTCCGGGCAGGGGGAGAGCTGGGGATGAGCGCCGCCCCAGACGTCCCGCATCCTCCCCGCCCCGACGTCCGGCAGCCTCGCCGGCCAATCCGCCCCGGCGCCTTCCCCTCAGCTCGGCCAGGCGCGGAGCGCCCGCTCCGCGACCCGCGCCAGCTCCTCCCGGCCCGCGCCACCCGCCGCCAGCACGGCCATCCCGTGGCCCACCGCCGCGGCGTAGCGCGCGAGCTCGCCGGGGTCCGAGCCGGGAGGCAGGTCGTGCTCGGCCACCGCCCGCTCGAAGCGCGCGCGCAGCGCGGCCACCCCCGCGTCCCGCCGCATCGCCAGCTCCCGGCGGATCGGCTGGGCCTCGTCCCCGCAGGCGAGGCCGCCCTGCACCAGGAGGCAGCCGCGCGGGGATCGCGGCGCGGTCAGCTGGTCGACGGCCCCGCGCCACAACCGCTCCACCACCGCGCGCGCGGTCGGCTCGGCGAGGGCCTCCCCGACGTAGGCCGCGGGCCCCTCGGCGTAGCGGTCGAGGACCCTGCGGAAGAGCTGCTCCTTGTTGCCGAACGCGGCGTAGAGGCTGGGCCGGCTGATGCGCATGGCCCGCGTGAGGTCGGAGAGGGACGTGCCCTCGTACCCCTTGCGCCAGAAGACGCGCAGGGCGCGATCCAGCGCTTCATCCACGTCGAATACGCGCGGGCGTCCCATCGGAAGGTCGACCTCGGAGGATCGTATACCGAAAGGTACATTACTGGCGCTTGACGCGCCGGTCCACCGCTCCTACGTTCTGTACCGATCGATACACAACGATCACCACCACCAAGGAGCACGCCGATGTCTCAGAAGCTCGAAGGGAAGGTCGCGGTCGTCACTGGCGCGTCGAAGGGCATCGGAGCGTCGATCGCCCGGCACCTCGCCGCGGAGGGGGCCGCCGTCGTCGTCGACTACGTCTCGGACCACGAGGGCGCCGCGCGGGTCGTCGCCGACATCGCCCGCGAGGGAGGCAGGGCCGTCGCGGTCCGGGCCGACGTGGCCCAGCCCGAGGACGTCCGGCGGCTGTTCGCCGAGACCCGGCGGGCCTTCGGACGGCTCGACGTCCTCGTCAACAACGCAGGGGTCTACGAGTTCGCGTCCCTCGAGGAGGTCACCGCGAGGCACTTCCACCGGCAGTTCGACATCAACGTGCTGGGGCTGATCCTGGCCACGCAGGAGGCCATCAAGCACCTCGGCCCCGAGGGCGGCAGCATCATCAACATCAGCTCGGTGGCCGCCACCGCCGCCCCTGCGAACACCTCGGTCTACAGCGCGACGAAGGCGGCCGTCGACGCGGCCACCCGGGCGCTGGCGAAGGAGCTCGGGCCCCGGAAGATTCGGGTCAACTCCATCAATCCCGGCATGGTGGAGACCGAGGGGGTGCGCGCCGCGGGTTTCGCGCAGGGCGACTTCCGCAAGCAGATCGAGGTGCAGACGCCGCTCGGCCGGATCGGCCAGCCCGAAGACGTGGGGCCGGTCGCCGTCTTCCTGGCGTCGGGCGACTCCGGGTGGATCACGGGCGAGACGCTCCACGTCTCTGGCGGGAACCGCTGACCCTCCCCGGCCGAGGGCGGGGGGCCCCGGATCACCCGGGTGCCCCCCGCGCCGCCGTCGCGCCTAGTAGTCCATGTCGTCCATGCCGCCGCCCATCCCGCCCATGCCGCCCATCCCGCCGGCGGGCGCGCCGGCCTTCTTCTTGGGCGGCTTGTCGGCCACGAGCGCCTCGGTGGTGAGGAGCAGGCTCGCCACCGACGCGGCGTTCTGGAGGGCGGTCCGCTCCACCTTGGTCGGGTCGATGACGCCCGCCTTCACGAGGTCCTCGAACTCCTCCTTGGCGGCGTTGAAGCCGAAGGCGCCCTTGCCCTCGCGGATCTTGCCGACCACCACCGCCCCCTCCCAGCCGGCGTTCTGGGCGATGCGGCGGGCGGGGAACTCCACCGCCTTCCGCACGATCTCGACGCCGCGCTGCTGCGCCTCCGGGAGCTTCAGCCCCTGCAGCGCCTCGAGGCAGCGCAGGAAGGCGACGCCGCCGCCGGGGACGATGCCCTCCTCGACCGCGGCGCGGGTGGCGTGCAGCGCGTCCTCCACCCGGGCCTTCTTCTCCTTCATCTCCACCTCGGTGGCGGCGCCCACGTTGATGACTGCCACCCCGCCGACCAGCTTGGCGAGCCGCTCCTGCAGCTTCTCCCGGTCGTAGTCGCTGGTGGTCTCCTCGATCTGGCCCCGGATCACCTTCACCCGGGCCTCGATCTCCTCCTTCTTGCCGGCGCCGTCCACGAGGGTGGTGTTGTCCTTGTCCACCGTGATGCGCTTGGCGCGGCCGAGCTCCTTGAGCGTGAGCTGCTCGAGCTTGATCCCGAGCTCCTCCGCGACCACCTGCGCGCCGGTCAGCGTGGCGATGTCCTTCACCATCTCCTTGCGCCGGTCGCCGAAGCCGGGGGCCTTCACCGCGCAGACGTTGAGCGTCCCGCGCAGCTTGTTCACCACCAGGGTCGCGAGCGCCTCGCCCTCGAGGTCCTCGGCGACGATGAGGAGCGGCTTGCCGGAGCGGGCGACCTGCTCGAGCACCGGGATGAGATCGGCCATCGCGGTGATCTTCTTCTCGGTCACGAGCACGTAGGCGTCGTCGAGGACCGCCTCCATCCGCTCCGGGTTCGTCACCATGTACGGCGAGACGTAGCCGCGGTCGAACTGCATGCCCTCGACCACCTCCAGCGTGGTGTCGAGCCCCTTCGCCTCCTCGACCGTGATCACGCCCTCCTTGCCGACCTTCTCCATGGCCTCGGCGATGATCTTGCCGATGGTGGCGTCGCCGTTGGCCGAGACGGTGCCGACCTGGGCGATCTCCTGCTGGCCCTGGGTGGGCTTGGAGAGGACCTTGAGCTGCGCCACGATCGCCTCGACCGCCTGGTCGATACCGCGCTTCAGGTCCATCGGGTTGTGGCCGGCCGCCACGAGCCGGAGCCCCTCCTCGTAGATGGCGCGGGCGAGCACGGTGGCGGTGGTGGTGCCGTCGCCGGCCTTGTCGGAGGTCTTGCTCGCCACCTCGCGGACCATCTGCGCGCCCATGTTCTCGAACTTGCTCTCGACCTCGATCTCCTTGGCGACGGTGACGCCGTCCTTGGTGATGGTCGGGGAGCCGTAGCTCTTCTCGATGACGACGTTCCGTCCCTTCGGGCCGAGGGTCACCGCGACGGCCTCGGCGAGGGTCTGCACGCCGCGCAGCACGGCCTCGCGGGCGTCCTGGTGGAAGGCGATCTCCTTGGCTGGCATCGACTCGCTCCTTTGAAGATTTCGTTAGCTGTTCCGGCGACTTGCGCCACGCTATCGAGTTGGCAGTCGCCGCTGACGGCCGCTAATGTAACCGCGCCGACCGACCCGTCAAGCGAGGCCCGGGGCGTTGACGGACCGTCGCGAGACCGTTACCTCGTCGGGGCGTGGGACGGCCGCCCGACAGCCTGGAGGAGGAGCGCGAGGCCTGCGAGCGCGCGCTCCGGGAGCGCCCCGACGACCTCGAGCTCCTGCTCGACGCCGCCGAGCTGCACGTCGGCCGCCTGCAGCAGGAGGACGGCGACCGGGAGCTGCTGGAGCGCGGCCTCGCCCTCGCCCGCCGCGGCGCGAAGCGCGCCCGCGCCGCCGGGGAGCCGGAGTGGGAGGGGGAGTTCGCGCTGCAGGAGGCGCGGGCGCTCGCGCAGCTCGGCCTCGCCGGCGAGGCGCTCGCGCGCGCCGAGGCGGGGCTGCGGCTCCTCCCGGGCGACCTCGACCTCGCGCTCGAGCGCGGCCTCGCGCTCCACGAGCTCTGCCGCTTCGAGGAGGCCCGCGACGCGCTCGCGGCGGTGGTGCGCGAGGAGCCCGGCGACGCCCTGGCCCACCACGCGCTCGGGCTCGCCCTGGAGCGGCTCGGCGAGCCCCGCGAGGCGGCGCGACACCTCGCCCGCGCCACCCGGCTCGCCCCGGACGACTTCCCGCCGCCCGTCGCGCTCTCCCCCGCCGACTTCGAGGCGCGGGTGGAGGAGGCGCTCGCGGCGCTCCCGGAGCCGGTCCGCCGCTACCTCGAGAACGTCGTGATCCAGGTGGAGGACCTCCCGGCGGCGGACGAGCTGCGCGCCGAGGACCCGCCGCTCTCGCCCTCGATCCTGGGGCTCTTCCGCGGGTCGCCGCTCGGGGAGAAGGCGTCGGCCGACCCCTGGAGCCACTTCCCCTCGGCGATCGTGCTCTTCCAGCGAAACCTCGAGCGGTTCGCGCGGGACGAGCGCGAGCTCACCGACGAGATCCGCGTCACCCTCCTCCACGAGGTGGGACACTTCCTCGGGCTCGACGAGGAGGAGCTCTACCGGCGCGGGCTCGACTAGCGGCCGGCGGCCCCGGGTGGGCCACGCGCAGCTCCCCCGCGCCGCGCCCGCCCGGCTCCGCGGGCCCGCCCGGGCCAGGGAGGGCGGATCCCGCAGGAATGACGCGGAAAATTGACCGGGCGGGCGCGATATCGGATGTTCGGCGGCAATGCCCACCGTGATCGAGTCGATGGAGCTGGTCCAGGTCCTGTCCGAGGCCGAGGACATCGCCCGGAACGTGAACCAGAAGCTGACCAGCGCCCACCAGCTCCTCGCCTTCTTCACGGTGCCCAACCGGGCCGAGCTGCTCCTGCGGGACCGCGGGATCGACGAGGACAAGATCCTCCTCGCCATGACCGGCGCCCCAAAGGAGCCGGACGGCGTCGAGCGAGAGGTCCGGGAGCGGGCGCGCCAGGTGGCCGAGGGGCTGGGGGCCGAGGAGGTGGACTGCCTGCACCTCCTCATCGCCATGAGCCGCGTGCGCCAGGCCGCCGCGCACCAGCTGCTCGCCGGGTGCGGGCTGCAGCTCGCCACCCTGCGCAACGTCGCCCTCTCCTACTTCACCGCCCGCATGCCGCGCCGGCTGCGCGAGGTGCCCGCCCAGGGCCGCCCCCCGCCGCTCGCGCGCCGCATGGCCCCCGCGGCCCCGAGCCCCGCGGACGAGGAGCTCGAGCCGGAGCTCCTCGCCCCCGCCGAGCCGCGCGCCGGGGTGGCGCGGGCCCCGGAGCCCCGGCCGAGCGCCGCGCCGGAGCGGGCCGTCGAGCCCCCCGAGCCGCTCGCCGCCCCCGCCCACCGCGGGCTCGACGCCGCCCGCGCCGCCGCGGCCCTCAAGCCCTCCCCCTACGCGCTCGATCCCCGCGAGTACCCCTGGCTCTCGTCCTTGGCGCGCAACCTCACCGAGCTCGCCCAGCAGGGCAAGCTCGACCCCCTCGTCGGCCGCGACCGCGAGGTGGAGGAGGCGATCGACGTCCTCGGGAAGCGGCGCGCCAACAACCCGCTGCTGCTGGGCGAGCCGGGCGTCGGCAAGACCGCCATCGTCGAGGGGATCGCGCAGCGGCTGCTGCAGGACCGGCCCGGCGAGAAGATCCTGGTCGAGATCGACATGGCGGGCGTGCTCGCCGGGACCCAGCTGCGCGGCTCCTTCTCCGAGAAGCTCAACGGCATCAAGGACGAGGTGCGGCGCGCCGGCGGCCGGGTGGTGGTCTTCATCGACGAGATCCACACCATCATGGGCGCGGGCGCCACCGGCGAGGGCCCCCAGGACGCCGCCAACGAGCTCAAGGCGGCGCTGGCGCGCGGCGAGTTCCCCTGCATCGGCGCGACCACCCACGACGAGTACCGCCAGCACATCGAGAAGGACCCGGCGCTCGAGCGCCGCTTCGCGCCGGTGCTGGTGCGCGAGCCCTCCATCGACGACGCGACCGCGATCCTCGAGGGGCTGCTCCCCCGCTACGAGCAGCACCACCAGATCCGCTACGCGCCCGACGCGGTGGCCTCCGCGGCCTCGCTCTCGGCCCGGTACATCACCGACCGCTTCCTGCCGGACAAGGCGGTGGCGGTGATCGACCTCGCCGGCTCGCGCGCCCGCCGCGAGGGCAAGCGCGAGGTGGGCGTCCCCGAGGTGGCGAAGGTGGTCGCCAAGATGGCCGGCATCCCGGAGTCGCGCCTCCTCGCCTCCGACCGCGAGCGCATCCTGCGGCTCGAGGCGGCGCTCGCCGAGCGCGTGGTGGGGCACCGGGAGGCGATCGAGCGGATCGCGAGCGTCCTCAAGCGCAACTACGCCGGCTTCGCCACCCGCCGCCCCATGGGCAGCTTCCTCTTCCTCGGCCCCACCGGCGTGGGCAAGACCGAGCTCGCCCGCTCCATCGCCGACGCCCTCTACGGCAGCCGCGACGCGCTCGTCCGGCTCGACATGAGCGAGTGCAGCGAGCCGACCGGCGTGGCCCGCCTCGTCGGCGCCGCGCCCGGGTACGTGGGCTACGGCGAGGGCGGGCAGCTCACCGAGGCCGTCCGCCGCCGCCCGGCGAGCGTGGTGGTCCTCGACGAGGTGGACAAGGCCCACCGCGACGTCCTGCTGCTCCTCCTGCAGGTGCTCGAGGAGGGGCGGCTCACCGACGGCCGCGGGCGCCAGGTGGACTTCTCGAACGCCGTGGTGGTGCTGACGAGCAACCTGGGCGCGGCCGAGGCCACGAGCACCCGGCCGGCGGCGATGGGCTTCGGCGCCGCCGAGCGGGCCGCCCCGCGCCAGGAGCAGGCGGTCGCCGCGGCGCGCGGCGCCCTCCCCCCGGAGCTCTGGAACCGGCTCGACGAGAAGCTCTTCTTCCCGGCGCTCTCGCGCGAGGACGTGGCGCGCATCGCCGCCCTGCTGCTCGCGGAGTCGTCCTCGCGGCTCGAGGCGGAGCGGCGGATCCGGTTCGAGGCCGGCGAGGACGTGGTCGCCCACCTGATCGAGCGCGGCGGCTTCGACCCGACGCTGGGGGCGCGCCCCATGCGCGCGGCGGTGCAGCGGCTCGTCGAGGCGCCGCTCGCCGAGCGGATCCTGCGGGGCGAGTTCCAGGCCGGCGACGCGGTGCGCGTGGCGGCCGACGGCGCCGCCCTGGTCTTCGTGCGGGCGTGACCCGCTCGGCGCTCATCGTCGGCGCCGGCCGGCTCGCCGTCGCGCTCGGGCGCGGCCTCTCCGCCGCCGGGTGGCGGGTGGCGCTCGTGGCCCGGAGCCCCCGCGGGCGCGCGGCCGTGCGGCGGGCCGGGCTCCCGGCGGCCGGCCTCGCGTCGGCGCGGGACCACGCGCTCGTGCTCCTGGCGGTGCCCGACGACGCGGTGGCCGAGGCCTGCCGGAGCGTCGCCCCGCACCTCCGCCGCGGGCAGGTGGTGGCCCACGGCGCCGGCGCCCTCCCGCTCTCGCCGCTCGCCCCGGCCCGCCGCCGCGGCGCGCACCCGGGCTCGCTCCACCTGCTGCAGGCGCTCGCGGGCGGGCCGGTGGCGCCCGGCGGCTTCGCCGCCCTCGCCGGGGACGCGGCCGCGAGGCGGCTCCTCGGCCGCGCCGCGCGCGACCTCGGGCTAAGGCCGATCGCGGTGCCGGAGCGGGGCCGGGCGCGCTACCACGCCGCGGCGGTCGTCGCCTCCAACCTCGCCATGGCGCTCGCGGCGCTGGCGGCCGAGTGCTGGGAGCGGGCCGGCGCGCCGCCCCGGGCCGCCCTCCCCGCCCTCGTGCCGCTGCTGCGCGGCGCCGTCGAGAACCTCGCGGCCCGCGGGCTCCCGGGCGCCCTCACCGGCCCGGCCGCGCGCGGCGACGCCGGCACCGTGGCGCGGCAGCTCGCGCTGCTCACGGGCGAGGACCGCGAGATCTACCGGCTCCTCTCGCGGCGGCTCGTGAGGCTCGCGCGCGCCGGGGGGCTCGATCCCGCGAAGGCCCGCGCGGTGGCGCGGGCGCTCCGCCGCTGAGCTCAGCCCCGGTACAGCCCCCGCTCCTGCAGGTACGCGAGCACCTTGCGCGGCACGAAGGGCGAGGCGTCCTCGCCGCGCGACAGCCGCTGCCGGATCTCGGTCGAGGAGACGCGCGGCAGGAGCGGCAGCGTCTCGGCGCCTTCGGGGTAGCCCTCGCGCCCCACCACGACGATGCGCGCCAGCTCCTTCACGCGGTCGAACCGGTACCACTTCGCGGTGTCGGGCAGGATGTCGGTGCCGAGGACGAGCGCGAACCGGTCGCGGGGGTGCTTCTTCGCGAGGTGCTCCAGCACGCGCGCCGTCTTGCCCACGAGCGGGTCGCCCGCCAGCTCCGCCTCGGCGCCGCAGGCGTGCACGCCGCGGAGCGCCTGCGCGGCGATGCGGCACATCTCGAGCCGATCCTCGAAGGGCGCGAGCTCCTTCCCGAAGGGGTGCTGGTAGGCGGGCATGAGCCAGACCTCGGCCACGTCCTGCGTGGCGAGGGTCCAGTAGGCGGCCATCAGGTGGCCGACGTGCGGCGGGTTGAAGGACCCGCCCAGGAGCGCGATCTCGCGGGCCATGGCTCAGGGATAACGCAGGAACCGGGCGCGCCGCCGCGCGAAGGCCCGCTCCTCCGGGGCGAAGGCGCGCGCCAGCTCCCGCCAGGAGCGCCCCGCCTCCAGCCCGCGGCGCTCGCGGTCCGACCCGCAGAGGAGGTCGAAGGCCGGGACGTCCTGCACGTACTCGTACGGCTCGGTCCGCCACCGGAATCGGGCCGGGTCCTGGGCGCGCGCCAGCGCCACGCAGGCGAGCCCGGTGCGGAAGGGGCGGAACGCCTCCGGGTCGGTCACCTGCAGCTCCACCCCGTGGCACCGCTCCCCGGCGTGCTTGTCCCAGGCGGGCACGAAGCTCACCGGGCGGAAGCCGACCCCCGGCAGCCGCTCCGCCGCGAGCGCCTCGGCGAGACCGGCGCCGTCGAGCCAGGGCGCGCCGAACAGCTCGAACGGCCGGGTGGTGCCGCGCGCCTCGGAGAGGTTGGTGCCCTCGAGCAGGCACATCCCCGGGTAGACGAGCGCCGTCTCCGGCGTGGGCATGTTGGGCGAGGGGAAGACCCAGGGGAGGCCGGTGTCGCGGGCGCGCTGGCGCCGCCGCCAGCCGCGGCACGGCACCACGAGGAGGTTCAGGTCGAGCCCCCGCTCGGCGCGGAAGAGCCCCGCCAGCTCCCCCACCGTGAGCCCGTGGCGCGGGGCGAGGTCGTGCAGGCCGCAGAAGCTCTCGAAGCCCTTCCGCAGCGCCGGCCCCTCCACCTCCACGCCGCCGATGGGGTTCGGCCGGTCGAGCACCACGAAGCCGATGCCGGCCCGCGCCGCCGCCTCCATGCAGAGCATCATGGTGGCCTGGTAGGTGTAGTAGCGGGCCCCGACGTCCTGGATGTCGAACACCAGCGCGTCGAGCCCGTGGAGCTGCTCCGGCGCGGGCGTGAGGGAGTCCACGGTGGGGCCGTAGAGCGAGTGGACCGGCACGCCGGTGCGGGCGTCGTGCTCGTGGCCCACGGCGGCCATGTACTGCGCGTCCCCGCGGACGCCGTGCTCGGGGCCGAAGAGCGCGCGGAGCTTCACCCCCCTCGCCCCGTGCAGGAGGTCGGCGGCGTGGCGGAGCCGGCGGTCCACGGCGGTCGGGTTGCACACCAGCCCCACCGCGAGCCCGCGCAGGGCCTCGAAGCCGGTGTCCACGAGCAGGTCGAGCCCGCTCCGGACGAGGGCGCGCGGGCGCCGCGAGGGAGCGGGGCGGGCGCTGGAGCGCGCCGCGGGGCGGACTTTGGAGCGGGCCGCGGGGCGGCCCTTGCGATCGGCGTTCATCTTCTCGGGCTCCGGGGGTTCGGGGGCGCCGCGCCGGGCGGACCGTCCGGCTGCATCTTACAGGCCCGCGGCCGCGGCGACCCGCTCATCGCGCTCCCCCGGGGAGCGCGCGGCGGGCCTGGGAGAGGAGGAGCCACCCTCCCCCCGCCACCGCCACCGGCAGGAGGTGGACGAGGTGGTAGCCGAGGGCGAAGGCGAGGGCCGGCGCGTGCGCCACGCCGAGGCTCGCCAGCGCCAGGACCGCCGAGAGCTCGAAGGCGCCGGCGTTGCCGGGCGAGACCGAGGCCGCCGCCGAGAGCGTGGTGGCGAGCACGCAGAGCAGCGCCGTCTCCGGCGTGGTGGGGAGGTGGAAGGCCCGGAGCGCGAGGAGCGCGATGACGAGCTCCGCGCCCCAGCTGCCGAGGGCGAAGGCGGCGGAGCGGGCGAGCGCGGCCGGGGTCTCGGCCGCGAGCAGCCCGTGCCGCAGCCGCCCGACGAAGCCGGAGAGGCCGCCGTGCGAGGGCGCCCCCCGCCCCCGCGGCCGGAGCAGCCAGATCGCGAGCCCCCCCGCCGCGAGCGCCCCCAGCGCCCCCAGCGCCGCGTGGCTCGCCCAGCGCGGGAGCGGGGCGAGCAGCGGCGCCGCGACCAGCAGCGCGAGCAGGGTGACGCCGCCGACCAGGTGGTCGATGGCAGCGGTGCCGGCCAGCGCGGCCATGGAGGCGCCGCTGCGGCGGGCGAGCAGGTGGATCCGCACCACGTCGTTGGTGCGGGCCGGGAGCGCGAGCCCCACGGCGTAGCCGGCGTTGAGGCTGAGCCAGGCGTCCCGGTAGCGCACCCGCGGCGCCGCGGGCTGGACGAGGGCGCGCCAGCGGGCGGCCTGCAGCGCGATGGCGCCGAAGTTGCCGGCGGTGGCGAGGACGAGCGGCCAGACCTCCGCGCCCGAGAGCGCCCGCCGCAGCGCCGCCCGATCCACCCGCTCGAGCGCCAGGATCCCGAAGGCGAGGAGCACCAGCAGCCCGAGGAGCTGCACGGCGGGGCCGGCGAGGCGTCGGGGCGGTTCGGCGCGCTGGCGCTCGGCGGGGCTCGTGCTCAACGGGGTCTCCGGCGGTCGTGCGCGGGCGGGCAGCATCGCGCCGGAGCTGACCGGCCGCAAGCTCCGCGGGGCCCTACCCCCTCACGCCGATCGAGCGGTACAGCGCGAGCACCTCCCGCGCCACCACCGGCCAGGCGTACCGCTGGGCCGTCTGCCGTCCCCGCTCGCCCAGCGCCGCGCCCCGGGCCGGCTCGCGCGTCGCCCGCAGGATGGCCCGCGCCCAGGCGCGCTCGTCGTCGGGGTCCACCAGCTCCCCCTCGCGCCCCTGGCGCAGCACCTCGCGGTGGCCGTCCACGTCCGACGCGATCACCGGCTTGCCCGCCGCCATCGCCTCGAGGAGCGGCATGCCGAAGGTGGCGCTCCGGGTCGGGGCGCAGACCACGTCGGCGGTCGCGAACCAGTCCGGGCGCGCGTCGCCCACCTCGCCCGCGAAGACCACCTCCTCGCGGGCCTCGACCGGCACGAGCGCCTTGTAGCGCGGGAGGAGCGGCCCCTCCCCCAGCACGAGCAGCCGGCAGTCGAGCTGCGCGCGGAGGACCAGGAAGGCGGCGATCATCCGGTCGAGCCCGCCGCGCGGCTCGGGCCGCCCGGCGAACAGCACGTTCACCCGCCCGTCGTCGTACCGGCGGAGCCGCCGCCCGCGCGCGAAGCGCTCCAGGTCCACGCCGTTCGGGATGATGGCGAAGTCGGCGCGCAGCCGGCCGCGCAGGGCGGTGAGGCAGGCGCGCGAGACCGCGACGGCCGCGTCGAGCCGGTCGAGGTACCGCTGCAGCACCCCGCGCCCGAGCCGGAGCGGGAGCCAGGGCCGGAACTGCCCGTGGAAGGTGCCGACCACCGGCCCGGTGGCGTGGTGGAGCGCCAGCAGCGGCAGCACCGGCGTGAGCGGGCAGTGGACGTGGACCACGTCGAACCGCTCGCGGGCCAGCACCTCGCGCATCGCGCGGGAGGTGCCGAGCCCGGTCGAGACCCGCGTGAGGGCGCCGCCGTGGAGGAGCGGCCGCGAGGAGCCGAGCCGGATCACCTCCGGCCCGTCCTCCGGGGCGCAGCCGGCCGGGGCGCCGCCGGTCACGATCTTGACCGCGTGGCCGAGCCGCCGCGCCTCGCGAGCGAAGTGCCGGACGTGATCCACCACGCCCGAGCTCCCGGGGCCGTAGTGCTCGGTCACGATGCCGATCCGCACGGCCGGACCCTCACGCGCTCAGGAGTGGTTGGCGCGGCGGGGCGGCGCGAGCGGGATGACGCGCGCCTCGCGCCGGGGCGGGTGCAGCCGCCGGCCCACCGGCGCCCGCCGCCAGATCACCGGCAGGAGCGCCAGGAGCGCCCCGGCGAGCGCGAAGCCGCTCAGGCAGACGAGCCAGAGGCGGACCAGCGCGGCGCGCGCGAGCAGGGTCAGGCGGGACTGCGACGGGGCCGGCGCGTGGACCACGCTCAGCCTCGGGACGTTTCGGCTCGACGGAGAAACCTGGGACGGCACGAGCGGTCCACCTCCGGATCGAAGGTGGGCACGCGCGGCCGCGCTCGCCACGCGGGGGACGCCGGCGCGTTGACGGTCGTCAACCCGATCGACCTGCGACCGGAGAGGCAGGACCGCTCTGGCGCTCTAGCCCCAGAAGGGGTCTTCGCTCACGCGACAGGCCCCTCCCTTGCCTGTCAGCCACTCGGGGTCGTAGAGTCCCGGACTTCCACCCCTTTGGGCGCACCCCTCCGGAGTTCTCAAAAAAAAAGGAGCGTGAAGTGAAGCGTCTCAGGAAGAGCCTTTACCTGCAGGTGATCATCGCGGTGACCCTGGGCGCGCTCCTGGGCCACTTCTACCCGAACGCCGGCCAGCAGATGAAGCCGTTCGGGGATGGGTTCATCAAGCTGGTGAAGATGCTCATCGCCCCGATCGTGTTCTCCACGGTCGTCACGGGCATCGCCAAGATGGGCGATCTCAAGAAGGTGGGCCGCGTCGGCCTCAAGGGGATCGTCTACTTCGAGATCCTCACCACCATCGCGCTCGCCATCGGCCTCTTCGTCGGCAAGATCCTGCGGCCCGGCGCCGGCATGAACGTGAACGTGGCGACGCTCGACACCAAGGCGATCGCCAGCTACACGTCGCCCTCGGCCCACCTCAACACGGTGGACTTCGTCATGAACGTCATCCCGAAGGACGTCGCCGACGCCTTCGCCAAGGGTGACATCCTGCAGGTGCTCTTCTTCTCCATCCTCTTCGGCGTGGCCCTGGCCGGGATGAAGGAGGCGGGCGAGCCGGTGCTCCGGTTCATCGACGGCCTCTCCGGCATCCTCTTCAAGATCGTCGGCATCGTGATGCGCGTGGCGCCGGTCGGCGCGTTCGGCGCCATGGCCTTCACCATCGGCAAGTACGGCATCCACACGCTCCTCAGCCTCGCCAAGCTCATCGGGACCTTCTACACGACGAGCATCCTCTTCGTGTTCCTGGTGCTCGGCGTGGTGATGTGGTGGTCCGGCCTCTCCATCTTCAAGTTCCTCCGGTACATCAAGGAGGAGGTCTTCATCGTGCTCGGCACGTCCTCCTCCGAGTCGGCCCTGCCGCTCATGATGAACAAGATGGAGAAGCTCGGCTGCTCCAAGTCGGTGGTCGGCCTGGTCGTGCCGATGGGCTACAGCTTCAACCTCGACGGCACCTCCATCTACCTCACGCTCGCCACCCTCTTCATCGCGCAGGCCACCAACACCCAGGTCTCCACGGTCCAGGAGCTCGAGATCCTGGCGGTGCTGCTGCTCACCTCGAAGGGCGCGGCGGCGGTGACCGGCGGCGGCTTCATCACGCTCGCGGCGACCCTCTCGGCGGTCGGCAACATCCCGGTGGCCGGCCTCACGCTCCTCCTCGGCGTGGACCGCTTCATGTCGGAGGCGCGCGCCATCACGAACCTCATCGGCAACGGCGTGGCCTCGGTCGCGGTGTCGAAGTGGGAGGGCGAGCTCGACGTCACCCACGCGCGGCGGGTGCTCTCCGGCCTCGCGGCGGTGGACGGCGCGGCGGCGAACGACGGCCACGAGCTGGCCGCGGACCGGCCGGCGGCAAACTCCTAGCGGCGCTCCCCGCGGAGCGGCGCGACGAAGGCCGGCGGGCACCCCCGCCGGCCTTTTTTCATGGGGTGCGGCGTGGGCGCGGGCCGGGTAGTCTCCGCTCCCCATGAACGACCGCACCCTCGCCGAGCTCGGCTGGCCCGAGCTCACGGCCGCGCTGGCGGCCCGCTGCCGCCTGCCGGCCGGCGCCCGGCGCGCCGCCGCCCTGCCCTTCCAGCCCGACGCGGCCGCCGCCCGCGAGGCGCTGCTCCGGGTGGAGGAGGCGCGCGCCCTCGGGGAGGAGCGGTTCGCCCTGCCGCTCGGCAGCGTGGGCGCCGTCGAGGAGGCGCTCGACCGCGCGGCCCGCGGCGGCGTGCTCGAGCCCGCGGCCCTCCTCCTCGTGGCCGCGCTCGAGCGCGCGGCGGTCCGGACCCGGGCCACCCTGGCGCCCCGGGCGGCGGCCCGCCCGCGGCTCTGGGCCCTCGCCGAGGGGCTCTCGGAGCGCGCCGGGCTCGCCGACGCCATCGAGCGCGCCGTCGATCCGTCCGGCGCCATCTCCGACCGCGCCAGCCCCGCGCTCGAGTCGCTGCGGGAGCGGGTCCGGGGGCTGCACCGCGCCCTCAAGAACCGGGTGGAGGCGCTCCTCGCAGACGCGGAGATGGAGCGCAACCTGCGCGACAGCTACTTCACCATCCGCAACGACCGCTACGTCCTGCCGGTGCTGGCGAGCGCCCGCTCGCAGGTGCCCGGCATCGTCCACAACGCCTCGCAGTCGGGCCAGACCCTGTTCGTCGAGCCGCAGCCGATGGTGGAGATGGGCAACGAGCTCTCCATCGCCGCGGCGATGGCGGCCGAGGAGGAGCAGCGGATCCTGCGCGAGCTCTCGGAGCGGGCGGCGGGCCGCGCCGGCGCGCTCGGGGGCGACCTCGAGCGGCTGGCGGAGCTCGACCTGCTCGAGGCCTCGGCGCGGCTCGCCTCCGAGCTCGACGCGCACCCGCCGGAGATCGGGCCGGTGGCGGAGGGGTTCTCGCTCCTCTCGCTGCGCCACCCGCTCCTCGTCCTGCAGGGCAAGAAGGTGGTGGCGAGCGACGTGCGGCTCGAGCCGCCGCGCCGGGCCCTCGTGGTCTCGGGGCCCAACGGCGGCGGCAAGACCGTCTCCATCACCGCGGTCGGGCTCTCGGCCTGCATGGCGCGGGCGGGGCTGCCCATCGCGGCGGCGGCCGGCTCGCGCCTGCCCTTCTTCTACGAGGTCCGGGCCGCGGTGGACGAGAAGGGGGACCTCTCCCGCGACCTCTCCACCTTCACCGCCCACCTCACCGCGGTGCGCGAGATCATGGCCGGCGCGGGCGAGGGCTCGCTCGTGCTGGTGGACGAGATCGCGGCCGACACCGACCCCCGCGAGGGCGCCGCGCTGGCGGCGGCGATCCTGGAGGAGCTCGCGACGAAGGGGGCGCTGGTCCTCGTGACCACGCACCTCGACGAGCTCAAGGCGCTGGCGCTCTCCGACGCCCGCTACGGCAACGCCCGGGTCGGCTTCGACGCCGAGCGGCTCGTCCCCACCTACCAGCTCCACCTCGGCACCCCCGGGAGCTCGTCGGCGCTCGAGGTGGCCCGGCGCGTCGGCCTGCCCGAGCGGGTGGTGGAGCGGGCACGCGCCGCGCTCACCGGGCAGGGCGGCGCCCTCGGGGAGGCCCTGCGCTCCCTCGAGGAGGAGCGGGCCCGCATCGCCGCCGAGCGGAGCGCGCTCGAGCGCGCCCGGGCCCAGGCGGAGGCCTCCGCGAAGGCGGCCGCCGAGCGCGAGGCGGAGGCGCGGCGGGCGGAGCGCGAGGCCGCGGCGCGGGTGGCCCGGCAGATGGCGGAGGAGGTCGAGGCGGCGCGGCAGGTGGTGTCGGACCTCCTCGCCGAGGTCCAGGCGGCCCCGACGGTCCGCAAGGTGAGCGAGGCGGCGAAGCAGCTCGACGCCTGGGCCGCCACCATGGAGAAGGCGGAGAAGGTGGCCGCCGCGCAGGCGCGCAGCGTGCCGGAGGCCCTCCCCGCCTCGGAGATCCGGCCCGGGGCGCGGGTGCGGCTCGCCTCCCTCGGCGGCGAGGGCGAGGTGCTCGAGGTCCAGGGCGGCGAGGCGCTCGTGCAGGCCGGCCCGCTCAGGATCCGGCGGCCGCTCGCCGACCTCATCCCGCTCCGGGGCAAGGCCGCCTCGGCGAAGCTCGGGAAGAGCCGGGAGGAGAAGCTGGCCCGGGCCGAGGAGGCGCGCCCGGCGGGGCTGGCGCTCTCCGATCGGAGGCTCGACGTGCGCGGGATGCGCGTGGAGGAGCTGCTCCGCGCGGTGGAGCGGTTCCTGGACCGGCTCTACTCGGAGGGCGAGGCGGAGTGCCTCGTGCTGCACGGCCACGGTACCGGCGCGCTCAAGGCCTCGCTGCGGGAGCTGCTCTCGTCCTCGCCGTACGTGGCGGCGTTCCGCCCGGGCGATCGCCACGAGGGCGGCGACGCGGTGACGGTCATCTCCCTGAAGCGCTGAATCCGACGCGCGGCCGCGGCGCGCCATCACCCACCGAAGGTGTCCCCGCGTACCCGCCGGGGGCTGGGGCCGGCTATACCCAACCGGGCGCAAACGCTGCGGTTTCCCATGTATTCCTCACGAAACGTGTGGTAGAAGCCCTGCCAGCCCGCCGAGGGCTTACCCGCGCGTCCCCGCGCGCCATGTTGGGAGAAACCGCATGAAGAGAAGCCTGTCGCTGTTCGCAGCTGCACTGCTCTCGTCCACACCGTTCATCGCGCGCGCACAGCAGAAGGCCGAGGAGAAGCCGGCTGCTCCCGCCACGCCGCTGGTGACCATCACTCCGTACGGCTTCGTCCTCTTCAACTTCTTCGAGAACGCTGGCCAGTTCGCGAACCCGGACTTCGGGTTCAGAGCGACGAACAGCAACGCCACCACCAACTACGCCGCTCCCGCCGGAACCGGTCAGTTCCTCGGGAACGCCAGGCAGTCCCGCATCGGCTTCCGTATCGGAATGCCTGAGGCGCTCGGGGCGAAGCTGAACGGCGTCGTCGAGATGGACTTCCAGGGCGGCTTCCCCAACGGCACCTCCAACTCCGAGTGGTACCGCCCGGACCCCCGCCTCCGTCTGGCTTACGGTACCGCGACCTGGTCCACGCCGGTCGGCCCCGTGACCCTCCTCGCCGGCCAGGACTATGGCCTCGTCGCGCCGCTCTTCGCGACCAGCGTCGCGTACGTCGCGAACCCGCTGTTCTGGGGCGCCGGCAACCTGTACACCCGCTCGCCGCAGGTCAAGCTCTACGGTGAGCTCGGCAAGGACGTCTTCGGCGAATCGGCCGGCCTGACCTACGCCGTGGCCGTGCTCGATCCGCTCAGCCCGGACCAGGGCACCACGACCCTTGGGCCTGGCAACCGCTCCCGCATGCCGGCCCTCGAGGCCCGCGTGTCCGGCCTCTTCAAGGCCAACAACAAGACCGTGCTCGAGCTCGGCGTCTCCGGCCACTACAGCAAGGAGCGCTTCACGGTGAACCCCACGCCGGTCACGAACCCGTCCGGGAACGACAAGGACATCACCCGCTGGATCACCGCGGCCGACGTGCAGCTCTCCATCCCCTTCTCGCTGCCCGGCAACACCCAGCCGCTCGTGGCCTTCAAGGGCGAGGCCTTCGCCGGTGAAGACCTCAACATGTACTTCTCGAGCACCTTCTTCCCGACCGTCATCGGCACCACCGCGACGAACGGCAGCACGACGGACGCCAACGCCAAGCTGCAGGACTACAAGGCGGTCTACGAGCAGGGCATGTGGGGCCAGCTGACCATCACCCCGCACGACATGTTCCAGGTGATCGCCGGCGCCGGCATCGAGCAGCCGAAGTACTCCGACCTCGTCTACACGAGCGGCACGCTCAACGGCTACGCGGCCGGCGGCTCGACGCAGGTGCTCGGCAAGAACGTCCAGCTCGAGGGCGGCATCATCTTCAACGCCAGCAAGAACTGGAAGTTCTCGGTCGAGGTCCTCGACACCCGCTCGACGTACGTGCAGACGGTCGCCACCCCGGCCATCGCGGCCGTCGCGGCCAACCCCCAGACCGCCGACCCGGGCAAGCCGGCCGTCAAGGCCCAGGCCGCGGTTCCCACGACCACCGTCGAGCACCAGCAGTACTCGTTCAACACCCAGTTCAGCTTCTAGGCTGGGAAGGCTGACCCCGGCTCCGGCCGGCTCCGAGGCGCCCGCGGAAACGCGGGCGCCTCTTTTTTTGCCCGCCCGACACCAGACCTGCCCGGTGCTCGGCGCGCCGGCCTGCCGCCCCCGGACGCCCCCGGGCGGCCCACTCAGGGGCGCCCCCTTTCGAGGACGAGCTTTTCGGGTGCATTTCCGTAGGGTGAACTTCCCAGGAGGCTCGCCCCGCATGGTGAAGAGGCTCTCCGCGCCCCGTTCCCCTACCCTGCCCGCCGGGCCCCACCCCGGATGACGGTCTTCCTGCAGTCCCTCATCAGCGGCGTACTGGTGGGCGGCGTCTACGCCCTCATCGGCATCGGGCTCACCATCATCTTCGGCGTCATGCGCGTCATCAACTTCGCGCACGGCGACCTCCTGATGGTCGGGATGTACCTCACCTTCTTCGCCTTCACCCTGCTCGGGATCGACCCCTTCCTCTCGGTGCTGCTGGTCATGCCGGCCATGTTCCTGCTCGGGGCCGTGCTGCAGCGGGTCTTCATCAACCGGGTCCTCGACGCGTTGCCGCAGAACCAGATCCTGCTCACCATCGGGCTCGGCCTCGTCATGAGCAACACGGCGATGCTGCTCTTCACCTCCGACTACAAGATCCTGACCACCAGCTACTCCTCGGGCGCCTTCCAGCTCCTCGGCCTCTCCATCTCGAAGCCGCTCGGGATCTCGTTCGCCATCACCGCCGCCCTCACCGCCGCGCTCTACTGGTTCCTCATCCGGACCGACACCGGGCAGGCCATCCGCGCCACCGCGCAGGACCGGGAGGCCGCCCAGCTCATGGGGGTGAACGTGCGCCGGATGTCGGTCATCGCCACCGGGCTCGGCGCCGCGCTGGCCGGAACCGCCGGCGCGCTCATCTCGCCCACCTACTACATCTACCCGCAGGTGGGCGGCGCCTTCACCCTCAAGGCGTTCGTCATCGTGGTGCTGGGCGGGATGGGGAGCGTCATCGGCGCGACCCTCGGGGGCATCGTCATCGGGGCGACGGAGTCGCTCGCCGCCGTCTACATCTCCTCGGGGCTGAAGGAGCTCGTGGTCTACGTGCTCTTCCTCCTCGTGCTCCTCTTCAAGCCGGCCGGTCTCCTCGGCAAGTCGAGGATGTGATGGACGCCACCCCCTCCAGCCCCGGCCGCGCCGTCTCCGCCCCGGCCCTCGTCGCCTGGCTCCTGGTCCTCGCCGGGCTGGTCGCCCTCCCGCGCTTCCTCGACAGCCCCTACGCGCTGCACATGATGGTGCTCCTCTTCCTCTCGATCATCATGGGGGAGGCCTGGAACGTGCTCGGCGGCTACACCGGCCAGTACTCGGTGGGCCACGCCGCCTACTTCGGCGCGGGCGCCTACACCACGATGATGCTGATGCAGTTCAAGCAGGTGCCGCCCTGGTACGGCGTCTTCGCCGGGATCGCCGTCGCGCTCCTGCTGGCGCTCGTCATCGGCAGCATCACCTTCCGGCTCCGGGGCCCCTACTTCGTGCTCGCCTCGATCGCGATGGCCGAGATCCTCCGGCTCATCGTGCTCAACTGGAAGGACGCCACCAACGGCGCCGAGGGCATCCTCGCCACCGAGGTGCCGCCGCTCAAGGTGGGCTCGTACCTCGTGACCGACTTCTCCACCAAGGTGCCCTTCTACTACGGCGGGCTCGCGCTCGCGGTGGCGGTCATCCTGGTGAACTGGGCGGTGCAGGGCTCCAAGCTCGGCTACTACTTCCAGGCCATCCGCGAGGACCAGGACGCCGCCCACTCGCTCGGGATCCACCTCTCCCTCTACAAGAACGTCGCCCTCGCCATCTCGGCGGTCTTCACCGCCTGGGCCGGCGCCTACTACGCGGTCTACGTGGGCTTCATCGACCCGGCCGCCGCGCTCGGCATCGACGTCTCGGTGCAGATCGTGCTCATCTGCATCATCGGCGGGATCGGGACCATCCTCGGGCCGATGGTCGGCTCGCTGGTGCTGGTGCCGCTCTCGGAGGCGCTGCGGTCCAACCTGATCGCGGAGGGGCTCTTCCGGATCGGGCTGGTCTCCGAGTCGTCGCCGACCGGGCAGTTCCTCCGCGAGAACCTGGCCCACGCCCACGCGCTCATCTACGGCGTGCTGGTGGTGGTGGTGATCCTCTTCATGCCCGACGGGGTGCTCGGGTTCGTGCGCCACGCGCTGGCGCGCCGGAGGGCGGCGTGAGCGCGCCCCTGCTCGAGATCCGGCACGTGAGCCGGTTCTTCGGCGGCCTCGCCGCCAACTCCGACGTCTCCTTCTCGGTGGAGCAGGGGGCGATCCTGGGGCTCATCGGGCCGAACGGCGCCGGGAAGACCACCCTCTTCAACTGCATCACCGGCTTCTACCCGCCGTCGCGCGGCGAGGTGGTGTTCAAGGGGCGCGTCATCAACGGCCTGCCGCCGGACAAGGTCTGCCACCTGGGCATGGCGCGCACCTGGCAGAAGGTGCGGCCGCTCGCGAAGCTCTCGGTGCTCGACAACGTCATGGTCGGCGCGCTCGCCCGGACGAACCGGCTCGCGGTGGCGCGCGAGCGGGCCATGGAGCAGCTCGAGGTGGTGAAGCTCGCGCACAAGGCGCGCTTCAAGGCGGGCGGGCTCCCCATCGGCGAGCGCAAGAAGCTCGAGGTGGCGCGCGTCCTCGCCACCGGGCCGGAGCTGGTGCTGCTCGACGAGGTGATGGGCGGGCTCAACCCGGCCGAGAGCGAGGAGATCATCCTGCTCATCCTCGAGCTCAAGCGGCGCGGCCTGACGCAGATGGTGATCGAGCACGACATGAAGGCCATCATGCGGATCTCCGACCGGGTGGTGGTGCTCAACTCCGGGGAGAAGCTGGCGGAGGGGCTGCCCCGCGAGGTGGTGGAGAACCGGGAGGTGGTGGCCGCCTACCTGGGAGACGCCCCGTGAGCGCGCTGCTCGAGATCTCGAAGCTGTCGTTCAGCTACGGCGACCTGCGCGTGCTCTGGGACGTGGACCTCGAGGTGCGCCAGGGCGAGATCGTGACCGTCGTCGGCTCCAACGGCGCCGGGAAGTCCACCACCCTCAAGAACGTGTCGCGCCTGGTCCGCCCCGGCGCGGGGACGCTCCGCTTCGCCGGCGAGGACCTCACCCGGCTGGCGTCGCACGAGGTCGTCGCCCGCGGCGTCATCCAGGTGCCGGAGGGGCGCAAGATCTTCCCGGAGATGACCGTCCTCGAGAACCTCCGGATGGGCTCCTACCCCCGGAACACCCGCGCCGACCGGGAGCGGAACCTCGAGCGGGCCTTCACGCTCTTCCCGCGGCTCAAGGAGCGCGAGAGGCAGCTCGGCGGGACCATGTCCGGGGGCGAGCAGCAGATGCTCGCCATCGCCCGCGGCCTGATGGGCAACCCGCGGCTGCTGCTGCTGGACGAGCCCTCGCTGGGCCTTTCGCCGCTGTTCGTCAAGAACATCTTCGACATCATCACCGAGATCAACCGCCAGGGCGTGACCATCCTGCTGGTGGAGCAGAACGTGTTCCAGTCGCTGCGAATCTCGCATCGAGCGTACGTCCTGGAGACCGGCCGGGTGGTAATGTCGGGCCCGGGCGAAGAGCTCCTCGGCAACGAGCACGTGAAGAAGGCCTACCTCGGGATCTGAAATGGAAAAGACCTCCGTCGGACGCTGGATGACCAGGAACCCCGTGACCATCGAGACCGACGCCTCGATCGTCGAGGCGGTCCACCTCCTCAAGGAGAAGAACATCCGCCGCTTGCCGGTGATGAAGGGCGGCAAGGTGGCCGGCGTGGTGACCGAGAAGATGCTGCTCTCGTACATGCCGAGCAAGGCGACCTCCCTCGATCACTGGGAGGTGCAGTACCTGCTCGGCAAGACGCCGGTCTCCGAGGCGATGAACCCGAGCCCGCACACGGTGAAGGCCGAGACCGACATCACCGAGGCGGCGCGCCTCCTGCACGACCGCAAGCTGAACGGCGTGCTGGTGGTGGACGAGGCCGGAGGGCTGGTCGGCATCTTCACCACCACCAACGCCCTCGAGGCGCTGGTGGCGTTCGCGCAGGAGTGCCAGGCGGGGCGGTGAGGCCGGCCGGCGCGGTCCAAGCCGGGGCGTCGCGGGCCGTGAGCCCGCCTCCCCGGCCCCGCGCTCACCCCGTGTAGAAGAGCCGGCCCGCCACCACGACGCCGAACGAGATCACCACCACCCGCATGACCCGGGCCGGCATGCGCTGGGCGAGGTGCGCCCCGGCGTAGCCGCCGACGATGGAGGTCACGGCCATGAGCCCGGCCTGCGGCAGCGCCGCCGCGCCCATCCCGAGGAAGTAGAGCGCGGCGATCCCGTTGATGAGGCAGGAGAAGAGCACCTTGAGCGCGTTGGCGTGCTGCATGGTGTCCGGCAGGAAGATGGCCATGCCGGCCAGCATCAGGATGCCGATCCCGGCGCCGAAGTAGCCGCCGTAGATGGCGATGAGGAGCTGGCTCACCCAGAGGCTGGCCGGGACGGCGGTGGCGCCGCTCGCCTGCCGCCCCTTGATCCACCGCGCGATGGGGCCCTGGAGCGACAGCAGGCCGCAAGCGAAGAGGATGAGCCAGGGGACCACCGCGCGGAAGGCCTTCTCGGGCGTGTGCAAGAGGAGCCACGAGCCGGCGAGCCCCCCCGCGAGGGAAGGCAGCGACAGCACCCAGGCCCGGCGCCGCTCCTCGCCGATGTGCCGCTTGTAGGCGTACACGCTCGAGAGCGTCCCCGGCCAGAGGGCCAGGGTGTTGGTGGCGTTGGCCATCACCGGGCTCATGCCGGTGAGGAGCAGGGTCGGGAAGCTCAGCAGGGAGCCCCCGCCCGCGATGGCGTTGATGACCCCGGCCACGAACCCCGCCAGGGCGAGGAGCGGCCAGAGGTGGGCGTCGGAAGCTCCGAGGAGCGGTGGGGCCATCGGCGACCTTTCGTTCCGCGGCCGTCCCCCACCGCCGCGCGCCGCCAATTTACCGTGGGTGCGCCGGGACCGCCAACCCATCTGGTTGGGCTCACGCTCCGGCAATGTTGGTACCCTTGCGGCTCGCCCGGATCCACCCCCTAGCAAGGAGAACCCGCGATGAGACAGCTCCTGGCCGCCTTCACCCTCCTCGGCATCGCCGGCTGCGCCGGCGGCATGAGGCAAGGCGCCAACCCGCCTCCGGCGCCCGCCACCATCTGCATGCCTTGCGGGAATCCCTGCCAGTATCCCTGCCAGCCCAGCCAGCCGGTCGCCGCCGCCCCCGCGCCGGCTCCGACGCCGACCCCCACGCCGCCTCCGCCGCCTCCTCCTCCGCCCGCGCCCGAGCCGGCCGCCGCGGCGAGCTTCGACCCGGCCCCGGGCCACTTCACCGGCGCCCAGCAGGTGACGATCACCAGCGCCACGCCCGGCGCGGTCATCCACTACACCACGGACGGCAGCGCCCCGACGGCGGACTCCCCGGTCTACACCGGCCCCATCACCGTCTCGAAGGACACCACCGTCCGCGCCATCGCCATCGCGCCCGGCGCGCCGCCGAGCGCCGAGTCCACGGCCGCCTACACCATCGCGCCGCCCGCGCCGCCCCCGCGCGTCTCCGTCACCGAGAAGAAGCTCGAGCTGACCGAGAAGGTGTTCTTCGACACCGGCAAGACCCGCATCAAGACCCAGTCGCACGCGCTGCTCGACGAGGTTGCGACGGTGCTGAAGCAGCACCCCGAGGTGAAGCACGTGGTGGTGGAGGGCCACACCGACGACGTGGGCGGCGCCGCGAGCAACCTGAAGCTCTCGAAGGGCCGCGCCGAGGCCGTGCGGGCCTACCTCGTGAAGAAGGGCGTCGAGGCGAGCCGGCTCAGCGCCAAGGGCTTCGGTGAGACCCGCCCGGTGGCCGACAACAAGACGCCGGCCGGCCGCGACGCGAACCGGCGCGTCGAGTTCGTCATCCCGCAGTGATCGCGCGCGAGGTCGGGCCGCCGCCCCCGTGGCGGTGGCCCGACCTCGCGTCGCTCCAGTCCTCGGGGCGCGGCCGGTCGACGGCCGCTAGGATCCGCCCATGAAGCTCGCGACCGACGATCGCGGCGAGATCATCCACTTCGCCGGCTTCCACGCGCTCTCCCCGGCGCTGGCGGACGGCCGCCCCGCCCTCACCTCGGGCGGGGATCCGGCCGCGACCCGCTGCGGCTGGGAGCCGTTCTTCCGCGCCATGGGCGAGCAGCAGCTGGCGCTGGTGCTCGACGACGCCGACCCGGCCGCCTCGTCGTTCCAGCCGGCCGCCCAGGTCCTCTGGGCTCGCCCCGAGGCGGCTCCGGGTCACTCCGCGCTCGAGCACGCGCTGCGCTTCCTGGAGGCGCTGCGGCCCCCGGGCAAGCGCGAGCACTGACCCCGGCGCCTCAGCGCCCCCGACCACCCTTCCTGCCGCGCGGCTTGCCCCCGCCGGCGCGGGCGCCCTTCTTCCCGGGGCGGCCCTCGTCGCGCTTCCCGTGCCGGGCGGCCTTGCCGCCGGCCCGCGGCACCTCGAGCCGCTCCCGCCGGCCGCCCTTCCCTCCGCCCCGGCCGCCCCGCTCGCGCGGCACGCCCCGGAACACCTCGCCGCCCTCCACCAGGCCGAGGTCGATCTGGCGCCGGAGCGGGCTCGCGGCGAGCACCTCGATCTCGAGCTCGTCGCCCACCCGGAAGGCGCGGCCGGTGCCCGGCTGGACCAGGGCGTGCTGCTCCGGGTCGAACTGGAACCCCTCGCCGAGGTCCTCCACCTTCACGAGCCCCTCGACCAGCCACTCGCCGATCTCCACGAACAGGCCGAACTCGACCACGCTCGCGACCACGCCCGGGAAGCGCTGCCCGACCTTGTCCTTCATGAAGAGCGCCGCGTAGAACGAGGCGATCTCGCGCTCCGCCTGCATGGCCGCGCGCTCGCGCTCGCTCGCGAGGGCCGCCATGCGCTCGAGCTCGGCCGGGCTGGTGCGCCCGAAGACGCGCCCGCCCCGCCGCGCCTTCCCGCGCGGCGCCTCGCCCTCGGCCGCCTCCACCGGGGCCGCCCACTCCTCGCGCAGGAGCCGGTGCACCACGAGGTCGGGGTAGCGCCGGATGGGCGAGGTGAAGTGGAGGTAGTGCTCGGCGGCGAGCCCGTAGTGGCCGATGTTCTCCGGGCTGTAGATGGCCTGCATCATCGAGCGGAGCAGGAGCTGGTTCAGCGCCCGCTGCTGCGGGTGGCCCTCGAAGCGGGCCAGCAGCGCGTTGAGCGCCTTGGGCGTGAGCGCCGCCTCGTCGGCCGGCACCTCGAAGCCGTGCGTGCGGGCGAGGTCGAGGAAGGCGGCGAGCTTCTCCTCGTCGGGCTCGCCGTGGACCCGGTAGATGGTCGGCACCGAGCGGCTGCCGAAGTGGCGCGCCACCGCCTCGTTGGCGGCCAGCATGAACTCCTCGACGATCCGGTGCGCCCGGTTGCGCGGCCGGCGCTCGATCCCGAGCACGTCGCCCGCCGCGTCGAGCACCACCTTGGCCTCGGGCAGGTCGAAGTCGATGGAGCCGCGGTGCTGCCGCAGCCCGGTGAGCTTCTCCTGCAGCTCGGCCATGAGCTCGAAGTCCTGCCGCAGGAACTCGCGCCGCGGCACCTTCTCGCCGGCGAGCATGCGGGCGACGTCGGTGTAGGTGCAGCGGGCGGCGCTGCGCATCACCGCCTCGTAGATCTCGGCGGAGACCGGCCGGCCCTGGGCGTCGAGCGTCATGTCGGCGACCATGCAGAGCCGGTCCACCTCGGGGTTGAGGGAGCAGATGCCGTTCGAGAGCTTCTCCGGCAGCATCGGCAGGACCTGCATCGGGAAGTAGACGCTGGTCCCCCGCCGGAGCGCCTCGGCGTCGAGCGCGCTGCCGCGCCGCACGTAGTGGGAGACGTCGGCGATGGCGACCGTCAGCCGGTAGCCCTTGCGGCCGGGGAGCCGCTCCACGTGGACCGCGTCGTCGAAGTCCCGCGCGTCCTCCCCGTCGATGGTGACGAGCCGCATCGCGGTGAGATCGCGGCGGCCGCGCCGGTCCTCGGGCGTGACCTCGTCGGGGATGGCCTGCGCCTCGATGCGGACCTCCGGCGGAAAGAGGTCGGAGAAGCCCTTGGCGTAGGCGACCTTGAGCACCTCCACCTTCGGATCCCCGGGGCGGCCCACCCGCTCCACCACCTCCCCCTCGAGTGCCCGCGACTCCGGGTCCAGGGCCACCTTCACCACCTCGCCGTCCACGGCGAGCCGCGAGCGGGGCACCGGGACCGGCCCCTCCAGCTGCTCGTCCGACGGGAGCACGAAGCTCGAGGCGCCGCGGTCGTGGTAGGTGCCGATGATGGTGCGGCGGCGCCGCTCCACCACCTCGAGGATGCGCCCCATGGTGCGGCCGTCGCGGCCCGGCACGATGTCGATGCGGACGAGGTCGCCGTCGAGCGCCTTCTCGGCCTCGGGCGGCGGCACGAACACGTCCTCCCCTGCCCGATCGACGCGGGCCACGAAGCCGTAGCCGTCGCGGTGGCGGGTGAGCGTGCCGAGGAGGCCGGCGCCGCGGGAGAGGGCCGCCGGGGGCCGCGCCCGCCGCTCCGGCTCCGCCGCCGGGCGCGAAGGCCGGCCGCCGCCGGACCTGGGCCCGGCCGCGGGCTTCTCGGCCCCCCGCAGCCAGAACCGCTTGCCCGCGCGGAGCACCAGCCCCTCCCGCGTCAGGTCGCGCAGCACCCGCTTCACCTCGGTGCGCTCGCCCGGGTGGATGCGGGCCTTCTGCATCAGCTCGCCGATGGAGGCGGGCTGGCCGGCGCCCTCGCGCAGCTGGGCGACGAGCCGCTCGCGGCGGCGGTCGGCGAGATCCTTGTCTGGCATGGCGGGAGTGTAGCCGTTCGGCGGACGCCGGGCCGCGCGAAAGCACCGGCCACCCACCGGCGTGCACACTAGAATGACCGGCCGTGCTCACCCCCGACGCCGCCCTCCGGCGAATCCTCGACGCGCTCCGCCCCCGCGCGCCGCTCCAGGGCGAGCGCGTCCCCCTGGCCGAGGCCCGCGGCCGCGCCCTGGCCGAGGCGGTCGTCGCGGGCCGCCCCTCGCCCCCCTTCGACAACGCGTCCATGGACGGCTACGCGCTGCGCGCGGCCGACGCGCCCGCCCCGGGCGCCGGCCTGCCGGTCGCGTTCGACGTCTTCGCCGGCGCGCCCGCGGACCGCCCGCTCCCGCCCGGCGCGTGCTGCCGGATCTTCACCGGCGCCGCCATCCCGCCCGGCGCCGACGCGGTGGAGATGCAGGAGGAGGTCGAGCGGCGCGGCCGGCGCGCGATCTTCCGGCGCGCGGCGGTGAAGGGCCGGTTCGTCCGGGCCGCCGGGGCCGAGCTGCGCGAGGGCGCGGTCGCGCTCCCGCGCGGCGCGGTGGTGGACGCCGGCGCGGTCGGGCTCCTCGCCGCGCTGGGGCGGACCGAGGTGGCGGTCCACCGGCGCCCCCGGGTGGCCATCCTCGCGACCGGCAGCGAGCTCGTCCCGGTGGACGGCGCGCTCCGGCCCGGCCAGATCCGCGACTCCAACAGCCACGCCCTCGCGGCCGCGTGCCGGGAGGCGGGCGCCGAGCCCACGCTGCTCCCCATCGCCGGGGACGAGGCGGAGGCGCTCGACCGCGCCCTCGCCGGCGCCGCCCTCGCCGACGTGCTCCTCACGAGCGGCGGTGTGTCGGTCGGCGAGCGCGACCTCGTCCGGCCCGCGCTCGAGCGCGCCGGGTTCTCGCTCGACTTCTGGCGCGTGGCCATGAGGCCGGGCAAGCCGGTCGCCTTCGGCGCCTCGCCGCGCGCGGCGGTCTTCGGGCTCCCCGGGAACCCGGCGAGCGCCCTCGTCACCTTCGAGCTCTTCGTCCGGCCCGCGCTGCGCGCGCTGGCGGGGCTCCCCGGCAACGGCCGGGCGGTGCTGCCGGCGCGGCTCGCCGTGCCCTGGGCCAAGCCGGCCGGCCTGACCGTGTTCCTCCGCGCCCGGGCGCGCGTCGAGGCCGGCGCGCTCTGGGTGGAGCCGCTCGCCACGCAGGAGAGCGGCCACCTCACCTCGGTCACCGGCCACCAGGCCCTGGCCGTGCTCCCGGCCGGCGCGGAGCGGCTGCGGCGCGGCGCCCGCGTCTCCGCCATCCTGGTCGCCCCGCCCACCCTCGACCCCGCCGCCCCGTCCGACCTCGCATGACCGCCAGAGACCGAAAGACCGCCAAGTGGGATCGCCCCGAGGAGCACGACCACGTGCTCCTCATCGCCGACGACGACCAGCACCGGCTCGACCTCCTGCGCGAGCACCTGGCCCAGATCCCGGGCCGGCCTCGCGCCGCGGTGCTGGGCCGCTACCCGCGCTTCAAGCTGCGGATCGCCCGCGACGGGGAGGAGGTCTCCGAGCAGCTCTCGCCCGAGACCACCGTCCTCGCCATCGACCTCGGCATGCCGCGCCGCAGCGGGCTCGAGGTCATCGAGGAGGTGCGCCCGCGCCGCAGCGACCTCGCCATCCTCGCCTACACCGCGGGAGCGCGCGCCACCGAGGCGGTGGCGGCGATGATGGCCGGCGCCGACCACTTCCACGAGCTCAACGACATGGAGGGGTTCGAGCACGCGCTCGAGCTCGCCATCGACCGGCGGCGGCTCGCGAAGCTCATCGAGCGCAGCCACGCGGAGGCCGAGGAGGCCCGCAGCCGCCTCGCCCGGCTCGCCGGAATGAGCACCTCGCTGCCCGGGCTGCGGGTTCCGCAGGACCGCGAGGCGGTGATCCCGTTCCACGTCGCGGCGCAGCGATACCTTGCGGCTTCCGCAAAGCTCTACGAGGGGGATGCGCGCGGATTGGCCGAAAAGCTGGGGGTTTCCTACTTCGCCATGCGCAGGCTGCTCAAGCGCTTCGGGGTGCCGCTGCCCAGCCGGCCCCGCAAGGAAGGGACAAGCAAGGGCTAGAACGTTTCCGCTCTCCGTGCTAGAAGGTGTGCCCAACGAACGGCTTCCGCAAAACGGAATTGCGGAATCCGCAAAATGCCCCTCCTGACGAGGGGCCCACCAGCACGGAGGCATCCCCATGGCTCTCGCCGAAAAGTTCGCCGTCAACCTCAAGAGCGAGCGGCTTCGCCGCAAGCTGTCCCAGGAGATCCTGGCCTCGAAGGCCGGCCTCTCGGTCTCCTACATCTCGATGCTCGAGCGCGGCCAGCGCACCCCCCCGCTCGACACCCTCGAGTCGCTCGCCCGCGCCCTGGCCGTCGCGCCGACCTCGCTGCTCGCGTAGCGCAAGCGTCGGGGCTGGCGCCCCAAGCGACTGGAACCGGCGCGGCGCGGGGCCGCGCGCGGACCGGCCGTCGAGGCACCAGCTAGGCCGTGCAACGCGCCCCGGTTTCGCCTATCTTCGGGACCCTATGGCGCGCATGGTGATGTGCAAGAAGCTCGGCAAGGAGCTCCCCGGTCTCTCCTTCAAGCCCTTCCCGAACGAGCTCGGCCAGCGGATCTACGACAGCATCTCCCAGGACGCCTGGAAGCTGTGGCTCGAGTACTTCAAGATGATCATGAACGAGTACCGGCTGTCGCCCGCCGATCCCCGTTCCAACGAGATCCTGTTCCAGCAGGCTGAGCAGTTCTTCTTCGGCGA
Organism: Anaeromyxobacter paludicola; assembly: GCF_023169965.1. NCBI lineage: Bacteria > Pseudomonadati > Myxococcota > Myxococcia > Myxococcales > Anaeromyxobacteraceae > Anaeromyxobacter > Anaeromyxobacter paludicola. Next base: position 351,850 of record NZ_AP025592.1, on the reverse strand, counting down.
GGGCGCCCAGCTCCCGCCGGACTACCAGCCCCCCGCCGCCAAGAAGTAGCCCCTGCGCGCCATGCGCGCCGACGGCGACATCCTCCTCCTCTCGACGTACGAGCTCGGGCACCAGCCGCTCGGCCTCGCCCTGCCGCGCGCCTTCCTGGCGCGCGCGGGCTTCCGGCCGGCGGCCCTCGACCTGTCGCTGGAGCCGCTCGACGAGGCCGCGGTCCGCCGCGCGCGGCTCGTCGCGTTCGCGGTCCCGATGCACACCGCGCTCAAGCTGGCGCTCGCCGCCGCGGCGCGGGTGCGCGCCCTCAACCCGGCCGCCCTCGTCGTCTTCCACGGGCTCTACGCCCCGCTGCACGCGGCGCTCCTGCGCGCCGCCGGGGCGGCCGCGGTGCTGGGCGGCGAGTGCGAGGAGGAGCTGGTGCGGCTCGCCGAGGCGGCCGAGCGCGGCGAGGACCTCTCGCGCTTCGTCCAGGACGGCGCCGGAGCGGCGACGCTGCGGCGGCTGGACTTCCCCGTCCCCTCGCGCGAAGGCCTCCCCCCGCTCGAGCGCTACGCCCACCTCCAGGACGCGCGCGGGCTCCGGGTGGCCGGGTACGCCGAGGCGACGCGCGGCTGCCTCCACCGCTGCCGCCACTGCCCCATCCCCCCGCTCTACGGCGGCCGGCTCTTCGTGGTCCCGGTGGAGGCGGTCCTCGCCGACGTGGCCCAGCTCGTGGCGGCCGGCGCGACCCATGTGACCTTCGGCGATCCGGACTTCCTGAACGGCCCGGGCCACGCCCTGAGGGTGGCCCGCGCGCTCCACGCCCGCTTCCCGGCGGTCACCTTCGACTACACCGCCAAGGTGGAGCACCTGCTGCGCCGCCCGCTCCTCGTGGCCGAGCTCGGGGCCCTCGGGGCGCTCTTCGTGACCTCGGCGGTGGAGTCGCTCTCCGACCGGGTGCTCGCGAAGCTCGACAAGGGGCACACCCGCGCCGACGCGCTGCGCGCCTTCGAGCTCTGCGCGGAGACGGGCGTCGCGCTGCGCCCCTCGCTGCTCCCGTTCACCCCCTGGTCCACCCTCGAGGACTACCTCGACCTCCTCCAGACGTTCGAGGAGCGCGGCTGGCTGCCGCAGCTCGATCCGGTGCAGCTCTCGATCCGGCTCCTGGTCCCGCCCGGCTCGCTCCTGCTGCGCGACCCCGCCTTCGCCGGCGCGGCGCTCGACCCCGCCGCCCTCACCTTCCGCTGGGCCCACCCCGACCCGCGCATGGACGCGCTCCAGGCGAAGGTCGCCGGCCTCGTGGAGGAGCGGGCCGCGGCCGGCGCCGATCCGCTCGAGACCGTGGCGGCGGTGAAGGCGCTCGCGCTGGCGGCGGCCGGGCGGGTCCACCAGCACGTGACGCGGGCCCGGGACCGGCGCTTCACGCCCCGGCTCACCGAGAGCTGGTTCTGCTGAGCGGAGCCGACCGCGGGCCAGTTGGCTCCGCTGACGAAGGGCTGAGAGAGCGCGGATGCACGGTCGGGTCCGGGTCCTCTTTCACCTGGCAGGTGAAGCCCAGCGCCTCGGATCACACCATGGGCAGCGGCGCGCGGATGTCGATGCGCAGCCGCGCGTGGGCGGCCCGCAGCGCCGCCTCCACCTCGGCCGGCGCCTCCCCGCGCGCGAAGATGAAGCCGAAGTAGCAGTCGCCCTCCGGGAGCGGCGCCACCTCGCGCCCCTCCTGCGCGGTGACCACCACGTCCTCCACCCCCGGCACCGCCTTCGCCTCGTCGAGCCCGCCGACGCCGTGCAGGATCCCGGCGCGCGGGATGGGGATCATCATCACCCCGGCGGCGCGACGCTCCCGCTGCAGCGACGCGAGCGGCAGCCGGAGCGCGTGGCACACCAGGAGCTCCTCGAGCGAGATGCCCGCCCCGAACCGGAGCGTGCGGGCGCAGAGGCCGCCGATGGAGCGGGCGGCCACCTCGAGGATCACCGGCCCGGCGGGCGGGAGCCGCAGCTCGGCGTGGACCGGCCCCTCCCTGAGCCCGAGCGCGCGGCAGGCCTCGCCGGTGAGCCGGGCGATCTCCCGCTGGAGCGGGGCCGGGTGGCGCGACGGGGTGACGTAGAGCGTCTCCTCGAAGTAGGGACCGTCGAGCGGATCGGGCTTGTCGAAGAGCGCGAGCAGCTCGAAGGCGCCGCCGCGCAGGAGCCCCTCGACCGCCACCTCCGCCCCGGGGACGAACGCCTCCACGAGCACGGTGCGCGCCGCCTCGGCGCCGGCGGCCCGCCGCTCGGTCCGGGCCTCCCGCAGGATCCGCTCGATGCGCCGCCAGGCGGCGACGAAGCCGGCCGGGTCGTCGGCCCGGATGACGCCGCGGCTCGCCGACAGCACCACCGGCTTGAGGACGCACGGGTAAGTCACCGACGCCGCGGCCGCCTCGGGGTCGCCGTCGAGCCGGAAGGCGCGGAAGGCCGGGACGGGCAGCCCGGCCTCGGCCAGCCGGGTCCGCTGCGCCGCCTTGTCGGCGGCCCGGAGCGCCGCGTCGGGCGGGTTCCAGGGGAGCCCGAGCCGCTCCGCCGCCAGGGCGGCGATGACGGCCGTGGTCTCGTTCACCGGCACGATGCCGGCGATGGGCTCCTGCCGCGCCGCCGCCGCGATCTGCTCGGCCGCGTGCTCCGGCTTCCGGTAGTCGAGCGACCAGAGCCCCTGCTCCTCCCCGAAGGTCTCCTCGATCCGGTGGCAGCGATCCGTCCCCACCACCACCGGCACGCCGAGGCGGGCGGCGGCCGCGAGGAAGTCGTCGGTGCGGTAGCTCTGGGTGGGGGCGAGGAGCAGGAGGCGCGGCGCGGTCATGGGCCCCTGGAGATAGCCGAAAAGGAGAGCGGGCGCCCTGGTTGCCCGGAGCGCCCGCTCGATGCCGCTACTGAATTGGTGGACCCGACCGGGATCGAACCGGTGACCTTCTGAATGCCATTCAGACGCGCTCCCAGCTGCGCCACGGGCCCAGACTTTCTGGTTCCTCGGAGGGCATCGCCCCGAAGGAGGCGGCTTTGTAACCCCCCTCGCGATTCGCGTCAAGGGGGTTTCTGCCGCCTACTTCTTCGCGCCGCCGGAGGCCTTCTTGGCGGCCTTCTGGCGCTTCTTGCGGGCCTTCCAGGCCTGGCGGCGCTTCATGATGAGGCGGACGTGCTTGCTCTTGGAACGGGCCATGCGAACCACTCCTGTGAAGAGACCGTTGAGGCGGCCTTCTATAGCACGGCCGGCCGCGGGCCGCGCCGCTAATCCTGGCCGCGCCGCCCGCCGGCGACGAGCCGCTGCCAGTGGGAGGCCATCGCGCGCACCTCGTGCAGCGGGAGCGCCCGCGAGAGGTTGCCGTTCACGCCCTCCATGTCCTCGGCCATGCAGAGCGCGTTCAGGATCGCCTCCTCGGTGGCCTCGATCACCGCCTCGTAGAGCGGATCGAGCCGCTGGTCGAGCAGGATCTTCACCCGGTAGACCATCTTGCGCGTCTGCCGCGGCACCATGTTGGCGGTGGAGAACGCCAGCATGATCTCCCCCGAGCCGTGCATGGCCGAGGAGCCGACCCGCCCCACCCCGAGCGCCGCCCGCTTGGCGAGCCGGTTGAGCTGGTGGGTGATGAGCGGCGCGTCGGTGGCGACCACCGCGATGATCGAGCCGTAGTTGTTCACGCGCCGGGGCAGGCTGGCGTACCGCGGCTCGAGCAGCTCCCCCACCGGGAGCCCGCCCACGCGGAGCTGCCGCATCACGCCGAAGTTGCTCATCACCAGCACGCCGACCGTGTAGCCGCCGAGCGCCTGCGGCAGCTTCCGGCTCGCGGTGCCGATGCCGGCCTTGAAGTCGCAGGTGATCATGCCGGTGCCGCCGCCCACGTTCCCCTCGGGCACGGGGCCGTCGGCGGCCGTCTCGATGGCCTGGCGGACGTGCTCCTCGTGCACGTGCCCGCCGGCGATGTCGTTGAGCCACGAGTCGTCGCACTCGCCCACGAGCGGGATGATGACGTCGTGCTCGCCCCCGATGCCGGGGTACCGCTCCACCATCCACTTCACCGCGGCGTCCGACACCGCCCCGACGGAGAGGGTGTTGGTCAGGAAGATGGGGGTCTCGATGAGCCCCCACTCCATGAGCTGGGTGAGGCCGGAGACCTCGCCGGCGCCGTTGAGGATGAAGCCGCCCCCGACCACCCGCTCCTCGAACACGTTGGTGGGGTTGGGCAGGATGCAGGTGACCCCGGTGCGCACCGGCCCGCGCCCCGGCTGCAGGGGGCCCGCGCCGTGGACCAGGGTGCAGTGGCCGACCTTCACGCCGGCCACGTCGGTGATGGCGTTGAAGCGCCCCGGCCGGTAGCGGCCGAGCGGGATGCCGAGCTCGCGGGCGCGGAGGCGCCGCTCCGGGGCGGGGGCGGGATCGGCCACGCCCCTACCCTCCCTCGCCGTCGGGGGCCGCGGTCACGCCGTTCGCCCCGCCGGCGCCCTCGCGCGAGGCGGCGGCCTGGGCGCGCCGCTCCCGGACCCGCTCGCGCTCGCGCTCCTGGTAGCGCCGGATGGCGAAGGAGAGCACCTCGCCGATGAGGGCCCGGTACTCGATGCCGGCCGCCTGGGCGATGAGCACGAGGTCGCTCCAGCCGGGCGCCAGCCCCGGGAGCGGGTTCGACTCGATGAAGAAGAGCCGCCCCTCGGCGTCCATGCGGAAGTCCACCCGGGCCACGTCGCGGCAGCCGAGCGCGGTGAACACCTCGCGCGCCGCCCGCTCCAGCCGCTCCAGCTCGCGGGGCGAGAGCCGCGCCGGGACCTCGTAGCGCAGCTGGTCGCTCCAGTCCTGCTTGAGGTCGAAGGAGTAGATGGGGGTCGGGTCGGAGGCGTCGAGGAAGACGATCTCCATCGGCGGCAGCACCCGCGGCCGCCGCTCGCCGAGGAGGCCGACCGTGAACTCGCGCCCGGCGACGTACTGCTCCACGAGCGCCGGCTGCCGGTACTTCTGGATCACCTCGCGCGCGACCTGGCGCAGCTCGTCCTCGTTGCGCACCACCGACTTGCGCGTGACCCCCTTGCTCGTGCCCTCCGCGACCGGCTTCACGAGGAGCGGGAAGCGGGACAGCTCCTTGGGCAGCCGCTCCTTCCCGCTGTGCATCACGAGGTAGTCGGGGGTGAGGATGCCGTGGGCGCGCACCATGCGCTTCGCGAGCGCCTTGTCGAGGGCCACCGAGAGCGCCGCCGGGTCGGAGCCGGTGTACGGGATGTCGAGGAGCTCCAGCAGCGCCGGGACCTGCGACTCGCGGTTGCGCCCCTTGAAGCCCTCGGCGATGTTGAAGACCACGTCCACCGGCGTGGAGGCGAGCACGAGCGGCAGGTCGCTCGTCGCCTCGAGGTCCACCACCTCGTGGCCGTAGCTCGCGATGGCCTCGCGGATGGCCTGGAGCGTCTTCGGGGCGTCGTACTCGGCCTCGTCGTCCTGCTCGCCCGAGGGCTCGGGGGTGAGCCGCTTCACGTTGTAGGCGAAGCCCACCTTGAGCCGCTCCGCCCGGCGCGGCCGGCCGCGGCGCGAGCGCGGATCGGCGATGTTCCAGCGGGCCACGGCGCTGTCGATGACCGCCCCGAGCACGGCGTCGCTGTGGAGCCCCTCCAGCGCCGCCGCGGCGTAGATCGAGGCGCCGGCCTCGAGCGAGGGCAGCGCGTTCACCTCGAGGAAGTGGACCTGGCCGTCGTCGCCGACGCGGAAGTCCATCCGGGCGAGGTCGCGGATGCCGAGCACCCGCACCACGGCCTCGGCCTGGTCGCGGATCCGCTGCGCCTCGGCCCGGGCGAGCCGGGCCGGCGCGCGCACCGAGACCGCCTGGTCGAGGGCGGTCTTGAGGGCGTAGTCGTAGATGGCGTGGCGGCGCGCGCCGGCGATCGCCTCGTCCACCACGTACTCCACCGGCTGCAGCACCCCGCCCCGCTCCCGCGCGGCCGCCTCGAGGAAGGGCACGGTCACGTCGCGCCCGCGGATGAACTCCTCCACCAGCACGCCCGACGGGTACCGGGCGAGGGCGTCCTCGACGCTCCGGTGGAGCGCCAGCGGGTCCTCCACCACCGAGTCCTGGGTGATGCCCTTCGAGCTGCCCTCGAAGTTGGGCTTCACGATCACCGGGAACCGGAGCGCGTTCGGCTGCAGCTGCCGGGCGTCCTCGAGGTACTGCCAGCGCGGCGTGGTGACCCCGTGCTGCGCCAGGATGAGCTTGGTGAGCTGCTTGTCGAGGGTGAGCGCGAGGACGTAGGCGTCGGACCCGGTGTAGGGCATCGCCAGCTCGTCGAAGAGCCCCGGGAAGAACGCCTCCCGGAACCGCCCCCGCCGCCCCTCGGCGGTGTTGAAGATGAGGTCCGGGCCGTAGGCCTCGAGCCGGGCCACGGTGCGCGAGGCGGGGCCGGAGACCTCGATCCGCTCCACCCGGTGGCCGAGCCGCTCGATGGCCCCGGCGAGCGCCTCCACCGTCTCGCGGGTGTCGAACTCGGCCTCCTCCTCGGAGTCGGAGAGCCGGAGGTTGTGGGTGAGGGCGATGCGCACGCGGATCCCCCTTCGTGGAAGCTACTGGCGCAGGCGCGCCGAGCTGGCGGACGGCCCCTCGGGCGTGGGCGCCGCGGCGCCGAGGTCGGGGAGCACCCGCACCTCGATGCGCGAGACCACCTTGGCGTCGACCACCTGCGTGTCGGCGAGGGCGTCGCCGAGCCGGAGCCCGAGCGGATCCCGCAGCACCCGCCAGCTCTCGTACCCGAGCACGGCGATGGCCACCGCCGGGAGCGCGATCCAGAGCAGCGGCGCGGCGCCGAAGAGCGCCACCACCGCGAAGGGCGCGTTGCGGATGAACGACTCGCGCCACCCGACCGGCGCCCGGCGCGGGACCACCATCGCGCGCACGCCGAACATGCGCTTGCCGAAGGACTGCCCGTGCATGAGCCCGTCGGCGGCGAGCAGGTAGAGCGCCGCCAGCAGGATGCCGAGCTCGTGGTCGTGGCCGAGCCGCGCCACCAGGAACGCCAGGGTGAAGTCGGCGGCGCGCGCGAGCCCGCGCAGCGTGAGGTCGGCCTTCGGGTAGGGCGATCCCTCGCGGCGGGGGTCGGGCATCTCAGGCCTCGGCGGGCGCGGGGGGCTCCGGCTCCTCGTCGCCCCCGCGCGTGAAGAACAGGTACGCCATGGCGGGGCGGTGCGAGCCCTCGCGCATGACGAAGTGGATCGACTCGAAGCCGTAGCCCTGTCCGGCGCGCTCGTTGAGGACGCGCTCCAGGCTCTCCTCCGTCACCGGGGAGACCTCCACCACCTTGTAGAGCGGCTCGCTCAAGGCCGGCGGCCGGTGAGGAGCCGGGCCGCCTCGACCGCGCCGTAGGTGAGGATGAGGTCGGCGCCGGCGCGGCGGCAGCAGAGGAGCGTCTCGAGCAGCACCCGCTCGCCGTCGATCCAGCCGTTCCGGGCCGCCGCCTTGATCATCGCGTACTCGCCCGACACGTGGTACGCGGCGAGCGGCAGGTCGTAGCGGTCGCGGATCTGGCGGACCACGTCGAGGTACGGCACCGCCGGCTTCACCATCAGCATGTCGGCGCCCTCGGCCACGTCGAGCGCCACCTCGCGCAGCGCCTCGCGGGCGTTGGCGGGGTCCATCTGGTAGCCCTTGCGGTCCTTGGGGATCCCGGCGCCGGCCACCGGCGCGCTCTCGGCGGCGTCGCGGAACGGGCCGTAGAAGGCGCCGGCGTACTTCGCCGCGTAGGACATGATGGGCACGTCGTCGAAGCCGGCCTGGTCGAGCCCGGCCCGGAGGGCGCCGATCCGGCCGTCCATCATGTCGGAGGGCGCGACCACGTCGGCGCCGGCGCGGGCGTGGGAGACCGCCTCCTTCACCAGGAGCTCGAGGGTGGCGTCGTTGTCCACCACCAGCTCGGAGCCGGGGGCGCCGACCTTGGCCGGCTTGAGCACGCCGCAGTGGCCGTGGTCGGTGTACTCGCACATGCAGACGTCGGTCATCACCACCAGGCCGGGCACTCGCTCCTTCAGCGCGCGCACCGCCTGCTGCACCGGCTCGGCGTCGTCCCAGGCGGAGGTGCCGGTGGCGTCCTTGCGGGTGGGGATGCCGAAGAGGATGACGGAGCGGACGCCCGCGTCGTAGGCCGCCTGCGCCTCGGCCACCACCTCGTCCACCGAGAGCTGGAAGACCCCGGGCATGCTGCCGACCGGCCGCCGGACCTTCTGGCCGGGCGCGGCGAAGAGCGGGAGGATGAGGTCGTCGGGGGCGAGGGTGGTCTCGCGGACCAGGCCGCGCAGGGCCTCGGTGCGGCGGAGGCGGCGCGGTCGTTCCTGGGGGAATGGCATGGACCGATTGTCTAGCGCAATCGGGTCCTTCGCGGAAGGGGAGCGCGTCTCGCGCGCTCCGGGCGACCGGGCGTCCGCCCGCCCTACGGCCGCTCGGCGGGGTCCACCGCCCGCATCACCATGCCGGTCGCGAGCTTCGGGTAGAAGAAGGTGCTCTTCTGGGGCATGGTCTCGCTGGCGTCGGCGACCGCCTGCACCTGCCACATCGGGGTGGGGTTCACCACGAAGGCGAGCTGGTAGCGGCCCGCGAGCGCGCCGTGGATGGCCTCGCCGGTGTCGCGCACGAAGCCGAGGCTCCGCTCGTGCTCCTGGGCGTCGAGCGAGAGGCCGAGCACGTGCTCGAAGATCAGCCCGTGGAGGATCTCGACGTCGAGCGCGCGCAGCGTGTCGTTCCGCGGCAGTTCGGGGATGCCGAGGTCGGCGTCGTCGCGCAGCGTGAGGACGCGCGCCTTCTGGTCGGCGGCGCTCACCATCAGGAAGGCGGTGGACTTGCCGCCGTGCTCGGCGAGCTTCGACACCGCCCAGGCCCGGCCGGCGGTGCGCCGCACGTCCTCCTCGAGCGTCTCCACCCGGAACCAGCGCTCGAGCCGGGGCAGCAGGGTCGAGAGCTCCAGGTCCGGCAGGCCGAAGACCACCCGGTGCGTCGGGTAGATGACCACGCCCGGGTCGCTCGTCGCGCAGAGGTACATGAGCACGTAGCGGTGCCCGCCGTCCTCCGGCAGCCCCGGCCGCGCCCGGTCGAGCTCGTCGCGGTAGGTGAGCGCGGTCTCGTAGCGCGTGTGGCCGTCGGCGATGAACACGCGCTTCGGCGCGAGGATCTCGCGGACGGTGGCGATGACCGCGGGGTCGTCCACGCGCCAGAGCCGGTGGTGCACCCCGTCGTCCGAGATCGCCTCGGCGATGGTCTCGAGCGCGGAGGGGGCGACGGCCCCCGTCACCTCGTGCAGGTCGTCCTGGTAGAAGCCGAACACCGGCGAGAGGTTCGCCTTCACGTTCCGGATGAGCTCGAGCCGGTCCACCTTGGGCGCGGAGAGCGTCTTCTCGTGGGGGATGACGAGCCCCTCGCGATAGTCGGTGAGCCGGCAGGCGACGATCACGCCGCGGCGGGTGAGCCGGCGGCCGTCGGGCGCGGTGAACGACTGCTCCGAGGGGTAGATGGCGGGCCTGGGATCGACCCGCAGGATCCCCTCGGCGAGCCAGTCCTGGAAGGTGTGCGCCGCCCGCGTGTACTTGTTCTCCCCCGGCCCGTCGCCGGCCTTCTCCTTGCCGAGGATGAGGTGGGTGACGTTGTACGGGCTGCGCCCCAGCAGCTGCTCCTGCTGCCCCGGCGAGATGCAGTCGTACGGCGGGGAGATGAGCTCGCCGAGCCGGCCCGCGCGAGCGGTGGCGAAGCGGATTCCGCGAAATGGCGCGATGGCGGCCACGGGTGCCGGAACCTAGCCCACCGGGAGCGAGGGGCGCAAGCGAAGCCGCGCCGTCCGGGCGCCCGGATCAGCCTCCGGCGGCGGCCAGGATCTCCGCCCAGGGCACCGCCCCGGCGCGCACCTGGCGCGGCGCCGCCCCGGTGACGTCGGCGAGCGTGCTGGCGAGTCCCCCGGGCGTGGGCCCGGCGTCGAGGACGAGGTCGAGCCGGGCGCGCAGGGCGGGGTCGAGCGCCTCGGCCCGGGCCGGGGGCGGGCCGCCGGAGAGGTTGGCGCTGGTCGAGATGAGGGGGCCTCCCGCGAGCCGGGAGAGCTCCCGCGCCACCTCGCTGCCGGGCACCCGCACGGCCACCGTCCCGGCGCCGGCGGTGATCTCGGGCGCGAGCCCGGGCGCCGCCTCGAGCACCAGCGTGAGCGGGCCGGGCCAGAAGCGGGCGGCGAGCCGGGCCGCGAGCGGCGTCACCCGCGCCGCGACGGCGAAGGCCGCCTCGGGCGTGGCGGCGAGGAGCGGGAGCGGCTTCCCCTCCGGGCGGAGCTTGGCGGCGGCGAGCCGGGCGATGGCCTCCGGGGAGGAGGCGAGCGCGCCGAGCCCGTAGAAGGTCTCGGTGGGATAGGCGACGAGGCCGCCGGCGCGCAGGACCGCCGCCGCCTCCTCGACGCGCCGCCGCAGGTCGGGCGTCAGCGGGCGCCCCTCCCCGTCAGCACCGCCGGGATGGTGAGGAGGAAGATGCGCAGGTCGAGCCAGAGCGACCAGTTGTCGATGTAGGCGAGGTCGAGCGCCATCCAGCGCTCGAAGTCGATCTCGCTCCGCCCGCTCACCTGCCAGGTGCAGGTGATCCCGGGCTTCATGCTGAGGCGGCGCCGCTGCCAGCGCTGGTACTCCCGCACCTCCTCCGGGATGGGCGGCCGCGGCCCGACCACGCTCATCTCGCCCTTGAGGACGTTCCAGAACTGCGGCAGCTCGTCGAGCGAGGTGCGCCGCAGCCAGCGCCCCACCGGCGTGATGCGCGGGTCCTGGGCGTGCTTGTAGACCGGCCCCGACACCTGGCTCCGGCGCCGCATCTTCTGGTGCAGCCGCTCCGCGCCGGAGACCATGGAGCGGAACTTGAGGAGCGTGAACTCGCGCCCGTTGAGGCCCACCCGGCGCTGGCGGAAGAAGACCGGCCCGCGCGAGTCGAGCTTCACCGCCGCGGCGATGGCCAGGAAGACCGGGGCGCCGAGCAGGAGCACGAGCGCGCTCACCACGATGTCGAAGGCCCGCTTCGCGAAGAGCGCGATGGCGTCCTGGGGGATGGTGGTGAAGGAGAGGACCGGCACGCCCTCGAGCTCCTCCAGCTCCAGGCGGGCGACCCGGCGCGGGAAGAGGTCGAGGCAGACCTTCGCGCCCACCCCCTGCTCCTCGCACTGGTGCACCGCCTGCTCGATGGTGGCGAGCTGCTCGCGCGGGACGGCGAAGACCACCTCGTCGAGCACCTCCCGCTCCAGGATGGCGCCGAGCTCGGCGAGCCCGCCCAGCACCCGCCCCTCCCGCGGGGCCGGCGTGCCCTCCTCGAGGATCCAGCCCGCGAAGACCAGCCCCCAGTGCGGGTGGGCGGCGACGGCGTGGACGATCCCGAGCCCCAGGTCGCCCGAGCCGACCACGGCGTAGGAGCGCGTGTTGTAGCCCCGCCGGCGGGCGGCCCGGGCGAGGAGCCGCAGCCCGACCCGGTGCGCCAGCACCAGCGCGAAGACCACCGCGTAGTAGACGGCGACGAAGCTGCGGGAGACGTCGCTCTGGTGGAGGGCGAAGCCGATGGCCGCCACCGCCACCGCCACCAGCAGGAGCGAGCGGGCGATGCGCCACAGCTCCACCCAGAGCGGGCGGGTCCGGTAGGCCTGGTAGACCGCCGACCAGCGCGCCGCCGCGATCCAGAGCAGCAGGGAGGTGACGAGGAGGCCGTAGTAGCGCGAGATGGGGTAGAGGCCCGGGAGCTCGTCGGCGCCGGGCAGCGTGAGCCCGAAGCGGGGCAGCGCGTCGCGCACCCGGTAGGCGATGGGGAACGCCACCGAGAGCATGCAGAGGTCCCAGAGCCGGAGCCCCGTCGAGACCAGCCTGGCCTGTTGCTTGAGCATGAGGTCGCGCGCGCCTCCTGGCGGCGACCGGAATCTACTACGCGCCCCGCGCCAATTGAACCAACCTGCCTTGACCCTCCGGGTGGCGCGTGTTACCGCCGGTCGCGATGGCCGACCCCGGCGCCTTCATCGTGGTGGTCAACTGGAACGGCGCCGCGCTGCTCCCCGCCTGCCTCGAGGCGCTCCTCGCCCAGTCGCCCCGCCCCGAGGTCCTCGTGGTGGACAACGGCTCCGCCGACGCGAGCGCGGCGGCGGTGGCCCGGTTCCCCGGCGTGGGGTGGCTGCCGCTCGGGCGCAACGCCGGCTTCGCCGAGGCGAACAACGTGGGGCTGCGGCGGGGGCTCGAGGCCGGGGCCCGCTGGCTCGGCGTGGTGAACCCGGACGTGGTGGTGCAGCCGGGGTGGCTCGCGGCCCTCGTCGCCGCCGGCGAGGCCCACCCCCGGGCGGCGCTGCTCGGCGGGCTCCTGCTCCTCGGGGACGCGCCCGACCGCGTGAACTCGACCGGCCTCGTGCTCGACCGGCTCGGGCGGGTGAAGGACCGCGACTTCGGCCTGCCGGTCGCGGCGCTGCGCCGGCCGGAGGGGCCGGTGGCGGGGCTCACCGGGGGCGCCCTCCTCTGCCGGGCCGAGGCGCTGCGGGAGATCGGCCTCTTCGACCCGGGCTACTGGGCCTACTACGAGGACGCCGACCTGTCGCTCCGGGCGGCGCGCCGGGGCTTCGAGTCCCGCTACGTGCCGGGCGCCCGGGCCCTCCACGGGTTCGGCAAGAGCTTCGGCGCGGGCTCGCCCCGGCAGAAGTACTGGCTCGCCCGCAACCACCTGCGCTTCGTGGCGGCGCACTGGCCGGTGCCCTTCGTGCTCGCGGCGGCGCCGCTCCTGGCGGCCTGGCGGGCCGGGGTGGCCGCGCCGCTCGCGCTCGCGCGCGGGCGGGGCCGGCTCGCGGGGGCCCACCTGCGGGGCGCCGGCGCGGGGCTGCTCGCGGCGGGCGACCGGTTGCTCGCCCGGGCCGGGCTCCGGCGCGGGGGCGGCGGCGCGTCCTAGCCGGCGCGGCTGTGGGGCGCGGGCGGCGAGAAGCCCTGCAGCTCGCGGTAGCGGGCGATGGCCGGCACCGGCGGCCCGTCGAACACCAGCTCGCCGTGGTGCATCACCAGCACCCGACCGCAGAGCTCCTCGACCGAGTCCATGCCGTGCGACACGTAGAAGATGGTGCAGCCGCTCGCCCGGATGGCGCGGATCCGCTCCATGCACTTGGCCTGGAAGCGCTCGTCGCCCACCGCGAGCACCTCGTCGATGATCAGGATCTCCGGCTCGACGTCGGCGGCGATGGCGAACCCGAGCCGGGCGTACATGCCCGAGCTGTAGTTCTTCACCGGCATGTCGATGAGCTCGCCGAGCTCGCTGAACTCGACGATCCGGTCGAACTTCCGGGCCATCTCCTTGCGGCTGTAGCCCATGAGCGCGCCGTTCAGGAAGACGTTGTCGCGCCCGGTGAGGTCGGGGTCGAAGCCGGCGGCGAGCTCGATCATCGGCGAGACGCGGCCGTCCACCCGCACCGTGCCCCGGGTCGGCTTGAGCACGCCGGCGGCCATCTTGAGGAGGGTGCTTTTGCCGGAGCCGTTGTGCCCGATGAGCCCGACCGACTCGCCCGGCCGGACGTCGAAGCTCACGTCCTTCACCGCCCAGAGCTCGTCGGCGGCGCCGAGGTGCCGGAAGCGGCCGAGGATCGCCTCCTTGAGCGTGTTGACCTTCTCCCGGTGCATCCGGAAGCAGATCGAGACGTGCTGGAAGGAGAGGGAGCCGGGCATCGTCTCAGAAGTAGTGGATGTGGCGGTCCTGCACCCGCTCGAAGATCGCGAGCCCGGCGCCGAGCGAGAGCGCGGCCCAGCCGGCGGCGAGGAGCAGCGTGCGCGGGTCGGGGACGCGCCCGTCGTAGATGGCGCTCTGGAAGCAGCGGACGATGGGGGCGGCCGGGTTGAGCTCGAGCGCCCGGCGCACCGCCGGGTACGGGAGCTTCTCGAGGTAGCTCGCGGGGTAGATGACCGGGGTCAGGTAGAACCAGACCTGGAAGAGGATGTCGATGAGGTGCCGCGTGTCCCGGAAGAACACCATGAGCGAGCTGAAGAGCAGCGACAGCCCGGCGGTGAAGGCGGTCGCGAAGGCGAGCGCCGGGAGGAGCATGAGCCAGCTCGGGCCGGGCACCCGGCCCATGAGCGCGGCGAGGAGGGCGAGCGGCACGAGCGAGAGGAGCAGGTCCACCAGCTTCGAGCCGACCACCGCGATCGGGTAGACCGCCTGCGGCACCGCCACCTTGCGGATCAGCCCCTGGTTGTTGAGGAGCGCGTGCGCCGAGGCGATGCTCGAGACCGAGATGAGGGTCCAGGGCAGGAGCCCGGAGAGCAGGAAGACCGGGAACTGCGGCACGCCCACCTTCATGATGGTGGAGAAGACGAGCGTGTAGACCACCATCTGCAGGAGCGGGTTGAGCAGGGACCAGAACATCCCCAGCACGCTCCGCTTGTAGCGGACCTTGAGGTCCCGCCCGACCAGCAGGGCGAGGAGCTCCCGGAAGCGGTAGAGCTCCACGAAGGGGCGCGAGAGGGCGTTCACCGGGCCGGCCTCGCCTGCCACTCCGCGTGGAACCGGTCGAGCTGCGCCGCGAGCTCGAGCGGCTGGGCGCGCAGGAGGGCGCGGGCCCGATCCACGACCAGCCCGCTCCGGAGCGGGCGCGGCGACGCGAGCTGCACGTCGGCCACCCTCACCGGCACGATCTCCCCCGCGAGGCCGAAGCGGGCCGCGACCCGGCGCGCGAACTCGACGCGGTCCACCACCGTGGCGCCGCTCGTGTGCAGCACGCCGCGGTACGAGGTCCCGAGGAGCAGCTCGCAGGTCATGGCAGCGGCGTTGGCGGCCAGCGTCGGCGAGACGAGCTGGTCGCAGAACGCCCGGACCGGCTCCCCGCGCGACAGCCGCTCGACGATCTGCGTGGCGAAGGTGCTCTTCGCGCCGGGGCGGCCGCTGTACACCACCGCCACCCGGGCCACCGCGCAGTCCGGGGCGAGCAGGAGCGCGGCCTCCTCCCCCACGCGCTTCGAGCGGGCGTAGGCGCCGCGCGGGTTCGGGACGTCCTCCTCGCGGTAGGGGCCGGCCTCGCCGTCGAACACGTAGTCGGTGGAGACGGCCACCAGCCGCGCCCCGAGCGCGCGGCAGGCGCGGGCCACCTGCTCGGTCCCGCCGGCGTTGACGCGCCAGGCCTGCTCCGGGTCGCGCTCGCAGGCGTCCACGTCGGTCATGGCGCCGGCGTGGAGCACCGCCTCGGCGCGGAACTCGCGCAGGGCCCGCTCGACGGAGCGCCCGTCCCCGAGGTCCGCCTCCGCCCAGCGGTGGCGCCCCGGCGGCAGCCGGCAGGCGCCGCGGCCCACGGCGAGCACCTCGTGCGCCGGCGCGAGCAGCGCCACGGCCTCGCCGCCGAGGAGCCCGTTCGCGCCGGTCACGGCGACCCTCACCGGCGGTCCCCGTATTGCTTC
Organism: Anaeromyxobacter paludicola; assembly: GCF_023169965.1. NCBI lineage: Bacteria > Pseudomonadati > Myxococcota > Myxococcia > Myxococcales > Anaeromyxobacteraceae > Anaeromyxobacter > Anaeromyxobacter paludicola. Next base: position 336,482 of record NZ_AP025592.1, on the reverse strand, counting down.
TCGTAGTAGCGCAGGTACTCGCCGGAGATGACCCGCTCCCACCAGTCCCGGTGCTCGCGGTACCAGGTCACCGTGTCGGCGAGGCCGTCCTCGAAGGTCCAGCGCGGCGCCCAGCCCAGCTCGCGGCGCGCCTTGGCGGCGTCGATGGCGTAGCGCCGGTCGTGGCCGGGCCGGTCCTTCACGTAGGTGATGAGGCTGCGCGGCTTGCCCAGGGCGTCGAGCACGCCCTCGACGATGCGGATGTTCTCGCGCTCGCTCGACGCGCCGAAGTTGTAGACCTCGCCCGCCTTGCCGCGCTCGAGCGCCGCCACCAGGCCGGCGCAGTGGTCCTCGACGTGGATCCAGTCGCGCACGTTCCGGCCGTCGCCGTACACCGGCAGCGGCAGGTCGCGGATCGCGTTCGCGATCATGAGCGGGATGAGCTTCTCCGGGAACTGGTAGCGCCCGTAGTTGTTGGAGCAGCGGGTCACCACCACCGGCATCCCGAAGGTGTGCGCGTAGGCGAGCGCCAGGAGGTCGGAGCCGGCCTTCGAGGCCGAGTAGGGGCTCGAGGGGTCGAGCGGGGTCTCCTCGGTGAAGTACCCGGTGGGCCCGAGCGAGCCGTAGACCTCGTCGGTGGAGACGTGGAGGAAGCGCGCCACGCCGCGCGCGCGGGCCGCCTCGAGCAGCATCTGCGTGCCGACCACGTTGGTCTCGACGAAGACCGCGGGGGTGAGGATGGACCGGTCCACGTGGCTCTCGGCCGCGAGGTGCATCACCGCGTCGATCCGCTCGGTGGCGAGGAGGTCGGCCACGAGCTCGCCGTTCGCGACGTCGCCCCGCACGAAGCGGTAGCGCGGGTGGCCCACCACGTCGGCCAGGTTCTCGGCGTTGCCGGCGTAGGTGAGCTTGTCGAGGTTGACGACCCGCCACTCCGGCCGGTTCGCGAGCAGCCAGCGCACGAGGTTCGAGCCGATGAAGCCGGCCCCGCCGGTGAGGAGGACGTTCATCGCGGCCTAGCCGTCCTTCCGGGCCCAGTCGTACGGGATGTGGTTCTCGTGCGCCGGGAGCCGGTACTCGTCGGGCGACTGGTAGTCGTACGGCTTCGTCACGATGTTCACGATGAGCGACTCGGTCTCGCCGATGTTCTTGAACCCGTGCCAGACGTTCGGCGGGATGACGACCAGCTGCGCGTTGTGATCGCCGAGGAAGAACTCGTTCACCGTGCCGCGCGTCGGCGAGCCGTCCCGCTCGTCGAAGAGGACGAGCTTGATCATGCCCCGCACGCACACGAAGTTGTCGTGCTGCAGCTTGTGGTAGTGCCAGGCCTTGGTCACCCCCGGGTACATGGTGGTGAGGTAGGTCTGGCCGAACTCGAGGAAGACCTCGTCGTCCCGCCGGAGCATCTCCATGAGCCGCCCGCGCTCGTCGGGGATGACCTTGAGCTGCTTCACGCGAACGCCGTCGATGAGCTTCTGCGCCATGCGGAGGGGTCCCCCTGTGAACGTTCAGGCCGCGCGGTTGCGCGCGCGGCGGGCGCCGGAGGGCGCCGGCGGAGCCGAGGTGACGAGCTCGGTGGCGAGCTTGAGCGACTCGAAGGTGCCGGCGTCGGTCCACCAGCCCTGGAAGGTCTCGAAGCAGAGCTGCCGCCTCGCCAGGTAGCCGTTGTTGACGTCGGTGATCTCGAGCTCGCCGCGCGCCGACGGCTTGAGCTTGCGGATGAGGTCGAACACCCGCGCATCGTAGAAGTAGATGCCGGTGACGGCGAGGTCGCTCTTGGGCGCCTTCGGCTTCTCCTCGATCCCGAGGATCCGATCGCCCTTCACGGCGGCCACGCCGAACCGCTGCGGGTCGGAGACCTGCTTGAGGACGATGCGCGCGCCCTTCTTCTGGCGGGCGAAGCGCTGCGCGAACGGGGCGAGGTCGTCCTGGAACACGTTGTCGCCCAGGATCACGCAGAGCGGGTCCCCGCCGGCGAAGTTCTCGGCGAGCCCGAGCGCCTGGGCGATGCCGCCGGCCTCGTCCTGCACCTTGTAGGTGAAGCGGCAGCCGAAGTCCTTGCCGGACCCGAGCAGGTTCACCACGTCCCCCATGTGCTCGACCCCGGTGACGATCAGGATCTCGGTCATCCCGGCCCCGACGAGCTTCCTCACGGGGTGGTAGATCATCGGCTCCCGGCCGACCGGCAGGAGGTGCTTGTTGGTCACCTTGGTGAGGGGGAACAGCCGAGAGCCGGTGCCGCCGGCGAGCACGACGCCTTTCATGGGGACTCCTGAGCTGGGTCGCCGGGTTCTAGCGCGCGGTCCGCGAGGGTGTCAACGCGAGGAAATTCCGGGAGGTTACGTTCGTTGACACCTCGCGGAGCCCTCGACTAGAACCGGGAGTTCGGACGGGGAGATCTCGATGGAATTCACAGGGGAGCGGCTCATCCCCGGGCAGGTCGAGGGCGACCTGTGGGCCGAGCACTACTCGCGCTACCTCTTCGTCGAGCCGCTCGCCGCGGGGAAGCGGGTCCTCGACCTCGGCACCGGCGCCGGCTACGGCGCCCACCGGCTGGCCGGCGTGGCGGCCGCGGTGACCGGGGTGGACCTCTCCGCCGAGGCGGTGGCCTGGGCGTCCGAGCGGTACGCCGCGCCGAACCTCCGCTACCTCCAGGGCGACGCCCGGAGCGTCCCCCTCCCCGACGCCTCCTTCGACCTCGTCGTCTGCTTCGAGATGATCGAGCACGTCGCGGAGCAGGAGGCGGTGCTCCGCGAGGTCCGCCGGCTGCTCGCCCCGGGCGGCGCCTTCGTCGTCTCCACGCCGAACCGGCGCTACTACACGGACGAGCGGCACGAGGAGAACGCCTTCCACGTGCGCGAGTTCGACGTCCCGGAGTTCGACGCCTTCCTCCGCGGCTTCTTCCCGCACGTCGGCCTCTACCTGCAAAACCACGTCCCGGCGCTCGTCATCGGCGCGGGCGGACCGGCCAGCGCGGTCGGAGCGGCGAAGCTCGCCCGCGCGAGCTCGCCCTCGCCCGAGGAGGCCGCCGCCGGCACCCACTACGCCGTCGCGGTCTGCAGCGACGGGCCCGTCGCGCTCGAGGAGCTGGTCTTCCTGCCCGAGGGGGCGGGCAACGTGCTCCGCACGCGCGAGCAGCACCTCCAGCGCGCCCTCGCCGAGCTCGAGAAGTCGCGCGCCGACTTCGCCCGGGCGGAGGCCGAGGCGGAGGACCGCACCGCCTGGGCGCGGCGGCTCGAGGCCGAGCTCGGAACCGCCGGCGCCGAGGTGCGGCGCCTCCAGGGGGAGCTCGAGGAACGGACCCGCTGGGCGCAGTCGCTCGACGCCGAGCTCGGCCGGGCGCGCCAGGCGCTCCGCGCGCCGGAGCCCGTCGCCGCGGCGCCGCGGCGCTCCCTCTTGCGCCGCGCCGGGCGGGCGCTCCTGCCGCCCATCGCCGCCGCCGCCGCCGTGCCGCTCGCGGCCGGGCTCGGCGCCGCCGCCGTCGGGGCCGAGCTCGCCGGGCGCCTCCTGCCCCGCCGCCCGCGGCTCCCGAGCCTGGTCCCGCCCGACCACCGCCACGCCACCGTCCTCGTCCTCAACTACAACGGCCGCGATCTCCTCGAGAAGAACGTCCCCCACCTGCAGGCGGCGCTCGCCGAGGCGGGCGGCGGCCACCAGCTCCTGGTGGTGGACAACGGCTCGGACGACGGCAGCGTCGAGCTGCTCCGCGAGCGCTTCCCCGACGTGGACGTGCTGCCGCTCGCCCGGAACTGGTTCTTCTCGGCCGGCAACGACCTCGGGGTCCCGGCGGTGCGGCACGACGTGCTCGTGCTCCTCAACAACGACATGCGGGTCGAGCGGGACTTCCTCGCGCCGCTGCTCGCGCCCTTCGCGGAGGACCCCGACCTGTTCGCGGTCGCGAGCCAGATCCTGATGGCGCCCGGCAAGCGGCAGGAGGAGACCGGGCTCGCCCGCGCCCGCTGGGCCAACGGCCGGATCGAGTTCCGGCACGACCCGGTGCCGCCCGGCCAGGACGCCCGCCCCATCCCCATCCTCTGGGCCGGCGGTGGCGCCGCCGCCTTCGACAAGCGCAAGTTCGTGGAGCTCGGCGGCCTCGACCTGCTCTACGACCCGTTCTACTGCGAGGACTCCGACCTCTCGCTGCGGGCCTGGGCGCGCGGCTGGAAGGTGCTCTTCGCGCCGGCGAGCAAGGTCTGGCACGACCACCGGACCACCAGCCGCCGCGTCTTCGGCGAGGGCTACGTCGAGGAGATCACCCGGCGCAACACGCTGCTCCTCCACTGGGCCAACCTGCGAGACCTCGATCTCCTGGCCGAGCACGCCGGGGCGCTCCCGCGCATCGCCTGGGCCTGGAGCCGCGACTTCGGGCTGAAGGGGGTCCGCTCCATCGGCCGCGCCTGCGCGCGGGCGCCGCGGGCCCTGGCGCGGCGGCTGCGCGAGCGGGCCGAGGGGCCGAGCCTGCGGGAGATCCTCGACTGCACCGACGCCGGCGCCGACCCGCGGCCGGCGCGGGCGCTCCGGCCCCGCCGGGCCGGCGGCGAGCCGCTCAAGGTGACGATGGTCGCGCCGTACCACCTCTACCCGGTCCAGCACGGCGGGGCGGTGCGCATGTACAACGTGGTCCGCGAGCTCTCGCGGCGCGGCCACGCCGTGAGCGTCGTCGGCTTCGTGGACAACGAGGAGCAGCTCGAGGGCGGGCGGCACCTCCAAGAGCTCTGCGCCGAGGTGAAGCTCCTGGTGCGCGACCCGTCGCCGAAGCGCGGGGGGCTCCTCGACCCGGGCGAGGTGACCGAGTTCCAGCAGCTCGCCTTCCAGCGGCTCCTGGGCGAGCACGTCGAGCGGTTCGACCCCGACGTGCTGCAGGTGGAGTACACGCACATGGCGCCCTACGCCCGCTACGCGCGCGGCCGGGTGACGGCGCTCACCGAGCACGACATCGCCTTCATGTCGGCCTACCGCCACGCCCTCGCCGAGCGGGGCACGGTGGGGAGCGCGCTCGCCTACCAGCGCTACCTGCGCCTCTTCCGCTTCGAGCTCGAGGCGCTGCGCCGCTTCGACCTCGTGCTCGCGGTCACCCCGCGCGACGCGGAGCTCCTGCGGGCCTACGCCGGCCCCGGCGTGACCGTCTCCGACCGCGCCCCCACCGGCGTGGACGTGGCCGCCTGGAGCGGGCTCGAGCGCCGGCCCGACGGCCGCACCGCGCTCTTCGTGGGCAACTTCCAGCACCGGCCCAACGCCGACGCGCTGCTCCACTTCGCCCGCCGGGTGCTGCCGGAACTGCACCGGCGCGATCCCGAGGTCCGCCTGCGGGTGGTCGGGCCCCACGCGCCCCCGGAGATCCGGGCCCTCGCCGACGACCCGCGGGTCGAGGTGCTCGGGTTCGTCCCCGACCTGCGCGAGGTCTACGCCACCGCCGGCGCCTTCGTCTCGCCCATCCGCGTCGCCGCGGGGGTCCGGGTGAAGCTGATGGAGGCCTTCGCCGCGGGCGTGCCCTGCGTCTCCACCTCGCCGGGCGCCGAGGGGCTCGCGGTGGCCCACGAGCGGGAGCTGCTCCTCGCCGACGACCCGGCCGCCTTCGCCGAGCAGACGCTCCGGCTGCTCCGCGACCCGGCCCTCGGCGCCCGCCTCGCGGGGGAGGCCCGCCGGCTCGTCGAGGACCACTACTCCTGGCCCGCGATCGTGGCGGCCCTCGAGGAAGAGTACCGGGCCGCGCTGGCTCGAAAGCACGAGGGGAGGAAGACCGCGTGAAGCTCGGACCCTTGCAGTTCCTGGCGCCGCTCGACGGCGGCCGCGACGGCGACAAGGTGCTGGTCATCGGCTCGGGCTCCATGCCGCGCGTGACCCGGCTCGTGGACGGGCTGCGGGAGAAGTTCCCGAACAGCCGCCTCTCGGTGCTGGTGCGGCGCGGCGCGCAGGAGTCGCTCCCGCGCCGCGAGGGGGTGGAGTACGTCCCCAACGAGGGACCGAAGCCGGCGTTCGTCCAGCGGCTCCGGGCCGAGCGCTTCGACCGCGCCTTCGTGCTCCTCGCCGACGAGCCGGGCTACTGGAAGCTGAAGGCGCTCGCGCCGGCGGTCGGAGCCGGGGCCCTCTACGGCGTGAACGAGAACTTCGACTGGTTCCCGCTCGACGTGAAGAACTCGCACCTGCTCGCGGCCCACCTGCGCTGGCGCATGGAGAGCTCGCTGCGCCAGGCCGGCGGGCAGCGCTCCGGCCTGGTCTCGGCGGCGCTCAAGGCCCTCGCCTACCCCGCCACCCTCGCCTACCTCGTGGCCTACGAGCGCGGCGCGCAGCTGCAGGCCCGGGCGCGCGGCGCGACCCCCTGGAAGCGCGAGAACCGTCCCGGCGGCGAGCGGGGGAAGGCGTGATCGTCCGGGTCAAGGCGCCCCTGCGCATCAGCTTCTGCGGCGGGGGCACCGACGTGTCCCCCTACCTCGAGCAGCACGGCGGGGTGGTGCTGTCGGCGACCATCAACAAGTACGCCTACGCCTCGCTCTCGGAGCGGCCGGAGGACGGCGTCGCCATCCAGTCCCTCGACTACGACGTGGACGCCCGCTACGGCGTGGACGAGGTGTTCCGGACCGACGGCGAGCTCTCCCTGGTCCGGGCGGTGCTGAAGCGGTTCCAGCTCGACCGCGGCGTGGACATCTTCCTCCACAGCGACGCGCCCCCCGGCTCCGGCCTGGGGTCGTCCTCCACCATGTGCGTCGCCATGGTGGCGCTGCTCAAGAAGTACCTCGGCATCCACCTCGGCAAGTACGAGATGGCCGAGCTGGCCTACGAGATCGAGCGCCGGGACCTCGGCATCAAGGGCGGCAAGCAGGACCAGTACGCCGCGGCCTTCGGCGGCTTCAACCTCATCGAGTTCTCGGCCGCGCAGACGGTGGTGAACCCGCTCCGGCTCGAGGACTACGTCGTGCGCGAGCTGGAGTATCACCTCGTGCTCTGCTTCACCGGCCGGACGCGCCCGTCGGAGGGGCTCATCGACTACCAGGTCGAGCGCTACAAGCGGGCCGAGGCGGGGGCGCTGGAGGCGCTGCACGAGCTGAAGCGGCTCACCCTCGAGATGAAGGACGCGCTGGTCCGCGGCGAGCTCGACCGGTTCGGCCGGCTCCTGCACGACGCCTTCCTGGCGAAGCAGCAGATGAACCCGCGCGCCGTCCCCGACGAGATCAACCAGCTCTACCGGGTGGCCCGCGAGAGCGGCGCCCTCGGCGGCAAGATCCTGGGCGCCGGTGGCGGCGGCTACCTGCTGCTCTTCTGCGACTTCCGCAAGAAGCACCTCGTCTCGCGCGCGCTCGAGCAGGCCGGCGGCAAGGTGGTGGACTTCGAGTTCGTGGACCACGGCGTGCAGAGCTGGTTCCTCAAGCTCGACCAGGGGCGCCCGCCCGACATGACCCCGCGCGCGCTGCGGTACGCGAGGCCCCGGTGACGCTGCCCGCGGCGGTGATCCTGGCCGGAGGCTTCGGCACCCGGCTGCCGGAGGTCTCGGCCACGCGGCCGAAGCCCATGGCCGACGTCGGGGGGCGCCCGTTCCTCGAGCTCGTGGTGGCGCACCTGCGGTCCTGCGGGGTGCGCGAGGTGGTCTTCAGCACCGGCTACAAGTCGGAGGTGATCGAGGCGCACTTCGGCGACGGCGCCCGCTTCGGCGTGGCGGCCCGCTGCGTGCGCGAGCCCGAGCCGCTCGGGACCGCCGGCGCGCTGCGGCTCGCCCTCCCCTTCCTCGGCGACCGCGCCCTGGTGCTGAACGGCGACACCTACGTGGACGTGGACGTGGCGGCGATGCTGGCGGCGCACCTCGCCGCCGGGGCCGCCGCCACGCTCGCGGCGGTGCCGCGGGAGGACGCCTCGCGCTTCGGCCGGCTGGTGGTCGAGGGCGACCGGCTCACGGGCTTCGAGGAGAAGCGGCCGGAGCGGGCGCCGGGGCTCATCAACGCCGGCGTCTACCTGCTCGAGCGGCGGGTGATCGAGGCGATCCCGGCCGGCCGCGCCGTCTCCTTCGAGCGCGAGACCCTGCCCGGGCTGCTCGCCGCGGGCGCGCCGGTCGGCGTGTTCCGGCACGCGGGCGCCTTCGAGGACATCGGGATCCCGGAGAGCCTGGCGGCGTTCCGGGAGTGGGCGGCGAGTCCCGCTCGCGGGTCATGATCGGAGAGGCGAGCGCCGGCGCGGGCGCCGCGGCAGGCGCCGTCGCCGGCTGGCGGTCGCGGGCGGCGCTGGCGCTGCCCTGGGCCGTGGCGCTGCTGCCCGCCCTGGTGGCGTTCCGGTACGTGCGCGCCATCGCCACCGACGTCCCCTTCTACGACGAGTGGCGGTTCATCCCGCTCATCGAGAAGTGGCGCGCCGGGGCCCTCGCGCTCTCGGACCTGGTGGCGCAGCACGACGGTCACCGGATCGTGACCACCCGGCTCGCCATCCTCGCCTCCGCCCGGCTCACGAGCTGGAACATCCTGTGGGAGGTGTGGGGCGGGTTCGCCTTCCTCGCCGCGACCGGGCTGCTGCTCGGCTGGCTGCTCTCGCGGGCGGCGGGCCCGGCCGCGGGCCGTGCCTGGCTGGCGCTCTGCCCGGTGGCCCTGGCGTCGATCGTCTTCGGGCTGCGCCAGTGGGAGAACCTCATCGCCCCCTGGGCGCTCTGCATGTTCTCCCTCGAGTTCCTCGTGATCCTCACGTTCGCCCTGGTGCAGCGCGGGCGGTGGATCGCCGCCGTGACGTCGGCCACGCTCGCGAGCCTGACGTTCACCAACGGCTTCCTGGTCTGGCCGGTGGTGGTGGTGCAGGTGTTCCTCCGGACCCACCGCCCCGGCGCGCCCGTGCTTCCGGCGCTGCGCGCGACCCTCCGCCGCTGCCTGCCCTGGATCGCGACCGCGGCGGCGGTGCTGGCCGCCTACTTCTACCGTTACGACACGCTGCTGGCTCGCTCCGGGGCCGGCCCCGGCCCGGTGGCGCTGCGCTTCCTCGTCGCGCTCGGGACGGCGCTCTCGCCGGATCGCGGCGTGATCTCCGGAACGAGCGCGGTGACGCCCCTCACCGGCGTGCCGCTCTCTCTCGGTCTGGGCGTCCTCGTGCTCGCGGCGCTGCTGGTCTGCCTCGACCCGCGGCGGAGGGCCCAGCTCGTGGCGGATTACGATCTGTACGTGGCGATGGGCCTCTTCGGCCTGGGCTCGGTGGCGATGCTGGCGCTCGGCCGGTCCTCCCTGGGGCTGGGGCAGGCGGCCTCGTCCCGCTACACGACGTCCGTGACCATGGTCCTCGCCGCCGCGCTGCTGGCCGCGACCCGGCGGGGAGCCCGGGAGCCCGCGCCCCGTGCGCTCGGCTCGGCGCGCTGGGGCCTGCTCGCGTTCGCCCTGGTGGCCAACGCGGTCGCGATCCACCGCGAGCTCCACATGGCGAAGTTCCGCGCCGGGTGGCTGCACGGGTGGGCGGAGCGCGTCCGCGCCTACCGCACCCAGAGCGACGAGGCGCTCTCGAACCCGCACTTCCCTCCCGGGCTGATCCGGCAGTGGTCGGCCTCGCTGGAACGGCAGCGGCTCAGCGCGTTCCGCGGCGGTCCGGGACCGCGGCCGTGATCGCGCCCCGGCCACCCACCGGGTCCGGCACGGGTCGCCCCGCCGTGCTACCCTCCCGCCGTTCAGGGGTCGCCAGCGCCGTCCAGGCGCCTGGCGCGATCACGGAGAGCCGAGGATGAGCACGACTGCGCAGGTCCGCCAGGAGCTCGAGGAAAGCATCGCGGTGAAGCGCGCGTGGAGCGACGCCCTGTGTGCCGCGGTGGCGCAGGCGGCGGAGCGGGCGGCGGCGGCCCTGCGCGCCGGCAAGAAGCTGGTCTTCTTCGGCAACGGCGGCTCCGCGGCCGACGCCCAGCACCTCGCGGCGGAGTTCCTGGGCCGCTACCGGCGCGAGCGCGCGCCGCTCCGAGCCATCGCCCTCCACACCAACACCTCCGCCGTGACCGCCATCGCGAACGACTACGGCTACGATCAGGTCTTCGTCCGCCAGGTCGAGGCCTGGGTCGAGCCGGGCGACGTGGTCTTCGGGATCTCGACCAGCGGCGACTCCGAAGGCGTCGTGAGCGCGCTCGCGCGGGCCCGGACGCTGGGGGCGTTCGCCGTCGCGCTCACGGGCGAGGGCGGGGGCCGCTGCGCCTCCGCCTGCGACCTGCTCCTCGCCGTGCCTTCCCGGGCGACCCCGCGGATCCAGGAGAGCCACATCACCCTCGGTCACATCCTCTGCGGCCTCGTCGAGTCCTCGCTTTCGGAGCGCGCCGGCGCGTGACCCGCAGGGCCGCCTTCCTCGACCGCGACGGCGTGCTCATCGAGGAGGTGCACCACCTCCATCGGGCGGAGGACGTCCGGCTGATCCCGGGTGCCGCCGCGGCGGTGCGCCGCCTGCGGGAGCTCGGGCTCGCGGTGGTGGTCGTGACCAACCAGTCGGCGGTCGCGCGCGGGCTCTGCTCTGAGGAGGAGCTCGCCGGGATCCACGCCCGGCTCCGGGAGCTCCTGCGGGCCGACGGCGCCGACTGGGACGACCTGCTCTACTGCCCGCACCACCCGACCGAAGGTGTGGGCCGCTACCGGACCGCGTGCGACTGCCGCAAGCCCTCCCCCGGCATGCTGCTCGAGGCGGCGCGCCGGCACGCGCTCGACCTGGGCCGCTCCTTCCTGGTGGGCGACAAGGCCTCGGATCTGGAGGCGGCGCGCCGGGTGGGCTGCGCGGCGGTGCTGGTGCGGACCGGGCACGGCGCCCGGCAGCCACCCGGCACCCCGAGCGACGCCGTCGTCGCCGATCTGCCCGCCGCCGCGGCCTGGATCGGCGATCGGATGGTCGCGCCGTGAGGCCGGCGCGGCAGCTCGTCGCTCCCGCGCCGCCTCCCTGCCCCGCCCGTCGCGCGCCGCTCGTCCTGGCGAGCCTCCTCGCGCTCCCGTTCCTCTGGCTGCCCCTCCGGCACCTGCTGCTCGGCGTGTACGGCTGGCACTTGCGGCAGCCCTCCGTCGTCGAAGGGGGCCTCGAGGTCGCCGCCCTCTTCCTCCTCCTCGCGGCCGCCGTGTCTCTCTGGGGCACGCGGGCGCCGACCGTCGCGGTCGGCATCGCGGCCGCGGCGGCCTACCTGCAGCTGCGCGCCATGCTGCTCCCGGCGCTGGCCGCCCTGCTCTACGTGGAGGCGCTCGCCGGCGCCGGCGCGTGGCTCCGGAAGCGCGCCGGCCTGGCACGGACGTTGCCGGAGCTGCAGGAGGTCCTCGAGTCCTTCCTCTGCGGCGTCGCCGCCTGGACCGCGCTCGTCTGCGCCGCCTCCCTGGCCGGTTTCGGCAGCCTCGCCCACCTGCGGCTCCTGGCCCTCGCGCTCGCCGCGGCGGCGCTCGCCACCCGGCGGAGCCGCCCCACGATGACCGGCGCCGCCCTCCGCGCCTTCCGGCGAGCGCCCCGGCGCGAGGCGCTCCTGGCGGCCTTCGCGCTCGTCCTGCTCGCCATCCAGTTCGGCAAGGCCGCGGTCGCCGTGGACTACGACTCCGGCTGGTACGGCATCCGCCCCGAGCGCGTGCTGTTCGGACCGCGCTCCTTCTTCGACGACCTCCGGCTCGTCCACTTCGTCTACTACTACCCGAAGCAGTTCGAGCTGCTCGCGGCGCCCCTCGGCGGCCTCGGAAGCCGGGCGTTCCTCCTCTCCCTCAACGTGCTCGTCCTGGGAGTGGCCTTCGCCGCCCTGTACCGGCTCGGCCGCGAGAACGGCGCGTCGCGCACCGCGGCGCTCTGGCTCGTCGCGCTCTGCGGGACGCTCCCGGCGCTGTCCAACATGGCCTCCTCGGCCAAGTCGGACAACCTGGGCCACTGCCTCGCCTTCCTGGCGGCCCTGCACCTGTGGCGGTGGGCCCGGGGCGCGGGCGCCGCCGAGGCGCCCTTCGCCGCGCTCGCGGTGATGGGGATGCTCGGGACGAAGGTCACGCTCTACGCCTGGGCCCCGCTGCTGCTGCTCGGGTTCGCGGCCGCGGCGGCGCTCCGGGCGCGCCAGGCGGCGCGGCCACCGGCGCCGGGGCTGGCGAGCCGGCGCGGGGGCTGGCTGCTCGCGGCGGTGGGCGCCGCCGGGCTCGCCGGCCTGCTGCTGCGGACCTGGCTGCTCACCGGGGTGCCGACGCTGCCGTTCCTGTCCGGCGGCTGGCGGCTCCTCGGGCTGGCGCCCCGCTGGCCATGGAGCCTGCTGCAGCCGCCCGGCGCGCCCGGGTTCCACGGCGGCCCGGCCGCGCTCGCCCGGTACTGGTACCGGCTCCTCTTCGACCCTTCCGGCCTCGTGCACTACGAGATGGCCTGGCCCGGGAACGTCGCGCTGTTCGCCGCGCTGGCCGCGCTCCTCCTCTGCGCACGTCGCTCCTCCCGGCCGGAGCCGCGACGCTTCGCGCTCGGCGTCGCGCCCCTGGCGCTCGGCGCGATCGTGATCGCCACGGTGATCGTGAAGCACGAGGACGGCGGGTCGGACGGCAACTACTTCGCCGTGCCGGTCGCCCTGGCGCTGGTCGGGGCGGCCGGGCTGCTCCTCGAGGCGGGCGTGCCCCGGCAGCTCCTGGCGGCCCTCGCGCTCGCGTTCACCCTCGTCCAGCTGCCGCTCCTGTTCGTCTCGCACTGGTCCTGGCACGCCGGGACGAGCGCCTTCGGCCGCGCGCCGCGGGGGGCCTTCCCGCGCGACGCCGACCTCGCCCGGGTCAAGCTCGCGGAGGCGGGGGCGGCGCCCATCGCGCGCTACCTCTCCACGCACCCCGGGCTCCGCCGCTGCGCCGGGTTCAGCCGCGCCGGGCCGGGCGACGGAGAAGGAGCGCTCCGGCTGCTCCCCTGCCCGTACGAGGACTTCGAGCAGATGGGCGGGAGCTTCCAGGCGATCTTCGCGAGCGAGGACGGGTTCGAGCAGTACCTGGCCTGGGCCGGGCTCGACCTGCTCGTCGCCCCGGCGGCGCTGCTGCGCCCCGACGGCGGGCCCCCGGGCTTCGCGCCGGCGCGCGTGGTCCGGGCGCTCGCCGCGCGGCCGGAGGTGGTCACCGTTCCCTCGGGCCCGTACGTCGCGCTCGACCTCTCGGCGGCCACCTGCGTCCGGGAGCGGACCTGCCGGCGGTGATCCGGGAGCTCAGCGGTCCGCGGTCTCCGGGCCGGCGTGGCGGAACGCGCTCAGCCGGAGCCGCTCGAGGATCCGGCTCCACTCCCGGATGGCCTCGGGCGAGTAGTGGGGGTTGGCGAGCTCGGCGTCGGTCGCGGTCCGGTAGTGCCGGACCACCTCGGCCCAGCGCGCCAGCCCCGCGCCGCGGTAGGCGCCGATGGGGAACTCGACCCGGAAGGCGACGAGGTTCGTCGCCAGCACGCCGATCGCCGCAGCGGCGTGGAGCGGGCGCAGCCACCGGCGGCTCGCGGCGGCGGCGCGCAGCAGGAACAAGGCCGCCACGACCGCGACGGTGGCCCAGGTGGTGTACCGCGAGGAGAGGGCCTGTCCGACGCCGAGGTTCGAGCGCCCGAGCGCCAGGAGCAGGACGGAGCCGACGCCGAAGCCCGCGAAGGCCACCAGGAGGGGGACATCCCCGCTCCCGGTCCGGCGCATCGCCAGGATGGAGAGCCCGATCGACAGGAGCACCGCGAGGCCGAGCAGCGCCGCCGTGGGCACCGCGGCCGCGGGGTCGAACGGGAGCGCCCCGCCCGCGATCACGCCCGGGGTGTACGAGAGCGGCGTCCCGAGCGCGACCAGGAACCTCATGAGGTAGCTGGTCCTGCCGGACAGCTGCTGGGACGCGAGCTGGTACCCCCTGAAGTACGCCGCGCAGAAGATCGCCAGCCCTGCCGTCCAGACCGCCAGGGATCGCCAGATCCGCGGGGCCGCCGCGCGGTCCCGCGGCCACCATCGCTCCAGGAACGGGAGCGCCATGGCGAGCGGCCAGACCAGCAGGCAGTTGGTGAAGGTCAGCGAGGCCACCACCGCCGTTGCCATCGCGGCGGCGGTCCGCGGTCGCTCGCGCGACTCGAGCCAGAGCGCGGCCAGGACGAGGAGGACGCCGGCGTAGGCGGTGGCCGCCCAGGGCGCGAGCAGGTTCTCCCACTGCCTCAAGCTGAAGAGCGCCGAGAGGAACGGCAGGGCCGAGAGCAGGCGCCAGGCGGGAGGCCGATCCGGCGGCGCGGTGCGCCAGTGGCACCGGAGGAGGAGCCCCGCCGTGGCCGCCAGGCAGGCGAACCCGGCCCAGACCTCGACCAGGTTGTTCCACCCCGCGAAGCGGGCGGAGGCGAGCGTGACGAGCCGCGCCAGGATGACCCGGTGACCGTCGTGCTGGGCCGTGAGGTCGCTCCAGCCGAGCGTCCCGTCGGCGAGCTTCTGGAGCAGCGGCACGAAGCGCCACTGGTCGTAGTAGGGCACGTCCACGGTGGAGCGCGCGACATAGAGCGCCGCGCCGAGCGCGGGCAGGCACGCCACCAGGGCGGCCGACACGGTGGTCAGCAGCGTCAGGGCGCCCCCGCGCGCGCCGCCGGAGCGGCCCGCCGGCAGCGCGGGGAACCTGGGCGCTCCGCGCGCGGTCCGCTCCCACGTCGAGAAGCTCATCCCTCCCCCCCCTCCATCCGGCCGCGCGCCCGCCTCGGATGAGGCCGGTCCCGGCCCCCGTCCTCCGCTCCCTGGGCCACCAGCTCCCCCTCCGGCCACGTCAGGTCCAGGCCGGGGTGCCCGTACGGATCCCCCGCCTCGAGGAACGCGCGCCACCGCCGCCGGAAGCGAACGCCGTCGCGCCACGGGTCCACCCGCGCCCGCGAGGCCTGCTCGCGGTGCAGGAGCGTGGCGGCGGGCTCGTAGGCGACCCGCAGCCCCCGCTCCCGGGCGCGCAGGCAGAAGTCCACGTCGTTGTAGGCGACCGGGAGCCGCTCGTCGAAGCCGCCGAGCGCCTCGAAGACCTCGCGGCGCACCAGGAGGCAGGCCCCGGTGACCGCGCTCCAGTCGCGCGCCACGCCGGGGCCGAAGAGCGGCCCGGGCGCGTCGGGCAGGGCGCCGCGGAACGGGTGGCCGGCGGTCCCGCCCTGCCCCACGATCACGCCGGCGTGCTGGACGGTGCCGTCGGGATAGAGGAGGCGCGCGCCCACGGGGCCGACCTCCGGGTCCTGCGCGCGGGCCGCCAGCGCCGCGAGCCAGCCCGGCTCGAGCGCCTCGACGTCGTTGTTGAGGAAGAGCAGGAGCTCGCCCCGCCCGGCGCGCGCCCCCAGGTTGCTCAGCTCCGACCAGTTGAACGGGGCGTCGCGCCGGACCACCCGGTGCCCGCGGCCGGAGAGCTCGGCCAGGTAGCGGAGCGCCTCCGGATCGGCGCTGCCGTTGTCCACGAGCACGAGCTCGAACCGGGGCCGCGGCGTCCGGGCCTCCAGGCTCGCCACCGCCCCGCGCAGGAGCCCGACGCGGTCGCGGGTGGGGATGACGATCGAGACGAGCGGGTCGCCCCGGAGCTCCGGCGGCCGCGCTCCGGGAGCGGCTGGCCCGGACCGGTCCTCGAGCTGGAAGAGCACCTCCGGCACGCGCCCGATGCGGGCACCGGCTGGCGCGCGGCAGCCCGGCGACCGCGTGGGATCGCCGCCGAGCGCGGCGAGAAAGCTGCGGCGCGCCAGCCAGGCGCGGCCCACGTAGTCCACCGCCTCCCGGAGCTCCGGCGACCAGTCGGGCTTCAGCACGGGCACGCGCCCCGCCGGCCCGGGCTCGTCGTGGTCGGCGTAGCCGAGCTCGAGCCCCTCCTCCAGCCGGGCCACGAGCCGGAGCAGCGCACCGGGCCGGACGCGGTCGCCCGCGCGCAGGGCGCCCACCACCTCGCCCGCGGCGGCGGCGAGCGACGGCGCGAGCTCGTACCGGGGATACCCCTGCGCGGCGAGGCTCTGCGCCAGGGGTGAGCCGGGCGCGGCGTCGGAGACGATCGACACCAGCGGGCGCCAGGCGAGCCGGTCGAGCGCCCGCGCCAGGTCGGCCGGCCGCGGCGCGCGCGCCTCGAGCCAGCCCGGGTACTGCGTTGCCAGCGGAGGCGGCGCGCGCCGCTCCGCGCGCAGCGCCCGCCCGGCCAGGAACCGGGCCGTCCCCGCGAACCCCCGGCGGCGCAGGCTGTAGGCGAGCCGGTCCTGGGCCCAGAAGGCCCGGTCCAGGAGCCGCTCGAGGTTCATGTCGCGCCCGCCTCGCCCATCGCGCGGCGACATTACGGGAGCGGCCTGCGGGCGGCAACAAGGGTCGAGCGCCGGCGGCCATCTGCTACACTGCGCGCGCCTCCGAACTCCGCCCGGGACCGCGCCCATGCCGCTCATCACCGTCGTCACCCCCTGCTACAACGAGGAAGCCAACGTGGAGGAGGTCTACCGCCGCGTGAAGGCGGTGATGGACGGGCTCCCGGGCTACCAGTACGAGCACCTCTTCATCGACAACGCCTCCAAGGACCGCACCCCGGACCTCCTGCGCGCGCTCGCCGCGGCCGATCCGAAGGTGAAGGTCATCCTCAACGCCGGCAACTTCGGCCACATCCGCTCGCCCTACCACGGCATGCTCCAGGCCGAGGGCGACGCGGTGGTCTCGCTCGTGTCCGACCTGCAGGATCCGCCGGAGATGATCCCGGAGCTCCTGCGCCGCTGGGAGGCGGGCGCGAAGATCGTCGCGGCCGTGAAGCGCTCGACGGAGGAGGGCTTCGTCATGGCCCAGGCGCGGAAGACCTTCTACCGCGTGCTGGCGCGCATCTCCGACGCCAAGCTCATCCGGAACTTCACCGGGTTCGGCCTCTACGACAAGCAGGTGATCCAGCTCCTGCGCGGCATCGACGATCCGAACCCCTACTTCCGCGGCCTCATCTCGGAGCTGGGCTACGAGCCGGCCCTCGTCCCCTACGATCAGCCGCTCCGCAAGAAGGGGAAGACCAAGAACAACTTCTTCACCCTCTTCGACATGGCGATGCTCGGGCTCACCAAGCACTCGCGCGCCCCGCTCCGGATCGCCACCCTGGCCGGCTTCGGCATGGCGGCGCTGAGCCTGCTCATCTCCCTCGCCTACCTGGTGATGAAGCTGGTCTTCTGGAACGAGTTCCAGTTCGGCCTCGCGCCGCTGCTCATCGGCATCTACTTCTTCGGCTCGGTCCAGATCTTCTTCATCGGGATCCTGGGCGAGTACGTCGGCTCGATCCAGACGCACGTGCGCCACCTGCCGCTCGTCGTCGAGCGGGAGCGGCTCAACTTCGGCCCGGCCGGCGCCCGCGAGGGCGGCGGGGTCACGTCCCCTCCATCTCCAGCGGCTTCGCGAGCGGCTCCATCTCGGTGATGGGGCGGCCGAAGGCGAGCTTCGGGTAGACGTTCGTCCCGATCGGCAGGAGCACCTCGAGCAGCGCCGGCGAGGACGGGTCCGACCAGAGCCAGGCGAGCGCCTCGGCCGCCGCCGCGTCGCGCGCCGCCTCGCCCTGCTCCAGGGTCCCGTCGAGCCGCCGCGAGGGGAGCCCGTAGGCCGCCGCCACCCGCGCGAAGTCGGGAGCGTCGTAGCCGTCCACGGTGGATTGGTAGCGCCCCTCGAAGTAGCTCTCCTGGAACTGCCGGACCATGCCGTGGCAGCGGTTGTTCAGCACGACGAGCTTGAGCGGCAGGCGGTGCGTCGCCACCGTCTGGAGCTCCTGCACGTTGAGCTGAAAGCCGCCGTCGCCCGCCACGGCCAGGATCGGCCGGCCCGGGCAGGCGAAGCTCGCGCCCACCGCGGCCGGCAGGGCGAAGCCCATGGCGCCCATGCCGCCGCTCGTGAGGAAGCGCTGCCCCTCGGCGAAGGCGAGGCTCTGCCCGGCCCACATCTGGTGCTGCCCCACGTCCACCACGAAGGCGGCGGCGGCCCGGCTCGCCGCGCCGAGGCGGCGCAGGAAGCGGTTCGGGTTGAGGCCGGGGGCGCCGGCCAGCTCGGCCTCGTCCGGCCAGCGCGCCCGCAGCTCCGCGAGGTGGGCGAACCAGGCGGGCACCGGGCGCGGCGCGGGCGCCGCGGCGAGCAGGGCGGCCAGGAAGTCCTTCACGTCGGCGCAGACGGCGTGGACCCCGCGGACCCGGTTGTTCATCTCCCCCGGATCGCAGTCCACCTGGAAGATGGGCCGCCGGGCGAGCCCCTCGGTGTCGGTGCCGGTCTGGCGGATGTCGAGCCGGCTCCCCACCACGAGCAGGAGGTCGCACTCGCCGAGCGCGTGGTTGGCCCAGCGGTTCCCGTACGAGCCGATCATCCCGAAGCTCTGCGGGTGCTCGAACGGGAGCGCGTCGCGCCCCATGAGCGAGTGGACCACCGGGATGCCGAGCCGCTCCGCCGCCCGGGCGAAGAGCGCGCCGGCGCCGCCGCTCCGGATCCCGCCGCCCGCGAGCAGCAGGGGCCGCTCGCTCCGGCGGAGCGCCGCGAGGAGGTCGTCCACGGACGAGGCGGGCACCCGCTCCGGCCGCGGGCCCGGCCGCTCCCGGCGCGCGGGCGGCGGCGCCTCGACGGTGAGCCGCTGCACGTCCATGGGCAGGTCGAGGAGCACCGGCCCGGGCCGGCCGCCGCGGGCCAGCTCGAAGGCGCGCGCCAGCAGCCCCGGCACCTCCTCGCCCGCGCCGGCGCGCCAGGCGCCCTTGGAGATGGGCCGGGCCATGGCGACGATGTCCGTCTCCTGGAACCCGAGCTGGCGGATGGGCCGGTCGCCCTTGAGCTCGTGCCGGTTGACCTGCCCGGTGAGGAAGACCGCCGGCGTGCTGTCGAAGTAGCAGCTCCCCATCGCCGTGAGGAGGTTGGTCGCGCCCGGGCCGCTCGTGGCGAGCGCCACCCCGGGCACGCCGGTCATCCGGGCGTGCCCCTCGGCGGCGAACCCCGCCCCCTGCTCGTGGTGCATGCTGACGAGCCGCACCGTCCGGCGCAGGGCGAACGAGTCGAGCAGGTGGGCCAGCATGCCGCCGGCGAGCTCGTAGGCGCAGGTGACCCCCTCGGCCTCGAGGTGGTCCACCACGTAGTCGGACACCTTGTACTCGGCCATGCGATCCTCCGCGCCCGCGGGCGCGTCCGCCGGCCGCGGGTCAGCGCGACCGGACGAACCGGGTGAGCGTCTCGGCGATGTACTCCCGGGCGGCGGCCCCGATGCCGGGGTAGACGCCCCACCAGAAGCTGCGGCTCATGATGGCGTCGGTCTGGGTGAGCGGACCGGCCACGCGGAACGGCGCCGGCGCGCCCACCTCGCGGGCGTCGGCGGCGAGCGCGGTGATGGCCGGCTGGCGCACCAGGTTCCCGGCGAAGAGCATGCGGGTCTGGATCTTGCGGTCCTCGAGCTCCCGCACCACCTCCTCGCGGGTGAAGGGCGCGCCCTCGCGGACCGTGAGGAGGAAGCCGAACCAGCTCGGGTCGGCGCCGCGGGTCGGCTCGGGGAGGACGAAGAACTCCTCCAGCCCGGCGAGCGCCTCGCGGAAGAAGGCCCAGTTTTCGCGCCGCGCCCGGCCGAAGCCCTCGAGCTTCTGGAGCTGCGCCACGCCCACCGCGGCCTGCAGGTCGGTGAGCTTCAGGTTGTAGCCGAGGTGACTGTACGTGTACTTGTGGTCGTAGCCCGACGGCAGGTCGCCGAGCCGCCAGGAGAACCGCTTGCCGCAGGTGTTGTCCTTGCCGGACGGGCACCAGCAGTCGCGACCCCAGTCGCGGATGCTCTCCACCACGGTCGCCATCCGGGCGTCCCGCGCGAGCACCGCCCCGCCCTCGCCGGTGGTCATGTGGTGCGGCGGGTAGAAGCTGAGCGTGCAGAGGTCGCCGAAGGTGCCGGTCTTCCGGCCCTGGTAGAGCGAGCCGTTCGCGTCGCAGTTGTCCTCGACCAGCCACAGCCCGTGCTTCTTGCAGAAGGCGGTGACGGCCTCGAGGTCGAACGGGTTCCCGAGGGTGTGGGCCAGGAACACCGCCTTGGTCCGGGGCGACCGCGCGTCCTCGAGCCGGCTCACGTCCACGTTGTAGGTCGGGAGCGAGACGTCCACGAAGACCGGGACCGCGCCGTACTGCAGGATGGGCGCGACGGTGGTGGGGAAGCCGGCGGCGACGGTGATCACCTCGTCGCCCGGGCGGATGCGCCGCTCCTTCCACTCGGGGCTGGTGAGCGCCGAGAAGGCGAGGAGGTTGGCGCTCGAGCCGGAGTTGACGAGCGAGGCGCTCCGCAGGCCGTAGAAGGCGGCGAGGTCGGCCTCGAGCCGCTTCGCGTACCGCCCCGCCGTGAGCCAGAACTCGAGCGCGCTGTCCACGAGGTTCACCATCTCGGCGGCGTCGTAGACGCGCCCGGCGTACCGGACCGGCGTCTCGCCGGCGACGAAGGGCGGCTCCGACTCGAGCCGGAGCTGGGCCAGCTCGCGGACGCGCTCGAGGATCTCGGAGGTGAGCGCGCGCTGGCGCTCGGTGCTGCCCGGCTTGGTGAGGTCGCTCATGGTCTGGTTCGTCTCGTCTAGGCGGAGAGGTACTCGCCGATCTGGCGGAGGGAGAGGTCGCGCATCGCCGCGGGGCCGGCGCCCTCGTGGCGCGCCCGGTACCAGGCGAAGGTCCGGCCCACGGCCTCCTCGAGCTCCCAGCGGGGGCGCCAGGCGAGCTGCGAGACGGCCTTCTCGATCGCGAGCCGGAGCAGGCCGGCCTCGTGCGGCGCGCCCACCTGCGGGGTGGCCTGCCAGCTCCCGGAGCCCCAGGCGCGGACGGCGGCCTCGACGACGTCGCGGACCGGCCGCGCGCTCTCGGGCGCCGGGCCGAAGTTCCAGGGGCCGCAGCAGCGGGCCGCCTCGTCGGGCGCGCCGAGCAGGCGGGCGCCGAGGAGCAGGTAGCCGCCGAGCGGCTCTAGCACGTGCTGCCACGGCCGGACCGAGGCGGGGTTGCGGACCGGGATGGGGACGCCGGCGGCGAGGGCCCGCGCCGCGTCGGGGACGATCCGGTCGGCGGCCCAGTCGCCCCCGCCGATGACGTTGCCGGCGCGGGCGGTCGCGAGCGCCACCCCGTGCTCGGCGAGGCGGGCCGGCGCGAAGAAGCTGCGCCGGTAGCTCGCCGCCACGATCTCCGCCGCGCCCTTGCTGGCCGAGTACGGGTCGTGGCCGCCGAGGGCGTCCTCCTCGCGGTAGCCGTAGGCCCACTCGCGGTTCTCGTAGCACTTGTCGCTCGTGACCACGACCACCGCCGCCGGGCGCTGCTCGAGGCGCAGCGCCTCGAGGAGGTGGGCGGTGCCCATCACGTTGGTCTCGAACGTCTCGACGGGGCTCTCGTAGGAGAGCCGGACGAGCGGCTGGGCGGCGAGGTGGAAGACCACCTCGGGGCGGCTCCGGCGCACCACCTCGCGGACCGCCGCGGGGTCGCGGAGGTCCCCGAGGACGTGCTCGCAGAGCTGGGCCACCCCGCAGTCCTCGAAGAAGGAGGGGCTCGTGGGCGGCGGGAGGGCGAAGCCGGTCACCCGGGCCCCCAGCGACTCGAGCCAGAGCGCGAGCCAGCCGCCCTTGAAGCCGGTGTGGCCGGTGAGGAGGACGCGCTTCCCGGCGTAGGCCTGGCGCAGATCGTCGAAGGTCATCGCAGGACTGGGCTTTTTAGTGCATCCCCGGGGGGATGTCCACGCCGGCCGCCCCCCTGCCCCGAGGTCGTGACCCGGACCCGGTGTGCTATAGTCCCGGCCCCCTCGCACCCCCGATTCGGCGGAGGTCCACCCCCGCATGAGCAACGCCCCCCGGAAGCTCAAGGTCGCCATCCTCGGCACCGGCAACATCGGCACCGATCTCCTCGTGAAGGTGCTCCGCTCCGACTGGCTCGAGTGCACCGCCTTCGTCGGCCGGAGCGCCTCCTCCCCCGGCATCAGCAAGGCCATGAGCCTCGGCGTCCCGGTCTCGAGCGAGAGCATCGGCTACATCGAGGCCAACCCCGACTGCTGCGACCTGGTCTTCGACGCCACCTCGGCGGCCGACCACGTGCGGCACGCCCCGGTGTTCGAGCGGCTCGGGAAGATCGCGGTCGATCTCACGCCCGCCAAGCTGGGCGTCCTCGCGGTCCCGGCGGTGAACCTCGAGGAGGCGCTCGGCCACAAGAACGTCAACATGATCACCTGCGGCGGCCAGGCGTCCATCCCCATCGCCTGGGCGCTCGGCCGCACCCACGCCGACATCGACTACATCGAGGTGGTCTCGAGCATCGCCTCGCGCAGCGCCGGCCCGGCGACGCGGCGCAACCTCGACGAGTACATCCACACCACCGAGACCGGCATCCGCCGCTTCTCGGGCTGCCGCCGCGCCAAGGCCATCCTCAACCTCAACCCGGCCGAGCCCTGCATCAACATGCAGACCACCGTGCTCGCCAAGGTGGCGAAGCCGGACGTGGAGGGCTTCACCGCCTTCCTGCGCGACGTGGCGGCCCAGATCCGGCGCTACGTGCCGGGGTACGAGGTCATCGTCGGCCCGCTCCTCGAGAACGGGCGCATCGTGACCATGGTGCGCGTGCGCGGGCTCGGCGACTACCTGCCCGCCTACGCCGGCAACCTCGACATCATCAACTGCGCCGCGCTCGCCATGGCCGAGGAGTACGCGCGCAACTGGGACCGGCTCGGTCACGGGGCCCGGGGGTAACCATGTCCACCATCCTCATCAGCGACCCGTCGCTGCGCGACGGCAACCACGCGGTCTCGCACCAGCTCACCGCGGCCCAGGTGGCCGCCTACTGCGCCGCCGCCGACCAGGCCGGCATCCCCATCGTCGAGGTCGGGCACGGCAACGGCGTGGGCGCCTCGTCGCTGCAGCTCGGCGAGTCGGCCTGCCCCGACGCCGAGATGCTCCGGGTCGCGCGCGAGCACCTGAAGCGCGCCAAGCTCGGCATCCACGTCATCCCCGGCTTCGCCACCATCGAGCGCGACCTCGTCCCGGCGATCGACGCCGGCGTGGACCTGGTCCGCGTCGCCTCGCACTGCACCGAGGCCGACATCACCGAGCGCCACATCGGCTACGCCCGCCAGCGCGGCCGGGCGGTGTACGGCGTCCTGATGATGTCGCACATGGCGCCGGTCCCGGTCCTGGTGGAGGAGGCCAGGAAGATGCAGTCGTACGGCGCCGAGGCGCTCGTCTTCATGGACTCCTCCGGCCACTACCTCCCCGAGGACGTGACCGAGCGGGTCGAGGCGCTGCGCGCCGGGCTCTCCATCCCGGTCGGCTTCCACGGGCACAACAACCTCGGCATGGCGGTCGCGAACTCCATCGCCGCGGTCCGCGCGGGGGCCACCATCCTCGACGGCTGCGCGCGCGGGTTCGGCGCCGGCGCCGGGAACACCCAGCTCGAGGTGCTGGTGGCGGTGCTCCACCGGCTCGGGTTCGAGACCGGCATCGACCTCTACAAGCTGCTCGACGCCGCCGACCTCGCCGAGAAGCAGCTCATGAAGGTGGTGCCGACCATCTCCTCCACCAGCATCGTGAGCGGCCTCTCGGGCGTCTTCTCCGCCTTCTCCAAGCCGGTGGACCGGGCCGCGAAGCAGTTCGGCGTGGACCCGCGCGACGTGTTCTTCGAGCTCGGCCGGCGCCGGGTGGTCGCCGGGCAGGAGGACCTCATCATCGAGGTCGCGAGCGACCTCGCCCGCAAGAGCAAGGGGGAGGCGGCGTGACCCCGCGCGCGATCGACCTCGTCCGCCAGGACTGCCGCGACGCCCTCCAGGGCCGCGAGGGGCTCCTCTCGGAGCTCAAGGGCAGCCGGCTGCTCGTGACCGGCGGCACCGGCTTCATGGGCACCTGGCTCGCCGAGCTGGTGGCCTGCCTCAACGACGAGCACGGCTACGGCGTCGGGCTCACCCTCCTCTCCCGCAGCACCGACCGGTTCTCGATGGAGCTCCCGCACCTGGCGGGGCGCCCGGACGTCGCGCTCCTCAAGGCCGACGTGCGCCACGTGGTCGAGATCCCGCAGGACACCCGCTTCGTGGTCCACGCCGCGGCGAGCCCGGACAACCGCGCGCACGCCACCGAGCCGGTGGAGACGATGGAGCTCATCGCCAACGGCACCTCCGCGGTGCTGCGGGCCGTGGGCCGCTGCTCCTCCTTCTCGCGCCTGCTCAACCTGAGCTCGGCGCTCGTGAGCGGCCGGCAGGGGCCGGAGCACCCCGCCCTCTCCGAGGCGGCCGCCGAGGCCCCGCCGGTGGGCGAGGTCGGCTCCGCGTACGGCGAGGCCAAGCGCTACGCCGAGACGCTCTGCGGGGCGGCCCGCAGCCAGTACAAGGTGCCGGTGGTGACGGCGCGCCCGTTCGCCTTCGTCGGCCCCTTCATGCAGCTCGACCGGCCGTGGGCGGTGACCGACTTCCTGCGCGACGCCATGACCGGCCAGGCCATCCGCGTGCTCGGCGACGGCCAGACGGTGCGCAGCTATCTCTACGGCAGCGAGGCGGCCTTCTGGCTCCTGCGGACGCTCGTCGCCGGCGTGCCCGGCCGGGCCTACAACGTGGGGAGCCCGGAGGCGGTGACGCTCGAGTCGCTCGCCCAGCTCATCGCCGCCCAGTTCTCGCCCCGGCCCGAGGTGCGGCTCAACGCCGGCGGGGCCGCGGTCCAGAAGACCCGGCTCGTGCCCGACCTCGGCCGCGCCCGCCGCGAGCTCGGGCTCGAGGCCCGCATCGACCTCGCCTCGGCCATCCAGCGCACGGTGGCGTGGCACCGGGTGCGGTAGCGGCGCCCGGCGCCGTCCGGCCGGCCCGCCTCAGGTGATCCGGTCCCAGACCTGGTTCTCGGCGTACTCCTCGCGCGGGAGGAACGGGAACATGTCGTCGTACGGCATCGAGATCATCGACCCGTCGTCGAGCTTCTTCGACGCCACGCGCGGCGCGAGCAGCTGCTCGGCCGGGGTGATCACCTCGCAGAGCACCGGCCCGTGGTGCGCCATCACCTCGGCGAGGCCGCCGTCCACCTCGGCCTCGCTCCCGATCCGGACGTAGTGCATGCCGTAGAGGTCGGCGAGCTTGCGGAGGTCCGGGAAGCTCACGCCGGTGCGCGGGCTCTCCCCGATGTAGCGGCCCTCCATGAAGTTCTTCTGGGTGTGCCGGATGAGCAGGTAGCCGTCGTTGTTGAAGACCATCAGCTTCACCGGGTAGGCGTGGTGCTTGATGGTCTGCAGCTCCTGCAGGTGCATCTGCAGCGAGCCGTCGCCGGTGACGCAGTAGACGTCCCGCCCCTCGTGCGCCGCCGCCACGCCCACCACTGCCGGCACGTACCCCATGGTCGAGAGGCCGCCGGTGATGATGTGACGCTGGCCGGCCTTCACCTGGAAGGCCTGGGCGTGGACGTGGAAGCAGGAGCCGGTGTCGAGGACGAAGACGGCGTCGGCCGGCATGCGCTCCGAGAGCAGCCGGGTGAAGTGGTAGGAGTTGATCCCCTTCGTCTCCGCCGCGTAGGAAGGCTCGTCCACCGGGTAACGCCGGCGCCAGGTCTGGATCTGCTCCAGCCAGGCCGGGTTCCCCACCGGCCGGTCCACGAGCGGGGAGATCCGCTCCAGGAAGGCCGCCGCGTCGGCCCGGATCGGGAGGTCCGGGACCACCGCCGGCTTGTCGAGCTCGCGCGGATCGACGTCCACCATGATCTTCTTCGCCCGGCGCGCGAAGCCCTGGTAGTCGTAGCCGACGAGGCCGATGCCGAGGCGGCAGCCGATGGTGAGCAGCACGTCGGCGTTCTGGACGGCGAAGTTGCCGGGCCGGTCGCCGTAGGTGCCCGGCCGCCCCGCGAAGAGCCGGTCGTCGTCGCCGATGAGGTCCATCCCGAGGCGGGAGGTCAGGACGGGGACGTTGGTCCGGCGGGCGAAGTCGAGCAGCGGCTGCACCGCGTTGGCGAGCCGGACGCCGGCGCCGGCCAGGATCACGGGGCGGCGGGCGCTCCGCAGGAGCTCGGCCGCCTCGCGCACCTTCTCGTCGAGCGCGGCGCCGGAGAGGAGCTCCGGGGCGGGCGGCGTGAAGCCGGGGTGCTCGTCGGGATCGAAGGTGGCTCCCTGGATGTCCACCGGGACCTCGATCCAGACCGGGCCGACCCGCGCCGTGGTGGCCTCGTGGATCGCCCGCTCCACCTGGTAGCGCACCGTCCGGACGTCGTCGAGCATCACCGCGTACTTGGTGACCTGGCTGAAGATCGGCAGCGTGTTGAAGCCCTGGAGCGCGAACTGGCGCGGCCCGGTCACCTTGGCCTGCGACACCTTCGACTGCCCGGCCACGATGATGCAGGGCGCGGTGTCCACCCACGCGCCGACCACGCCGGTGAGGGTGTTGAGCGCCCCCGGCCCGGCGGTCACGTAGGCCACGCCGAGCTTCCCGGTGAACCGCCCGTAGGCGTCGGCCGCCATCACCGCCGCCGCCTCGTGGTGGCAGGCGACGTACTGCTGCCGCTCGTGCTTCAGCAGCGCGTCGGTGAGGTGCATGATCATGCCGCCGGTGATCAGGAACACCCGCTCGCCGCCCGCGCGATAGAGCTGGTCGGTGAGGTAGTCGGCGACTCGCATCTTCATGTGCCAGGCTCCTTTTTCTGGTGCGGCACTGTACGTGCTCCGGCCGCGCCGGTTCAAGCTCGGGGCTCCCCGGGGCCCTTTCAGCGCGGCGGCCGGGACGCCCAGGCCGCGGTCCGGCGGATGGCCTCCTCGAGCCCCACCGTGGCCCGGACCCCGAGCTCCTCGCGGGTGCGGCGGGTGGACGGGACGTAGCGCTCCGCCGGCCGCCCGGGCTCGGGGGCGCGCGCGAGCTCGACGCCCGCCTCCACCCCGAGCACCTCGGCCACGAGCCGCGCCAGGCCGGCGATGGTGATCGCCTCCTCGGCGCCGACGTGGTACGCGCGCCCCCCCTGCCCCTTCGCGAGCAGCGTCCAGAGCCAGGCGGCGAGGTCGGCGCCGTAGAGGTACGACCGCCAGGGCGTCCCGTCCCCGCCCACGCGGATGGGGCCGCCGCGGAGGGCGTCCCGGACGAAGTTCCCGATGGCGTAGGTGCCGTCGAGCGGGAGGTAGGGGCCCGCGAAGGCCCAGCAGCGCGCGTCCACCGCGGTGAACCCGTGGCGGGCGGCGTAGATGGCGCAGAGCAGCTCGGCCGCGCGCTTCCCCTCGCCGTAGGCGGAGGCGGGGGCGTTGGGGTCGGGCGAGAGCCGGCTGTCCTCCGGGACCCGCTCGAGCTCCGGCGGCTGCCGCCCGTAGACCGCGCCCGAGCTGGTGAAGAGGAGCCGCCCGGCCCCGCTCGCGGCGGTGAAGTCGAGCACCCGCCGCGTCCCCGCGAGGATGGTGTCGAGCATGACGAGCGGCTGCTCGAGGTTGAGCTGGGCGCTCGCCGGGGTGGCGGCGTGCACCACGTGGGTGAAGCGCCCCTCGGGGAAGGCGAAGCTGGCGACGTCGCCCCGCAGGAGCGACACGCCGCGCGCGCCGGCGAGGTGCGGCCGGCGGGCCCGGAAGGCGCCCGGGTCGCGGGTGAGCACCACCGCCTCGACGCCGAGGTCGAGCCGGGCGTCGGCCCAGGCGAGGGACTCGAGCAGCCAGCCGCCGAAGAAGCCGGTGCCGCCGGTCACGAAGAGCCGGGCCCCGCGGAGCGCCTCGAAGGCCTCGCGGGCCTCGGAGAGGACGCCGTCGAGGTCCCGGGCGAGCGGGTTCTCCATGGCGGTCAGCGGTCGGAGCGGGGCTTCCAGGGCGCCTGGCCCTTGGCCCAGAGGTCGTTCAGGAGCGTGAACTCGCGGGCGGTGTCCATCGGCTGCCAGAAGCCGGTGTGCTCGTAGGCCTGCAGCTGGCCGTCGGCCACCAGCCGGCGCAGCGGCTCGGCCTCGAAGACGCACTTCGGGTCGTCGCTCAGGTAGTCCCAGATGCGCTTGGCGTCGAGGATGAAGAAGCCGCCGCTGATGAACCCGCCCGTCGCCTGCGGCTTCTCGTTGAACTCGCGGACCGAGGAGCCGTCGATCTGCATCTCGCCGAAGCGGCTCGGGGGGCGCACGGCGGTGACCGTGGCCACCCGCCCGTGCTGCCTGTGGAGCGCCACCAGGGCGTCGATGTCGATGTCGGCCACGCCGTCGCCGTAGGTGAGGGCGAAGAGCTCGTCCCCCTCGACGTAGCGCCGGATGGCCGCGACCCGGCCGCCGGTCTGCGTGGCCTCGCCGGTCTCGGCCAGCGTGACCCGCCAGTCCTCGACGCCGTTCCCGCCGTGGATGTCCACCGAGGCGTCGCGCCCGAGGTGGACCGTGAGGTCGCTCGTCATGGCGCGGTAGTTGAGGAAGAACTCCTTGATGAGCCAGCCCTTGTAGCCGAGGCAGAGCACGAAGTCCTTCACGCCGAAGGCGGCGTAGGTCTTCATGATGTGCCAGACGATGGGCTTGCCGCCGATGGGCAGCAGCGGCTTCGGGAGCACCTCGCTCGCCTCGCGGATGCGGGTCCCCTGACCACCGCACAGAATGACGGCCTTCATCGGCGCTCCCCCGTGAAATCGGTTGGACGGCGCGCAGGTTAGCCGAGGTCCCGGCCCTGGGCAACCCGGCGAGGGCACGAGCGGCGGGACCGCGCCGGGCGCGGCCGGGCGGGCCGCCCAAGTCGCTTCCCCCCCGGGCCGCGAGGGGTGATAGGACTCCTTCGGCGTCATGCCCTCCCCCCTCCCCTCCCGGCGCGGCCTGCCGCGCCCGCTGCGGCGCGTCGGCATCGACTGCACCCTGATTCGGCCCGACCGGCTGACGGGCGTCGAGCGGTACGCCCTGTCGCTCGTGACCGAGCTCGCCGCTCTCGCCCCGGAGGAGCTGGTCCTCTTCACGCACCCGGAGGCGCCGCCCGCCCTCACCCGGCTCCCGGTGGAGCAGCACCCCGCTCCGTGGAAGGTGCGGGTCCCGGTGGACCAGGCCTGGCTCCCCTGGGCGGCGGCGCGGGCGCGGGTCACCCTGCTCCACACCCTCGCCTTCCCCACCCCCCTGCTCTGGCGGGGGCGGGCCGCCATCACGGTCCACGACGCGACCTTCTGGCTCCACCCCGACTCGGTCTCGGCCGGCATGCGGGTCTACTACGGGCCGCTCTTCCCGCAGGCGCTGGCGCGCGCCTCGGCGGTCTTCACCGTCAGCGAGGCCTCGCGGGTGGACCTGGTGCGCGCCGCCGGGCTGCCGGCCGAGCGGGTGCACGTGACCCCGAACGGCGTGGACGAGCGCTTCTTCGAGGCCCGCGCGCCGGAGGGGCCGCGCGCGCCGTACCTCCTCTCGGTCGCCACCCTCGAGCCGCGCAAGAACCTCCCGGCGCTGCTCGACGCCTTCCGCCTCCTGCGCCGCCAGGGGCGCGACCTCGAGCTGGTGCTGGTGGGCCGCCAGGGGTGGGCCCAGTCGCTGCCGCTCGGCGACCTCGCCCCGCACGTCCGGCTGACCGGCACCCTGCCCGACGCCGAGCTCCCCGCGCTCTACGCCGGCGCGGCCTGCCTTGTGCTGCCCTCGCTCTACGAGGGGTTCGGGCTGCCGCTCGTGGAGGCGATGGCGGCGGGGACCCCGGCGGTGGCGAGCGCCATCCCGGCCCTGCGCGAGGTGGGCGGCGACGCCGCCCTGTACGCCGACCCGCGCGACCCGGCCTCCTTCGCCGGGGCGATCGCGCGGGTGCTCGACGATCGGGACGCGGCCCGCGCCCGGGCGGCGCTGGGGCGGGAGCGGGCCCGCGGCTTCACCTGGCGGGCCTGCGCCGAGAAGACGCTGGCGGTCTACCGGAGCATCCTGAGGAGGCGGTAGGCCCCGACGATCTGGGCGGTCCGCGCCCGCTTGCGCCAGCGCAGCAGCCGGTCGCCGGGCGGCGCGTGGCGCCGGAACGCCTCCCAGTCCTCCTCGAACTGCCGCTCGAAGGAGGCGCCGCTCTTGCTCGTCTCGTACCAGCGGAAGGCCGCCTGCGGCGCGTCGATGAAGCGCGGCGGCGCGAGGGCGCCGAGCCGGAGCCAGAACTCGTAGTCGAAGGCGTAGCGGAGGCCGGCGTCGAGGTAGCCCACCCGCTCGTGCGCCTCGCGCCGCCAGAAGACGGTCATCTGGCTCACGAAGTTCTCGACCAGGAGCGACCGGTAGGAGTAGCGGCGGCAGCGCCGGTCCTTGTAGGCGGCCACCCAGCGGCGGATGGGCCGGTCGGCCGCGTCCACGATGTCGCAGCGCCCGTGCACCCAGAGGAGCCCGGGGTCGTCGCGGAAGGCGGCCGCCACCCGCGCCAGCGCGCCCGGTCGGAGGAGGTCGTCGCTGTTGACCCAGCCCACCACGTCGGCGTCGGCGGCCCGCAGCCCCCGGTTGACCGCGTCGGCCTGGCCGCCGTCCTTCCCGCTCTCGAGGACCAGCCGCCCGGCGTAGCGGTCGAGGAGCTCGAGCGAGCCGTCCGTGCTCCCGCCGTCCTGGACCCGGTAGGCGAGCTCGAAGTCGCCCTCCTGGGATAGGACGCTCTCGACGGTGCTGCCCAGCCAGGCGGCCTGGTCGAGCGAGGGGGTGACGACGCAGATGCGGGGTCGGCGGGCCATGCGAGGGGGGCCGAGTCTACCGCAGCTACCGGCATTGACAGCCTTTCCGGCCGCAGGTAGTCCCGTCCCCCATGCCGATCGCGAGCTGGGCCGGGGAGCGGGTGGTCGTGACCGGGGGCGCCGGGTTCCTCGGCGGCCACGTGGTCGAGGCGCTCCGCGCGCGCGGGGCGGGCGAGGTCTTCGTGCCGCGCTCGCGCGACTACGACCTCACCGACATGGGCGCCGTCCGGCGGCTCTACCGCGACGCCCGGCCCACCCTCGTGCTCCACCTCGCGGCCCGCGTGGGCGGCATCGGCGCCAACCAGGACAACCCCGGCAAGTTCTTCTACGACAACCTCATGATGGGCGTGCAGCTCCTCGAGGTGGGCCGGCAGGTGGGGCTCCCGAAGCTGGTCGCCCTCGGCACCATCTGCGCCTACCCCAAGCTCACGCCGGTCCCGTTCAAGGAGGACGACCTCTGGAACGGCTACCCCGAGGAGACCAACGCCCCCTACGGCCTCGCGAAGAAGATGCTGCTCGTCCAGAGCCAGGCCTACCGGCAGCAGTACGGGTTCAACTCCTCGGTGCTCTTCCCGGTGAACCTCTACGGCCCGGGCGACAACTTCGACCTCCACACGTCGCACGTCATCCCCGCGCTGGTGCGCAAGTGCGTCGAGGCGCGCCGCCGGGGCGACCACCGGCTCGTGGTCTGGGGCGACGGCTCGGCGAGCCGCGAGTTCCTGCACGTGAAGGACTGCGCCGAGGGGATCCTGGCGGCGGCCGAGCGCTTCGACGGCTCGGAGCCGGTGAACCTGGGGGCCGGGTTCGAGATCCGCATCCGCGACCTCGTGCCGCTGGTGGCCCGGCTCTGCCGCTTCGAGGGCGAGGTGGTCTGGGACACCTCGAAGCCGAACGGCCAGCCCCGGCGCATGCTCGACACCTCGCGGGCCGCGGCGCTCTTCGGCTGGCGGGCGCGCATCCCGTTCGAGGAGGGGCTGCGCGAGACGGTGGCGTGGTACGAGGCACGATCCGCGAAGGAGCTCACGTGAAGAAGGCGCTCATCACCGGCATCACCGGACAGGACGGCAGCTACCTCGCCGAGCTGCTGCTCGAGAAGGGCTACGAGGTCCACGGGATGATCCGCCGCTCCTCGTCCTTCAACACCGAGCGGATCGACCACCTCTACGTGGACCCGCACACCGCCGGGGCGCGGCTCTTCCTGCACTACGGCGACCTCGACGACGCCTCCAGCCTGAACCTGCTCCTCAAGAAGATCCGGCCCGACGAGATCTACAACCTCGGCGCGCAGAGCCACGTCCGCGTCTCCTTCGACGTGCCCGAGTACACCGGCCAGGTGACCGGCCTGGGCGTGACGCGGCTCCTCGAGGCGGTCCGCGAGCTCGGCCTCTCCGGCACCCGCCTCTACCAGGCCTCGAGCTCGGAGATGTTCGGCGCCTCGCCGCCGCCGCAGCACGAGGGGACGCTCTTCTACCCCCGCAGCCCCTACGGCGCGGCCAAGGTCTACGCCTACTGGATGGCGGTGAACTACCGCGAGGCGTACGGGCTCCACGTCTCGAACGGCATCCTCTTCAACCACGAGTCGCCGCGGCGGGGCGAGACCTTCGTCACCCGCAAGGTGACCCGGGCGGCGGCGCGCATCAAGGTGGGGCTGCAGCAGAAGCTCTTCCTCGGCAACCTCGAGGCGAAGCGCGACTGGGGCTACGCCAAGGACTTCGTCGAGGCGATGTGGCTCATGCTGCAGCAGGAGAAGCCCGACGACTACGTCGTCGCCACCGGCGAGGCCCACTCGGTGCGCGAGCTCTGCGAGCGCGCCTTCGCCCACGTCGGGCTCGACTACCGGGCGCACGTCGAGATCGACCCGCGCTACTTCCGCCCGACCGAGGTGGACTACCTCCTCGGCGACTGCTCCAAGGCGACGCGGCAGCTCGGCTGGAGGCCCCGCACCAGCTTCGACGAGCTGGTGCGCATCATGATGGACGCCGACCTCGAGCTGGCGGAGCGCGAGCGGCGCGCCGGCGCCGGCCCGGCCGTGTCGCGGCACGGCTAGCCGCGGCGCCGCTCACTTGACGATTTCCGCCGTAGCTCCCGTCAGGGGGCGCGGGGCGGCCTGCAGCCCGGGCTTCGGCCAGTCCGCCGGGGTCGGTCTGCTTCGACCAACGGCCCCGCCCCCAGCGAGCGGCCTTTGGGCCGAGACCAGGAGGCAAGGGACACGCGCGGGCGTTCGCGCCGCGCTCGGCGGCGGCGCCGCCGCCTCGCCGGACGTGTCCGCACGCACGAACGCAGGGGCGCGTGAAACGAGGCCGCGCCCGCGCGGACGGGCCGGGCACGAGCTGTCCCCGGGGACGGCTCGTGTCAGGGCGTTCACGGTGAGTGCGCTCCATGTTTGCCGGTCCGGCTTTTCACCCATGCACCCGGTTTGGATCCATTCTTCGCTTGACCAGGATTCAGGTCCTCACGACGCGCGACGGTCCCGCGCGCTGAGGATTCCCCTCTCAGCGTGCCTGGCTCGTCCTGCGCGCCCTGCGCACCGTCTCCGGGGGAGAGCGGAGGCTGCTCCGGGAAAGCCCGGCCACGCCCCGCCCAGCCCCCTCCCCGGAGGGCTCGAAAACCGCTGGTAGAACGGAGCGTATGAACGCTCTGCTCTCCTCCGACCTGGCAGCACTGTCCGACCACGCGCTGCTCGAAGCCCTCGTCTCACTCGTCCGGCGCGAGCGCGAGGCCACCGCCGAGCTCGTCGCGCACCTCGCCGAGGTCGATGCCCGCAGGGCTCTACCTCAACCACGCCTGCCCCTCGATGCACTCCTATTGCGTGAGCGTGCTCCACCTCTCTGACGAGGCCGCCTACAAGCGCATCAACGTGGCGAGCTCCCGGCGAGTGTTCTCCATCTCGCGGGCGCGGCCTCGTCGCGCGCGCCCCTGCGCTCGCGCGCGCAGCATCCGTCCGGCGAGGCGGCGGCGCCGCCGCCGAGCTCGGCGCCAACGGTCGCGCGTGTCCCTTCCGTCGTAGTCTTTGCCCAATACCCGCTCGCTGGAGGGGGCCGTTGGTCGAAACAGACTCACGCCGGCGGACGGATCGGCGCGCGCGCCGACGCCGCATCCCCTGACAGGGAGCTACAGCGGAAGACACTAAGTGACCGGCCTCTCGGCTACCCCCGGCGCCTGAGCTCGTCGAGCTCCGCCCGCAGGAGCGCGCACTCCTGCGCGAGCCGCCGGACGCGGGTGGCGCTCGCCGAGATGGCGATGTTGGCGGCGAGCAGGTTCCCGAGCAGGTAGACGAAGGCGAGCGCGAAGAGCGCGTTGCTCGGCACCCGGATGCCGAGCAGCGCCGAGAAGCGCGTGAGCAGCTCGGGGAAGAGGGCCACCACCAGGCCGGCGAAGGTCGAGAGCAGCCAGAGGAGGCTGTCGCGCAGGCTGAGCTGGTGGCGGCGGACCAGCCGCGCCACCGCGCCGAGGAGCACCAGCAGGACGGCGACCGCGAAGACCTGCAGCCGCGGGGCGAGGATGGGCTCGGGGCTCACGCGGGTCCCTCCGGGCGCGGCTCGCCCGCCGGCAGCGGCGCCGCCTCGCGCACCGGCAGGAGCAGGAGCGCCAGCGACACCTTGAGGAGGTAGTAGAGGGTCCGCCAGGCGTCGATGCTGCTCCGGCCGTGGCGCCGCTCGGCCATGGTCACCGGCACCTCGCGGACGCGCAGCCCGGCCCGCGCCGCCACGGCGATCGCCTCCGGCTCCGGGTAGTCGGACGGGTAGCGGCGGGCGAAGAGCTCGATGGCGCGCCGCCCGGCGGCGCGGAACCCGGAGGTGGGATCGGTGGCCAGGACGCCGCAGCGGAGCCGGAGGAAGAGCGAGAGGTAGCGGATCCCGGCTCGCCGGAGCGCCGTCGAGCGGAACCCGCCGCCCGCGCCGGCGAGGAAGCGGGAGCCGATCACGAGGTCGCCCTCGCCGCGGAGGATGGGCTGGAGGAGCGCCGCGAGCTGGCCCGGGTCGTGCTGGCCGTCGCCGTCCACCTGCACCGCGACGTCGTAGCCGCGCGCGGCCGCCCACCGGTAGCCGGTCTGCACCGCGCCGCCGATGCCGAGGTTCACGGGCTCCCGGAGCACCACCGCGCCGAGCCGGGCCGCCACCGCCGCGGTGTCGTCGGTCGAGCCGTCGTCCACCACGCAGACGTCGCACCCGGGGGCGGCGTCGCGCAGCGCGGCGAGCGCGCCCGGGAGGTTCCGGGCCTCGTTGTACGCCGGGACGATGGCGAGGACGCGCATCGCGCCTAGTCTACCCCGCCGGCCCACCGCCGCCAGAGCGCGCGGGCGTAGAGCGGCACGATGGCGGCGTCGTCCACGAGGTAGCGGCGACCCAGCCGCAGCGGCTCCTGGGAGAGCCGCCAGGCCCACTCCAGCCCGGCGCGCTGGAGGAGGCGGGGGGCCCGGCGGCGGCGGCCGGCCAGGAAGTCGAAGGTGCCGCCCACCGCGAGCACCGCCGCGCAGCCGAGCCGCGCGCCACAGGCGATGGCGAAGCGCTCCTGGCGCGGCGCCCCGAGCGCCACCAGCACCACGTCCGGCCGGGCGGCGGCCACCGCCGCGACCGCCGCCTCGAGCGCCGCCGGATCGGCGTCGAACCCGGGCGGGGGCGAGAGCGTGCCGGCGACCCGCAGGCGCGGGTGCTCGCCCCGGAGCCGCGCCACCGCCGCCTCCGCCACCCCTGGCGCGCCGCCCAGGAAGAAGAGCGAGAAGCCCTCCGCCGCCGCACGCCCCGCGAGGAGCGGCACGAGGTCGGAGCCGGCCACCCGCTCCGGCAGCGCCGCGCCCAGGCCGCGCGCCATCCAGAGCACCGGCACGCCGTCGGCGAGGAGCAGGTCGGCCGCGGCGAGGTCGCGGGCGAAGGCCGGGTCGCGCGCGGCCTTCACCACGAGGTCCACGTTGACCGGGAAGACGGCGAGCGGGGGCCGGAGGTCCCCGGCGCGGCGGGCCCGCACCGCGCCGCTCACGGCGTCGAGCGCGCCCTCGGCGGTGAGCGCGTCGATGCCGAGCCCGCAGATCCCGACCTTGCTCACGCCCCCTCCCCGCCCGGCGCGTCGCCCGAGACCTCGGGGCGGGCCAGCGCGGCCGCGATCCCGAGGGCGAAGCCGAGGCCGTACATCGACTCGCTCGCGTAGAAGAGGTCGTGCCCGAGCGAGTTGAGGAGCATGGCGCCCGCGGCCGCGAGCCCGCCCGCCGCGGCGGCGCGGGAGACCGGCCCGCCGGCGCGGCCCCAGCGCGCGAAGGCGCGCAGGAGCAGGAGCCAGTAGAGCAGCACCGCCAGGAACAGCAGCGGCCCGCCCTCGGCCCAGGCGCTGAAGAAGCTGTCGTGGCACCAGGCCCGCAGCGTCCAGCCGGGGGAGATCCGGTCCCAGTACGGGATGGCCCGGCGCGGCAGGCTGCCGAAGCCGACGCCGGTGAGCGGGTGATCCTCCACCACGGCGGCGCAGACCGACCAGATGAGCTTCCGGTCGCCGGTGGACTCGGCGTCGCCCAGGTGCAGCAGGCGCGCGCGCAGGGCGGGCTGGGCGAGCCCGAGCAGGAGCGCCCCGGCGAGCGCCGCCGGGACCCCGATCCGCGCGGCCCGGCCGCCGCGGGCGACGGCCAAGAGCGCGAGCCCGGCGAAGAGCGCGAACCAGGCGGCGCGCGACAGGGTGAGCAGCACCGCGGCGCAGGCGAGCGCCGCCGCGAGGCCGAGGAAGCGGCGCCAGCGGACCGGGAGCCCGGGGTGGAGCGCGAGCGCCGCCGCGAGGAGCGCCGGCGGGGTCAGGTTGTGGGCGAGCCGCTGGTACCAGGTGAAGAAGCCCATGGCGGCGAAGTGGCCCGGGTACTTCGGCGCCGGCGCCACGATCGGCCTCGGCCGCATCCCGATCGCGAACCAGGGGTCGAGCCCGGTCCGGTACTGCGCGAAGGCGATGACGCTCGGGAGCAGCGCGGCCGCCGCCCAGAGCCCGAGGGCGCCGAGGGCGAGGCGCCGGGAGGCCTCCCGCGGGGTGCCGCCGAAGGCGTCGGGGACCGCGTACGGCACCGCCGCCACCGAGACCACCAGGAGCGGCGAGAGCGCGGAGCGCCACCCGAGCGTCGAGGCCCAGTCCACGGGCGGCAGCCCCGCCGCGGCCGCGACCGCGGTGGCCAGCACCGCCGCCCCGCAGAAGAGGAGGATGGGCAGGTCGAGCGCCGACCGGCTCCAGAGACCGCGGGCCCCGGAGAGCCGCAGGAGCACCAGGGCCGAGAGCGACACCGCGAGCCCGATCTGCATCCCGGCGATGGAGATGGGCAGGAACAGGGCGTGGACGAGGAGCCCCAGGGCGGCGGCCTGGGCGAGCAGGCGGCGGGCCGTGGCGATCGAGGCGGGCATCGGCGGGGCACCGTACCATGGCCCCGGCGGCCCCCACGAACCTTCGGGCGCGCCCGGCACGGGAGCTCAGGCGTTCCGCCGCAGCAGCGCGGCGCCTGCGGCGAGGAAGAGGAGCGGCGCCGCCCAGGCGGCGACGGGGGCCGGGACGCGCGAGGCGACGCCGAGCGACCAGCCCACGCCGGCCACCGCCCAGAAGGCGAGCGACACGGCCACCGCCTCCACCACCGCGGTGGTGAGGTGCCCCTTCCGCTCGCGCCGGAGCGCCAGCGCCAGCGCCACGAGCCCGGCCGCCACCGCGGCGAAGGGGTGGGCGAGCCGGTCCTGCCACTCGAGGGCGAAGTCGGCGAACGGCAGCCCCAGGCGCCGGCGCAGGGCGATCTGCTGCCCGAGGACGGCGCGCGTGAGCTGCGAGGGGCGGCCCGGTCGGACCGCGAACGCGCCCGGCTCCTCGTCGAAGCGGTAGGTCCGCGAGGGGAAGGTCGTGAGCAGCATCGCGCCGGGCTTCGTGAAGGTCCGCTCGGCGACGTCGGACAGGAGCCACTCGCCCTCGGCCGCGCCCGGCTCCATGCGGCCGGCGTCGATGCGGCGCGAGAGCCGGAAGTCGGGCGTGACCTCGAGGATGGTGACCCGCTCGAAGGCGGTGCCGGCGCCGGCGCGAAGGTGGTAGATGCGCCGCCCGCCCTTCCCCCGGAACCAGCGGCGCGGCTCCTGCGAGCGGCCGAAGCCGCCGCGGTGGAACCGCTCCGCCATGATGGCGTCGGCGCGCTGCCCGGCCCGGGTGACGAGCGCGTCGCCGAAGGCCACGAAGACCCCGGCGGCGGCGAGCGCGACCGCCAGCACCGGGAGGGCGAGCCGCCAGGGGCCGAGCCCGAGCGCCCGCATCGCCGTCCACTCCCGGGTGCGCCGCAGGCCGCTCGCAGTCACCGCCGCGGCGAGGACCATGGCCGCCGGCGCCACCTGCCAGGCCACCACGCCGGAGCGGTTGGCGTACAGCGCGAGCACCGCCGGGATCCAGCCCGGGCCGCGGAAGGCGCTCGCGTTCTCGGCGAAGTCCACCACCAGGAAGAGCGCCACCACCGCGGCGAGCGCCGCCAGGAAGGCGACCGCGGCGCGGCGCGCGAGGTGCAGGAAGAGCCTCACCGGACCGCCCCCGCGCCGCGCCGGTTGGTGAGCGCGATGGCGGCGAGGCCGGCCGCCGCGCAAGCGAGGTTGGCGAGCTCCGGCCCGAGCCAGTACGGGAGCGCGCCGCGCTGCGAGAGCCCCTCCCCCACCCGCAGCACGGCGTAGTAGCCCACCACCGCGAGGAGCGTCGCCACGTAGCCGAAGGCCCGCCCGCCGCGGCGCGACGCCGCGATGGGGACGGCGAGGAGCGCGAAGGCGAGCAGCGCGAGGGGGCCGGCGATGCGCCGGTGGAGGAAGGTGCGCCAGCGGCGGGCCTCCTCGGGGTTGGGAGGGGTGGCGGCGTCGGCGCGGCGGGCCAGCCGGACGATCTCGCCCGGCGTGAGCTCGAAGGGCGAGCCCACCAGCCGGTTCCGCTCCTCGAGCGTCTGGCCGACGCCGACGTCGATCACGCCCTGGCGGAACCGGGCGGTGACGTACTCGCCCTGCGCCAGCTCCTCGCGGTGGGCCTCGCCGCGCGTGAGCACGAGCTCGAGCGTGCCGCCCTCGGCCGGCCGGAGCTTCCCTCCCTCGGCGAGCGCCAGCAGCGGCGCGGCCGGATCGCTCCGGTCGCTCACGAGGACGTGGCGCCAGCCGTCCCGCTGCACCTTCTCGGCGTAGAGGGTGACGTCCGGGATCTCCTCGAAGAAGGTGCCGGAGCGGACCTCGCTCGTGACGTTGCGCTTGATGAGGTCGTCGAGGCGGGCCCGGGCGGCCCGGAGGCCCGCCGGCTCCGCCTGCAGCGAGAGGACCAGCGCCGCGGCCGAGGCGAGCGCGCCGAGCGCGAGCGGGACGCGCACCAGGCGCGAGGGGGCGAGCCCGGCCGCTGAGAGGGCCACCAGCTCGCGGTCCTCGGCGAGCCGCCCCACCCCGACCACCGCCCCGAGCAGGAAGGCGACGGGCAGCACGTAGCCCATGAGGTGCGGCAGCAGGTCGAGGCAGACGAGCCCCAGATCGCGGAAGGAGGCGCCCGCCCCGAGGAGCACGTCGCCCTGCGACAGGAGCTGGGTCGCGAGCAGGAGCTGGGTGAGGAAGAGCAGCCCCGCGCCGAAGGGGAGCAGGATCTCGCGGGCGAGGTATCGGTCGAGCGCTGACAAGCGCGGCGCTACTTCTTCCCGGCGAGCCGCTCCTGCAGCGCGGCGTCCTTGGCCTCGACCTCGCGGGCCATCTTCTCCCGCTGGGCGCGGACCCGCTCGCCCACGGCGGCGTCGGCGCGGGCGATGATACGGGCGGCGAAGAGGCCGGCGTTCTTGGCCCCCGCCTTGCCGATGCCGAGCGTCCCCACCGGCACGCCGCCCGGCATCATGGCGGTGGCGAGCAGGGCGTCGAGGCCGGAGAGGTCGCTCGCGGCGAGCGGCACCCCGAGCACCGGGAGCTCCGTCTCGGCGGCGACCACGCCGGCGAGGTGGGCGGCGGCGCCGGCCCCGCAGATGACGACCTCGATGCCGCGCCCGGCCGCCTCGCGGGCGTACCGCGCGGTCCGCTCGGGCGTGCGGTGGGCGGAGGAGACGTGCAGCTCGCTCGGGACGCCGAGCTCGTCGAGCGCCTTCCTGGCCTCCGACATCACCTCGAAGTCGGAGTCGGAGCCCATGAGGATGAGGACCTTGGGGTTCATTTGAGGCCGATGTCCTTCCGGTGATGCCGCCCGCGGAACTGGATGCGGGCGGCGGCTTCGTAGGCGCGGGCGCGGGCGTCGCCCATGTCGCGCCCCACGGCGCACACGGTGAGCACGCGGCCGCCGGACGTCACGAGCTGCCCGTCGGTGGTGCGGGAGGTGCCGGCGTGGAAGACCTGCACCCCCTCGCCGAAGGGCCCCTCGGTCCCGGTGATGCCGTCGCCGAGCGTCACCCTGGCCGGATAGCCCTCCGCGGCCAGCACCACCCCGACCGCCGGCCGGGGATCGAGGGCGAGCTCCACGCCCTCGAGATCGCCGTTGGCGGCCGAGAGGAGCACCGGCACGAGGTCGCCGGCCACCCGCATCAGGAGCGGCTGCGTCTCCGGGTCGCCGAGCCGGGCGTTGAACTCCAGCACCCGCGGCCCCTCGGGCGTGAGCATGAGGCCGGCGTAGAGCGCGCCGCGGAACGGCCGGCCGCGGCGGGCGAGCTCGCGCAGGGCGGGCAGGATGACGGTCCGGCGCACCTCCTCGAGGAGCTCCGGCCCCACCTGCGGGGTGGGCGAGAAGGCGCCCATGCCGCCGGTGTTCGGGCCCGCGTCGCCGTCGCCCACCCGCTTGTGGTCCTGGGCGGCCGGCAGCATCACGGCCCGCTCGCCGTCCACGAGGGCGATGCAGCTCGCCTCGGGCCCCTCGAGCCGCTCCTCCACCACCACCCGCGCGCCGGCGGCGCCGTGAACCTGGCCGACCAGCATGTCGCGCAGCGCCGCCTCGGCCTCGGCGACCGAGCCGCAGACCACCACGCCCTTGCCGGCCGCGAGGCCGTCGGCCTTGACCACCACCTGGCCGCCGCGCGCCCGGGCGAACTCGAGCGCGGGGGCGAGCTCGGTGAAGGCCGCGTACGCGGCGGTGGGGATGCCGGCCGCCGCCATCACCTCCTTGGCGAACGCCTTGGAGCCCTCGATCTCGGCCGCGGCGGCGTCGGGGCCGAAGACCGGGATGCCCTCCTGGCGGAGCCGGTCGGCGAGCCCCTTCACGAGCGGCACCTCCGGCCCGACCACCACGAGGTCGATGGCGTCGCCGCGGGCGTACCGCGCGAGCCCCTCCACGTCGTCGGCGGCGATGGCCACGAGCTTCGCCACCTGGGCGATGCCGGGGTTGCCGGGCGCGCAGAGGACGGCCGTCGCGAGGGGGCTCTGCGAGATCTTCCAGGCCAGCGCGTGCTCTCGCGCGCCGGAGCCGACCACCAGGATGCGCATGATGAGTCCCGGTTATCTCACCGCGCGGATTTTTTCCATGCCCTTCTCTTTCGGGGCTAGGATCGCCGCCCCAGGGAAGGTGGCGCGATGGCCGCGATCCTCATCGTCGACGACAACCCGACCATCCGCGCCATCGTGAAGCTGTACCTCGCCGGGCCGGACCGGGAGTTCGCGGAGGCGGCCGACGGCGAGCAGGCGCTGCACCTGGTCCACCGCGAGCGGATGGACCTCGTCATCGTGGACGTGGTGATGCCGCGAAAGGACGGGCTCACCTTCGTCCGCGAGCTCCGCGCCTCGGCGGATCCCCGGGTCCGCGACCTGCCGGTCGTGCTCCTCACGGGGCAGCTCACCGAGGAGGAGGGGGCGCAGCGCACGCAGGAGGTCGGCGCCGACGCCCTGGTGCTGAAGCCGATCACCGGGCCCAGGCTGCAGCAGGCGGTGGACGGCCTGCTGGGAGGGCCGCCCTCCCCGCCGGCGCAGGGCTGACGGCCGGGGACCGGCCGCCGCCCCGCCCGCCGCCGCCCCCTAGTGGCGGAAGTGGCGCATCCCGGTCGCCACCATGGCGATCCCGGCCGCGTCGGCGGCGGCGATCACCTCGGCGTCGCGCATCGAGCCGCCCGGCTGGATGATGGCGGTCGCCCCCGCCGCGATGATCGCCTCGACGCCGTCGGCGAACGGGAAGAAGGCGTCGGAGCCGACCGAGGAGCCCTTCACCGGCAGCTGCGCCTTCATCACGGCGGTCTTCACCGACTCGACCCGGCTCGTCTGCCCGCCGCCGATGGCGGTGGTCCGGTCGCCCTGCGCGAAGACGATGGCGTTCGACTTCACGTGCTTCACCACCTTCCAGGCGAAGAGGAGGTCCCTCCACTCCTGCTCGGTGGGGGCGCGCTTCGTCATCACCCGGCACTCCTCGCGCCGCACCGCCCCGAGGTCGCGGTCCATGACCAGCAGGCCGCCCGGGATGGAGCGCAGCTCGCGGGCCTCCTCGGGCCGCCGCTTCCAGCCCTGGCGCGGCTCGGCGAGCCGCGGGGCCGCGAGCAGGCGCAGGTTCTTCTTCGCCGCGAGCAGCGCGCGCGCCTCGTCGTCGTACCCCGGCGCGATGACGCACTCGAGGAAGAGGTCGGTCAGCTCCTTGGCCGCGGCGGCGTCCACCGCGCGGTTGAGGGCCACGATCCCGCCGAAGGCCGAGACCGGGTCGCAGGCGCGGGCGCGGGCGAAGGCGTCGGCCGGGCTCTGGCCGAGCGACACGCCGCACGGGGTGTTGTGCTTGATGACCACGGCAGCGACCTCGTCGAACTCCTTCACGCAGGCGAGGGCCGACTCGAGATCGACGAGGTTGTTGTAGCTGAGCTCCTTGCCCTGCAGCACGCGGGCGAAGGCCACCGTCGGCTCCTCCGGCTCCTGCCCCGCGCGGTAGAACGCGCCGGCCTGGTGCGGGTTCTCGCCGTAGCGGAGGTCCTGCACCTTCTCGTAGACCGCGGCGAGCGTGCCGGGGAAGTGGGCCGGCTCCGCCGCCGGCGCCTCGCGGGCGGTCAGGTACTCGGAGATGGCGGCGTCGTAGGCGGCGGTGTGCGCGAACGCCTTCTTCATCAGGTAGAAGCGGGTGCCGTCGGAGAGCGCCTTCGCGGCCTCCAGCTCGTCGGCGACGCGGCCGTAGTCGGCCGGGTCCACCACCACGCCCACGTGGGCCGCGTTCTTGGCGGCGCTGCGGACCATGGTGGGGCCGCCGATGTCGATCTCCTCCACGCACTCGGCGAAGGGCTTGCCGGCCGCGACCGCCTGGCGGAACGGGTAGAGGTTCACCACCACGAGGTCGATGGGCGGGATGTCGCGCGTGGCGACGTCGGCCTCGTCGGTGTCGAGGCCGCGGCGGTAGAGGATGCCGCCGTGCACGCGGGGGTGGAGCGTCTTCACGCGGCCGCCCAGGATCTCCGGGGCCTGCGTGTAGGCGCCGACCGAGATCACCGGGACGCCGGCCTGGGAGAGGGCGCGCTCGGTGCCGCCGGTCGAGAGGATCTCGACGCCGAGGGCGGCGAGGCGGCGGGCGAACTCCACGAGCCCGGTCTTGTCCGAGACCGAGAGCAGGGCGCGGCGGACCATGTGAGCACCTCCAGGGGATTGGGGGTGCCACTCTTACCCGCCGCGGCGGCGCGTTTCAAGAACGGCCGGCGCGCCGCCGCCGGCCGGCCCCGCGCGCGGAGGGCCCCTCGACCTCCGGCTGCGGAGGGAGGGACCCCGCCGAAGCTAGTCGAGATCCTCGGCGTCGTCGTACGGCAGCCGCTCGTACGGGCCCTTCACCTGCGGCTCCTCCTCGGTGACGGCCCGCAGCTTCATGAGGCCGCGGGTCTCCACCTGGCGGATCCGCTCGCGGGTGAGGTTCATGATCCCGCCCACCTCCTCGAGCGTGATCCCGCCGCGGTCGGCGACGTCGAGCGCGCAGGTCTCGGCCATCTCCCAGATCTCCTTGTCCGGGAAGTTGAGCTTGATGGAGCCCGTGGCCGGGTTCACGTCCAGGTACAGGTGGTGCTTGCAGGAGACGAACATGCACGGCCGCGGCCCGTTGGCGCACTCGGCGCGCGAGCGCGGCCGGACCGACGCGATCTCCTGGATCACGTCCTGGAGCTCGGAGTCCACGATCCCGAGCGCCCGCTGCTTGCGCAGCTCGCGCGCGATCTCCTTGCGCGACATCGTCTTGGAGCGGCGCCGTCCGCGGCGGCCCTCCTCGAGCTCCTCGCCCGCGACCTCCGGCCCCACCGGCAACTGCTCGTCCCCGTCGTTCCGCCTCGCCTCGCTCATCCCGAGCCTCCCTTCCCACTCACCCGCCCGCTGCCGCGGGCCGTCCTTGCACCTCGACCGGCGCGCCCCGCGCACCGGCCCTAGCTCGCGCGGCTGGCGTCCGGCGACGCCGGAACCACCGCGACCCTCCCGCCCACCTTCTCGATCCGCCGCAGCGCGGTCCTCACCTCGCGCACCGCGCGCGCCAGCTCCTGCTCCACCTCGCGGCGCCGCGGGTGCGCCCGCGCCTTCCGCTCCAGCTCGCCCACCAGGCCGGAGAGGCCCGACTCCACCTCGTCCATGCGCATCCGGAGCGCGACGAAGGAGCCGCGCACGT
Organism: Anaeromyxobacter paludicola; assembly: GCF_023169965.1. Classification (NCBI taxonomy): domain Bacteria; kingdom Pseudomonadati; phylum Myxococcota; class Myxococcia; order Myxococcales; family Anaeromyxobacteraceae; genus Anaeromyxobacter; species Anaeromyxobacter paludicola. The sequence goes on along the minus strand of NZ_AP025592.1, from coordinate 292,602 downwards.
CCTCGAGCGTGAGCCCCTCGGCCAGCATCCGCTTGATGAGGTCGATCCGGCGCACCACCGAGACCGGGTAGAGCCCGGTCGAGCCGGTGTGCTTCCCCTTCCGCCCCACCCGGCGGCTCCGCGGCAGGAGCCCCGCCTGGACGTACTTGCGGAAGGTGGCCTCGGAGAGCCGCGCCCCGCGCGCCCCGAACAGCTCGACCACCTCCCGGCTGGTGATGCCGGCGGCGCGCTCGCGCTCGATGCGCTCGATCTCGGCCGGTGGAAGGAGGAAGCCCATTTCGGTTGGTGTCGTCGCGTCGAGATCAACTATTCAAAATCAGCCACTGAAAAGTTGACTGCGAAACTAATACACTCAAGTGATCGCGTCAACGGGGAAGCGCCCTGGGGCGGGGCGATGGGGGCGGGAGGGGGGGGCCCGCGCCCCCGGCGGCCGGGTCCCGACGGTCAGGGAGGGGGCGCAGCGGCGCCGCGGCTCGGCGCGGCCTCCTCCCCTCTCCCGCGCCAGCGGCGGAGGGCAGCGAGGGGCGCCGCGGCTCAGCGCTTCAGCGTGGCCGACCAGGTGCGGCGCGCGCCCGGGGCGAGCTCCAGCTCCCGGACGACGCTCGGGAGCCTGGGGTGCGTCAGCTCGATCCGGTGCCGGCCGGGGGCGAGGCGGAGCTGCCGGGGCGTCTCGCCGACCACCTCGCCGTCCACGTGCACCGTGGCCCAGGGCCAGGCGTTCACGGTCAGCGTCGCGGGATCCCGGTCCGTCGCGGCGGGAGGCGACGCGGGGACGAGGGCGGGCGGGGCGGCCGGGCTCGTCGCCGGGGCGCTCGACGGGCGCGGCGCGGCCACGGCGGCGGCGGCATCCGGGCCCGGCGCGGCCACCGCGGTGGGCTCCGGGCTCGCGCCGGTCACGGCAGTGGCCGCGGCCGCCGGGGTGGGCTCGGGGCGCGTCGGCTCTGCCGAGGGCGGGCTCGCCACCGCCGCCGATCCGGCCGGCCTCGGCAGGTCCGCCCGCCTCCGGCCCGGCGCGAGCGCGCGCCACCCGAGCCCGGCCGCGCCGAGGGCGACCAGCGCGCCCGCCGCGAGCAGCGCGGCACGGGGCCGCCGCCGGTCGGCCAGGGTGAGGGTGGGCGCTTCGGTCGGCTCCGCCGGCGCCGCCGCGGCGGGCTCCCCTCCCCCGCGCCGCGCCGCCGGCATCACCGCCGTCCGCTCGCGCCCTCCCGGCGCCTCGGGCTCGGCCTCGGCGCGCCGCGCCCGCGGCAGGGTCGGCCCGGCGGCGCCGTCCGGGAACAGCCGCCGCATCAGCGGACGCAGGTCCACGTCCTCCGGCCGCCACCCCTGGGCGTGGCGCACCTCGGCCAGCTCCCGCTCGAGCGCCTCCGCCGAGCCGGTCCGGCGCGCCGGGTCGCGCGCCAGCGCCGACGCGATCGCCTCGTCGAGCGCCGGCGGGACGAGCTCGTTCCACTCGGACGGGCGCGAGATCGGCTCGCCGGAGGTGACCGCGGCGAGCGTGGCGGCGTCGCCGTCGCGGGCGAAGAGCCGCCGCCCGGCGCACAGCTCCCAGAGCACCACCCCGAGGGCGAAGACGTCGGCGCGGCCGTCCACCGGCTCGGCGCGCGCCTGCTCGGGGGCCATGTACGCGAGCTTCCCCTTGAGCGTGCCCGGCGCCGTGAGCTCGCCCGCGCTCACCGCCCGCGCGATCCCGAAGTCGGCGAGCTTCACCTCTCCCTCGAACGAGACCAGCACGTTCTGCGGCGAGACGTCGCGGTGCACGAGCCCCGCCGGCCGCCCCTCCTCGCGGAGCCGGTGGGCGTAGGCGAGCGCCCGCGCCACCTCGATGCCCACCTGGACCGCTCGCGGCAGCCCGAAGCGCACCCCCTCCGCCCGGCAGCGCTCCACCACCTGCCGCAGGCTGTGGCCGCGCACCAGCTCCATGGCGATGAACCAGCGATCGCCCTCGCGCCCGAAGTCGAGGACCTGGACGATGTTGGCGTGGCCGAGCCGGGAGGCGAGCCGCGCCTCCTGGACGAACATCGCGACCGCGGCGGCGTCGCCGCCCCCGCGCACCACCTTGAGCGCGACCTCCTTCACGAAGCCGCCGGGGCCCGGCAGCTCGGCCCGGTACACGTCGGCCATGCCCCCCGACGCGAGGGGCGCCACGACGCGGTACTTGCCGAAGGTGCCGGGCACGGCCGGCGAGTGTAGCCAAGGGTCCCCGGGGCGGCGAGAAACCGGCTTCACCCACCGTCACCCCGCGAGCGGGCCTGGCGCTCCCGCGCGGCGCGAGGGACGGGACGGCCCGCCCGCGCCGGCCGGCTACCGCGCCCCCGCCGTCCCGGCCGCGAGGCCGGCCGCGCCGGGCGCGTCCTCGACCAGCTCCGCGTCGGCGAACGGCAGGTCCTCCTCGGCGGCCGGCGGCACCGCGGGCGCCGCCCGCGGCGGGACGATGACCGGCGCCGCGAGCCGGGCCTGCGTCCGCGCCCGCGCCCGCTCCACCCGCTCGAGCGCGCCGGCCAGCGCGTCGTCGAGCCACTCGTCCACCGCGCGCCGCTCCTCGGGGGCGGCCGGGTGCCCGTGCGGCCGGAGCGCGTCCCAGAGCGCGCGCCGCAGGTGCTTCACCTCGCGGGCGAGCCGCACCGGGCTCGCGCCCGAGCGGACCAGCACCGCGCAGCGCGCGATCGCCTCGCCGGGACTCCCCTCGGCGAGCCCCGGCAGGTCGCCGCGCAGCGAGAGCGCGAGCTCGCGCAGGAGCGGGCCGACGGCGAAGCCGAGCGCCGGCTCGGACGGCCCGAGCTCCGAGGTCACGGCCCGCCGCCAGGCGGCCTGGACCTCGGCCCGCCGTTCGTCGATGGAGAGTCCCAGCCCCGCTGAAGTCACGTTGCCTCCGGCCGGGTCGCGCGCCGCGGCGCCGCGCCCGTTCCCCCTGACCTAGCAAGGCGCCTGCCACGGCGCCCGGCGCCCGGCGCGGCCCCCGCGCGCCGGGGCGACGTCCCGCGGCGCGGACCGGAGGGGAAGACCTTTTCCCATCCGGCGAAGGCGTTCGCCCTGGCAGCGCCCGGAGCCACGCCCTCCCCCGCGACGCCCGGCCGCTCGCTTCCGCCCCCGCGGGGCGCCGGGAAAGCGCGCCGGCGGCCGTTTCGCCGCGAGACCGCACGCCGCCCGGGCGGGCGCGGGAGGTGGCAAGCCGCTTGCTCCTGCCCAGGCGCACCGATGACCTACTACGGCTTCCTCGCGACGCACGTCCCTCCGCAGCGCCTCCTCACCACGGCCGCGCTCAAGGCCTACCGCGCCGCGAGGAACCGGCTCGTGGTGCGGCCGTACGCCCCGGCGCGGGACGAGCTCCTCGACACCTTCGGCTGCGCCGGCCCGCAGGAGCTGGCGCGCCGCCTCGCCATCCGCCCGCCCATGGCCCTGGCACGCGACCGCGGCGGGGTCCCGGAGGCGCTGGAGCGGTTCTTCCCCGGCGAGCGCGAGCGGGCGGTCGCCCGCGCCGAGGCGGCGGCCCGCGGAGAGGTGCTGGTGTTCGGGCGCCGGACGGGGGTGGCCCGGACGGGCGGCGGGACCGACTGGCAGCGCGACCCGGTCCGCGGCGGCCACTACGCGGCCTGGGCGCCGTCCGAGGCGCTGCCGCCGGCGCCGGGCTGCGACATCAAGAACCCGTGGGCGGTCGGCCGGGGCGATCAGTGGGTGGCGCTCGCCTGCGGCGCGGTGGCCGAGCCGCGCGAGGCGAGCCGGTTCGCCGCCGCGTTCGTGGCCGGCGTGCGCGACTTCGCCGCCCAGAACCCGGTCGGGCGCGGCGTGCAGTGGGCCTGCCCGATGGAGGCCGGGCTGCGGATGCTCAACGTGGCGCAGGCGCACGTCCTCCTGCGCGGCGCGCGCGCGCTCGAGGACCCGGGCTACGCGCTCGACCTGGCGCGGCTCGCGGTCGCGACCGGGCGCTACATCGCCGATCGGCTCGAGGACTCGACGGCCGTCCCCAACAACCACCTCGCGGCCGACTGGCTCGGCCTCCTGGTCTGCGGGCTGTTCCTGCCCGAGTGGCCGGAGGCGGAGCGCTGGCGCGAGGCGGCGGTGGTCGGGCTCCGGCGCGAGCTGCGCGCGCAGACCCACGACGACGGCCTCTCCTTCGAGGGATCGGCCACCTACCACCGGCTCGCGCTCGAGCTCTTCACCGCCGCCGGGCTGCTCTGCCGCGCCAGCCACCTGGCGCTCGGGGCCGGGTACTGGCGGCGGCTCGGGGCGATGTTCCGCGCCCTGCGGGGCCTGCTCTGCGAGAACGGCGAGCTGCCGCAGCTCGGCGACAACGACTCGGGCCGCATCTTCGCCTTCCACGAGCGCGGCGGGCTCGAGGGCGGCTACCTCCTGCCCATCGGGGCGGCCCTGCTGCGCGACCCGGCCCTCCGGCTGAAGGACGGCGCCGCGTTCTCCGAGGAGGTGCTCTGGCTCTTCGGCCCCGCCGCCCTCAAGGGGCTCGCCGCGGCGCCCGCGGGACCGCCCGCGGGGAGCGTCACCTTCCCGCAGGGCGGGTTCCACCTCCTCCGCCGCGGCCGGCTGGAGGCGGCCGTCTCGTGCGGCCCGAACGGCCAGCGCGGCGTGGGCGGCCACTCGCACAACGACAAGCTCGCCTTCGAGCTGCGCCACGCGGGGGAGCTCCTCATCTGCGACCCGGGCAGCCTCAGCTACACGGCCGACCCCGAGGTGCGGAACGCCTTCCGCTCCACGCGGGCGCACGCCACGCTCACGCTCGACGGCGCCGAGCAGAACCCGCTGCCCCCGGGGCGGCTCTTCGCCCTGCCCGACGAGGCGCAGGCCCGCAGCCTCGGGCTCGACTCGAACGGCCGCTTCGAGCGGTTCAGCGGCGAGCACCGCGGCTACGCGCGGCTCGGGGTGGTGCACCGGCGCGAGCTGCTCCTGGGGGAGGAGCTGCTGCTCCTCGTGGACGAGCTCGAGGGGGATGGCTGGCACCGGGTCGAGGCGCGCTTCCCGCTGCCGCACCGCGAGGCCCGGGTCCGGACGCCGACCCCCGCCGAGCGCGAGCGGCTCGCGCGGCTGGGCCACCCGGCGCCGGAGGCGCTCGAGAAGGCGCTCGCGGTCGAGATCGGCCCGGAGGGCGCGGCCCGCGCGCTGCTGGTGCTCGATCGCCAGGAGAGCTTCACGCTGTCGCTCGCGCCGTCCACCTACTCCCCGGGGTACGGGGAGGCGGTGGAGGCCTGCACGGTGGTCTGGGCGGGGCAGCTCGCCTGCCCCGGCCGGCTGCGCGCGGCGGTGCTGCCGCTGTGAGGACCATGGAGCAGCAGGGGGACGACATGGAGACGGTGGGTGGGGTGGACGCCGGGCTGCACGGCCGCGTGGCGGCGCGGGAGGCCGTGGTGGGCGTGGTGGGGCTCGGCTACGTGGGGCTGCCGCTGGCGCTCACCTTCGCGGGCAAGGGGCTCGCGGCGCTGGGCGTGGACGTGGACCCGGAGAAGCCGCGCGCCCTCGCGGCCGGCAAGAGCTACATCAAGCACGTCCCGGCCGACGCGATCGCCGGCGCGGTGCGGGCGGGGCGCCTCTCGGCGACCAGCGACTTCGCCGCGCTGCGCGGCTGCGACGCGGTGGTGATCTGCGTGCCGACGCCGCTCACGCCGGAGCGCGAGCCGGACCTCTCGTTCGTCACCCGGACCGGCGAGGCGATCGCCCCGCACCTGCGCGCCGGGCAGCTCGTGGTCCTCGAGTCCACCACCTGGCCCGGCACCACCGACGAGGTGCTCCGGCCCATCCTGGAGCGCGGCAGCGGCCTCGAGGCCGGGCGCGACTTCTTCCTGGCCTTCTCGCCCGAGCGCGAGAACCCGGGCTCCGGCGTCCAGACGCACACCATCCCGAAGGTGGTCGGCGGGCTGACGCCCCGCTGCCTGGAGGCGGCGCTCGCGCTCTACGGCGCCGCGTTCGAGCGGGTCGTGCCGGTGAGCTCGACCCGCGTCGCCGAGACCACGAAGCTCCTCGAGAACATCTTCCGGTCGGTGAACATCGCGCTGGTGAACGAGCTCAAGATGCTCTGCGACCGGATGGGCATGGACGTCTGGGAGGTGATCGAGGCGGCCAGCACCAAGCCCTTCGGCTTCATGCCCTTCCAGCCGGGGCCGGGCCTCGGCGGCCACTGCATCCCCATCGACCCCTTCTACCTCACCTGGAAGGCGCGCCAGTTCGAGTTCCAGACCCGCTTCATCGAGCTCGCCGGCGAGATCAACACCGCCATGCCCCACTACGTGGTGCAGCGGACGATGGAGGCGCTCAACGACCGCGGGCTGGCGCTCAAGGGGGCGAGGATCCTGGTCCTCGGCATCGCCTACAAGCGGGACGTGGACGACATGCGCGAGAGCCCGGCCATCCGGCTCATCGAGCTGCTGCAGGCGCGCGGCGCGCAGGTGGTCTACCACGACCCCTTCGTGCCCCGGGTCCCGCGGATGCGCCACCACTCGCTCGACATGGTGAGCGTGCCCCTCACCGACGAGGCCCTCGCCGGCTCGGACGCCGTCCTCATCGCCACCGACCACTCCGAGGTGGACTACGCCCGGGTGGTGGAGCGGAGCGCGCTCGTGGTGGACACGCGCAACGCCTGCCGGGGCGTCAAGGCCGGCCGCGAAAAGATCGTCAAGGCGTGAGCCCCGGCGCAGCCGTGGCGTGAGCCCCGGCGCAGCCGTGGCGTGAGCCGCGGCGCAGCCGTGGCGTAGCCCAGGCGTGCGCCCCGGCGGAGGCGCGGCCGACGGCCGGCGGGGGGCGCGGGCCGGCGCCGCGCTAGACTAGGGGCGTGCTCGCCACCGCGATCCTCTCCGCCGCCCTCCTCGCCGCGCCCGCCCCGGACGCCCGCCTCGCCGTCCTCGACGCCATGAAGGCGGAGCTCGGCCGCTCCATGGAGCGGCTGCGCCTCTCGGGCTTCGACGCCCCCTACTTCATCGCCTACCAGGTCCGCGACCACCGGGCCGAGGAGGTGACCGGGCGCTTCGGCGCGGTCTTCGACGACCAGTCGCGGCACGAGCGGCGGCTGGGCGCCGACGTCCGGGTGGGCGACTACGCGCTCGACTCCTCCGGCGCGCAGGACGACCTGTCCATCTTCATCGGCCCCGAGCAGCAGACCTGGTACGCGCCGCGCGAGGCGCCGGTGGACGACGACCCGCTCGCGCTCCGCAGCGCCCTCTGGCTCGTCACCGACGAGAAGTACAAGGAGGCGCTCAGCACCTGGTTCAAGAAGAAGTCGCGCGCCGTCTACCGCGCCGACGAGGCCGACCGCGCCGCCAGCCTCACCCGCGAGGCGCCGCAGGCGCACGTGGACCCGCCGCTGGCGTTCCCCTTCGACCGGGCCCGCTGGCGCGGCGAGGTGCGCGCCCTCTCGGCGCTGTTCCGGGAGCACCCGGCCGTCTTCGACTCGAGCGTGAAGGTCACCGCCGACAAGCACGCGCGCTGGATCGCCACCAGCGAGGGCACGGCGCTCCTCACCGAGGAGGTGCTCTACGCCGTCCACGTGCAGGCCAACGCGCGCGCCGTGGACGGCCAGCTCCTCGAGGACAGCCGCGACTTCTACGCGCGCACCGAGGGCGGGCTCCCCTCCCCGGAGGCGCTGCGCACCGAGACCCGCGCCCTCGTCGCCGAGCTCGAGGCGCTGCGCACGGCGCCGGTGGTGGACCCGTACACCGGCCCCGCCATCCTGGCGCCCGAGGCGGCCGGGGTGCTCTTCCACGAGGCGGTGGGGCACCGGCTCGAGGGCGAGCGGCAGGACGACGACAAGGGCGGGCAGACCTTCAAGGGGCAGATCGGCCGGGACATCCTCCCCTCCTTCCTGACGGTGGTGGACGACCCGACGCTCGCCGCCGCCGGGGGCACCGCGCTGAACGGCTTCTACGACTACGACGACCAGGGGGTCCCGGCGCAGCGGACGGTGCTGGTGAAGGACGGCCGGCTCGAGGCCTACCTCCTCTCGCGCAAGCCGGTGAAGCCGTTCACCCACAGCAACGGGCACGGCCGCAGCCAGGCGGGCCGGCCGCCGGTGGCGCGGATGTCGAACCTGCTCGTCCTCTCCGCGCGCACCGTGCCGTGGGCCGAGCTGAAGCGCCGGCTCCTCGAGGAGGCGCGGCGCCAGGGGAAGCCCTACGGGCTCATCGTGAAGGACATCTCGGGCGGGAACACCAACACCGCGTCCTTCGGCTACCAGGCGTTCAAGGGGACGCCGCGGCTCCTCTACCGGGTGGACGTGGCGACCGGCCGGGAGGAGCTGGTGCGCGGGGTGGAGATGGTCGGGACCCCGCTCACGAGCGTGAACAAGGTGCTCGCCACCTCCGACCGGCCGCAGGCCTTCAACGGCTTCTGCGGCGCGGAGAGCGGCTACGTCCCGGTCTCGACGGTGGCGCCGGCGGTGCTGGTCGGGGAGATCGAGCTGCAGCGGGTGGCGCAGGCCTTCGAGCGCAGCCCCATCCTGCCGAGCCCGTGGGCGGCGCCGCGCTGAGAGCCTGTGAAGAAATCCCCTCCCGTCGCCACGGCGAACGATCCGCGTCGCATCGCCGCGTTGCTCCTCCCTCACATACCTTCCGGTATGCTCGGTCGTCGCGCCTTGCGCTGCTCGCGTCTCGCTCGCCTGGCTCGGTCCGAGGATTCCCTCACAGGCTCTGAGCCGCCGGCGCGGCGGGGGGCCTAGCGCTCCTTCCAGCCGTGCCAGACGATGTACTTGCGGAAGTCCGACTCGAACTCGTCCGGCGCGATGCCGATGGCGCTCTGGAAGGCGGCGTTGAAGAGCTTGCCGCGGTTCATCTCGTCGAGGAGGTGCTTCACCCGATCCATGCCGTAGCGGTCGAGCAGGAACTGGAAGGCCCAGTGGGCGGAGGCGTACACCACCTCCTGGTCCGACTGGTAGAGGGGCTCCGGGTCGCTCACCGGGTCGCCGTTGGGCCGGACCGCGGTCGGCGCCGCGACCTCGCCGCCGGCGCCGTCGCCGCTCCCGGAGAGCGGGCTCGACGACACGTAGAACCGGTAGATGAACTCGGGGTCCTTGCGCCGGTGCCCCTGGTCGGCCGCCACGCTCGCCATCCCCTCGCGGAACCAGAGCGGGATGCCCTTGTACGGCCAGGACCACTCGCTGCCGGCGAGCTGGTACATGACGCAGTGGGTGAGCTCGTGGGTGACGAGCTCCTCGACGTCCTTCTGGCTCGGCCCGACGAGGAGCGACCAGCTCCGCGGCGACTGCAGGTCGATGGTGTCGTAGCGCGCCCAGGCCCGGAGCCAGCCGTAGCCCTCGCGGTAGATGGCCGCCTCGAACGCCTCGTGCGACGGGTAGAGCGTGATGGTGACCGGCGCGCCCAGGGCGCCCCAGGGCCGGAGCCGCTCGAGCGCCCCCGGCAGCGCCTGGACCACCTGATCGGCGGCGCCGGCGTCCTCGGGCCAGAACTGGACCCGCACCGTCTGCCCGCCCTCGGTGACGGTCTGGCTGCGCAGCGACTCCTTGCCGCGGTAGCGGGGAGCGCACGCGGCCGCGAGCAGGCAGAGGCAGGCGAGGGCGGTGCGCATCCGGGGGACGTTTTAGCCCCCGCGGCGAGCCGAACGCAAGCCCGCCCGGACGCCCGTCCCGGCCGCCGCCGCCCCTCGCCCGCGGTGGGTCAGGCCAGCTCGAGCAGCAGCGGCGCCACCCGGGTCAGATCGGACACAGCGTCAATCCGCCCGGCCGCCGGCCCGAAGCCGAGCACCGGCACCTCGGCGAGCGTGTGGCCGCGGGAGGAGAGATCCTCGAGGTTCCCGTGATCGCTCGTGACGAGGAGCGAGTCGTCCGGCCCGAGCGCCGCCACCACCGCCCGCAGGAACCGGTCGAGCCGGCCCAGGCAGTCGAGCGCCTGCTCGCTCGATCGCGCGTGCCCCGCCTCGTCGGTCTCGAAGAACTCGAGGAGGACGAGGTCGTGGGCGCGCAGGAGCGCGGTCGCGATCCCGGCCGCCTGCTCCGGCGAGCGCGGCGGCAGGCCGGCCCCGAGCCGGTTGGCCCGGACCCCGGTCAGATCCGGGGTGAGCGCCCGCCCCTGGCGCGCGTCCTCCCAGGTCGCGAGCCGCGCGCCGGGCGCGGCCGAGAAGGCGACGGTGGTCGCGGAGGCGCGAAGCTTGCGGCGTGCCGGGAGCTCCCACTCCGGCTCGCCGTCGCAGGGGAAGCCGAGCGCCCGCAGGTAGGCGACGGGGTAGGCGTTCGCGAACGCGGCCCGCTTCCCCCGCGAGGCCAGCGTGGCGAACAGCGAGCGCGCCTCGATGAAGGCCCGCAGCGCCGGCGTGGGGAAGCCGAGCAGGTGCCGCCCCATGGCGGCCGCGGCGTTCTCTCCGGTGAGGAGGGTCGCCTGGCCGGTGGCCGACTGCGGCCGTCCCGGGACCCCCAGCCGGGCGTCGGCGAGCCGGGCGCGGCCTCCGCGGGGCAGCGGCGCCCCGCTCCCGTCGGCGAAGCGGGACAGGAGGAACGGCGCGCGGGCGAGCGGGTTCACCGCCGGGTCGGGAGCCCCGGCACCCACACCGTCCACGAAGACGAAGAGGACGCCCATGCCGTGCCCCGATTAACTAGCAGAGGAGAGCGCCCGCATGCCACGCCTCCCCGAGCCGCGCTTCGTGCCCGACTGCGCCATCCTGGTGGACGGCGTCGAGGTCCCGGCGCGGGCGGGAGAGAGCGTCGCGGTGGCGCTGGTGGCCGCGGGGCGGCCGCTCGTGTCGCGGAGCTACAAGTACCACCGCCCGCGCGGCCCCTTCTGCCTCGCCGGGAGCTGCGGCAGCTGCCTCGCGCGCGTGGACGGGCAGCCGAGCCTGCGCACCTGCCGCGTGGCCTGCCGGGACGGGCTGCGGGTGGAGACGCAGAACGCCTTCCCGAGCGCCCGCCACGACCTCCTCGCCGTCGTGGACCGCGCGACGCCGCACGGCCTCGACCACCACCACCTCCTCACCTCCCCGGTCGCGCTCAACCGCGTGGTGGTGGAGGTCTCGCGCCGGCTCGCCGGGCTCGGCCGGCTCCCCGACCGCGCCCCGGGGCCCTTTCCGGCGGCGACGCTCGAGACCTTCGACGCGCTGGTGGTGGGGGCCGGACCGGCCGGGCTGGGCGCCGCCGAGGCGCTCGCGGCGGCGGGCCGGAGGGTGCTGGTCGCGGAGCAGGCGCCGCGCGCCGGCGGCCGGCTCCGGGCCGGGCTGCCCCTGCGAGGCGAGCCGCCCCTCGCGTGGGCGGCGGAGGTGGAGGGCGCGGTCGGCCGCGCGGGCGGCGAGCTCGCGCTCGCGACCGCCGCGCTCGGGCTGTGGCGCGACGGCGGGAGCCCGATCGCGGCCCTCGCCGCGGAGGCGCCCCCGCGGCTGCGGCTGGTCCGCGCGAGCGTCCTGGTCCTCGCGACCGGCGGCACCGCCGTCCCGCCCGTCTTCCCCGGCAACGACGTCCCCGGGATCTTCGCGGGCCGGGCGCTCGCGGTGGCGCGCGCCGAGCACGGGCTCCTCCCCGGCGCGCGCTGCCTCGTCCTCGGCGAGGGGGAGGAGGCGGCCGCGGTGGCGGCGCGGCTCGCCGGCGGCGGGCTCGAGGTGGTGGCGCGCCCGGGGCCGGCCCTCCTCGCCCGCGGCCGCGCCCGGGTGCGCGCCGTCGAGCTCGCGGGCGAGCGGCTCCGCTGCGACGCCGTGGCCTGGGTGACGCCGCCCGCGCCGGCGGCGGAGCTCGCGCGCGAGCTCGGCGCCCGGCTGGAGCTCCTCCCCGCGCTCTCCGCCTTCGCCGTCGCGGTGGACGCCGAGGGGCGCACCGGGGTGCCGGGGCTGTTCGCCGCGGGCGAGGTCACCGGGCCCCTGGACGGCGCGGCCGCGGCCGCCGCCGGCCGCCGCGCCGGGGAGGCGGCCCTCCGTGGCTAGGACCGTGCTCTGCGCCTGCGAGGACGTCACCCTCGAGGAGGTGCGCCGCGCCTTCGCCGAGGGGCACCGGGACCTCGAGTCGGTGAAGCGGTACACCGGCTTCGGGACCGGGCCGTGCCAGGGGAAGAGCTGCCTCGCGGCGGTCGCGGGCGAGCTCCTCCGGCTCGGCGCCACCCCGGCCGAGATCGCGCCGTTCACCGCGCGCCCGCCGCTCCAGCCCACGCCGCTCGCGCTCCTCGCCACCGCCGACCCGGGCGCGCTTCCGCTCGACCCCGGCGTCCCGCCGCCCGCCGCCGGCCCTCGCCCCCGTCCCCAGGGCGGCCCCCTGCCCGAGCGCGCCCGGGTGGTGATCGTGGGCGGCGGCATCATGGGGCTCGGCCTCGCCTACCAGCTCTGCCGGCGCGGGGAGCGGGACGTCCTCGTGCTCGAGGCGGGCTACCTCAACGCCGGCGCGTCCGGGCGGAACGGCGGCGGGGTGCGCGCGCAGTGGTCCACCCCCACGATGATCCGGCTGGCGCGCCGCTCCCTCGCGCTCTGCCGCTCGTTCGCCGCCGACATGGGCGTGAACGTCTGGTTCCGGCCGGGCGGGTACCTGTTCCTCGCCCCTACCGCCGAGCAGGTGGCGCGGCTCGAGCGGAACGCGGCCCTCCACCGGGCCCACGGGCTCGCCACGCGCGTCATCGACCCGGAGGAGGCGGCGCGGATCGTGCCCGAGCTCGACCGGCGCCGCTTCCTGGCCGCCTCCTGGAACCCCGACGACGGGGTGGTGTTCCCCTGGCCCTTCCTCTGGGGCTACGCCAGCCGGGCGGCGGCGCTCGGGGCCCGGATCCGCACCTTCACCCGCGTCACCGGCTTCGAGCGCGAGGGGCGCCGGCTCACCGCGGTGCGGACCGACGCCGGGCGGGTGACCTGCGAGGTGGTGGTGAACGCGGCCGGGGCGTGGAGCAAGGAGGTGGCCGCGCTCGCGGGCGTGCCGCTCCCGAACCGGCCCACCCGCCACGAGATCCTGGTGACCGAGCCGCTCAAGCCCTGGCTCGGCCCGCTCGTGTCGGTGCTCGGGAACGGGCTCTACTTCTCGCAGTCGCAGCGCGGCGAGCTCGTGGGCGGGATGGGCGACCCGGACGAGCCGGAGGGCGTGGTGAGCGGCTCGACCCTCCGCTTCCTCTCCCGCTTCGCCCGGGCGGCGCTGGAGTGCGTGCCCCGGCTCGCGGGCGTGAAGGTGGTCCGGCAGTGGGCCGGCTGCTACGACGTCACGCCGGACAACAACCCGGTGCTGGGCGCCGCCGGGTTCGACAACTTCCTCCAGCTCTCCGGCTTCGTGGGCCACGGGTTCATGATGGCCCCGGCGGTCACCGAGGCGATGGCCGCCTGGATGACGGGCGGCGAGGAGGACGAGATCTTCCGGCGCTTCACCCTGGCCCGCTTCGAGCGCGGCGAGACCGCGCGCGAGGACTTCATCATCGGGTAAGCTCGCCTCCTCACGACGACACGGAAGGGACGGGGCAATGGCACTCGGAAAGACGATCGCGTTCCTCGGCGCCGGCAACATGGCCGAGGCCCTGGTGAAGGGGCTCCTGCGGGCCGGCACCGCCAGCCCGGAGGAGATCGTCTGCACGGTGCGCCGGCCGGCGCGGGCCGACGAGCTCCGCAAGCGCTACGGCGTCCGCACCCTCACCGACAACCGCGAGGCCGCCGCCCTGGCCGACGTGCTCGTGCTCTCGGTGAAGCCGCAGGTGATGGGGCGGCTCCTCGACGAGATCGCGCCGGCGGTCGATCCGGCCAAGCTCGTCATCTCGATCGCCGCCGGCGTCCCCATCGCGCTGATGGAGCGCAAGCTCTCCCGCGGCGTGCGCATCGTCCGGACCATGCCCAACACGCCGGCGCTGGTCGGCGCGGGGGCCACCGCGCTCGCGCGCGGCGAGCACGCCACCGACGCCGACCTCGAGGCCGCCCGGGCCCTCTTCGCCGCGGTCGGGCTCACGGTGGTGGTGGAGGAGCCGCTCCTCGACGCCTGCACCGGGCTCTCCGGCTCGGGCCCCGCCTACGTCTTCCTGATCATCGAGGCGCTCAGCGACGCGGGCGTGAAGGTGGGGCTGCCGCGCTACACCGCGCAGGCCCTGGCGGCCCAGACCGTGCTCGGCTCGGCGCAGCTCCTCATCGAGACCGGCGAGCACCCGGGCCGCCTCAAGGACCAGGTGACGAGCCCCGGCGGCACCGCCATCGCCGGCCTGCACACCCTCGAGGCGGGCGGGCTCCGGACCACGCTCATGGACGCGGTCGAGGCGGCCACGCACCGCGCCCGCGAGCTCGGCCAGAAATTCCTGGCGTCCGAGGACTGATCCGCGCGGCCCCGATTGCCCAGTCGTCCCGGAGTCCCCAGCTTTCTCGGGCGGGTTGGACCCGCGGGGAGCGGCACGATGGCTTCGGGCAAGAAGGGCCGCGGCGGCGACATGAGCGTGCGTGACGCCGGCCGGATGGGCGGCGAGGCGCGCAAGGGTCAGCTCGGGGCGGAGGGGTACTCGCAGCTCGGCAAGAAGGGCGGCGAGCGGGTGGCCCGGGAGCGCGGCGCCGAGTTCTTCAGCGCCATCGGTCACAAGGGCGGCGAGGCGCGCAAGGGTCAGCTCGGGCCGGGCGGCTACTCGGCCCTGGGCCGCATGGGCGGCGAGGCGCGCAAGGAGCAGCTCGGCCCCGGCGGCTACGCGGAGCTCGGGCACAAGGGCGGCCAGCGGGTCCGCGAGCTGATCCGCGAGGGCAAGCAGGCCGAGTCGGACGAGCCCGAGCACGGGCGCGAGTAGTCCCACGACGACGCAGGAGGCGTAGATGCCGGACAGGGAGCGCAAGGCGAGCGGGCGCGGCGGGAACATGACGGTGCGCGAGGCGGGCCGGCTCGGGGGCGAGGCGCGCAAGGAGCAGCTCGGTCCGCAGGGGTACTCGGAGCTGGGCCACAAGGGCGGGCAGCGGGTCCGGGAGCTGATCGAGGAGGCCAAGCACCAGGTCGAGCGGAAGTGATCCGCGGCGCCGCCGGCTTGCCCGCGCGGCGCCCGGGTGTAAAAAGGCGGCCATGCGCCGCCTCCTCCTCTGCGCCCTCCTCCTCGCCGCCGCCTGCGCCCCCTCGCTGAAGCTCGGGGAGGGAGATCGCCAGAAGCTCGTCGGCGAGCTCGAGGGCCGCCGCCGGTTCACGCGCGTGGCCCTCTACGTCGGCGGGTTCTTCGGCGACCGCGGCCGGCTCCTGCTCTCCGACCAGCCCTTCGGCGAGCTCGACCTCCTCGAGGAGCCGGACGGCACGGTGATCCCGCCGCCCGGCCCGGACGCGATCCTCCCGCCCGGCACGCCGGTGCGCATCCAGCGGGTCGAGTTCCCCACCGGCTGGACCGTCGCGCAGCGGATCGCGATGACGCCGCGCTACCACCCGTGGGTGGAGCTGTCGGTGAAGGGCGAGGAGCTCCCGGCCATGGTGGTGCTGCCGCAGGATCTCGCCTCGCGCGAGGAGGCGCTCGGGGAGCTCGATCGCCTGCTCGCGTCCGACGATCCCGCGCCCCGGCTCGCGGCGCTGCCGGCCGAGCAGCGCCAGGCCGTGCTCGAGAAGAGGCTCGTCGAGGGGATGGGGCAGGCGGCGGTCGAGCTGGCCTGGGGCCTGCCGGAGAAGCGCCACATCGACCGGCCGGCCCGCTCCGAGGAGTGGAGCTGGGCCTCG
The DNA here is from genome assembly GCF_023169965.1 of Anaeromyxobacter paludicola. Lineage (NCBI taxonomy): Bacteria > Pseudomonadati > Myxococcota > Myxococcia > Myxococcales > Anaeromyxobacteraceae > Anaeromyxobacter > Anaeromyxobacter paludicola. The sequence goes on along the minus strand of NZ_AP025592.1, from coordinate 277,061 downwards.
GGCCGCCGGCGCGCCTCGTTCAAGGAGGACCGGCTCGTGAAGTTCGAGGAGGCGAAGGCGCCGAAGGCGCCGGCGAAGCCCTAGCGGCGCTCGCGCCGGCCGCCGCGACGATCGCCGCGTCCGCCCCGCTCGTCGCGACGGGGGCCCCGCCGCGCGGCCTCCGCCGGCTGGGGGGTCACCCCGATGGCGACGCAGTGGACCGTGCCCGCCTTGAGCTGCGCCACGAGGTCGGCCTCGCTCGCGACCGGCCGGCGGAACAGGGTGGCCGCCTTCCCGAGCTCGTCGAGCGAGCCGAGCGCGCCCGAGCCGGCCACGCAGGGCAGGTTCAGGTGGTCGGCCGCCTCGATGGCGAGGTCGTTGGCGGGACCGCGCTTGCGCGCGTGCAGCCCCTCCACCGCGGCGAGCCCGTCGAGCGTGAAGATGAAGTCGCCGCACGGGCGGTCGATGGTCTTGTCGTAGGGGTGGGCCGCCACCACCGCGCCGCCGAGCGCCGTCACGCGCGCGAGCACCTCGCGCACCGGCCAGGGCGGCGTCCCGAAGAGCTGCGCCGGCGCGGGCACCTTCTCCGGCTCGGGGAAGTAGCAGAGGTAGTGGCCGTGGTCGGTCACGAGCTCGGCGCCGACGAGGCCGAGCACCCCCTCCTCCTTCGCCGCCGCCCGCGCCTCCGGGAGCGCCTCGAGGCCGTTCAGGTCGGTGAAGACCACGCCGTCGAGCCCCTCCTCCCGGGCGCGGCGCAGCACGTCGCGCACCTCGAGCGCGCAGCCCTGGGTGTGGCGGGAGTGGACGTGCAGGTCGATGAGCATGGGGGTCCCGGAGGAGGAGGGCGCGTCCAGATAACACGCGCGCCGCGGGCTTTGGAAGCGCGCGGCCCCGCCACCGCTCCGCCCGGGCGGCGCGCCGCGCGATTGGGCCGCCTCTCAGGCGAGGGCGGCCGGCTGGCGCTGCTGGCGGTCCTCGGCGGCCCGGATGAGATAGCCCATCAGCATGAGGCTGGAGGTGTTCTCGAGCACCCGCTCCGGGTCCTTGGAGATGAGGCTCGAGGAGTAGGACAGGAAGAACCTGGCGAGATCCTCTCCGGCCTCGCGCGTGATCATCGCGTTGAGCCTGGCCGGGTCCATGGTGCGGATCTGGTTGATGAAGTCGACCGCGAAGCCCTTCTTGGCGGACATCTCTCCCTCCGACCGGCGCGCGCCCGCGCCGCCCTCGCCGCTCCAATCTAGTGAGGGGCACACGCGACGGCAGCGGCCGACCCGACCCGGCGACGGTTCCGAATTTCCTGGCGATATCGACAACTTGACCTGCCCCGTTTGTTTGACATGCAGAAAATGCCTGTGCATACTTTTCGCGAAATCGCCCAAGAGTGACACGCGGGTCCGGGTCCGGCGAGGAGGGAATGGATGCAATTCACGGGCGTGAAGGTCTTCTCAGCCACCAAGGCGAAGGAGCGCGAGGATCTGGGCGAGGTCATCACGCGCTGGCTCCAGTCCAACCCGGACGTCGAGGTGCTCGACCGCGACGTGCGCCAGTCGAGCGACAACGAGTTCCACTGCCTCACCATCATCCTGTTCTACCGGCGCGCGCCCCGAGCCTAGCCGCGCGGGCGCGACCGCGCCCAGCGCCGCGCGGGCGGAAGATTCACGGGCACGCCCTCGCCGGGCGTGATACCTCCCCCGCATGAAGCTCAAGCAGCGTCCCGAGGACTTCTCGGTCACCGAGTCCTGGCGGTTCGACGACGACCCGCGCGGCGAGTGGTTCGTCTACCTGATGGACAAGCAGAAGCTCTCCACCTTCGACGCGGTGGACCGCATCTGCAAGACCCAGGGGGTCCAGCCGGCCGACGTGAGCTACTGCGGCCTGAAGGACAAGCAGGGGCGCACCACGCAGCTCCTGGCGGTCCGCCGCAAACAGGTGAGCGTGCAGGACCCCGACCTGCGGCTCAAGCCGCTCGGGCGCAGCGCCGTCCCCCTCTCCGCCGAGAACACCACCTCCAACCGCTTCGCGGTGACGGTGCGCGACCTGTCCGAGGAGGACGTGGCGCGGCTGCCGGCGTCGGTGGCCGAGGTGCAGAGCGTGGGGGTGGTGAACTACTTCGACTCCCAGCGCTTCGGCTCGCTCAAGCACGGCCAGGGCTTCATCATCAAGGACCTGATGCGCGGCGACTTCGAGCTCGCGCTCAAGAACGTCCTCGCCCATCCCTCGCCGCTCGATCAGAGCGACGACGCGCGCGTGAAGCAGTTCTGGAAGGAGCACTGGGGGGAGTGGCAGCTCAAGAACCCCTACCCCGGCGCGGAGAAGTACGCGGCGGTGATCCGCTGGATCCGGCTCCACCCCGACGACTTCCTCGGGGCCATGCTCCGCACCGAGCCGCGCTGGCGGGCCATGCAGGTCTTCGCCTACCAGAGCTGGCTCTGGAACGAGGGCGTGAAGCAGTACCTCAAGGACGTGGTGGGCATGACCCGCCTCGTCCCGGTGCGCTACCAGGCCGGCACCCTGCTCTTCCCGCAGAGCCTCGACGCCGCGCAGGCGCGCACCTTCCGCCACGCCACCTTCCCGCTGCTCGCGCCGGAGTCGCGCATCGACGACGCCCGCGTGAAGAAGGCGGCGCTGTCGGTGCTCGGGCGCGAGGAGATGACGCTCGAGAGCCTCAAGGTCCCGGGCGCGCCGCAGATCCACTTCGACCCCGAGGAGCGGCCGCTCTTCATCACCCCGGGCAAGCTGGTGGTGAGCGAGCCCTCGCGCGACGAGCTCAACAAGGGGAAGCTGCGGGTGAACGTGGCCTTCACCCTGCCGCCGGGCGCCTACGCGACGCTCACCGTGAAGCGGCTCTTCCACTGGACGCTCGCGCCGCCCGCCCTGCAGCGCGCCCGCGCCGCCGCCGCGGTCCCGCCGAAGCCGACGCCCGCGGAGCGGCACGAGGAGCGGAAGAAGACCGGCTTCCTCGCGAAGCAGCGCGAGAAGAAGGCCGCCAAGGCGGCGCACAAGAAGGCGACGGCGGGGCGGAAGGCGTAGCGGGCCGGGAGCCGCGGATCGCCCCTCCCCCGCCCTCCCCACGCAGTGGGGAGGGAGTGCCGCGAAGCGCGCGCGATACCAGCCCACCCTGCGCTCCTCTTCCCCTCTCCCGCGAAGCGGGGGAGGGACAGGGAGGGGGAGCGGTCAACTCCTCCTGGGGTCCACCCACTCGAAGACCAGCAGGTTCTCCCGGGCCGCCTCGGAGAGCCGCTCCACCACCGCCCCGAGGTCCACCTCCTCGGGCGCGTCCACCGCGAGGATGCTCGGCGGCAGCGCCGCGAGCTCGCAGCCCAGGGCCCGGAGCCGCTCGAGGTGCGGCGCGAGCTCCTCGCCGCCGAGGGCCACCCCGGGGTCGAGCGCGGCGCGGATCGTCCGGTGGCCGCTCTTGCGCTCCACCTCCTCGATCCGGATCGGGAGGTCGCCGCCCGGCGACTCGGCGTGCACCACGTCGTCGCGGGAGAGGCCGTAGGCGAGGAAGGGCGGGCGCAGCAGCCGGTACCGGTCGGAGCCGAGGGCCTCGGCCTCGATCCACTCCGTCTCGGGGTCCCCCTCGCCGGCGCCCCCTTCGACGGGCGCCGCGATCCGGACCTCCACCTCTTGCGACTCTTCGCCAGCCGTAGGGGAGCGCCTCTTCATGGCAACCAGGAGAAGGTGACAGCCCGGCGAGGCGCGCGATAGGCCCCGCTGGGGCTCGGGCGGCCGGACGCCTAGCGGGACGCCCGCCCGTCGAGGGCTTCGGCGATCGCGTCGGCCAGCCCCGCCCCGTCCGGAGCGGCCGGCTGGATGGCCACCGCGAGCCCGGCGGCGCGGGCCGCCTCGGCCGTCGTGGGCCCGATGACCGCGACCCGGGCCTCCCGGAGCAGCGCCCGCCGCTCCCCCAGCGCGGCCACCACGGCCCTCACCGCCGATGGGGAGGCGAAGGCGACCGCGTCCACCTGGCCCAGGGCGAGCGCCTCGGCGAGCGGCGCGAGCGCCTCGGGGCCGGCCGGGACCGTCCGGTAGGCCTCGGGGGCGACCACCTCGGCCCCGGCGGCGAGGAGCCCCTCCACGAGCTCCGGGCGCCCCTCGGCGGCGCGGGGCACGAGCACCGGGCAGCCGGCGACGAGCGGCGCCAGGAGCGCCACGAGGCCGCGGGCGCTCTGCTCCGGCGGGACGAGGTCGGCGGGGCGGAGGGCCTGGGCGAGCTTCCCGGCGGTGGCGCCCCCGACGGCGGCGAGGCGCACCGGCGCGAGGACCGCCACGCCGAGCCCGAGCGCGTCGAGCCGGGACCGCACCGCGGCGACGGCGTTGCCGCTCGCGAAGACGGCGAAGCGGAAGCGGCCCGCGTCGCGCAGCGCCGCGTCGAGCGGCGCGTAGGTGGCCGGCGGGGCGGTGACCACCGCCGGGGCCTCGAGCACGCGGGCCCCGAGCGCGCGCAGGCGCGCCGCGAGGGCGTCCTCGCCCTGCTTGCCGCGGGTGACCGCGACGGTGCGGCCGGCGAGCGGGAGGCCGGCCACGGCGATCACCGCCGGGGCGCGGAAAGGGCCTGCCCGAGCCCCTCGCAGGCCTTCAGGATCTCGGCGGCGCCCTTCCCGAGGAGCTCCTCGCCGAGCGCCTCGCCGAGCGCCTCGGCCGCGGCGACCGGGCCGCTGCGCTCGCCGCGGACCACCTGCGTGCCGTCCACCGAGGCCACCAGGGCCCGCAGCGACACGGTCCCGCCGGAGACCTGGGCGTGGGCGGCGATGGGCACCTGGCAGCCGCCCTCGAGCCGGCGCAGGAGGCCGCGCTCGGCGAGCACCTGGTGGCGCGTCTCGGCGTGGTCGAGCGGCGCGAGCCGGGCGAGGGTGGCGTCGTCGCCGGCGCGCGCCTCGATGGCGAGCGCGCCCTGCGCCACGGCCGGGAGCATCTCCTCGACCGGGAAGACGTAGGAGACCCGGTCGGCGAGGCCGAGCCGCTTCAGGCCGGCGTACGCCAGCACCACGGCGTCGAGCTCCCCCTCCGACTTGCGGAGCCGGGTCTCGACGTTGCCGCGCACGGTCTCGATCCGGAGGTCGGGGCGGAGCGCCTTGAGCTGGGCGGCGCGCCGCAGGCTGGCGGTGCCGACCCGGGCGCCCTGCGGCAGGTCCTCGAGCCGCCGCGCCTTGGGCGAGCAGAGCGCGTCGCGCGGGTCCTCGCGCACCGGCACGGCCGCGAGCACGAGCCCGTCGGCGAGCACCGCCGGGAGGTCCTTCATCGAGTGGACCGCCACCTGGGCGTCGCCCTGGAGCAGCGCGTCCTCGATCTCCTTCACGAAGAGCCCCTTGCCGCCGACCTGCGCGAGCGGGACCTCCAGGATGCGGTCGCCGCGGGTGCTGAGCTCGTGCAGCACCACCTCGAGGCCGGGCTCGTTCTGCCGGAGCAGGCCGGCCACGTGGTTCGCCTGCCACTTGGCCAGGGCGCTCTTGCGGGTCGCGATGCGGATCATTGCCTCTCCGAGATGGAGACCACCTGGCCGGCGTTGGCCGGGCGCGGGAGGTCGTTGGACGCGGGGTCGTTCGGGCCGTCGACGCCGAAGAGCTCGGCGGCCGCGCCCGGCAGCGTGGTGTCGCCGGTCGAGGCGGCCTGCTTCAGGCGCGCGGTGGGGACGTGCAGCAGCTTGTTCACGATGGCGCGCGCCATCGCCTCGACGCTCCGGCGGCCGCGCTCGTCGAGCCGGTCGCCGATGGCGGCGAGCGTGCGCTCGGCCTCGGCGCGGGCGATCTCCTCGGCCTGCCGCCGGAGCTGCGAGAGCACCGGCAGGGCGGCGCGGGTCTCGCGCTCCGCCGAGAAGGCCATCACCTCGGCCTCGACGATGGCCTCGGCCCGGATCGCCTCCTCGGCCCGCGCGCTCTTCGTCTGGTGGACGACCTTCTGCAGGTCGTCCATGTCGTAGGCGTAGACGTCGGTGAGCTCGGAGAGCGCCGGGTCCACGTTGCGCGGCACCGCGAGGTCGATGAAGCAGAGCGACCGGTTCTTGCGGGCCTTCATGGCCGGCTGCACCAGCGCCGGGCCGACCACGTAGGTGGGCGCGCCGGTGGAGACGATCACCACGTCGGCCTGCACGAGGAGCTGGGGCAGCTCCGCCCAGGGGCGGGCCGAGCCGCCCACCTGCTCGGCGAGGGAGAGCGCCCGCTCCGGCGAGCGGTTCGTGACCAGGATCCGGTCGGCGCCGAGCGAGGCGAGCGCCTTGGCGCTGAGGGCGCCCATCTTGCCGGCGCCGACGAGCAGGATGCCGCGCCCCTTGAGGTCGCCGAAGATCTTCTCGACCAGCTCCACCGCCACCTGCGAGACGCTCGAGGCGCCGCGGCCGATGTCGGTCTCGGTGCGGACCCGCTTGGCGGTGGCGAAGGCGCGGTTGCAGAGGCGGGAGATGAAGCCGCCGGCGGCCTGCACGCTCGAGGCGACGCCGTAGGCCTCCTTCACCTGCCCCAGGATCTGCTGCTCGCCGAGCACCATCGAGTCGAGGCTCGCCGAGACCCGGAAGAGGTGGCGGACCGCGGCCGGGCCGGCCGCCTCGTACAGGTGGTCCGCGGCGCCCGCGGAGCGGTCGAGGAAGAGCCGGCGCGCCGGCTCGACGGAGTCGCCGAGGACGTAGACCTCCATCCGGTTGCAGGTGGAGACCACCATCACCTCGGAGACGCCCGAGCGGGCCTTGAGGCCGGCCAGCGCGTCCTTGAGGTCGTCGCCCGAGAGGGACACCTTCTCGCGCACCGCGATGGGCGCGCTCTTGTGCGACAGGCCGACGAGGTACAGCTCCCTGGTGCTCACTGCGCGCTCCTCCCGGCCTCCGAGGCCTGCGCCGGCGGGTTCAGGCCGTAGTCGCGCCCGTGCTTGCTCACCGGGACGAGCCCCAGGCCGACGAAGGACGTCAGGATGATGGCGAAGCCCACCATCGAGAGCAGGGCGTAGCGGCGGCCGTGGAAGCCCGAGCGGCGCGCCTGCACCAGGGCGCCGTAGAGCAGCCAGGACACGAGCGAGAACACCTGCTTGGGATCCCACTGCCAGAAGTGGCCCCAGGCCTCGTTGGCGAGCACGGACCCGAGCACGAGCGCCACCGTGAAGACCACGAAGCCGATGCGGACGAGCCGCTGCTCGAGGGTGTCGAGTTGCGTCAGCGAGGGCAGGCGCGAGAAGAGCGCGCCGAAGCGCTTCCCCTTCACCTCGCGCTCCTGCAGCAGGTACATGAGCGCCACGCCGAAGGCGAGGGCGAAGATGGCGACGCCCAGCACCGCGATGAAGATGTGCCCGGTGAGGAGCCCGTGCTTCAGCCCCTCGGGCGGGCGCGGCGGCGCGTTGGGCGGGCCGAAGAGGGTCGGCAGCAGCGTGACCAGCACGAGCGGCGTGGCGAAGGCGCCGACGCTCGGGACCGGGTAGATGCGCTGCACGAGGAGGAAGGCGCCCGACACCAGCCAGGCGAGCATGAGGAAGCCGCCGCGCAGGGTGAGGAACTCCATCCCGCCGAACTCGCGGCAGCCGAAGCCGATGGCGACGGCGTGGACCACGAAGGCGGCGAGGAGCAGTGAGTCCGCGGCGGCGGCGGCGCGCACCCAGCGGGGCTTCGCGAAGAACGCGATGAACCCGGTGGCGGCCCCGGCGTAGAGGAGCGCGGCGATCCTGAGGATGACGAGGCTCATGGACTGTGGATTATCCCCCGAGGTCTTGGGCGAAGTCCCGCCCGGAGCGCATTCCTAGCAGGAAACGGAACGGCCGGAAAAGGGCCGCCGCGTGAAGTCGCCGGCGCGGGTCAGGAGCGGCTTGCCTCCCCCCCGGGCGTGAGTTAGGGATCGCGCGTCCAGAACGTTTCCTTCCACGTGCGAACCCATCGAGGAGCAGCGACATGGCATCGAACGACGTCGTCACCCTGCAGGACTCCACCTTCGAGGCGGAGGTGCTGAAGAGCGAGGTCCCCGTGCTGGTGGACTTCTGGGCCGTCTGGTGCGGCCCCTGCAAGGCGATCGCGCCGGCCGTGGACGAGGTCGCGTCCGAGTTCAAGGGCAAGGTGAAGGTGGCGAAGATGAACATCGACGACCACCAGGGCGTGCCCCAGCAGTTCGGCATCCGCTCCATCCCCACGCTCCTCGTCTTCAAGGGCGGGCGGGTGGTGGACACCATCGTCGGCTCGGTTCCCAAGGCCAAGATCGTCTCCGCCCTCCAGAAGGTGGTCTAGCGCCGCCGGGTCGCGGCGGTTCGACCTCAGTTCACGAACCGCCGCATCCCGACGTTCGCGAGCAGCCCCACGCCGAAGTAGACGGCGATGACCGACGACCCGCCGTAGCTCATGAGCGGCAGGGTCACCCCCACCACCGGCAGCACGCCCGTCACCATCCCCATGTTGATGAAGGCGTGCCAGAAGAGCATGGCGGTGACCCCCACCGCCACGAAGTGGCCGAAGCGCTCGCGCGCGTTCCCGGCCACGGTGAGCGCCGCGGTCACGAGCGCGTAGTAGAGCAGGAGCAGGAGCGCGCAGCCGGCGAAGCCGTGCTCCTCCGCCCAGACCGAGAAGATGAAGTCGGTGTGCTGCTCGGGGAGGAACGAGAGCAGCGTCTGGGTCCCCTGCCCCCAGCCCTTCCCGAGCGCCTGCCCCGAGCCGACCGCGATCATCGACTGCGTGGCGTGGTAGCCGGCGCCGAGCGAGTCGCCCTCCGGGTTGAGGAAGGTCTCCACCCGCTTGCGCTGGTACGGCTTGAGGTGCGGCCAGGCGAAGACCGAGCCGGCGAGGCCGACGCAGCCCACGAGCGCGAGCGTGCGCCACTTCACCTTGGCGAAGAGGATCATCGTCGCCCCCACCGCCACCACGATGAGCGCCGTGCCGAGGTCGGGCTCCTTGAGGATGAGCACCGCCGGGACCAGCGTGATGGCCATGGGGATGGCGAGCGTGAAGAGCCCGTAGCCGTCGCGCCGCTTGTCGAGGTCATAGTGGAAGTAGCGCGCCAGCGCGAGGAGCACCGCGATCTTGGCGAGCTCCGAGGGCTGGAAGTTGATGGGGCCGACCGTGAGCCAGCGCCGGGCGCCCATCACGAGCCGCCCCTTCACCAGCACGGCGAGCAGCAGGAGCACCACCCCCGCGTAGAAGACGTAGCCGACGCGCAGGAAGGTCCGGTAGTCGAGCAGCGCGATGGCGAGCGCCAGGGTGGCGCCCCCGGCCATCCACCACATCTGCGAGATCCAGACCGGCGCGTGGGCGCTGCGCGAGGCCGAGGCGAGGTTCCAGATGCCGGTCGCCGAGATGGCGAGCACCAGGAAGGCGATGTGCCACGGGAAGCGCGCGAAGGCGCGCCCCGAGGACGAGGCCGAGGGCAGCCGGCCGAGGGGCACGTCAAGCGCCACGCTTCGCTCCTTCGGAGGTCGGGGAGGCCGGGCGCGCGGGGGCGCGCCGGTCCGGGGCGGGCTTCGGGGCCGGCAGCTCGGCGGCCGGCAGCGGCGCGGGCGGCGTGGCCGGGAGCGCCGGGGCGGAGGCCGGGACCACCGCCCCGCCCGGCTGGGCCGGCGCGACCGGGACCGGCGCGAGGGCGGCCGGGCCGGTGGCCGGAGCGGGCTGCGGCGCGGCGCCCGGGATCGCCCCGGCGGGCTGTCCGGGGGCGGGCGCGACCGGGCCGCTCGCCGCGGCCACCGCCGGGGCGAGGGGCGCCGCGCCGGAGCCGGCCGGCGTGGCGGACGGCGTCGCTGCGAGCGGCGGGCCGCCGCTCGCCGCCTGCTGCGCGGCGAGGAGCTTCGCCGCCTCGTCCTGCTTCTTGAGCTCGAAGTAGTACTTCACGAGGGCGCTCGCGGTCGGGGCGGCGTTGCTGGCGCCGAAGCCGGCGTGCTCGTTCAGGACCACCACCACGATCTCCGGCGCCTCCATGGGCGCGAAGGCGGCGAACCAGGCGTGGTCGCGCTCGAAGTACCCCATCTGCCAGGCCTTGAGCCGGTGCGCGCCGAGCGCCACCACCTGGGCGGTGCCGGTCTTGCCGGCCATCTTCACGTCCTTGAGCCGCTGCGCGTAGGCCGTCCCGAACGGCTCGTTCACGGCCGCCTCGAGCCCCTTCAGCACCTCCTCGCGCGTCCCCGGCTTGAGGTTCAGCCGGCCGCGCTCGGAGGGCGGGAAGTCCTTCACCGTCTCGCCCTTGGCGTCCTCGAGCCGGAGCACCGCCTGCGGCTTCCAGACCACGCCGGAGGCGAGGGCGCCGTACATCACCACCTGCTGCATGGGCGTGACGTTCACGTCGCCCTGGCCGATGGCCAGGTTCACGCTCATGCCGTGGGCGTAGCCGCCGGGGATGTGCTTCTGGTGCCAGGCGGCGTCGGGCATGACGCCCGAGATCTCGCCGGCGAGGTCGAAGCCGGTCGGGTGGCCGAGGCCGAGCAGGTTGCCCCACTTGGCGATGCGGTCGGCGCCGAGCCGGTTGCCGAGGTCGTAGAAGAAGACGTCGCAGGAGGCCCCGAGCGCGTGCTCGAGGTCGATGGTGCCGTGCCCCTTCTCCTTGTCGCAGCGCCAGCGGTGGCCGCCGAGGAAGAAGTAGCCCGGACAGTAGACGGTGCCGCCCGGCTTGAAGACGCCCTCCTCGAGGGCGGCGATGCCGGTGACCACCTTGAACGTGGAGCCCGGGTGGTAGTGCTGCTGGATGGCGCGGAAGAGCTCGGGCTGGAGCGGGTCCTTGTGGATGGCCTCGAGCTCCTTGCGCGTGATGCGCCCGGAGAGCTTGTTCGGGTCCGGCGCCGGCCGGTCCACCAGCGCGAGGATGTAGCCGGTGCGCGGGTCCATCGCGACCACCACGCCGGCGGTCGCCGGGAAGGTCTTCTCGGCGAACTCCTGCAGCCGCCAGTCGAGCGAGAGCACCGCGTTGAGCCCCGGCTTGGAGGGCTCGAAGCGCTGGTCCTCGGGGATGAGGTCCGACTCGGGCTTGGCGTTGCCGCGAGCGTCCACCACCACGCGCTTCTTGCCGTCCACGCCGCGGAGCTCCGCCTCGAAGCGGCGCTCGAGGCCGCGGCGGCCGATGTAGTCTCCGAGCTGGTACGGGAGCGCGGAGGCGCCGGCGTCCTTCATCTCCTCGTTGAGCCGCTCCATCTCGTCGGAGCCGATCTCGTTCATGTAGCCGACGAGGTGCCCGCCGAGCGCGCCGTAGCGGTAGTTGCGGTGCGGGGTGGGCTGCACGTCCACGCCCGGCAGGTCGAGCTTGTGCGCCTCGAAGAGGTCGAGCTCCTCGCGCGTGATGTCCACCTTCACCGTGAACGGCTTGAAGCGGGCGAGGCCGCGCGACGCCGCCAGCCGCCCCTGCGCGCGCTCGAGCTCGTCCGGCTCGAAGGACAGCATCTGCCCGAGCTGGTTCACCACCTCCGGGCAGCGCCTGGCGCAGAAGTAGGGCGTGAGCGTGACGTCGTAGCTCGGCCGCGAGTCCACCAGCACGGTGTGGTTGCGGTCCACGACGAGCCCGCGGTCCGCCGGGACGCGCAGCTCCTTCACGAAGTTCTCGTCGGCCCGCTCCTTGTACTCGTCCCCGTGCAGGATCTGGAGGTGGTAGAGCCGCCCGAGGAGGACGAGGAAGGCGAGCGTGGCGAAGGCCCCCATCCAGTAGGTGCGGGGCCTGAGGGCGCGCTGCGCCGTTCCGGGCGCGGTGGGAGGGACGACGGGCATCGTTCGAGTGTCGGAACAGCAGGCGGGCGCCCCGCATTCGGCCTCGACGGCCGAAAGAGGAGCGTCAGCGGAGCAGCCCGGCCTCCTCCCTGGTGAACAGCCCGTCGAGCCAGCGCATGGCCGCCCGGATGAGCGGCGAGACCGAGGCCGTGAGCAGCGCCTCGACCAGGAGGCGCCAGACCAGCCGCCCGCCGGGGGCCGCCTCCGCCGGCACCACGAGCCGCGTCAGGAAGAGGGCGCCGAGCCCCGCCAGGAAGGCGGTGAGCCCGGAGAGCACCGCGAACGCGGTGCGGCTCCGCACCTCCACCGCCCCGGCCACCAGCCGGCAGACGAGGAAGCAGCCGACCGCCAGGAAGGTCATGAGCCCCTTGGGCGTCCCGGCGAGCAGGTCGAGCAGGTAGCCGACCGCGGCGGCGCCGATGGCCCCCTCCACGTTCCCGGCGAACAGGCCGAGGTACACGACGCAGGGCAGGACGAGGGAGATCGAGACCGCCCCGCCCCCGAGGTAGCGCAGGAGCCCGGCCTGCAGCGACGCCAGGAGGAGCGCGAAGAGGAAGGTGATGAGCGGCCTCACGGACGGGCTCCGGCGGGGCGCGGCGTCTGGGCGGCGACGCCCGGCGGGGCCGGGGAGGCCGCGCCGGCAGCCGGGACGCGGACCGGCGCGGGGGCGCGGGCCGGCGCGAGGCCGGCGGCCGGCGTGGGGCTGGCCCGCGGCGCGGGGGCGACCGCGCCCGGCGAGGCCGGCGCGGGGGTGGGGCCCGCGGCGCCCGCGGGCCCGGGCGCGGTGGCGGTGGGGCTGGCCGCGCCGGCGGGCCCGGCCGCGGCGGCCGTGGCGCTGGCGGGCGGCTGCGCCGCTGCGCCCGGCGCCGGCGTGGCGCCCGGCGCGGGGGTGGCGCCGGGGGTCGGGGGGGCGCCGGGGATGGGGCTCCCGGGCGCGCCGGCGGCGACCGGCTGCGGCGGCGGCTCGGCGCTCTCCTCGGCGCGATCGATGGGCGAGGTGATGACGAGCACCTCCTCGAGCTTGGTGAGCTCCACCGCCGGGACCACCTCCGCGTACTGGTAGAGCCCGTAGCCGGTGCGCTTCAGGTGCGTGACCCGGCCCACCGGCAGGCCGCGCGGGTAGACGCCGTCGGTGCCGGAGGTGACGAGCAGGTCGCCCTCCACCATGTCCTCGGCGCGCAGGGCGTAGTCGAGCCGGCAGCTCCAGGGCTCGCCGGTCCCGCGGACGTTGGCCCGGGCCCGCGAGCGCTCCACGCGCGAGGCGATCGAGCTGTTCCGGTCGGAGAGCACGAGGACGTCGGCGCTGGAGGCGGTGACGGCGTGCACCCGCCCCACCACCCCCTTCGCCACCACCACCGGCATCATGCGCGCGATGCCGTCGTCGGCGCCGCGGTCGATGGTGACGAGCTGCAGCCCCTTGGGATCGAGCCGGACACCGACCACCCGGGCGCCCTGGTACCGGCGCTCGGGGGAGGTCTCGGCCATGCCGAGGAGCGCGTGCAGGCGACCGTTCTCGGACCGCTCCTGCAGGAGCTGCTGGCGCTCGAGCTCGTAGAGGTCGAGCCGGCGCTGGAGCGCGTCGGCCTTCTGGTGCGCGTGCCGGAGCGCGACGTACCCGTACCAGCCGCGCTGGACGCCCGACACGGCCCAGTGGATGCCCTTCTCCACGGGGCTCGTCAGCCAGAGCAGGGTCCGGTCGAACCTGGACAGCTGCTCGGCCTGACGCCTGGCATGGGCGAAGTACACCACCAGCGGGAGCAGGAGCAGCACCGCTATGAGGAGCAGCTCACGGTACCGCTTCAACAATCCGAACACGCGATCTCCGGCGCGAGGAAGGGCAGCCCTCCGGGTCGAGGGACCACCTCATACACCCAGGCCGAACCCGTTGTCGCCATCTCGAAATTCCCTTGCATTTTAGCGCATGTTCGCTAGGGTGTTCCACCTTTCCAGGCGGCCCGGGAACCACGCGCCGCCCAGTTCAACAACCGGAGCGCGCGTTCCATGCTCGACATCCTGAGGGCGAATGCCCGCAGCGTCCTCACCTACGTCCTGTTCGGCATCATCATCGTCGTCTTCGTGGTGAGCTTCGGCCCCGGGTCCCGGGGCTGCTCGGGCGGGAGCGCGTCGGCGCCGGCGTGGGCGGCCAAGGTGAACGGCACGACCATCACCGCGGCCGACTTCGACCAGCACTACGCCCAGCTCTTCCGGCTCTACCAGGCCCGCGCCGGCCAGGCCTTCTCGCGCGAGCTCGCCGATCAGCTCGGCCTGCGCAAGGTGGCGATGGACCAGCTCGTCGAGCGCGAGCTGGTGCTGCAGCAGGCCGACGCGCACGGCGTGGCGGTGAGCGACGACGAGCTCTCGCGGGCGGTGAAGGAGAACCCCGCCTTCCAGACCGACGGCCGCTTCGACTACGACCTCTACAAGCGCGCGGTCACCAACTACTTCGGCTCGCCGGCCAAGTACGAGGAGCGGCTCCGCCGCGACCTCGCCTACGGCAAGATGCTCGCCCTGCTGCGCGAGACCTCGAAGGTGTCGGACGACGAGGTCAAGGAGGCGTGGCTGTCGGAGAGCGATCGGGTGAACCTCGAGTTCGTCCGCTTCCCCTACGCCGCGCTCAAGACCGAGCAGAAGCCGACCGACGCGCAGGCGCAGGCCTTCATGGCCGCGAACGGGCCCCGCATCGAGAAGTTCTACAAGGACAACACCGCCCGCTACGACCTCAAGAAGCGCGTCCGCGCCCGCCACATCCTCGTGAAGGCCGACGAGGCGGCCGGCAAGGCCGTGGACGAGGACGCGAAGAAGAAGGCCGACGCCATCAAGGCCCGCATCGAGAAGGGCGAGGACTTCGCCAAGGTCGCCCAGGAGACGTCCGACGACCCGGGCTCCAAGGACAGGGGCGGCGAGCTCGGGTTCTTCGGCCAGGGCGTGATGGCTAAGCCGTTCGAGGACGCGGCCTTCGGCGCCAAGCCCGGCGCGGTGGTCGGCCCCACCCGCACCCGCTTCGGCTGGCACGTGCTCCAGGTGGAGGAGGTCCAGGAGCCGAAGGTGATCCCGCTCGAGCAGGCGCGCGCCGACATCGCCCGCGAGCTGCTGCAGGGCGACCTCGCCCGCAAGGCGGCGGAGGCCCGCGCCGCCGAGGCGCTCGCCACCGCGAAGAAGACCGGCAAGCCGCTCGCCGAGCTCTTCCCGGCCGCCAAGGAGGCGAAGAGCCCGCTCGAGCAGGTGGCCGCCGAGTCGACCGGCCTGTTCGGCGCCACGGCCGCGGCGGTGCCGCGCGTCGGGCCGTCCCCCGAGCTCGAGGCGGACGCCTTCAAGGCCTCCGCCGGCCAGCTGCTGCCCAGGGTGTACGAGACGCCGCAGGGCACGGTCGTCGCCCAGGTGAAGGACCGCCAGCGGCCCGACCCGGCCCAGTTCGAGGCCCAGAAGCAGGACCTCGCCGCGCGGCTGCGCGACCGCAAGGAGTCGCAGGCCGAGCAGGCGTGGGTGAAGGCGCTCCGCGCCCAGGCCAAGGTGAAGGTCAACGACGCGTTCACGCGCGGGAACGTGCCCGCCCCGAACGTCGAGCTCGACTAGCGGCCGCAGGAGGCTCCGTGCCCGGCATCCTCACGCTCGCCTCGGCGAGCCCGCGCCGGCGGGAGCTGCTCGAGTCGCTCGGGCTCGCGCTGGAGGTCCGCCCGGCGCACGCCGACGAGCGGCAGCTCCCCGGCGAGGCGGCCCGCGCCTACGTGGCCCGGGTCGCCGCCGAGAAGGCCCGCGCCGTGGACGGCGCGCTGGTCCTCGCCGCCGACACCGCGGTGGTGGTGGACGGCGCGGTCCTCGGCAAGCCCACCTCGCCCGAGGACGCCCGCCGCATGCTGCGGACGCTCTCGGGGCGGGACCACGAGGTGCTGACCGGCGTCTGCCTGCGCGTGCGCGGCGGGCCCGAGCGCGGCCTGGTGGTCTCGAGCGCGGTGAGGTTCGCCCGCCTCTCGGTCGCGCAGATCGACTGGTACGTCGCCACCGGCGAGCCGCTCGACAAGGCCGGCGCCTACGCGGTGCAGGGGCTCGGCGGCGCCTTCGTGCGCGAGGTGGAGGGCAGCGTCACGAACATCGTGGGGCTGCCGGTCGCGGAGACGCTGGCGCTGCTCGCCGAGGTGGGCCATCCCCTCCCCTGGAGCGGGCCGTGAGCGGGATCGCCGAGCGGCTGGGCGCGATCCGCGCCGGCCTCCCGGAGCGGGTCACGCTGGTCGCGGTCTCGAAGACGCAGCCGCCCGAGGCGGTGCGCGAGGCCTACGCCGCCGGGCAGCGCCACTTCGGCGAGAACTACGCGCAGGAGTGGCGCGCCAAGGCCGACGCGCTCGCCGATCTCCCCGAGCTCGTCTGGCACTTCATCGGCGGGCTCCAGACCAACAAGGTGAAGTACCTCGCCGGCCGGGTGGGCTACGTGCACACGCTGGACCGGCTCGAGCTCGCCCGCGAGCTCTCGAGGCGCTTCGCGGCGCGCGGCGCCTCCGTGCGCGTGCTCCTCGAGGTGAACGTGGCCGGCGAGGCCGCCAAGGCGGGCTGCGCGCCGGCCGAGGTCGGGGCGCTCGCCGACGCGGTGCGGGGCCTGCCGGCGCTCGAGCTGCGCGGGCTCATGTGCATCCCGCCGGCCGAGGGCGATCCCCGCCCCCACTTCGCGGCGCTGCGCCGGATGAACGAGGCGCTCGGGCTGCCCGACCTCTCGATGGGGATGAGCGGGGACTACCTCGCGGCCGTCGCGGAGGGGGCGACGCTGGTGCGGGTCGGGACGGCCATCTTCGGGGCGCGGGCGCCCAGGGCCGGCTAGAGCTCGCGAGGATTCCCCCAGGGGCGCTGGGGCCCCGGCGGAGACGTCAGAGCAGCCGCAGCTTGAGGCGGCCCTCGTCGGTCAAGTGGGCCCTGAACTCCTCGCCGCAGTAGTTGCAGCGAAGCTCCGCCCCGTCGGCGATCGGGTCGTCCACCGGGTTGTTGGCGTTGCACTCCGGGCAGTCGAACTCGGTGTACTTCCGCTGCGGCCCCGCGCCGTCCTTGCTGCCGGGGTCGTCGTCGTCCATCTCGTGCGGGTCGAAGGCCATGCGCGCTCCAGTCCGCCGATGGTACGCCAGCCGCTCGCCCGGCCGCCAGCGGGGGCCGCCGATCGGGCGCTGGCGCCGGGGAGGGGCGGGATCGACATTCGGGTTGCTCTCTGGAGGTCGCCCGAATGATCGTCCGCCTGATCGCCGCCCTTGCCGTCTTCACGACGACCGCCCTGGCGGCGCCCGGACAGGAGCCGATCACGCCCGGCGAGCAGATCGACCTCGCCGTCGAGTACCTCCACGTGCACGCCGGCCAGGCTCGCATCAGCGTCGGCAAGGCGGAGGGGAGCATCTGGCCCATCGTCCTGCAGGGCCGGACGGAGGGGATCTCGGGGATGCTCGACATCCGCGAGCACCTCGTCAGCTACTGGGACTCGGAGGCCCGGCTGCCGCGGGGCTCGGACAGCAACTCCATCGAGATCGGCGACCGCCACTCCGATCGCTCCCGCTTCGACCGGGAGGCCGGGAAGCTGTACGTCCAGACCCACCGCCCGGGGAAGCTGCTGGAGC
The DNA here is from genome assembly GCF_023169965.1 of Anaeromyxobacter paludicola. Lineage (NCBI taxonomy): Bacteria > Pseudomonadati > Myxococcota > Myxococcia > Myxococcales > Anaeromyxobacteraceae > Anaeromyxobacter > Anaeromyxobacter paludicola. Next base: position 259,859 of record NZ_AP025592.1, on the reverse strand, counting down.
GGACCTTCGACGTGCCGCCGGCGGTGCAGGACATGGCCGGCGCCCTCATGTACCTGCGGCTGCAGCCGCTCGCCCCCGGCGCCCGCTACGAGTTCCCGGTCTTCGTGAACGCGCAGAGCTTCCCGCTCGTGGCGGAGGTCGTCGGCCGGGAGCGCGTCGAGACGCCCGCCGGGGCGTGGGACGCCGTCAAGGTGCGCGTGCGCTCGGAGATGAAGGGGAGCTTCCACAGCCGAGAGACCTGGCTCTGGCTCTCCGACGATCCCCGGCACGTGCCGGTGAAGATCAGCGCCGACTTCGCGGTGGGGAGCGTCGTCGCCACGCTCCGGGGCTACAAGGCCGGGGGCGAGGTCGCCCGCCGCTGAGCGGCCATCCTGCCCTGCCCTGCCGGCCGCCCCCCACCCGCCGTGATCCGCTCCCGCCCACCGCTCGCCGCGCTCGCCCTCGCGCTGCCCCTCGCCTTGGCTTCGGCGGGGGACGCCGCCCGTGAGCCGCGCCCGCAGCGGCCCGAGCCCCCGCCGGCGCCGGTCGCCGCGGCGCCGGTGGCGCTCGGCGTCGCCACCAGCCTCGACAAGCTCCGCCTCGCCGACCCCGTGCCGCCGGAGCAAGCCATCGCGCTCGCCGCCGCGCGGGGCGAGTGCGAGTCGGCGCAGGTGGCGGTGCGCGCGCCGGCGGGCCTCGCCGCGCTGACGGCCCGCGCCGCTCCGCTCGCCGGACCCGGCGGCGCGATCCCGGTGCAGCTCTACCGCGTGGCCACCCTCTCCTTCCGGCGCGGCTCCGGCCCGGACGGCGCGGCCGGCGAGTGGCCCGATCCGCTCGTGCCGGTGGAGGACGCCTACTTCCACGAGCCCCGCCGCGCCTTCCCGGTCGCGGTGCCGCCCGGGCGGCTCCAGGCGATCTGGGTGGAGGTCTGCGTGCCCCCCGGCGCCGCCGCCGGCGCGTACCGCGGCGAGGTGCGGCTCGGGGACGGCGCCCGGTTCCTCGGGCGCGTGCCCGTCGCGCTCGAGGTCTGGCCCTTCGCCCTCCCCGCCACGCCCACCTTCCCGGCCACCTTCGGCCTCTCCACCCGGACCGGCACCGCCGCCCTGGGCCGGCCGGGCGATCCCGCGCTGGCGCGGGCGCTCGCGGCCGCGGCGCTGCGCCACCGGCTCACGCCGCACGGGCTCTCGGCCGATCCGCCGGGGGGGCGCTGCGACGAGCGCGCCTGCGCGCTCGACTGGCGCGCCTACGACGCCGAGGTCGGCCCCATCCTCGACGGCACGCTGGTGCCCGGCGTGCGGGGCGGCTTCGCCGAGGTGCGGATCCCGGCGGCGGTCTGGCAGGGGCCGGAGTCGGCGCTCCTGGCGACGCTCCGCGCCTGGCGCCAGCACTTCGAGGCGCGCGGGTGGGCGGGGCGGCTCTTCCTCTACACGCTCGATGAGCCTTCGCCGGCGCAGCTCCCGGAGCTCGCCCGGCGCGCCCGCGCGGCCCGGGCGGCCGGGGTGCCGGTCTTCGCGACCACCACGCCGAGGCGCGAGCTCGAGGGGCTGGTGGACGTCTGGGCCCCGAACCTCCCGGCCTTCCTCGACCTGCGCGCGCGCGGGCTCCGGGGGGCGCCGCGGCCGGGCCGCCCGGAGGGCGCGCTCCCGTGGTGGTACGCCTCCTGTACCAGCCACGGCTGCGGCGAGCTGCCGGAGGGCGGGCGCGACCGCGAGGCGATGCTGCGGGCCTACTCGGGCTGGCCCGGCTACGAGATCGACCGACCCGGCGCCGCCGCCCGCGCCATGGGCTGGCTCGCGTTCCGCGCCGGCGTGGCCGGCGAGCTCTACTACGATATGCTCCAGTCATGGGGCCGCGACCCATGGACGGACGCGCGAGACTTCGCCGGGAACGGCGACGGGACGCTGCTCTACCCCGGCAGGCCGGAGCGGCTCGGCGGGACGCACCCGTTCCCGGTCGAGTCGATCCGCCTGACGCAGATCCGGGACGGGCTCGAGGATCTGGAGCTGCTGCGCCTCGCCGCCGCGGCCGGCCAGCGCGAGCTCGCCGAGCGGCTCGCCTCGGCCCTGGCGCCCGACCCCCGGCGCTGGGAGCGCGACCCGGCGCGGTACCTGGCGGCGCGCCGGCAGCTCGCCGCCGCGGTGGCCCGGGGGCTGGCCCGGCGCTGACCGCCGCCGCCGGAGCGGCGCCCCGCGTCGCCGCCGGACCGGCGCCTCGCCCGCGCGCCCGATGACCGCCCTCCTCGCCGCCCTGCTCCTCTCGGCTCCCCCCGCCTGCGGCCTCCCGCCCCTGCGCCCGGGCGCGCTCCCCTTCCGCGAGGGGGAGCGGCTCTCCTTCGACCTCGACGTGATGGGCGTGGTGAAGGCCGGCACGCTGCGCGCCACCGTCGAGCCCGCCACCTCCGGCGGGGCGGTGATCCCGGTCCGCGCCCGGCTCCAGAACACCTCGGTGTTCGCCAAGGTCCGGCGGGTGAAGGGGCAGGCGATGAGCTGGTTCGACGCGCGCACGCTGCGGCCCGACCGCTACCGCGACGACGTGGACGAGGACGGCGTGCGCAAGTCCACCGAGGTGAGGCTGGCCGGTCAGCCCGCCCAGCCGAGCCTCTCGTGGCAGTTCGGGGACAAGAAGGGCGTGACCCGCTTCGAGCGGCAGGCCGAGGCGCTCGACCTCGTCACGCTGGTCTACTACCTGCGGGCCGCCGACCCGCGGCCGGGCACCACCTACTGCTTCGACCTGGTCGCGAACCGGCGCTACTGGCACGTGAAGGCCACGCTCGCGCCGGGCACCGAGAAGGTCGACACCGAGGCCGGGTCGTTCCAGACGGTGCGGCTCGACGCGGTGGCCGAGCGGGCGGACAAGATCGGCGCCCGGCGCCCGTTCCACCTCTGGTACAGCACCGACGCGCGGCGGCTGCCGGTCGCGGCGGTGAGCGAGATCGACCTCGGGCCGGTGCGGGCGATGCTCCACGCCGTGGCGACGCCGCTGCAGGCGGGGGAGTAGTCGCGGCGCCGTCCCGGCGACCGCTCGCGCTCCGGGAGGCGCCGGGATCCGCGTCGCTCAGCGCACGCGGCCGGCGAGCTGCGCGAGGCGCCGGCGCAGGTTGCCGAGCGACGCCTCGAGGCTGGCGAGGTCCTCCTCGCCGTCGGCGAGCGCCAGCGCCATCAGGTCGGGGCCGCGGGTCTGGGAGCTCCGGAGCGCCCCCTCGACGGTGTTGAGCCGATCCGCGATCGCGGAGATGGCGCCGCGGGCCACCGCGAGGTCGTCCTCGGCGAAGTCGAGCATCACCGGGTCGGCTCCGGCCAGGAGGAGGCGGCGCCGCAGCGGCCGCAGCTCGGTGACCGGAGCGGGAGCGAGGGTCTCGGCCTCGCGGGCGAAGGCGACGGCGGTCTTGGTCACGATGCGGCTCCTTGTTCCTGGTCGCGCCCGGCGCGCCGGGCCACGGCGCGGATGCAGGCCTCCACCTGGGCGGGGCTGTGGCCCTCGGAGAAGAGATCCTTCACCTCGTGGACGGCGGCCTCGACCGCCCCCTCGGACTCGCCGCCGGTGCGGGCGCGCGCGAGCCGCCGCGCCAGGGCGAGCAGCTCGCCGCCCGGGCCCTGTCCGAGGCCCCGGCGCGCGGGGTGCGCCGGCGCGGCGGCGTCCGGGCGGGAGGCGGCGAGCCGGAGGCGGGGCGGCGAGGGCGGCTGCGGGTCGGCGGCGCCCGGGGGCGGCTGGGCGCGGCCGCAGAGCACCTCGTCCCCGAGCGGCTCGCCGAACGCCTCGGCCGGGAGGTAGACGCGGTAGAGCGTGCCGCGGTTGTCGCGGTGCAGGGGGCGGGCGAAGCCCTTCTCGACGACGCCGTCGAGGACGTGGTTGAGGCGGCGCTCCGAGAGCGCCAGCCGCGCCATCAGCTCGCGCTTCGCGGCCCGGCAGAAGTTCCGCCCCTCTCCCCAGGAGAGCCGCAGGAGCTGGAGGTAGGCGGCCTGCTCCTCGGCGCCGAGCGCCTGCGAGGCGCGGTCGAAGGCGTCGAAGGGGACGGGCACGAAGCCGGCCCGGATCCGCGCGGCCCCGAGCAGCTCGCCGGCGTAGGGGACCCGGCGCATCTCGCCCGGCCCGAGGTGCTCGGCGCGGGCGACCGCGGCCTCGTCGTCGAGGGGAGCGGTGGCGATGGCCGCGCTCCCGCGAATGCCGACGTAATAGCTCTCTCCCCGCGCCACCCGGACCTCCTCGCCCGCGGCGAGAGTAATCCGGCGATATCGGGGGTCAAGAAAACTGCCGAACGGACCTACAGCGACGGCTCACGAGGCGCGAAAGCCCGGAGCGAGGCGGGCGCGAGAGGAGCGAGCAGCGCAGGCGTACCGATTTCGTACGCCGAGCAGCGCAGTCGACGAGCCCGTCCGACGCAGCCCGGGATCCCGCGCCGAGCTAGATCAGGCCGCGGGAGCGGCGGAGAAGCTCGATCGTCTTCTGGTACTCGATCTCGAACGCCTGGGTCCCCTCCTGCAGGTGCTTCAGGCGGGCCCGGGCCTCCCGGTCGATCTCGTCGTCCACGTCGAGGTGCTTCTTGAAGATCCCGAAGACCTTCTTACGGAGCGGCGGGTCGTCGGAGTAGACCTCCTCGACGTTCCGCGAGATGAGCAGGAACTCGATCATCTGGCCGATGACGTACTCGATCCCCTCGTCGCCCATCTTGAAGCCGCGGACGTCGGCCATCTCGCGCTTCACCTGGTTGAACCGGGAGTGATCGTACCCGCGCCGGTCGAGCGCCTCGCGGGTCGCCGCGTTCACCCGCTCCTCCGCGGCGAGGTACTCCTTCATGATCGCCGCCATGTCCATCTCGGCGTCCGCGATGCGCATGGTCTCCACCTCGATGTCGCCTTCCTGCATCAAGGTCTGGACGACCTCGCGGGCGATGGTGGGAATGACCTTCGGGTAAAGGCGCATGGACCGTCCTCGGCTCGACATCGCGGCCGGAAGCCGCGATGCAGCCGCGTGCTGTGACCGCGAATCAGTGAGTGAACCCCGTAATAAACCTCGCTCGCCGCGAGTGGCAAGGAAAAAAGCCGCTGGCTCAGTGCCGAAATTCATTTGTGACCGACGCCACTTCCGGGTCGTCGGCCGCCTCCACCACGCGGCCTCGGGACGGCACCTCGCGCGCCGGGATCCCGACCGCCACCGCGTTCGGCCGGACGTCGTGGACCACCACCGCGTTGGCGCCGATGAGCGCGCCGCGGCCGATGCGGACCGGACCCAGGATCTTCGCCCCGGCCCCGATCTTCACGTCGTCCTCGATCACGGGCAGTCCCGGCATGCCGGCCCGCCCGCCGATGGTCACGCCGTGCGAGATGAGCACCCGCCGGCCGAGCCGCGCCTCCGGGTGGATGACCATGTTGAGGCCGCCGTACCCCAGCACCGTCCCCTCGCCGAACTCCGTCTCCGGGTCGAGCACGCTCCCGTACAGGTGGAGGATGGCCCGCTTGAGGACGCGCGGCACGAGCGGCACCCCGCGCACGTGGAGGTAGTGGGCGGCGCGCTGCAGCGAGAGTGCGTCGAGCATGGCGGAAGAAACCTGCGCGCTCGGAAAAACGAAAACGGCCACCCTGAAGGGGGTGGCCGTATCCGGGACGGCGACCGGCGCCGCCGCGCGATTCGACGCCTAGCTCTCGTAGATCTTCATCACCTGGTCGAGGAGCTTCAGCGCCTCGGCCTTCGGCCGCTGGAAGGCGTTGCGGCCCATGATCGAGCCGAACGCGCCGCCCTCCTTGATCCCCTTGATCTCGGCGAGCACCTCCTCGGTGCCCTTGGCCGGGCCGCCGGAGAAGATGACGATCCGCTTGCCGTTGAAGGCGCTCTGCACCACGTGGCGCACGCGCTCGGAGAGCGTCTTGATGGGGATGTTCTGCTTCTCGTAGACCTTCTTCGCCTCGCCCTGCTCGAGGAACTCGGTGGGCGGCTTCACCTTGATGATGTGCGCGCCCATCTGCGCCGCGATCTGCGCCGCGTACGCGGCGACGTCGATGGCGGTCTCGCCGTCCTTGGAGACGCCGCCGCCGCGCGGGTAGCTCCAGACCACCACCGCGAGGCCGTTGGCCTTCGCCTCGGCGGTGAGGTCGCGCAGCTCCTCGAGCTGCGTGTTGCGGGCGTCGGACCCGGGGTAGATGGTGTAGCCGATGGCCACGCAGCCGAGCCGGATCGCGTCCTTCACGCCGGCGGTGACCGCCGAGCAGGGCGCCCCGCCGAGCTTGGAGAGCGAGTCGGAGTTGTTCACCTTGAGGATGAGCGGGATCTGGCCGGCGAACCTGGCCGCGCCGGCCTCGATGAAGCCGAGCGGCGCCGCGTAGGCGTTGCAGCCGGCCTCGATGGCGAGCTGGAAGTGGTAGTCGGGGTCGTAGCCGGCCGGGTTCGGCGCGAAGGAGCGCGCCGGGCCGTGCTCGAAGCCCTGGTCCACCGGCAGGATGACGAGCTTGCCCGTGCCCGCCAGCCGGCCGTGGTTGAGCAGGCGCGAGAGGTTGGTGAGCGTCCCGGCGTTGTCAGACGAGTACCAGGACAGGATCTCCTTCACCCGCTCCGTGTGCTGAGGCATCGACGTTCTCCCCGTGAAGTTCTGGTGTGGTCCGGCTGCTGCGCGGCGCCCCGTATTTAGGGACTCCCCGAGCGATCAATCAAGGGGAATCGGCCCCTGCGGGCGGCGGCGATCGCGGCGAGGTGGCGCACCGGGACGGGGCTGCGCATGGTTCCGCCAGACCCCTCGACCGGGAGAGAAAGCGCATGGCCATGGGAATCGGCGAGCCACCCGAGCAGAGCCCTTCGGCGATCCTCTCCGAGGTGGAGTACCCCATCTCGCGGGACGACCTCGCCACCGCCGCCGCCGAGGCGGGCGCGCCGGCGGACGCGATCAACTTCCTCCGGAGCCTGCCGGACCGGATCTACCAGAGCCCCGACGAGGTCCAGCGCGAGTTCGGGGAGGCCGGTGCCCGATTCGGGATGTTCGGGCGCGACGTGCGCCACCGCGGGAACCTGGGCAAGGAGGCGGTCGAGACGGGGGCGGCGCCTACCCGGCATCCGTAGAACGGGGCATGCTGCCCGGTTGTTACACGGGGCATGCTGCCCCGCCCCGCCGGCGGAGCCGTCGGGGCCCCACCCTTGCTCGCCGGGGCCCTTGCGCCTCCGCGCCCGCCTTCGCGGGTCGCGGAGGCTCGCCCGGCTTGGAGGGGCTGCGCCCCTCCCCAGCTGCGCTGGGACCCCGGCTTTTACACGGGGCATGCTGCCCCGCCCCGCCGGCAGAGCCGTCGGGGCCCCACCCCTGCTCGCCGGGGCCCTTGCGCCTCCGCGCCCGCCTTCGCGGGTCGCGGAGGCTCGCCCGGCTTGGAGGGGCTGCGCCCCTCCCCAGCTGCGCTGGGACCCCGGCTTTTACACGGGGCATGCTGCCCCGCCCCGCCGGCAGAGCCGTCGGGGCCCCACCCCTGCTCGCCGGGGCCCTTGCGCCTCCGCGCCCGCCTTCGCGGGTCGCGGAGGCTCGCCCGGCTTGGAGGGGCTGCGCCCCTCCCCAGCTGCGCTGGGACCCCTCCCCCGGCGGCCCCTCCTTCCGGCCGCCCGTCCCCGGCGGCCTCCCGGTCTTGATTCGGGCCCGGGCTACGCGCCGCCGCTCGGGTAGCAGCGGAGCAGGTAGCCGCAGCCTTCGGCCTCGCAGCGGGCGCGGTCGCGGCCGAGGGCGGCGGGGGTCCGCTGGGCGGCGGTGCCGGCGCAGGCGGACGCGGCGGCGAAGGGGGCCTCGCGGGCGAAGCGCGACAGCTCGGAGTCGGTGGGCGTGAGGTCGAGGGCGGCGCAGCTCCCGCGCAGGAACTGGAGCCGGGCGCGGATGCTCGATCCCGGGAGCGCCCGCTGCGCCGCGAGCGCGTACGCGAGCAGCTGCATCCGGTAGCGCTCGGCCGCCTCGCGCCGGGGGTGGGCGTACTTGAAGTCGATGACCACCGCCTCGCGACCGGCCTCGACCAGCGCGTCGATGGCGCCGGTGAGGTAGCAGTCCGGCACGCCGTCGCCGGCGAGGCGCAGCAGGAACGGCAGCTCGCGCCGGACCCGGCCCTTGCGCGCCGCCTCCGCGAGCGCGCGGCCCTCGGCGGCGTCGAGGAAGCGCGACACGTCGCCCAGGATCCGGCGCACCCCCTGGCTCCCCGGGTCGTAGCCGCGGCGCGCGGCGGCGGCCGAGAGCTGCGCGCGACGCTCGAGCGGCGGCGCGGCGAGATCGGTCTCGGCCAGCATGGCGTGCGCGAGCGTGCCGCGCGCGGTGGCGCGCTCCGGGTCGTCCTGCACCGGCTGGCCGGAGACGTGACTCCGCTCGGGCAGCCCGAGGTGGCGCGCGAAGAAGTGGCGCCGCGGGCAGCGGGCGTGCTCGGCAAGCTCGGTGACGGCGAGCCGGACCGCGGCCAGGCGCGGCGGGGCGGCGAGCCGCGGGGCGCCGAGGCGCGGGAGGGGCGCCGGGGCGGCGGGGGCAGCCGGGAGCGGCGCGGGGCCCGCGAGCGCGCTCGCCGCCTCGGCGCTCGGGACGGTCCGGACGAGGTCGGGCCTGGCGGCCGCGGCGACCTCGACGAAGGCGCGCCAACTCTCGGACGCGCCGCGGGCGCTCTCGCCGGAGAGGACCAGGTGGTCGCGGGCGCGGGTGAGGGCCACGTAGAGGAGCCGCCGCGACTCGGCGGCCTGCGCGCGCTTCGCCTCCTCGCGCGCGGCCTCGACCGCGGCCGTCGGGAGGAACCGCTCCGCGGCCGGGTCGTAGAGCTGCGCGCAGAGCCGGTCGCCGGCGTCGAGGAGCGCGCGGCGGCCGTCGTTCCGCTGCGCCGCCCCGAGGTCGGGGACGAAGACCACCGGCCACTCGAGCCCCTTCGCCTGGTGGACCGAGAGCACCGCGACGGCGTCGGCGGCCTCGAGCTCCGCCTCGGGCTCGCGGGGCGGCCGCTCGGCCATCACCCGCAGCCGCTCGGCGAAGGCGCGGGCGGTGCCGCCCTGGGCGGAGAAGCGCCGCGCCAGCCCGATGGCCTTCCGCAGGTTGACGAGCCGCCGCTCGCCGTCGGGCGCGGCGAGGAGGGCCGCCTCGACGTCGAGCGCGGCGACGGCCCGGTCGAGCAGATCGGGGACGGGGAGGCGATCCCGCAGCGGCTGGAGCGACTGCCAGACGGTGAGGAAGCGCGCCAGGCGAGGAGCGTCGTCCGAGGCCGCGGGCCCGTCCTGGCCGCCCCTCCCCGGCCCTCCCCGCGCGGCGGGGAGGGAGGGCTCCGGGCGCGCCTCCGCCAGCGGCTCGCCAGAGAGCGGCGCCAGGGCCGCGGCGGCATCGTCGGGCGAGAGCCGCGCCAGGCGCGGGAAGCCGGCCCGCCCCAGCAGGAAGAGCGCGCCGTCGCTCACGCCGCAGAAGGGCGAGCGGAGCAGCGCGGCCCAGGAGAGCGCGTCCTCCGGGTCGAAGAGGCTCGCCAGGAGCTCGCCGAGGTCCCGCACCTCGGGCGCCTGGTAGAAGCCGCCGCCGCGCGCGAGCCGGTAGGGGATGCCGGCGGCGCGCAGCGCCCGCTCGTACTCGCCGATCTGCGTGAGCCGGCGGAAGAGGATGGCGACGTCGCCGTAGCGGGGGGCGCGCGGCCGCTCCACGCCGTCCGGGCCGCGGGCCGGCACGGTGAGCCCGGCCGCCCCGCCGACGAGGGCCTTCACCCGCGCCGCGACCGCCGCCGCCTCGCGCTCGCGCCGCTCGGCCGCGCGACCGCCCTCGCCGTCGCAGAGCAGCTCGCAGGCGGGCCGCCCGCCCTCGCCGCGCACCGGCAGCAGCCGGTCGTCGCCGCCGAAGGCGAGCTCGTAGGGACGGGCGTCCGCGCCGGCGGGCTGCATGCAGCGGGCGAAGGTCTCGTTTACGAGCTCGAGCACCGCCGGCGAGGACCGGTGGTTCTGCGAGAGGTGGAGCACGCGCCCGCCGCCGCCCGCGAGCTCGTCCATGAACCGGCGGAAGACCGCCACGTCGGCTCCGCGGAACCGGTAGATCGACTGCTTCAGGTCGCCCACGCCGACGCGGACGGCGCGGGGGCCCTCGCCCGCGCCCGGGGACGCGAGCAGCTCGAAGAGCTCCTGCTGCAGCCGGTTCACGTCCTGGTACTCGTCCACGAGGAGCGCGCGGAAGCGCCCCCGCAGCTCGGCCCGGAGCGGCGCGTCGGCGCGGAGCAGGTCGCGCGCGCCGAGCAGGAGGTCGTCGAAGTCGAGCGCGTGCTCGGCCCGCTTGCGACGGGCGTACAGCTCCTCCGCCCTCGCCGCGAGCCGGCACAGCTCCGCCTTCTGCGGACCGGCCAGCGCCTCCGCGGCGAGCGGCGCGAACGCCTCGGCCGCGTCGGCGAGCTCGGCCCGGAGCGATCGGGAGCGCTCGCCGTCCGACTTGCCGACCCGCCAGCCCTTCACCGCCTGGGCGAGCCCGGTGAGCCGGCCGATGCCGCCCACCGTGAGCGGGCCCGCGCGGTCCTCCTCGGGGAGCGCCGCCGCCCGCTCGGCCAGCGCGGCCATCGCCTTGCGCCCGCTCTGGGTGGCGACGTCGGCGGCCGCCGCGAGGAGGCCGTCGCAGGCCCGGAGCAGCGCCGCCCGCGCGGCCCGCGCCTCCTCGGTCCGGTCCGGGGCCGGCAGCAGCGGGCCGGTCGCGCCCAGGGTGGCGCGCTCGCGCAGGAGCTCCGCCACCACGTCGGCGAGCCCCTGCCGGCGCCCACCGGCGCCGTGCCCGGCGCAGAGCCGCAGCGCCTCCGCGCGCCCGGCGTCCACCGCCTCGACCACCGCCGCCCGGGCCGCCTCGCGCCGCCACTCCGACGACCGCTCCTCCTCGGCGACGGCGAAGTCCGGGTCGAGCCCCGCCTCGAGCGCGTGCTCCCGCAGCAGGCGCGAGGCGAAGCCGTGGATGGTGCCGACCTGCATCCGGTCGAGGCCGTGCAGCCGGGCGAGCCAGGCCCGCGCCTCGTCCGATCCCGGCCCGGCCGCCCGCGCCCGCTCTCCCACCGCGGCGCGCAGCCGCTCCGAGAGCTCCTCGGCGGCCTTCTCGGTGAAGGTGATGGCCGCGAGCGCGGCGGGCTCGCAGGGCTCGCCGGTCGCCTCGCCGGAGAGGAGCCGCAGGCAGAGCTCGACGAGGCAGGTGGTCTTGCCCGAGCCGGCGCCGGCCGACACCGCCGTGTCGGCGTCGAGCCGGAAGAGCGCCTGCGCCGCGCCGCTCCAGACGAGGACCTTGCTCACGCCGGCTCCTCCGCCGCCGCCTGGAACCGGCAGACCGCGCCGAACCCGCAGCCCTTGCAGCTCCTCGAGGCGATGGGGAACTCGCCGGCGCGGATCCGGCGGACCACCGCCGCCACCTGGTCGGCGAAGTTGGGCGCGCCCGCCGCGCGCAGCTCGGCCCGGCGCGCCGCGTCGAGGGCGAAGTAGCCGTCGCCCGCGGCGGCGGCGTACGGCTCGGCCCGCTCGGCCGAGCGCAGGAGGAGGTAGGTGGCCTCGAGCCGCTCCGCGCCGGGCAGCGCCCGCGCCGCCGCGAGCAGGTAGGCCGGGACCTGGAAGTTGACCTCCCCGAGCGCCTCGGGCTCGAGCTTCTCCTGCTGCTCGGCGCCGCTGCGGGCGTTCTTGTAGTCGAGCACGAGGAGCCGGCCGCCGCCCGAGTCCACGCGGTCGATGCGCCCCTGGAGCAGCACCGTCTCGGCGCCGTCCTCGATCGCGAGCGGCGGCTCGGCGCCGCGCCCGCCGAACTGGTGCTCGAGGAGCCGCGGCACGAGCCCGCCGGCGTCGCGCCCCTCCGCCTCCACCACCCGGTCGAGCCGCGCCAGCACCGCCTCCCGCCGAGCCGCCCAGACCGCCGGGTCCCCTACCCTCCCCTCCGCCTCGAAGCGGGCGAAGAGGCCGGCCGCCACCGCGCGGGCCTCCTCCCGGTCGGCCTCGTCCCCGCGCACCGGGAAGGCGCCGCGGGCGAGCCGGGCCGAGAGGAACCGCTCCATGAGCGCGTGCAGGAGCTGCCCCTCGTCGCGCGGGTCGATGTCGAGATCGGCCGACTCCCGGTCCGGGAGCTTCAGCACGAGCTTCAGGAAGAGCTGGTAGGGGCAGCGCGCGAAGGCCTCCAGCTGCGTCGGCGACCACTCGGCCGGCAGCGCCTCGCGGAGCGCCGCCGAGAGCGCGGGCGGCAGGAGCCCGGCGCCGGGCGCGGCGGTCCGGGCCAGCATGGCCTCGCGCCGCTCCGCCTCGAGCGCGCCGCGCCGGGCCGCCTCGGCGGCGCGCCGCGCCAGCGCCTCCCCCGCCCCGCGGAGCGCCTCGGTCGCGCCCTCCCCGTGGCCGGCCCGGGCCAGCCGGGCGGCGGCCCGGAGCGCCTCCGCGGGGGTGCGGGCCTCCGGGAGCGCGGCCTCGCCGGCGCCGGCCTCGGGCAGCGGGACGCCGGCCGCCGCCAGCGCCTCGAGCACGAGCGGCCCCGGGGCGTCGCCGGGGCCGTCGGGGCCGTCGGCCGGCCAGACCAGCCCGAGCCGCTCGCGCCCGGCGGCGAGCGCGGCGAAGGCCCGGTGCTCCGCCTCGGACCGTCGCGATCCCGCGGTGGCGAGGGCCCCCCGCGCGAGGGCGCGGTTCAGGGCGAGCCGCTCCGGGTCGCGCAGGAGCGGCTCGGGAGGCGGCGGCGCGGGGAAGTCGGCCCGCCCGCAGCCGAGGAGGATGGCGCCGCGGGCGGAGAGCCCGGCCGCCTCGGAGAGCGGCCAGACCTCGACGGCGCCGGCGGCGGGCTCCGGGTCGCCCGGCCCGGCGGCGCGGCCGCACGCGAGATCGAGCAGCGCGACGTGCTCGTCGAGCGAAAGGAGCGCCGCGCCGCGGCCGCAGAGGGCCAGCGCCTGCGCGACGTCGTCGGCCGCCTCCTCGAGGGCCGAGACGGCGGCGAGGTCGCGGCGCGCCAGCGCCGGCTCGGCGCGGGCGGCGCGCCGCCGCACCCCCGCCCGCTCCACCAGGCCGCGCAGGAGCCGGGCCCGCTCGCGCGCCGTGGCGGGCGCCCGCTGGGGCGCGAGCGCGCGGTCGAACGCGGCGAGGGCGTCGGCGGCGCGCAGGAGGGCGGCGCGCTCCGGCGCGGCGCGGCGGGCCTCGAGCGCCGCGGCGCGGCGGCGGAGCGCCTCCTCCGGGAGGTTGCGGCCGTCGAGCGCACCGGCGCGGTCGAGCCAGTGGGAGAGGCGCGCCGGGAGGGCGGCCAGCCCGAGGTAGCTCGACGCGGCGAGCCGCTCCGCGGCGCGGCGCGTGAGGCGCGGCGCCGCCAGGAGCGCCTCGCGGATCGCCTGCACCGGCGGGGCCTCGGCGAGCGGGCCCGGACGGATCCCGCTCACGGGCACGCCGTGGGCGGCGCAGGCCCGGGCGAGGAGCGGCCCGGCCGCGTCGGGGCGCGCGGCGACGAAGCAGAGGTCGTCGGGGGCGAGCCCGGCCTCGAGCCAGCCGGCCGCGAGCCGCGCCGCGGCATCGGCCGCCCCTTCCTCCCCGGGGCCGCAGGCCGCCACCAGGGCCCCGCTCCCGGCCGGCGGACCGGCGCCGCCCGGGCCGCCCGCCACCGCCCGGAGGGCCGCCACGAGCGCCGGGGCGCGCTCCTCGAGGGCGCCGAAGCCGACCGAGATCTCGCGCCGGGCGGCCACGTCGTGGAGCGACTCGACCCTGCGCAGGAGCGGCTCCACCGGCCGGCAGGCGTCGGCCCGGTCGGGGAAGAATGGCAGCCGGAAGAGGCTCCGGTCGGCGCGGGCCGCGAGCGCGGCGAGGAGCTCCCACTCCGGCGCCGAGACCTGGGCGAAGCCCTCGGCGACGAGCAGCGAGAGGTCGCGCGTCTCCTCCGACCGCGCGCCGCGCCGGAGCGCCTCGGCCGCGGCCCGGAGCGCCGCCGCGGCGTCGAGGGCGCCGAGCTCCCCGAGCCGCGCCTCGTAGGCGGCGAGCGCGGCCGCGAGCTCGCCGAGCCGCGCGCCGGCCCGGCCCGGGAGCTCCCGCGCCACCCCGGCCGCGACGGCGGCGGGGACCTCCCCGCGCCGGAGCTCGGCCAGGGCCGAGGCGAGGGCGCGCGCGAGCCCGCTCGCGGGATCGAGGCCGGCGAAGGAGCCGCCCGCGGCCCGCCCGGCCTCCACCGTGAGGAGCAGCTCCGCGAGCGGGGTGAGCAGCGGCCGGTGATCGCCCGCCCCGGCCAGGAGCCCGGGCGCGAGGGCCGCGAGCGTGGTGGCCCGGGCGCCGAAGAGGATGCCTCCCTCCGCGTCGCAGAGGCGGCGCGTGGCGCGCGCCGCGCGCAGCGGCGTCGGGAAGAGGCAGAGGGTGGACACGGCGGGAGGTTACCGCCTCGCCCTGACGCCGGGCCGGGGACCCGCCGGGACGCAGGCGGGCGCGCTCACTCCTCGCGGTACACCGCCAGCGAGCCCTCGTTCTCCCAGACCTCGACCTTGGAGACCCGCACCCGCCCCTTCTCCGTCTCGAGCAGGGCCCGATCCGCCTCCTGGTAGAAGAAGCGCGCCAGGTTCTCGGCGGTGGTGTTGAGCTCGTCGAACGGCGGCACCTCGTTCACGTTCCGGTGGTCGAACCGGGCGCAGAGCTCGGCCACGATCTTCTGGAGGTCGGCGAAGTCCACGACCATCGAGAGGTGGTTCAGCTCGGACGCGCGGGCGTGGACGCGGATGCGCCAGTTGTGGCCGTGCAGCCGCTCGCACTTCCCCGGGTGGAACCGGATGCAGTGGGCGGCGGAGAAGAAGAAGTCCTTGGAGATCTCGTAGACGGGGGAACCCATTTCGGCGCGCAATATACCCGCCCCGCCTCCCCGGTGCACCCCGCCCGGAGGCGCGCTAGCATGGCGGCGTGAGACTCGTCTCCCAGGCCGCCGGGGTGGCGCTCGCCGGCGCCCTCGCCGGGCTCTGCGCCAACGCCCTCTCGCCGCACCCCGCGGCGCTCGGCCGGCCGGCCCGCGCGCTCGCCGACACCGGCGCCGGCACCTGCCAGCTCCCGGCCCAGGGGCCGCTCGCCACGCCGCGCATCTCGGTGGAGGAGGCCGCGGCGCGCTGCACCGCCTGCACGGCCGGGTTCGTGGACGCCCGCGAGGCGCGCGAGTACGAGGCGGGCCACGTGACCAACGCCCTGCACCTGCCGCCCGGCGGGGCCGGCGAGGACGAGGTGGTCTCCCGGCTCGCCACCTTCCCGCTGGTGGTGGTCTACGACGGCCAGGCCGACTGCGGCCGGGCGGAGGCGGTGGCGACGCGCCTGCGCGCCCGGGGCGTGCGGGAGGTCCGCGTCCTCACCGGAGCCTGGCCGGCCTGGATGGCCGCGGGCGGCCCGGGCGTCTCCGGACCCTGCGACGTCTGCGGCGGGGGCGCGCGATGAGGCCCGTGCTCCTCGCGCTCGCCCGGGCGGCGCTCGGCGCCCTCTTCCTCTACGCCGCGGCCACCAAGCTCCCGGACATGGCGGCCTTCGCCACCGACCTCGCCAACTACCGGATGCTCCCGGCGGCGCTCGTCCCGGCCGCCGCGGCGGCGGTGGTCGGGATCGAGCTCGCGGTGGGGGCCCTGCTCGTCCTCGGCATCGCGGCGCGCGCCGCCGCGCTCGTCACCGCGGCGATGCTGGTCTTCTTCGTCGCCGGGCTCTCGCAGGCGCTCCTGCGCGGGATCGACCTTCACTGCGGCTGCTTCGGCGGCGCGGAGGCGGCGACCTGGGGCACGGTGCTCCGCGACCTGCCGATGCTGGCGGCCGCGGTGGCGGTGGCGGTGGGCGGCCCGGGGCGCCTCCGGCCGGCGCGGGCGCCGGTCGAGCCGGGCTAACCGGCCGGGCGCAGCACGAACAGGTACTGGTAGGGCAGGAACGAGAGCTCCCGGTCCACCTCGAGCCCGGCCTCCGCGGCGGCGGCGAGGAACGCCTCGCGCGAGACCTTGTGGTCCGGGCCCGGCCCGACCGGCAGCTCGCCGGCGTGGAAGTCGAGGTTGACGAGCCGGCCGCCGGGGCGCAGCCGCGCCGCGAGCGCGCGCAGCGCCGCCGGGCCGTCCGGGAAGTGGTGGAAGACGTCGGCCACGAGGACGAGGTCGCACGGCTCGGGCGGGAGCGGCAGCGCCTCGGGCGCGACGAGGTGCGCGCGGACGTTCGACGCGCCCGCCGCGGCGAGCCGCTCGCGGAGGATCGCCAGGATCGCAGGCTCGATCTCCATCGCGTGCACCACCCCGCCCGGCCCGACCGCCCGCGCCAGGCGGAGCGTGAAGTAGCCCGGGCCCGCGCCGACGTCGCAGACCACCTGGCCCGGCGCGACGCCGAGCGCGGCGAGCACCTGGTCGGGCTTCTGCCACTCGTCGCGCGAGGGGTCCTCCTGCTTCGCCACGTAGGCGGCGAGGTCCGCGGGGTTGCCGTGCGCGTCGCGCCCGTGGTGGTGGTCGTGCGGGCCGTGTTCGCGCTGCGGGTCGTGGGGCATGGCGGTCCTCCGGGACGGGTCGGGAGGTGGGAGCCGCGGCGCGGGAGCGGGGTTCTCGAAGCCTTCGAGGAGGGCGGCCACGGCGGCGGCCGGATCGGGCGCGGCGAGCCATGCCCGGATGGCGGCCACCCCGCCGGCCCCGGCGGCGCGCGCCGCGCCCGCGTTGGCGGCGTCGATCCCGCCGAGCGCGACGAGCGGCAGGCCGAGCGCCGCCGCCCGCCGCAGCGCCTCCAGCCCGACCGGCGGCCCGTAGCGGAGCTTGGACGGCGTCGCGAACGCCGGGCCGAAGGTGGCGAAGTCGGCCCCGCCCCGGAGGGCCCGGGCCACGTCCGCCTCCGAGTGGCAGGAGACCCCGAGGAGCGGCCCCGGACCGAGCGCGCGGCGGGCCTCGGCGGGCGGCAGGCCGCTCGCCGGCAGGTGCAGGCCGTCGGCCCCGGCGGCGAGGGCGACGTCGAGCCGGTCGTTCACCAGGAGCAGCTGCCCCGCCTCGTGGCAGGCGTCGCGGAGCGCTCGCGCGAGCCGCAGGAGCGCCGCGCCGCCGAGGTCCTTCTCTCGCAGGTGGACCGCGGCCGTGCCGGGCGGCAGCCCCGAAAGGGCCTGTCTCGCGCGAGCCGGCAGGTCCGGGACCAGCCGGCGGTCCGTTATGAGGTGGACAGCGGGGACCGCCATTGCTAATCCTCCGGACGCTTCGCCACCAGGGGAGACGAGGAGACCTTCGTGTCCGATCTTCAGAGTGTCGTCGATTTCCTGGAAGAGCAGAAGCGCAAGCAGGTCCCTCACTTCAGCACCGTCCCGTTCGACAAGGTGCTGAGCTTCATGGGGACGACCAGCCAGCCGAACACCTACGCCGCGGTCTCGGTCCACCCGATCGTCCGGCTCGAGCCGGGCGCCTCGGCGACGGAGATGACGGTGGAGCTCCGCGGCGCCCTGCCGCGGCCGCCGGAGCCGTGGCAGTGCCTGACGGTCCACGTCACCAACGTCTCCCAGTACCAGGGCTTCCAGGTGAAGACGCGGGGGAACGACCCGGGCACGCCTGCGTCGGCGCTCTACGAGCAGACCCCCGAGGGACACCTGCGGGTGAAGGGGTCGCAGATCTTCACCGTCCACCACAGCCCCTACACGATGAAGTTCTTCGAGCAGATCCCCTACGACGAGGTGCAGGAGACGGTCGGCGGGGTCCGCGCGGCGCTCGTGGGCGTGGGCGTGCAGGCGAACATCTCGCCGCGGTTCATCTACCACTGGGAGCTGCGCGACGGCCGGCTGCAGCTCTTCCACGGCGACGGGCTCGCCCTCAAGACCTACATGAACCTGAAGGCCAACAAGCGCGAGACCCGCACCATCCTCGACCTCGACGACTACACCGGGCTCCAGGTCCGCGGCGTGGTCGAGGAGTTCGCGCCGCACCAGAACCCGGCCGCCTTCGAGAAGATCTCGAAGGGGTTCTCGGCGGGCAACTGGGGCAAGCCGTCGCGGGTGTTCCGGCTCGACGTGGAGTCGGTGACGCGGATCGCGCCCGCCGCGCCGTTGTAGGGGGCCGCGCCCCCTCCCCGTCGAGCGGAGCCCTAGGTGCCGATGAGCCCGGTCATCGGGCTCGACGCCGAGGCGTGGAGCTTCATCGGGATCCGGCCGGCGAGGAACGACTTGCGGCCGGCGGCCACGCCGTCGCGCATCGCCTCGGCCATCATCACCGGGTCCTTCGCCTCGGCGATGGCGGTGTTCATGAGCACGGCCACCGCGCCGAGCTCCATGGCGAGCGCCGCGTCGCTGGCGGTGCCGACGCCGGCGTCCACCAGCACCGGCACCTTCACCGTCTCCATGATGATCCGGAGGTTGTACGGGTTCCGGAGGCCGAGGCCGGAGCCGATGGGGGCGCCGAGCGGCATCACCGCCGCGCAGCCCGCGTCCTCGAGCTTGCGCGCGGTGACCGGGTCGTCGTTGGTGTAGGGCAGGACGGTGAAGCCCTCCTTCACCAGCACCGCCGCCGCCTTCACCAGCTCCTCCACGTCGGGGAAGAGGGTGCGCTTGTCGCCGATGACCTCGAGCTTCACGAGGTCGCCCATGTCGAGCTCGCGCCCGAGCCGCGCCGTCCGGATCGCCTCGTCGGCAGTGAAGCAGGCGGCCGTGTTGGGCAGGAGCTTCATCCCCTGCGGGATCCAGGAGAGGAGCGACTCGTCGCCCTGCTTCGAGAGATCGAGCCGGCGCACCGCCACCGTGACCACCTCGGCGCCGGACGCGGCGAGCGCCGCCTTCATGGTGGGGAAGTCCTTGTACTTGCCGGTGCCCACGAGCAGGCGGCTCGTGAAGGCGTGCTTCCCCAGGCTCCATCCGTCCGCGGCCATGGCTACCCTCCTCCGACGAAGGCGACGATCTCGACCGAGTCCCCGGTCGAGAGCTTGTGGGACTCGTAGCGGTCCTTGGTGACCACCGCCTCGTTCACCTCGATCGCCACCCGCGGGGCCTTGATGCCCAGGTGGGCGAGCAGCCCGGTGACCGTGAGGCCGTCGGGGAGCTCGCGGATCTCGCCGTTGAGCTTGACCTGCATCCGGTCCATGTAGACCGGCGCGGCGCCGGGGTCAAACGCTGGAAGCGGGAGTGGGCGCAGGTGCGCGGCGGATCGCGCTCCCTCCTTCGCCGGGGATCGGCTAGGATGGCCGCTTGTGTCGCTGGCGAGCGCTCCCGGTTCCTGGGGGGGCGCGGGCGGCAGGGTGAGTGGGACGGAGGCGGACGGATGGGGTCGGTGGTTTCAGCCGCGCGCGAGCGCGCGGAGCAGGTCGGCGGCAACGGCGCGGGGCTCACCCGCTTTCACCAGCGGGTCAGCGCGGAGGCGCTCACCGCGCGCTCGGGCTCGGGCGCCTCGCGGCTCGCGCCGGCGCTCGCCCAGTCGGCCGTCGATCTCAACCCCCACCAGATAGAGGCCGCGGCCTTCGCCCTCTCGGCCCTGCCGACCGGCGGCGCCGTGCTCGCCGACGAGGTGGGGCTCGGGAAGACGGTCGAGGCCGGCCTCGTGCTGGCGCAGCTCGCGGCGGAGGGGCGCGGGCGCATCCTCATCCTGGTGCCGTCGTCGCTCCGCGCCCAGTGGCGCGACGAGCTCCGGAGCAAGTTCGCGCTCGACTCCGAGGTGGTGGACGGCGAGCGGGCCCGCGCCGCCGAGAAGCAGGGGCTCCGGCTCAACCCCTTCGACACCGGCGGCATCGTCATCTGCTCGCACCAGTTCGCCGCGCTGCGCGCCGACCAGCTCGAGCGCGTGCCCTGGGACCTCGCGGTCATCGACGAGGCCCACCGGCTCCGCAACGCCTACAAGCGCGACCACAAGACCGGGCAGGCGCTCCGCAAGGCGCTGCGCAAGTGCCCGAAGCTGATGCTCACGGCGACGCCGCTCCAGAACGACCTCATGGAGCTGCTCGGGCTCACCGCCTTCATCGACGACGCGCTGCTCGGCAACGAGGAGGCGTTCCGGCTCCAGTACGCCACCGGCGAGATGACCGAGGAGAAGGCGGCCGACCTGCAGGCGCGCCTCGCGCCGGTGGTGGTCCGCACCCTGCGCCGCCAGGTGAAGGAGTACGTGAAGTTCACCGCCCGCCGCTCGCTGGTGGAGGACTTCGCGCCCACCCCGCGGGAGCAGGAGCTCTACGACCGGGTGAGCGAGTACCTCCGGCGCGAGGACACCTACGCCATCCCGCCGGGGCGCCGGGCGCTGTTCGTGCTCGTCTACCGCAAGATCCTGGCCTCCTCCTCCTTCGCCCTGGCGCACACCCTCGAGAAGCTCGCCGACGCGCTCGACGAGAAGCTCGCCGGGGCCGAGTGCGCCGCGCAGGCCTCGCTCGAGCTCGAGCTGGCCGGCTTCGAGGACGAGCTGGAGGAGCTGCCCGAGGACGCCTTCGACTACCAGTCGCCGTCGGGCCCGGTCGCGGTCTCCAAGATGAAGGCGGAGCTGGCCGAGCTGCGCGACTGCGCCCGGCTCGCCCGCAGCATCACCTCCAACGCCAAGTGCGACGCGCTGGTGCGCGGCGTGGACCGGACCTTCACGGTGGCCCGCGCCTGCGGCTGGCCGCAGAAGGCGGTGGTCTTCACCGAGTTCCGGCGCACGCAGGACTACCTCGCCCGGCTGCTCGAGTCGAAGGGCTACGCGGTCACCTGCCTCTCCGGCGACGTCGGCGGGGCCGACAAGCGGCAGGCGCTGGTGGAGGAGTTCCGCCACAAGAGCCAGATCCTGATCATGACCGAGGCCGGGGCGGAGGGGCTGAACCTCCAGTTCTGCAACCTGGTCGTCAACTTCGACCTGCCCTGGAACCCCCAGCGCGTCGAGCAGCGCATCGGCCGCTGCCACCGCTACGGCCAGCAGCGCGACGTGCTGGTGCTGAACTTCCTCAACCGGCAGAACGCCGCCGACGCCCGGCTCTACGACCTGCTCTCGCAGAAGCTGGCCCTCTTCGACGGCGTCTTCGGCGCCTCGGACGAGATCCTGGGCGCGCTCGGCTCGGGCGTGGACTTCGAGAAGCGGGTCCTCGACATCTACCAGTCCTGCCGCTCCGGCGAGGAGATCGACCAGGCGTTCGCGAAGCTGCGCGGGGAGCTCGACCAGCGGATCGAGGCGCGGCTCGCCGCGGCCCAGGCGCTCCTCTTCGAGCGCTTCGACGGCGAGGTGCGCGGGAAGCTGCGCGTGGCCGAGCAGAAGGCGCGCGAGGCGGTGGCCCAGCGCGAGGCGCAGGAGGAGGCGCTGGTCCAGGCGGTGTTCGAGGGGGAGCAGGCGCAGCCGCTCCCCGAGACCGAGGTGGTCGCCCTCCCCGGCCCGCGCTCCAAGGCCCGACGCGCGCGGCTGGCGCGCGCCGCCGCCGACGCGGTCCGGGCCCGGCCGCAGGACGCCGTCTCCTTCCTCGAGCTCGACTCGGCGGCGCTGCCGGAGCGGCTCGGCGAGCTCGGCGGCCGCGAGGGCTGGTGGTTCGCCTACAAGATCGGCCTCGAGGGCGTGGTCTCCGAGGAGAAGGTGATCCACCTCATCCTCTGGTCGGACGGGGAGGCCTACCACCTCCTGCCGCAGGAGGAGGCGGAGCTCTTCGCCTCGCTGCCGGCGCGGGAGACCCGCTCGGCCCCGCGCGGCGGCGCCATCCCCATCGGCAAGGCCCAGGAGGACGGGCTGGCCCAGGTCTGCACCAAGCTGGTGGCCGAGTTCCAGGAGCGGACCGGCACCGCCTTCGACGAGTCGCGCGAGCGCTGGGACCGCTCGGTGGAGGACGCCCTGGTGGCGCCGCGCCGGGCGGCGGAGGAGGCCCGCGCCGCCTGGGAGAAGGCGCGCGCCGCCCTCCACGACAAGGTGGACCTGCCGCTGCGCGACCGGCGCGCCATGCTGGAGCGGGCCGAGCGCGAGTACCGGCGCAAGCTCGACGACCTCCGCGCCGGCGAGGCGCAGAAGTACGGCGAGAAGGACCGGGCGCTCGCCGAGCTGAAGCGGCGGGCCCAGGTGAAGGACAAGCGGACCCTGGTGGCGACCGCCTTCTGGCGGTGCCTCTAGGCCCCCCCCGGTCGCCAGGCCGGCGCCGCCGTCGCCGTCGCCGTCGCTAGGCCGCCGAGACGGCGTCGTTCTCGGCAGACGCCGGCAGCGTCACGCGGAAGGTCGCCCCGCGGCCGGGCGCGCTCTCCACCTCGATGGTGCCGCCGGCCGCCGTCACGATCTGGTGGCTGATGGCGAGGCCGAGGCCGGTCCCGATCCCCACCGGCTTGGTGGTGAAGAACGGGTCGAAGATGCGGTGGCGGATGGCGGGGTCGATCCCGGTCCCGGTGTCGCTGACCTCCACCATCACCTGCTTCGCGGAGGCCCAGGCCCGCAGCCGGACCTCGTGCGCCTCGGGATCGCCCTCGGGGATCGCCTGCGCGGCGTTCACGAGGAGGTTGAGGAACACCTGCCCGAGCCGGGCGGTGCTCCCCGCCACCCGGGGCAGCGGCGGCAGGTCCACCTCGAGCCGCGCGCGCCGCTTCACCTCGGCGCGGGCGAGGTTGGCGGCCGAGCGCAGCACGCGGACCAGGTCCACCCGGGCCACGGCGTCGTCCACCCGGGCGAAGCCCTTCAGATCCTGGACGATCCGCGAGACCCGGGCGGCCCCCTCGGCGGCGTCCTCCAGCGCCTGGCGCACCTCCGACCCCTCGGCGGCCGTCAGCGCGCCGCGGACGAAGTCGAGGTTCGCGACGACGTAGGCGAGCGGGTTGTTGATCTCGTGCGCCACGCCGGCGGCGAGCGTGCCGAGCGAGGCCAGGCGGCCGGCGAGGGAGGCCCGCGCCTCGCTCTCGCGCAGGGCCTGGGTGGCGAGCTCCTTCTCGGTCACGTCCTCGATCACCGCCACCACCGCCTCGAACGCCCCCTCGGCGTCGCGGATCGCGGAGGCGCCGATGCGCACGTACCGGAGCGCCCCGTCCTCGCGCAGGACGCGGCGCAGGGAGGAGGCGTGGTCGCGCTCCCCGGCGACGAGGGACTCGTAGGAGGCCATCCCCGCCGCGAGGTCGTCCGGGTGGAGCACGTCGGCGAGGCGCAGCCGCCGCAGCGCCTCGTCGGAGCGGCCGAGCATCTCGCGGAAGGCGGGGTTCATCTCAACGAAGCGGGCGCCGCGTCCGAGCAGCACGAGCCCGACCTTCGCCTGGTCGAAGGCCGCCCGGAACTTCTGCTCGCTCGCCCGGAGCGCCTGCTCGGCCCGCTTGCGCTCGGTGATGTCGAGGATGCTGCCGACGAGCCCGGCCACCTTCCCGTCCTCGCCGAGGAAGGTCGCCTTGGAGAAGACCACCTCCCGCAGCGCGCCGTCGGCCCAGCGGACCTGGGTCTCGTAGACCTGCGTGCCGCCCGCGGCGAGCAGCGCGTCGTCGGCGTGGCGGTAGATCTCGGCCAGCTCCGGCGGGGCGACCTCGTGCACGCCGAGCCCGACGATGCGCGCGCGCGGGCGCCCCAGGTACGCCTCGAAGGCCCGGTTGCAGCCGAGGTACACGCCGGCCGCGTCCTTGAAGAAGATGGGGGCGGGGATGGCCTCGAGGACCACCTCGAGCCGGTGCTGCGCCTCGGCGGCGCGGCGGGCCGGCGCGTTCCTCTCGGTGACGTCCTGGGCGATGACCCCCAGGCCGGCCCCCTCGATCGGCAGGAGCGACAGGGCGACGTCGCGGACGCGCCCGGACGGCGTCCGGAACTGGAACTCGAGCAGGTTCAGCACCTCGCCCGCCGCGGCGCGCGCCAGCACCTCGGCCCACCGCGCGGCCTGCTCCGGCACGGGCGCGGGCAGCGGCTGTCCCAGGGCGCCCTCCCGCGAGAGGCCGAGCACGCCGACGGCGGCCTCGTTCCAGGCGGTGATCCGCCCCGCCGCGTCGGTCATGGCCATGCCGACCGGCGATCGCTGGAACATGGCTTCGAGCTGGTGGGGAGTCGGCGAGGACAGGATTCGACCTTTCGCCCCCGACGAGGAGCAGCCTACGCCGACCGCTCCGCCGCCGCAACGGGTGCGCGGCCAGCGACTTCTTACCCCCCGTTCACCGCGCGCGCCGTGGCGGGCGGCTCGAGCTCGAAGCGCACCGGCACGTGGGTCCGCGCGGCGGCCCGCACCGGCGCCGCCACCCGCGCCACGCAGGCCGCGAGCGGCTCGTCGAGGACCGTGTCGGCCGCGACGCGCGGAGCCGCGCCGGGCGCGAGCTCGAGCACGAGGGCGCCGTCGAGCGCCGGGCGGCGCGCGAGCGCCTCCCGGTAGCAGCCCTCGAGGAGCGAGGCGCGGGCCTGGAGCGGCGCCGCGGCGCCGAGGGGGGCCGGGTCCACGGTGACCGTGGGTCGGGCGCCGTCGGCCACCCGGAAGGCCGGCCGCTCCGGCTCGCTCGCGCCCGCCGCGATCGCCTCCTCGCCGTCGAGCCAGGCCCAGGCGACGGGCACGATCTCGAGCGCCCCCGCGCGCCCCCCGGCGACGCGGGCGCAGGGCGAGTCGCCCGGCTCGGCCCGGAGCGCGAAGGTGACCTCGAGCGCGAGCCGCCCCGCCTCGCGCGCCGCGAGCAGCCGGTCGAGCACCGCGCGGCTCGCCGGCACCGCGAGCTCGCCCGCGCCGCCCGGCGCCCAGAGCCGGAGGGCGCCGCCCGCGGCGGCGAGGTAGGCGGCGGGGTCGAGCGCGAGCCGCTCCTCCTCCGGATCCCAGGGCTGCAGCCGCAGCCCGCGCGCGGCCACCCGCGCCCGGTAGCGCGCCGCGAGCGCCTCCTCGCGGGAGCGCTCGCCGCCGGCCTCCCGGCGCGGCTCCGGCGCGAGGGCGCGGCAGAGCCGGTCGGCGTCGGCGGGGGTCTCGAGCGCCAGCGGCGCCGCGGCGAGCAGCAAGGCGAGGAGCGCGGTCATGCCGCAAGGTTAGCCACTGCCGGCGCGGCGCCCGCTCCCCGGGCGAGGGCTCGAAGCGGCCGGCAGCTCCAGGGCCGGATCAACCCGCGCAGATGCGCAGGGCCCCGGGCAGGATCGTGAACCGGGCGGGGAGCCGGCCCGGCTGCTCGCCGTCCACGTCGAGCAGCACCTCGGCCCCCTCAAGCGGCTCCGCCTCGACGGAGCGCGCCCGCAGGCGGGTGGTGTTCGGGAGCCGCACGTGCGTGCCGTCGTAGAGCATCGACTTCTTGAGCGCGAAGTCGCCGAGCCCGAGCCCCTTCCAGACCGTCACGTCGAAGAGGCCGTCGTCCATGCGCGCCTCGGGCGCGACCATCATCCCGCCCCCGAAGTAGCGCCCGTTGCAGATGGAGAGCGCGGTGACGCGGTCCTCCCGCCAGGGGCCGCCGTCGGCGCGCCACCGGACCGGCTGATCCTGCCATCCGGCGAGCGCCCGGGCGCTCGCCAGCATGAACGCGAGCCGGCCGGGCAGGAGCCCGGAGCGCCGCTCCATCCGGGCGACCACCCGGCCGGAGATCCCGAACCCGGCGACGTTGGCGAAGTGGCGCCGCTCCAGGCTGCCATCGGGGCGGGTCAGCTCGACCAGGCCCAGGTCGCAGACGCGGCTCCGGCCGGCCGCGATGACCCGCGCCGCCCCCGCCGGATCGTCCGGCCAGCCGAGGGTCCGGCGGAGATCGCCGCCCGTGCCGCGCGGGATGTAGCCGAAGGTGGCCGGACCGTCGCCCGCGAGGAGCCCGTCGATGACCTCGCTCGCGGTGCCGTCGCCGCCGACCGCGACCACGAGCTCGCCCCCGGCCCGGACCGCCTCCACGGCCAGGTTCCGGCCGTCGCCGCGCGCCTTGGTGAAGGCGCACTCGAAGTCCCCGAGCTCGCGCCGGACGGCGCGCGCGATGCGATCGAAGTGGCGGCCGGTCCTGCCGCCGGCGCTCGCGGGGTTGACGATGAGGTACGGCTTCACGGCGCGCCGGCGGGCCCGCCGCCGCGCTTCGGGAGCCGCTCGAGCCGCTCGAGGAGCTGGCGGATGACCCGCTGGATGGGCACGCCGGTCGGGCAGGCCGAGTCGCAGCCGTCGCAGCGCGCGCAGGCCTGCAGCGCCTCGCGGGCCCAGGGCAGCTCGGTCGTGCTCTTGGAGTAGAGCCGGAACGCCGTGTGGAGCCCGAGGGCCCGGACGTGGGGCGTGGCCGCCATGAGCTCGCAGCGGGCCTCGCACACGCCGCAGGCGACGCAGGCGCTCGCCGCCTCGGCCACCGCCCGGTCCTCCTCGGTGGTGGGCACGAGCCCCTCCGCCGCGTAGTTCTTCTCGAACCGCTCGGCGGGGCTCCCCTCCTGCGCGAGCTTCTTGACCGGCTGGACGCCGACCGCGCGCCAGGCGAGGTAGGCGAGGGAGGAGAGGCGGGAGGGCACGGGGGCAGTATAGCGTGGAGGGGGGTCCCCCTCCAACGTACCGCAGCCCGGCGATGCAGGGAGCGAGCGGGCGTCAGGCCAGCTTTCCGCGCCGCCTCGATCGAGCCGGAGCAGCGGCGGCGACCGCCACCGCCACCGAGGCGGTGTGGCTGATGCTCACGTCGAGGCGCCGAGCGGCCTCCGCCCCCCCCTCCGCGTCGATCCGCACGCGGGGGCGGCCGTCGCTCGACCGCAGGATGCAGACCTGCCGGGGCACGAGCAGGCGCCACGCCGAGAGCGCCTTCACCACGGCCTCCTTCGCGCACCAGCGGCCCGCGTAGTGAACGGCCGGATCGGGCTGCGACCGACAGTACGCGTGCTCCTCCGGGTGGAAGAGCCGGCGCTGGGAGCCGGCCAGCTTCGGCAGGAGCGCGCGGAACCGGGCGATCTCCTCGACGTCCACCCCGATCGAGACCGGCGGCGCGGCAGCCTCACGGCGCATACAGCACCCGCGCCACGGCAGGGTTCCCGCTCGCCAGGGCGAAGTCGGGCACGTCTCGCGTGACGACGGCGCCCGCGGCCACCTGGGCGCGCCGGCCTACCCTCCGGTGGGGCACCACCGCCGCGCCCGTGCCGAGGAAGCTCGAATCGCCCACCGCGGCGTTACCGTTCAGCACGGCATAGGGCGACAGCACCGTGTGGTCGCCCACCGAGCCGTCGTGCCCGACCGAGGCGTGCGTGTTGAGCGCCACGTGATCGCCGAGCCTCGCGCCGGGCCCCACGAAGGCGAAGGGCGCGACCAGGCAGCCTTCGCCCAGGAGGGCGTCCGGGGCGACCCAGGCCCTCGGGTGGATCAGCGTCGCGACGGCGAGCTCGAGCGCCTTCAGCCGCGCCGCGAGCCGGGCTCGTAGGAGGGGATCGCCCACCGCAACGAGGAACCGATCGCCTGGCTCGGGGCGGATCCGCTCCAGGAGGCGCGCTCCCGCGGCCACCGGCGGACGGCCGTCGTTCGGGCCGTAGTCCTCGAGGAAGCCGCCGAAGCCCGGCAGGTCCGCGCCCGCGAGCCGGGCGTCGTCCAGGTACAGGCGCGCCTCGCGCCCGAGGCCGCCTCCTCCGAGGATGTAGGTGGACGCCATGGTGGCTCCTCAGCGCAGCTGCCTTGGGGTGGTGACGAGATGCACGCGCCGGGTCATCTCCTCGATCAGGTCCACGCCGTCCCAGATGCGGTCGAACAGGAGCGCCTCGCCGATCGGGACCACCCGGTCGAGCGCGCGCCCGTTCAGGATCCGGACGAGCTCCCCCAGCTCCTCGGCCTCGAAGCCGAAGTGAGCCAGCGTCTGGTCGCGGCGGCCGAGGCGGGCAGCGAGCTGCGCCAGCCGGTCGATCCGAAGGGACAGGAAGAGCCCGCCGCCGGTGTGCTCCCTGACGAGCAGCGGCGGGTCTCCGGGCGCGTCGCCCGTCGCCGGCGCCAGCGCGACGATCCAGAGCGCCGCGCCAGCCCGCAGCCTGCTCTCGACGAGACCGTCCGCCGCGAGCCGGTTGACGAGCGTCTCGCGGCCGAGCGCGGTCGAAGGATCGACCTCCTCGCCACGGCGCTCGAGCTCCCCGGCGAGCGCCGCGACCAGCCGGCGCTGGGCCCGCTGCGCCGCGTCGGCCCCGCCGACCCACGCCAGGAGCCGCGGCGAGGAGCACGCCTGCTGCCCGAACCAGTAGGTGTCGGCGTACAGCCGGGCGGCGAGCTCCTCGAGCGCCCGCTCCGGCAGCTCGGCCACCGCCTCGGCGCGCAGGGCCGCGAGCGACCAGCGATCGGGGAAGCAGAGGTCCCGGCCCGCCGGCGGTGCCGGGATCCGTCGCAGGGTCTCGATGGTCGCGTCGCCGCCCCAGATCACCCGCAGGTCGCAGGCTCGGGTGAGGGCCGCCGTGATCGCCTCCTCGTGCCCGTAGCGCACGAAGCACGAGGCTTCCGCGACCTCGGGATCGGGCCACGCGGCGCGGACGCGCTCGAAGGCGGCCAGCACGGCCTCGAGCACCGGCGAGGTGCGCGAGGGCAGCCGCACCACGCTCCGGTTGCCGGCCAGGAAGGCGAAGAGCCAGGAGTAGATGAAGAGGGTGTCCACGTTGGCGGGCGGGACGTGGAACACGACGCCGACCGGCACCCGCACGATGTCGGGCTGCCGGGTCGCCGCGACGGCCGCCGCGAGCCGCGTGACGGCGGCGCGCCGCGTACCGAAGGCCAGCGCCTGGATGGCGGGGTGGGCGCGACAGGCCGGATCGCGGAAGAGCTCGGCCGAGAGGGCGGCGACGAACTCGATCGCGCGCGGATCGAAGGGGGCCAGCGACCGCGCGCCGCCCAGGCTGCGGGCGAAGGCGTCCGCGGGTCTCGCGCCCAGCGCGGGGATGACGACCTCGATCATCGCTCAGGCCTCCGGGGTCCGGGGCTGGAGGGTGTCGCTGCAACCGCGCGGCTCCGCGCGGGGGACCCGGCCCAGCACGCTGAACGCGGTGCCGCGGAAGCCCGCTTCGGGCGCGTCCAGCGCGTGGACCACGCCGAGGTCCTCGGTCAGGATGGCGTGCCCCGGATAGCTCCGCGGGAGGACCGAGAGCACCTCGATGACCCCCACCTGCCCCGGCGGCAGCGCCTCCAGCGTGCGCGGGTCGCGGACGATCACCTCGGCGAACGACGGCACGTGGAGCCAGCCGTCGCCTCCCTCGACGAAGACGCTCCCGACCTGCTCGATCATCCCGTAGAACGAGTGGACGCGCTCGAGGCGCACGGCGTCGCGCAGCTGGTCGCGGAACGCGGCCGCCCCGACCGCCCGAGCCTGCAGCTTCTTCCAGCCTCCGCCGTGGAAGAGGATGCCGCGCGAGAGGTCGAGCCCGAGCCCCCGCGCCTCCTCGGCGAGGTGCTGCCAGACCAGGAACGTGAAGCCGAACACCAGGAAGGGCGCGTCGCCGTGCCTCGCGAGCCACGCCCGGAGCCCGTCCACGTCCAGCCGGTACCCCTCGTCCAGGCAGAAGAAGTGGTTTCGGCCGGCCATCATGAAGCCGAGCACGCCCGCGCCCCGCGCGGTGCCCGCCTCGGGGCGGCGGAGCAGGTCCCTGCGCTCGACGATCAGCATGGGCAGGCGCCCCTGGCCCGCGACGGCTCCGATGATGCGCGCCAGCGCGCGCGACTGCAGCTCGGCCGTCTCGCGGTCGAGGACGACCTGGCTCGGCGCCTGCCCCGTCGTGCCGCTCGACCGCATCACCTTGAAGACCGCGCTCTCGGGCACGCTCGACAGCCGGTGGGACTTGAAGAGCCCGACCGGCACCCACGGGACCTCCTCGAGTCGGGCCGGCGACGCTCCCGGGTGGAGGGCGCCCAGCAAGCGCGCGTACGGCGCGCAGCCGGCGGCGTGGTGCAGCTGCAGCCGCAGGAGCTCCTCGAGCAGCCGCGCCCGCCGGGTGACCGGGTCCACGCCGAAGGGCGGCACCTCGAAGAAGTCGGCGATGCTCACCGGAGCGCCTCCAGCGCGCGATAGTCCAGCTTCCCGTTGGCCAGGAGCGGCAGGGCCCCGACGCGCCGCAGCAGGACGGCGCGCGGGTACACGCGCAGCCTGCGCGCGAGCTCGACGGAGAGGCCGGCGAGATCGAGCTCCTCGCCGGCCTGCACGAACCCGAGCAGCCGGTCTTCCCCCGCGATGACCCCCGCGGGCGCGTAGCCGCGCAGCACGTTCTCCACCTCGTCGAGGTTCACGCGCAGGCCGAACAGCTTGGCGATCCGCTTGGACCTCCCGGCGATCCAGAGGAACCCATCGGAGTCCAGGCGGCCCAGGTCCCCGGTCCTCAGCACGCCTCCCAGCTCGTCGCCCCGGCAGAGGTCGTCGCGGGTGGTCGCGTAGCCCATCATCACGTTCGGCCCCTCGTAGACCACCTCGCCCGTCCGGTCCGCCTCCTCGGAGCGCACGTCCTCCACCTCGACCGTCAGCCGTCCCCCGGGGATGGCCCGGCCGGCGGAACCGATCTTCCGCCAGAGCGCCTCCGCGGGGAGGCAGGCCATGCGGGCCGTCGCCTCGGTCGCTCCGTACATGACGAAGAAGCGGCCGCCGCGCGCCTCCATGCGCTCGGCGGCGCGCCTCAGGAACGGCTCGGCCAGCTTGCCGCCGGCCTGCGTCATCGTGAGGAGGGTCCGGGGCAGGAGCGCGTCGAGCGCGAGCCGGTCGAGCATCTGGTAGGTGTACGGCACGCCCGCGAACGAGGTGCACTCGCCCTCGCGCAGCGTCGCCCAGAAGCGCTCGGTCACCACCGAGTCGCGGGAGAGCACCACGCAGGCGCCGGCGACCAGGTGGCTGTTCAACACCGACAGTCCGTACGAGTAGTGGAGCGGGAGGCTGCCCGCGGCGCGCTCGTGGTCGGCGATCCCCAGCGCCTCCGTGATCGACCGGGCGTTGGCCTCCACCGCGGCGCGGGTCAGGCGCGCGAGCTTCGGGCTGCCGGTGCTGCCGGAGGTCGAGAGGAGCAGGGTCAGCTCGGGATGCGGCGGCGGGCCCGGGGGCCCGTCGCGCCGGACCGCTGGAGCGCCCGGGAAGGCGATCCGCCGCCAGGGCGCGGCCGCCGGCAGGCTCTCGGCGGGTCCGATCACGACCTCGGGGACATACCGGGCGAGCAGCGGCGCCGTCACCGCGGGATCGGCGTCGGCGTCGAGGAGCAGCACCGGCCACCCCGCCTCCACGAGCGCGAGCCACGCGACGACGGTGGGCACGTCGTTCCGGCACAGCAGCACGGCGAGCCCGCGCGGGACCAGGGCGAGCGCCCTCGCCCCCTCGTCCGCGCGCTCCCGGAGCTCCCCGTGCGTCAGCGCGATCCGGGCGACGGGATCCAGCAGGGCGAGGGCCGAGTCGGCATGGCGGGCGGGAGCGAGGAACATGGCGGTTAGACCTGCATCCCCCCGTCCACCCCCAGCACCTGCCCGGTCACGTAGGCGGCCAGCTCCGAGCAGAGGAACAGGACGGCGCCGGCGACGTCCTCCGGCGTACCCACCCGACCCATGCCGATCCGCGCCGCGAGGTCGCGGAACTTCTCGGGCGGAAGGGCGCGGGTCATGTCGGTGTCGATGAACCCGGGGGCGATCGCGTTCACGCGGATGCCCTGCGGCGCGAGCTCCTTCGAGGCCGACAGCGTGAGCCCCACGATGGCGGCCTTGGAGGCGGAGTAGACGGCCTGGCCGACGTTGCCGCGCACGCCGACGATCGAGCTGACGTTCACGATGCAGCCGCTCCTCGTCCGCGCCATGAGCCGCGCCGCGCCCTGGAGGACGTTGATGGCGCCGCGCACGTTCACGCCCAGCACGCGCTCCACGAGCGCGTCCTCGATCATGCCGAGCAGGGCGTCCTCCATGACGCCCGCGTTGTTCACGAGGACGTCGAGGCGTCGGTGCGTCCGGAAGATCTCCTGGAAGAGCGCGCGCACCGCCGCGGTGCTCGAGACGTCGCAGGGGATGCCCTGGACGGGGCGGCCGGACTCGGCGGAGAGCTCCTCCGCCCGGCGCGCCAGCAGGGCCGGATCGCTGTGGCCCGACAGGACGACGGTCGCGCCGGCCCGCGCCAGGGAGCGGGCCGTCGCCCAGCCGATGCCTCGCGTCGAGCCGGTGACCAGCGCGATCTGGCCATCAAGGCGCAAGGTTCACCCCGCGAGCCGACAGGATGTCCCTCGCCTTCTGGAAGCTCGAGAGATCGAGCACCTCGCCGGTGTCGAGCATCAGGTCGAACGCCGCCTCGATTCCGTTGATGAGCTGCATGTGGGCCACCGAGTCCCACTCGGCGGCCACCCGGTAGGCGAGGTCGTCCACCGACCGCGACGGGGGCAGCATCAGGGCCTCGCGAAAGACGGCCCGGAGGACTTCGAGAGAGCCTGCGGATGCGTGGGTCATGGGGTCGCCTGGGAGCCGCCCATCGGGCGGGCGAGAGGGTTGCGGAGCTGGAGGTCGCTGGTCGGGCCCGGCACCGCCGGGCGAAGGGTTGGGGGGGGACCCATCAGCGCGCGGCCTCGGCCAGCCGGGGGGGAGGCCTGGCCGAGGCGGCCGCCGTGCCCCTGGGGCCCTGCGCGCGCGCCTTCCGCGCCAGGATCTCGGCCCCCTGCCCGACCGCCAGCCGGATGAGGTCGCAGACGCCGTCCACGTCCTCGACCGAGAGCCCGGTGCCGGTGGGGAGGATCATCGTCCTGGTCACGAGCCGCTCCGTGACCGGCAGGAGCAGGCCTGCGTTGGGGTAGAGCGAGCGGTAGGGCTCCATGCGATGCACCCCGGGGTAGAAGTACCGGCGGACGAGGACGTTCTCGGCGTGGAGGAGCTCGACCAGCGCGTCGCGGCCGATCCCGGCCGCGTCCTGATCCACCTCGACCACGACGTACTGGTGATTCTGCCGCTCCGCCGGGTCGTAGCCGTGCAGCTGGAGCCCCGGGATCCCGGCCAGCAGCTCGGCGTAGCGCGCGTGGTTGCGCCGGTTGCAGCCGATGAACTCGTCGAGCGACTCGAGCCCGACGAGCCCCATGGCCGCCGAGATCTCGGACATCTTGCCGTTGACGCCGATGTGATCGACCTGATCGTAGCCGGAGAAGCCGAAGTTCTGCATCCAGCGCAAGCGGCGAGCGAGCTGATCGTCGTTGGTGGCGATCGCCCCGCCCTCGAAGGTGTTGAACACCTTGGTCGCGTGGAAGCTGAACACCTCGCAGTCGCCGAAGTTGCCGATCATCCGACCGCGCCGGGAGACCGCGAAGGCATGCGCCGCGTCGAACAGCAGGGCCAGCCGGTGGCGACGCGCCACCTCGCTCAGCCCCTCCACGTCGCAGGCTCGCCCCCAGAGGTGGACGCCGAGGATCCCGGTGGTCCTCGAGGACACCATGCGCTCGACGCGCTCCGGGTCCAGCGTGTGCGTCCTCGGATCCACGTCGCAGAAGATGGGCGTGATCTCCTGCCACTGCAGCGCGTGCGCGGTCGCGGCGAAGGTGAAGCTCGGAACGATCACCTCGCCCTTCAGGCCCAGGGCGCGGATGGCGATCTCCAGGGCCACCGTGCCGTTGCAGACCGCGATGCAGTGGCGCACCCCCATGAGCCTGGCGAGCTTCGACTCGAGCTCCGTCACGAGCGGCCCGTGGTTGGTGAGCCAGCGCCGGTCGAGGATCTCGTCGAGGAGCCCGTGCAGGCGGTCCCGATCTCCGATGTTCGGCTGTCCGACGTGGAGGGGGCGCTCGAAGCTGGGCTTCCCTCCGAAGATCGCGAGCTCGCTGACGTCCTGCTTGGCGCGGCGCTGGGTCTGGCTCACGTGCCTCTTCTCCGTTCCGGCGCCAGTGACTTGGCGGCACGGACCCGCGATGCACGAGCGATGCCGGACGGGTCTTCTCGCCGAAGCGCCCGCCCCTGGCGCGACTTCCTGGCGATCGCCGAGGAGGCGAACGTCACGCATCTGACGCGCCGTCAGCGTCCGGGCGCCCGGGACGGCGGCGATTTGCGCCTGTTCTCGGGCGCTGGCGCGGCGGCAGGGTAGTTGCATTCCGTCCCGCCGTCATGAACGACAGGAGACCTCCCGTGTCCACTGCCCCGCTCGTCTCCTTCATCGTGCTCTCGTACAACTACGAGAAGTACATCGGCCAGACGATCCGGAGCATCCTCGGCCAGACGTTCCAGGACTTCGAGCTCCTGGTCGTGGACGACGTCTCCCAGGACGCCTCGCTCGACGTGATCCGTTCGTTCGACGATCCGCGCATCCGCGTCCACGTGAACGACCGGAACCTGGGCGCGACCGCCAGCTACAACCGCTCCGTATCGCTGGCGCGCGGCGAGTACCTGTCGCTGGTGGACGCGGACGACTGGATCGACCCGCGCAAGACCGAGAAGCAGCTGGCCGCCTTCCGACGCGACCCGTCGCTCGACATCGTCGGCAGCTACGTCTCGGTCGTGGACGTGGACGGCAAGCGCCACCCGCAGGCGGCCGAGATCGAGCAGCCCGGCAACCAGTCGCTCGACTTCAACCACGTCGCCACGTGGAACGTGCGCAACAGCCTGTGCCACTCCTCGACCATCCTGCGCCGCTCGGTGCACGAGAAGGTGGGGCTCAACGAGGAGTCGATGGTCCGCGCCCCGGACTACGAGCTCTGGGTGCGCGCGCTCGCCGGCGGCTGCCGGTTCGGGATGATCCCCGAGCCCCTGACCTTCTACCGGCTGCACGCGCTCGGGGCGACCCACGGCGACCCGCGCGCGACCTACTGGGAGATCTCCTACCTCCTGCTCAAGAACCTGGTGCCGCTCATCGAGCGCCGCGCCCTCCACTCCCAGCTCTCGCTGATGCTCAACTGGGTCTCGACGCACGACCAGTTCGCGCTCATGCCCCCCATCCAGCGCTACCGGCTGCTCGGGATGTTCCTCACCTCGCCGGCGCTCTCCTCCTACGCCGACTTCGAGCGCTTCGTCCTCTCCGACGAAGGCGAGCCGCTGCTCAGCACCGCAGGCCGCCGGCTCCTCTCGCTCTTCCGCGCGGCCCCGGCGCCGCGCCAGGCCCGGAGCCCGGAGCAGGAGCTGGAGCTCGACCTCTCGATGTTCAACCAGCGGGCGCGCGCCCTCGGGCGCTGAAGTCACGCTCCCCCGGAGATCCCCCATGTCGCACCGGACCATCCTCGCCCTGCTGCCCTACCTCGCCAAGGAGGCCCTCATCCTCCGGGTCCTCCGCGCCATGCGAGCCCGCGGCATCGAGGTCATCGTCGCCCACACCTGGCAGGCCCTGGCCTACAGGGTGACCCCGGAGCCGGCGAACGACTTCGCGGCCGCGCGCGCCCTGATGGACCTCACCGGCGTGCAGAACGTGGACTACTGCGACCACCTCGGGCACGCCATCCGGCACCGGAACGTCGGCCTGGTGCTGCAGGTGGGCGCGATCCCCCTCTACCCGTACCTGCCCTACCTCCGCGAGCGCTTCCCGCGCACGCCGATCTTCGACGTGCTCTACAACGAGTTCGGGCACACGGTGAACCACTTCCTGCACGAGCGGTGCATGACCGGCGTGATCGTCGAGAGCCAGTTCATGCGCCGTTACATCGAGCGCTGCTCGTCCAAGGCCGACCCGAACGTGAAGGTGGCGGAGAGCGGCATCGACCTGGAGGCCTTCGCCGTGGACACCCGCCCCCGGACCGGCGCGGGACTCACGATCGGCTACGTCGGCCGGATGTCGGGCGAGAAGAACCCCCTCGGCTTCGTCGAGCTGGCCGAGCGGCTTCACGCGAGCCACCCGTCGGTCTCCTTCCGCATGGTGGGGGGCGGCCCGCTCGCGGACGAGGTCCAGCGGACCATCGAGCGGAGCGGCGCGCGTCAGGCCATCGACTACCGCGGCTACGTGCCCGAGCTCGCCGACGCCTTCGCCGGCCTCGACGTGCTGGTGGTCCCGTCCAGCGGCGACGGCCGCCCCCAGATCGTGATGGAGGCAAACGCCTGCGGGATCCCGGTGATCGCCTCGCCGGTGGGCGGGATCCCGGAGCTGATCGAGGAGGGAAGGAACGGCTATCTCGTCCCGCCCAAGGAGGTCGGCCGCTTCGCGGAGCTGCTCGCCCGCTGGACGGCCGCGCCCGGAGAGCTCGCCGAGCTCAAGCGGTGCTCGCGCGCCATGGCCGAGAGCAAGTTCGACCAGCGGCTGACGCTGGATCGCTACGAGGCCATCTTCCGCGAGCAGCTCGCGGCCGGGTGAGCCGGGGCGTCAGCCTCCGTCCAGCAGCCGCGCCACCGCCCGTGGGAGCGAGAACCGCGGGGCCTCGCCCAGGGCGGCGCGCAGCCGGTCGTTCCTGCCGACGCTGACCGGGACGTCGAACGGGCCCCGGACGAGCCCGGGATCGGTCCGCACCTCGAGCGACACGCCGAGCTGGCGCTGGATCTCGGCCAGCACCTCGCCCGTCCGCACGCCCTCCCCCGAGCAGACGTTGACGATGGGGTCGGAGAGCGCCCCGTGCCCGAGGGCCCAGAGCGCCGCGGCCACGTCCTCGACGTCGAGGTAGTCGCGCACCGTCGAGAGATCCCCCACGGTGACGTGGCGCGCGCCCGAGGCGATGGCGGCCCGCACCTCGCGCGCGAAGCGTGCCGACGCGAGCGTGGGCGGCATCCCCGGGCCGATGGCGTTGAACACCCGCCCCACTACCGTCGGCAACCCGCCCCGCCGCGCCAGCGCGACGAGCCGGGCCTGGGCCAGCTTCGCCACCCCGTACTCGGTCACCGGCCGCTCCCGCGCCCCCTCGTCGATCGGGTCCGGCCCCAGGTCGCCGTACTCGGCCGCGGACCCGGCCGTCACCAGCCGCGGCAGGTAGCCGGGGATGGACCGGAGCGCCGCGAGCAGGTTCCGGAGCGGCGGCAGGTTGAGCGCGAACGGATCCCCCGCCGCGCCGCCGGCGAGGTGGAAGATCACCTGCGGCCGCTCGGCGCGGAGCAGCGCCGCCACCGCCTCGGGACCGGCCGCCAGGTCGAGCTGCCGGTACCCCTCCTCGGCCCGCGGCCGCCGCCCCACCGCGAGGCAGCGCGCGCCTTCGACCACCGCCCGGGAGCGCAGGGCCGCGCCCAGGTAGCCGGTCGCGCCGGTGAGGAGCACGGTCTCAGGCATGAGGCAGGAACTCGGCCCGGCGCTTCTGGAACTCCTCCGACGCCACCTGGAAGTCGTCCACCCGCCCGATGTCGAGCCAGTAGCAGGGCTCCCGGTAGCAGCTCACCCGCTCCCCGGCCGCCACGATCCGCGCCATGAGGTCCGGCATGTCGAGCCGCTTGCCCGGCTCGACGAAGCGCAGGGCGCTCCGGCTCAGCACGTTGATGCCCATGCTCACGTCGAAGTGGAACGTCGGCTTCTCGACGTAGCGGGCCAGCCGCCCCGGCTCGTCCTCCTCGATCACGCCGAAGTCGATCTTCACCTCGCGGCGGTAGACCCCGATCGACGCGGTCGCCCCGGAGGCGACGTGGGCGTCGTAGACCCGCCGGTAGCTCATGGTGGTGAGGAGGTCGCCGTTCATCACCAGGAAGTGATCCTCCAGCCGGTCGGCCAGCAGGGCCAGCGGCCCGGCCGTCCCGAGCGGCTCGTTCTCGAGCGAGTACTCGATGTGCAGCCCCCACCGGCTGCCGTCCCCGCAGAAGAGCCGGATCAGCTCGGCCAGGTGGCCGGTGGTGATGATCACGTCGGTGAAGCCGTGGTGCGCCAGCTGCCGGAGCACGATCTCCACGATGGGCAGATCGTCGAGCGGCATGAGCGGCTTCGGGAAGGTGGTGGTGTAGGGGCGGAGCCGCGTCCCCTTGCCGCCTGCCAGGATCACTGCCTGCATGAGGTCACCGGTTGTAGACGTCGGGCTTGAAGCGATCGAGGTGCGCGCGGACGAACTCCACCGTCTCCCGCAGTCCCTGTTCCAGGGTGTAGCGTGGCGTCCAGCCGGTCAGCGCCTCCGCCTTGCGCCGGTCGGCGAGCAGCGCCATGACCTCGCTCTTCTCGGGGCGCACCCGCGCCTGGTCGACCACGATCTCCTTCTCGATCCCCATGATGCGCAGGATCAGCGCCGCCAGCTCGCCGATGGTCACCGCCGAGCCGCTCCCGACGTTCACCACCTGCCCCACCGCCGCGTCGCTCTCGGCCACCGCGACGAAGCCGGCCACGGTGTCGAGCACGTAGTTGAGGTCCCTCACCGGCGTCAGCGAGCCGAGCCGGATCGCCGGAGACGCCAGGGCCTGCGCGATGATGGTCGGGATCACCGCCCGCGCCGACTGGCGCGGCCCGTAGGTGTTGAAGGGCCGCACGGTCGCCACCGGCAGCCCGAAGGACAGGTGGTAGCTCTCCGCCAGCTTGTCCGCGCCGATCTTGCTCGCCGAGTACGGCGACTGGCCCTGCAGCGGGTGCTGCTCGTCGATCGGGGTGTAGAGCGCGGTGCCGTAGGTCTCCGAGGTGGAGGTGTGCACCAGCCGGGACACCCCCTGCGTGCGGCACGCCTCGAGGACGTTGAGCGTGCCCTGCACGTTGGTCGCCACGAAGCTCGCCGGCGCCAGGTACGAGTACGGGATGGCGATCAGCGCCGCCAGGTGGAACACCGCCTCCTGCCCCTTCACCGCCGAGGCGACGAAGTACGGGTCCTCCACGTTGCCCGAGACCACCTCGAAGGCCCCCCGCACCTCTGGGGAGACCAGCTCGAGGTTCGACTGATCGGCGCGCGCGTCGTAGTGCACCATCGCGCGCACCTTCGCCCCCCGCCGCACCAGCAGCTCGACGAGATGGCTCCCGATGAAGCCGCCCGCCCCGGTGACGAGGACCTTCGCTCCCTGGACTCTCAAGTCAGCACCTCGGTCGCTCCGGCTCGCGCGCCGGCGAGCCCGTGAAATATAGCCCAGTACCGCTCGCGGACCGCCTCGATCCCGAAGCGGGCCACCACGTCGGCGCGGCAGCGCCGCGCCCGCTCGGGGTCGGGCGCGGCCGAGAGGATCGCGTCGATGGCCCGCGCGAAGCCGTCCACGTCGGCGGGGGCGACCACCGCCCCGTTCACGCCCGGCGCGATCACCTCCGGCAGCGCGCCGATCGCCGAGGCGACCACCGGCGTCCCGAGGGCGAGCGCCTCCAGGCAGACGAGCGGGAGCCCGTCGACGTCGGAGGGGATCACCACCACGTCGGCGCGGCGGAGGTAGGGGCGGGGGTCGTCCACGAAGCCGAGCCGCGCCACGGTCGCGCCGAGGCCGAGCTCGGCCGCGCGCGCCTCGACCGCTTGCCGCAGCGGGCCGTCGCCGGTCATGGCGAAGCGGACCCCGCCGCGGCCCCGCAGCCGGTGCGCGATCTCGAGGAAGCGCAGGCAGCCCTTCTCCTCGGAGAGGCGCCCCGCGAACAGGACCACCTGCTCCCCGGGCCGGGTGGCGAGCCCCGGCAGGTCGTCGCGCCGCGGGATCGCGTCCGGGTCGTGGCCGGCGGTGTCGATGCCGTGGTGGACCACCTGGATCCGCTCGGCCCGCTCGCCGCCCTGCAGGAGCGCGCGCCGCACCTCCTCGTTGGCGGCGATGTGGAAGTCGATGTAGCGCGCGAACTGCCGGTTGCTCACGAGGTGGCCGACCGGGTTGTAGAGGTGGTCCACGACCTTCATCTGCGGGAGCTCCGCCTTGATCCGGGGGAGCAGCTCGTAGGTGCGCCGAGAGCCGACCACCATCAGCACGTCGGTCCGGCGGCTCCGGAGCAGCTCCAGGATGGCGTCGGGGTGGGAGGCCGCGGGCAGAATCCTGGCGAGCTCGAAGACGTCGGGGGTGATGCGGGCGTAGCCCGGGGCCGAGGTCCCCATCGCCTCCGGCGCGCCCTGGGTCGAGAAGACCAGCAGGCCGGCGTCGCGGCGCGCGCGGTCGGCGAAGACCTGCTGCATCAGGTGATCGGAGCCGCCCGTCACGAGGTAGGGCATGGCGAGGGCGACGTTGAGCCCGGCGCGCCCGCGGGCCCGCTGCGGGGGCGGAGGCTCCGCTCCCAGCAGCCGGGCGGCGACCGTCTCCACCACCTCGAAGGCGCTGGGACGGCTCGCGCGGGGGACGAGCACGTCGCGGACGCCCGGGATCGGCTCCAGGAACCACTCCTCGCAGCCCGGCCAGGCCACGGCCTCGACCGGATCGAGCGCGTGGACCTGGAGCAGGAGGTTGCGCAGCACGCGGCGGGCGAAGTCTCCCTGCCCCTCCCCCGTGCCGGGCGGCCGGAACCGGTAGACCGCCACCCCGCGATCCGAGGCGAGGGCGTCGGCCCCTGCGAAGCCGACCACGCTGGCGCGATGGCCGGCGCCGACGAGCGCCTGGGCCAGCGCCTGGACCGCCGGGCCGAACCCGGCGCCGACGACCGGCGGATACTCGTGGCAGACGAAGGCGAAGTGCATGCGGGCGCTGCTCCCCTGGCCCGCGCTCGGGCGGGCGCTTCAGAGAGTGCACCGCACATGCCACCCCGGCGCGGCGCGGCCCGGGCCGCTTCCCGTGCCAGTCGGCCTGCGATTGACAGGCTTCTGGCGCAGGCGCGGCCGCCATCGTCAACGCGTTGGCGCGCCGGAAGGCCGCCGCGGCGCGCGCAAGCCCTGGAACGGCGGCCCTTCGGGGTGGCACGCACGCTGCACCGCCTGCGGGCCACGGACCATCGACCACGCCAGGAGAGCTCTCTGTCCCCCCATCCCATCGCCAGCGCCCCGGAGCGCGCCCCCGGGCCGCCGAAGGTGACGGTCGCCATCCGCTGCTACCGGCAGGCCGAGTACCTGGGCGGCGCGGTCGAGAGCGTGCTCCGCCAGTCCTTCCGGGACCACGAGATCGTGATCGTGGACGACGGCAGCCCGGACGACACCCGCGAGGTCGCCGCGGCGCTCGCGAGCGCCCACCCCGGCCGCGCCATCCGGCTCGTCTCGCAGGAGAACCGCGGGCTCTCGGGTGCGCTCGACGCC
This sequence comes from Anaeromyxobacter paludicola, assembly GCF_023169965.1. Taxonomy (NCBI): domain Bacteria; kingdom Pseudomonadati; phylum Myxococcota; class Myxococcia; order Myxococcales; family Anaeromyxobacteraceae; genus Anaeromyxobacter; species Anaeromyxobacter paludicola. The sequence goes on along the minus strand of NZ_AP025592.1, from coordinate 219,318 downwards.
GGCGCCCGCGCCGCGCGGGGCGAGCTGCTCCTCTTCCTCGACGCCGACGACGAGCTCCTCCCGGACGTCCTCGCCAGGCTGGTCACCGCGCTCGAAGAGAGCCCGGAGTGCGCCATCGCCTACGGGGACGTCCTCCAGTTCGGCGGGCGCGAGGGGCTCCTGCGCGCCGGCACCTTCGAGCTGGGCGCCCTCTCGCGCGGCAACCAGCTTCCCTACTGCTCGCTCTACCGCAGGGAGCTCTGGGCCCGCGCCGGCGGCTACCAGCGCAACATGTCGCTCGGCTACGAGGACTGGGACTTCTGGCTCGCCTGCGCCGAGGCCGGGGCCCGCGCCCGGCGGATCCCCGAGCCGGTGCTCCGCTATCGGGTGAAGGCGGAGAGCGCCGTCACCACCGCCATGAAGCACCACGCGCTCCTCTGCTCCCGGCTGATGCTGAACCACCCGGCGCTCTACGACCCCGAGGAGCTGGCCGCCGCCCGCGCCCGGCTCGCCGCCGGCGCCGCGGCGCTGGAGCGCGAGGCCGCCAGCGGCGGCGACCCCGCCACCGCCCGGCGCGCCCGGGCGCTCCTCGAGGAGCCCGGCCCGGCCGAAGGCTCCCGTCCCACCCCCACCACCCCCGCCCCGCCCTCCCCCGAGGCCTCCGTGAACCCTGTGCACCGCGCCGCCCCGCCCCCCGCCGTCTCCCTCGTCGTGGCCGCGAACGGGCCCTGGGAACAGACCTTCCGGACGCTCATGGCGCTGCTCGAGGACCACGGCGGCGTCGGCGTCGAGATCATCGTGGTGGACAACGGCAGCACCGACGCGAGCCGCCTCGCCCTGCCGAGGCTCGAGAACGTCCGGGTGGTCCGCTGCGAGGCGGCCCAGGGACGCGCCCGCGCCTTCAACCTGGGCTCCTCGGTCGCGACGGGCCGCCACCTCGCCTTCCTGCAGGGCGGGGTCGAGCCGCGGGTCGGCTGGCTCTCCCCGCTGGTCTCGCTCCTCGATGGGAACGAGACGGTGGGCGTGGCGGGCGCCGTGCTGCTCGCGCAGGATGGGGCGGTGGTCTTCAACGGCTGCGCGCTCGCCTACGCCAAGCCCTTCCCGCTCACCCCGGTGGCGCTCGGCGACCGGGGCGGCGCCGTGCTGGAGGTCCCGGCGGTGTCGGACGAGGCCATGCTGGTGCGCGCCGACCTCTTCCGCTCGCTGGGTGGCTTCGACGACCAGTTCTGGGACGGCTGCGAGGACGTGGACCTCTGCCTGCGCGCCCGCGCTGCCGGCAAGGTGGTGCTCATCTCGGGCGAGAGCGCCGTGATCCGCCACGCCGCCCAGGCGGCCGACCCCGGAACCCGCAACCTCTCGCTCCTGAACCGCCGTTGGCTCGGACGCGCGCCCCTCGCCGACGTGGACGGCGTGCGCGGCGCCCCCTCGCGCCCCGCGCGCCCGGGCAGGCCACCGCTGTCGGTGATCATCCCGACCGCGAACTCGCTCACCACGGTGGCCCGCTGCGTGGAGGAGACCTGGGCCGAGCTCGCCCCCGACGACGAGCTCATCCTGGCCGACGCCGCGTCCGAGGACGGCACCCGCCAGTTCGCCGATCTGCTCGCCACCGAGCGTCCGGAGCGGCTGCGCGTCGTGCCGGCCCGGTCGGAGGCGGGGCTCGCCGGCGCGGTCCGCTCCGGCATGCTCGAGTGCTCGCGGGCGTGGGCGGTGCTGTTGCCTGCCCGGGTGAGCCCGCCGCCCGGGTTCCTCGACGAGCTGACGGCGCTGCTCGAGCAGCAGGCCGAGTACGCCGCCATCGCGGTCCAGATCCCGGAGCTGGGGCTCTGCGCGGCCGGCCGCTCCGACGTCCTCGCCGACATCGCCCGCAGCTCCCCCGAGGTCTTCCTCGACGTGAGCCCGGTCGCGCTCGACCTGGCCCTCAAGGCCCGCGGCGAGCGCGTGCTGGTGGCGGGGAGCTAGGCCGTCATGGCGGACACGGCTCGCGCCCCGGCGGTCTCGGTCGTCATCCCCTGCTACCAGCAGGCACAGTACCTCGAGCTCGCGGTGATGAGCGTCCTCGGCCAGACGTTCGCCGACCACGAGGTGATCGTGGTGGACGACGGCAGCCCGGACGAGAGCGCCGCGGTGGCGCGCTCCCTCGCGGCCCGCTTCCCGGCGTGCCGCATCTCCCTCCTCCGGCAGGAGAACGCCGGGCTGGCCGAGGCGCGAAACGCCGGCATCCGGATGGCCCGCGGCCGCTACGTCCTGCCGCTCGACGCCGACGACGCCATCGACGCCACCTTCCTCGAGAAGACGGTCGGCGCGCTGGAGGCCAACCCCGACTGCTCGGTCGCGTTCGTGGACGTGGTCCGCTTCGGCGCCGAGAGCGGCATCTGGAAGATGGGCCCCTGGGACGAGGACACGCTGCGCCGCCGCAACGTGGCGGTCTGCACCTCGCTCTTCCGGCGAGAGGTCTGGGAGACCCTCGGCGGCTACAACCCGAACATGGTGTTCGGGTACGAGGACTACGACTTCTGGGTCGGCTGCATCGAGCGCGGCATGAAGGCGGTGCACGTCCCCGAGCCGCTCTTCTTCTACCGCGTGAAGCAGTCGAGCATGGTCTCCGGAGCGATGCGGAACCACGTCCCGCTCTACTGCCGGGTGATCCTGAACCACCCGCGCTTCTTCCCGCAGGCCGCCGTGGACGAGGCGCGCCGCTACCTCGAGGCGAACCCGCTGCCGGCGCATCGCAGGCTGGTGAAGGCAGCGCCCCGCCCCGCGACGTAGCCCGTCAGGATCGCCACCCCGAGCCCGGTCCCGTCCTGCGCCGGCTCGTGCCCCCCGAGCACGCCGCCGGCCGCGAAGAGGCGCGGGTGGAACGGCCGCCCGTCCTCGCCGAGCGGCCGCAGCTCCGGATCCACCCGCAGCCCGGCCGCGAGGAGCGGCTGCGGCTCGAAGCAGCCGGCGCGCGTGAGCGCCGCGGGGGGGCGGGCGTGGAGCCGCGGCCCGGCCGGATCCTCGCCGCCGGCGTGCACCGGGAGCCCCAGCACCGGCTCGAGCAGGCGGCCGCGCCGGGCCACGCCGCCGCCGGTGTAGCGGCCGGTCGCGAGCACCCAGGCCCCCGCGACGAGCTCGCGCCCGCCGGCGAGGAGCGCGAGCCCCGGCGCCTCGGCGCGCTCCACCGGCCCCTCCACCAGCTCGACCCCGGCCTGCCGCAGCCGCCGCTCCATCGCGTCCTGCAGCCGGAGCCCGGGGACGCTCGGGACGTCGCCCAGGAGCTCGGCCACCGGCAGGCCCGCCGCCGCCGAGAGCCGCTCGGGCACGCGCGCCTCGAGCCGCAGCCCGAGCACCGGCGGGAGGAGCGCGGCGGCCGCGCCGGCGGGGAGCGCCTCGCGCAGCCGGCGGCCGGCCTCCTCCGCGGCCCCGGGCGGCTCGAGCGCCCGCGCCAGCTCGTGCGGGCGCAGGAGCCCCTCCCCCGGCCCGGCGAACAGGTCGAGCTCCACCGCGACCGGCTCGGGCCCGCCGAGCGGCGCGTAGCGCGCGAGCCCGCCGGCGACGAGCCGGGCGTCCCAGCCGAGGTGGCCGCGGAAGCCGGCCACGGCGAGCCGGCCGCGCACCTCGAGCAGGTCGCCCGCGGCCATCGAGCGCTGGCAGAGCGCGGCGCCCAGCGCGGCGCCGTGGGCGGTGGCGAGGAAGCGGTTCCGCTCGAGCGGCGGCGCGAGGAGCGCCTCGAGCTCGCTCGCCGCGAACGCCAGCGCCGCCGGGAGCTCGCGGAGCCCCTCCCCGACCACGGCGTAGGGGTGCTCCGGCCGGCGCGCCCCCAGCCGCCGCGCCGACTCGAGCCAGCCGCGGCGGGCGCGGAGCGGATCGCCCGGGAGGGCGTCGGCGTCCCAGGCCACCCCCACCGCGCCCGAGGAGAGGGCGCTCGCGCCGGGGCTGCGCCGCACCAGGGCCACCCGCGCCCCGCGCTCGCGCGCGGCCAGCGCGGCCACCGCCCCCGCCAGCCCCCCGCCGAGCACCAGGACGTCGAGCGGTGGCGCGGGCTCGCCCGGGCTCACCGGACCACCCCGAGCCCCGCCTGCACGCCGCGCAGGAGCTCCTCCTGCACGAGCTGGTGGGCGTCGAGCACCGGTCGCCGCTCGCGCCAGCCGGCCTCGAGCAGGTCGGCGAGCTCGGCCCGGACCTGGTCGGCGCTCCACCCGAGCTCGCGCCCGGCGAGCTGGGCCGCCACCCGGGCGCAGTCGCTCCCGGCGCAGCCGCCCACGGCGAGGCGGCAGCGGCGCCGCAGGTCCTGGAGCCGCCGCACCTGCTCCTCGCGCACGCAGTGGACCACCTCGGCGGCCAGGATCGCCTCGTCTCGGCAGAGCACCAGCCCGAGCCGCGGGTCGTCGCGCACGAGGGCCAGCACCTCGCGCGCGCGGCTCCCCTGCCGGTAGACGAGGCGGGCCGCGGCGGCGGGCGCGACCCCGTACTCCTCCGCGAGCCGCGCCGGGTCCGGGACCTCGTCGCCGCCCGGGAGCGGCTCCTCGTGCGTGCGGCACGGGCGCGCCGGCCTCCCCACCAGCGCCACCAGCCGGTCCGCCGCCTCCTGCGACTGGGCGCGGTAGCTCGCGAGCTTCCCGCCGGAGATGGAGAGGAGCCCGGCCGCGCCCTCGGCGGCGTGATCGTGGAAGGCGTGCTCGCGCGAGAGCGCGTCCTCGGTGGGACCGTAGGCGTGGATGGTGGTGCGCAGCCCGCACCAGGCCCGGGTCACGCGGGCGCGGCGCACGCCGGGGACGAGCGACTCCACCCCCTCGAGCAGGTACTCCACCTCGTCGTTGGTAGCCTCGAGGTCGTCGGGATCGCCGTAGTAGTCGTCGTCGGTGGTGCCGATGATCGACTCGGTCTCGTGCGGCATGAGGAACATCTGCCGGCCGTCCACGGCGCTGCAGATGACGCCGTAGTTGGAGAAGCGCCGGTCGAGCGAGAGGTGCACCCCCTTGCCCGGCCGCATCGGGACGCGGGCGCCGGCGTGGCGGCGGGCGAAGGCGGGGCTCCAGGCGCCGGTGGCGTTGTAGATCGCGGCCGCGCGCGCCTCGCCCCGCTCGCCGGTGAGGGCGTCCTGCCAGGTGACGCCCATCGCCCGGCCGCCCTCGCGCAGCACCTCGCGGGCCGCCGTCCAGGTGCGGACGACCGCGCCGTGGCGCCGCGCCGAGAGGGCGTTGAGCGCGCAGAGCCGGAAGGCGTCGATCCCCCACTCGTCGAGCGTGACCGCGCCGGCGAGCCCGGGGCGCAGCGAGGGCTCGAGCGCGTAGGTCTCCTCCGCCGAGAGCCGCACCGACGGCTTGCCGCGCTTGAGCGGCTGGTACTTGTCGTAGGTCCCGACGTAGACCTCGGTGGCGTACCAGGTGGCGCGCTCCACCAGCGTCGCCTCCTCGGCCCGCGCGGCGAGCGGCATGAGGAAGGGGATCCGGAACAGCAGGTGCGGCGCGATCCGCTGGATGTAGCCCGAGTCGCGGCAGGCGAGCTCGGTCACGTGCCGGTCGGAGAGCATGTAGCGGATGCCGCCGTGGATCATCCCCGAGCTGTTGCCGCTCGCGCCGACCCCGAAGTCGCGCTTCTCGAGGAGCAGCACCGAGAGGCCGCGCATGGCGAGGTCGCGGGCCGTGCCGGCGCCGTTGGCGCCGCCGCCCAGGACCACCACGTCGTAGCGCTCGGGGGTGCCGGGCACCCCGGAGAGATAGCGCCCGTCCGGTCGGCAGGCCGGACCCGTTCGGGATCAGCCGAGCGCGGCGCGCAGGTACTCCGACTCCGGGCGGGCCTCCATGAGTCGCCGGCCCGCCTCGGCGCGGTGGGCCCGCTCGGCGGGGTCGCCGAGGAGCCGCAGGCAGGTGGCCACCAGCGCCTCGTAGGGGGCGAACGCCACCGCGTCCTCGAAGGCGCGCTCCTCCACCGGGTCGGCGCCGCGCTCCGACACCACGCACCGCCCGTTCGCGAGCAGGTAGGAGACGCGCACCACCTCGAAGACCTTGGCCTCGAAGTAGTGGGGGTTCACCACCAGCTTCGAGCGGGCGATGAAGGCGTCGCGCTCCGGTCCGTAGACGCCGAAGAGCGCCTGCACCCGGGCGCCCGCCGCCGCGAGGGCGTCGAGCACGCGCTTCCGCCGCTCGTTCACCGAGCCGTAGAAGAGCACGTCGATGTCCTCCTCGCGGGCGGGGATGCGGACCAGCGCCGGGGCGAAGCCCACCGGGACCACCCGCGGCCGCGGCAGCCCCATCCGCGCGAGCTCGTCGGCGTTCTTCTCGCTGTAGTCCCAGACGGTGTGCCGCCGGAACAGGTCGAGGAGCGCCGGCGAGAGCCAGGTGCTCGCGCGGTCCACCTGCTCGAGGTTGTAGAGCACGGTGTCGGGCGCGAGCGGGATGGGGTGGCTCGGCAGGAGGTTCGAGCCGAGCAGGACGTGGCGGCGGCCGGGGAGGTCGGCGCGGTCGGTGAGCACGCAGTCGTGGCCGAGCGCGAGGAGCCCGTAGTGCAGGGTCTCGGCGATCTCCCGGAACGCCTGGCTGTGCGGGTAGCCGGGCGGGGAGACCACGGTCACGGCGAAGCGGGACGGAGCCGCTCCCGGCGCAGCGACGGGGCCATCCCCTCCCCCTCCGCGCGGGGGCGAGCCAGGGAGGGGGTGTCCCAGCGCCGCCGCGAGGGCCTCGCCCCGCTCCCGCCGCTCGGCGGCGATCCCCGCGCCCCAGCGGCGCCCCGCCTCGGCGAACAGCGCCCGTGCGTCGGAGGCCGCCCCGAGCGCCGCCGCCGCCGCCGCGGCGAGCAGCCAGCCGTCCGGTCGCGCGTCGAGCAGCGTCTCCAGGGCGGCGAGCGCCTCGGCGGGGCGACCCTCGTCGAGGAGCGCCTCGGCGCGCCCCAGGAGCGGCTCCGGCAGGCCGGGCGCGCGCGCCAGCGCGGCCTCGAAGGCCGCCCGCGCGTCGGCCGGGCGTCCGAGGAGGAGCAGCGCGGCGCCGAGCCGCGCCGCGGCGGCGTGCGAGGCCGAGCCGGGGAGGAAGCGCGAGGGGTCGGGGCGCCCCTCCTGCGCGAGCGCGCCGGAGCAGGCCTCGGCGGCGGCGCGGGCCCGGTCCCGGCGCTCGCCGCTCCCGGGCGGCGCGGCGCGCGCGAGCGCGAGGTGCGCGTCGGCCCGGAGCAGGAGCCCGTCGGAGCTGTCGCCGTCCCGCGCGGCGAGCCGGTCGAGGGTGTCGAGCGCCGCGCCCGGCGCGCCCCGCTGCAGCGCCGCGGCGGCCCGCGCCACCGCCAGCCGGTGCACCACCCGGCCCGGCGGCTGCGCGTCGAGGAGCGCCCAGCCGCGCTCGGCCACCGCCCAGGCGGCGTCGGGATCGCCGGTCTGGAGCAGCTCCACCGCGAGATAGCCGAACGGCGTCACCTCTCCGTCCGCCGCGTCGCACCAGCGGCGCAGGAGGTCCAGGTTCCGGTCCCGCTTGGCGCGCTCGGCGCGCAGGCCGGGCACGGCGCCGTAGTGCACGATGGGCGCGTCCACCACGGCGGCCCGGTGGCCGCGGGCGCCGAGCCAGTCGCCGACGCTCTCGTGGATGGGGCCCCGGTAGGCGATCCCGGGGAGGCGCCGGAAGGCCCGGAGGAGGAGCGCCGGCTCGCCGAGCCGGGCGCGGCCGGAGAGCACCTCCTCCGGCGGGGCGTCGAGCCGGCTCGCGTCGTGGAGCGGCAGGAGGAGCGCCGCCGACCGGTCGGCCTCCACGGCCGCGCGCAGCCGCGGCGCGGCGCCGGGCGCCAGCCGCTCGTCGGCGTCGAGCTGTAGCACCCAGTCGCCGGTGGCGGCGGCGAGCGCGGCGTTGCGCGCCGCCGAGAAGTCGTCGTCCCAGGGGCGCAGGATCACCTTCGCGCCGGCCTCCCGGGCGAGCTCGGCGGTCCGGTCGGCGCTGCCGGTGTCCACGACCACGACCTCGTCGGCGAGGCCGGCCACCGAGGCGAGGCAGCCGGGCAGGAGCCGCTCCTCGTCCCGGACGATGAGGCAGAGCGAGAGGCGTCGGCTCACGGCGAGGCTCCTTCCAGCGCGGCCCAGAGCGCGCGCGCCGCCTCGAGCCGGTGCGGCGAGAGGAAGCCGGCCCCGGCCCGCCGGTGGGCCTCGGCGAGCAGGCTGCGGGCGTCGGCGGCGGCGCCGAGCGCGTGCGCGGCGCGGGCCGCCAGCGCCCAGCCGTCGGGCCGGGCGCCGAGGAGGGGCGAGAGCGACGCGAGCGCGCCGGCCGGGTCGCCCCGCTCCAGGCGGCACTCGGCCAGCCCGAGCGCGGCCTCCGGGAGCCCGGGCCGCAGCCGCAGCGCGTCCTCGAAGGCGCCGGCCGCCTCCTCGGAGCGGCCGGAGAGGAGCAGCGCCAGCCCGAGCTGGGCGGCGGCGGTGTCGCCGCTCGACCCGCCGATCACCTGGTGCGGGTCGACGAGGTCGTGGCGCGCCCGCGCGGCGCGCAGGGCCGCGACCGCGGCGGCGAGGGGGGCCGCGCGGCCGGCCGCCGGGGCGGACAGGGCGAGCTGCAGCGAGGCCACCCCGCGCAGCAGCAGGGCGTCGGCGCCCAGGGCGGAGCGGGCCTCCAGGGCCGCCACGCTCTCGAGGGCCAGGGACGGCTCGCCGCGATCGAGCGCCAGCATGGCCCGCGCGACGAGGAAGTTGTGGAGCGACCGGGTCCGGGGCTGGCCGGGGACGAGGGCCCAGCCGCGGGCCGCCACCTGCCAGGCCTCCTCCCCGCGCCCCTCCGCGCGCAGCTCGAGGCAGAGGTAGCCGAAGGGCGTCACGTCGCCCGAGCCGTCGTCGCAGGCCCGGCGGAGGATGGCGGTGTTCCGCGCCCGCTTGCCGAGCGCCTCCCGGAGCTCCGGCACCGCGCCGAGGTGGACGAGGTCCACGTCCGAGAGCGCGAACCGGGCCCCCGCCTCGGCGAGGGCCTCGTCGATCCGCTCGTGGACCGCGCCGCGCCAGGCCAGGCCCGGCAGCCGCCGGAAGAGGCGCGGCAGGAGCGCGACGTCGCGCAGCCGGGCGGCGCCGGAGAGCACCTCCGCCTCCGGCGCGTCGAGCCGCGCGGCGTCGTGGAGCCGGACCAGGAAGGCGGCGGCGCCGCCCGGCTCGGCGACGGCGCGCCGCAGCGCCGCGGCGGCGCCGCCGGCGAGCCGCTCGTCGGCGTCGAGCTGCAGCACCCAGTCGCCGGTCGCGGCGGCGAGCCCCAGGTTGCGGGGCGCCGAGAAGTCGCCGGTCCAGGGGGCCTCGAGGACGCGGGCCCCCGCCGCCCGGGCGAGCGCCACCGTGCCGTCCCGGCTCCCCGTGTCCACGACGATCACCTCGTCCACCGCCGCCCGCGCCGAGGCGAGGCAGCCCGGGAGGAAGCGCTCCTCGTCCCTGGCGATGAGACAGAGCGAGACGCGGGGCGCGGTCGCCGGGCTCACCGGGACACCTCGCCGGCGAGCGCCTGGGCGCGCTCGCGCCGGTGCGGCGCGGAGAAGCCGGCCGACTGCCGGCGCGCCGCCTCGGCGAGGAGGGCCCGCGCGTCGTCCAGCGCGCCGAGGACCTGGGCCGCGCGGGCCGCCACCGCCCAGCCGTCGGGCGAGGCGTCGAGCAGCGGCTCGAGCTCGCGCAGCGCCTGCGCCGCCTCCCCGAGCTCGGCGCGGGCCTCGGCGAGGCCGAGCGCCGCCTCGCGGTCGCCGGGGCGATCGCCGAGGGCGGCGAGGAGCGCGTCGCGGGCGCCGGCCCAGTCGCGCCGCGCCAGGAGGACGAGGCCGAGCTGGCCGTTCGCCGCGTGCCCCGACGCGCCGCCGAGCGTCCGGCGCTCGTGCGGCGCGCCCGCGGTCGCGAGCGTCGCCTGGAGGGCCCGCGCCGCCTGCTCGAGGACGGCCTGCCGAACGGCGCCGGGCGGCTCGCGGAAGGCGAGCCGGAGCAGCGTGCTGCCCCGCAGGAACATGGCGTCGGGCGAGTCGCCCTCGCGCGCGACCAGCCGGTCCACCGTCTGGAGCGCCCGGTCGAGGTCGCCGTCGTTGTAGGCGAGCGTGGCCCGGGCGGCGCAGAGCTGGTGCGCCGAGATCCCGGGCGGCAGCGCGGCGAGGACCTGCCAGCCGCGCTCGGCGGCCTCCGCCGCCCCGGCCCGATCGCCCGCGCCGGCGAGCTCGAGCGCGAGGTAGCCCCAGAGCCGCACGTCGCCGGGCGCGTCCTCGAGCCGGCGCCGGAGCAGCGCCGCGTTCCGCGCCGACTTCGCGCGGGCGTCGCGGAGGCCGGGCACGGCGCCGAGGTGCACGATCTCGGCGTCGAGGAAGCGGGGGCGCGCCCCCGCCCGGACGAGCGACGGCAGGGGCGACTCGTGGATGGGGCTCTCGTAGCGCACGCCCGGGAGCCGCCGGAAGGCGCGCAGCAGCCACTGCGGCTCGCCCAGGCGGGCGCGGCCGGACAGGACCTCGGCGGGCGCCGCGTCGAGCCGCGAGGCGTTGTGGAGCCGCAGGAGCCCGCGCTCGAAGCCGCCGCCGCGCAGGGCCTGGCGCAGCGCCTCGCCCGAGCCGGGCGCCAGCCGCTCGTCGGCGTCGAGCTGCAGCACCCAGTCGCCGCGCGCCTCGGCCAGGGCGAGGTTCCGGGGGGCGGAGAAGTCGTCGGCCCAGGGCTGCTCGAGGACCCGGGCGCCGGCGGCGCGGGCGAGCGCGGCGGTGCGGTCGCGGCTGCCGGTGTCGACGAGGACGACCTCGTCGACCGCGTCCCGCGCCGAGGCGAGGCAGCCTTCGAGCATCGCCTCCTCGTCGCGGGCGATGACGCAGAGGGTGAGGAGCGGCACGCCCGGGGTGAAGCAAGCCCCAGGCCAGCGCCGGAAGCGCGGCCCAGGGGCGCCCGGGCGCGAGAAACGGCGCGGCCGCGTCAAGCGCCTGACGCGGCCGCGGAGTCAGCCGGGTGGCGTGACGCGCTACTTGGGCTCGACCGTGCTCTTCACGGCCAGCTCGCGGAGCTGCCGGCCGTCCACGTCGCCGGGGGCGCCGGTCATGAGGTCGGTGCCCTTCTGCGTCTTCGGCCAGGCCACCACGTCGCGCAGCGACTCGGCGCCGGTGAGGAGCATGACGAGCCGGTCCATGCCGAGCGCGATGCCGCCGTGCGGGGGCGCGCCCATCTTGAGGGCGTCGAGGAGGAACCCGAACTTGGCGCGGGCGTCCTCGTCGCTGATCCCCATGGCCTTGAAGACCCGCGCCTGCACCTGCGGGTCGTGGAGCCGGATCGAGCCGCCGCCGATCTCGAAGCCGTTGAGCACGAGGTCGTAGCGGTAGCAGTTCACCTTGCCGGGATCGCTCTCGAGGTACTGCAGATCCTCGTCGTGCGGCCGGGTGAAGGCGTGGTGCGCCGCGGCCCAGGTCTTGGACTCCTCGTCGTACTCGAAGAGCGGCGGGTTCACGACCCAGAGGAAGTTCCACTTGCCGCCCGAGCCGTACTCGGGGATGAGCCCGAGCCGCTTCGCGAGGTGGACGCGGAGGTTCGCCATGACGGTGTGGACCACCGCCGGCTTCCCGAACTGGAACAGGAGCAGGTCGCCCGGCTCGGCCTCGCAGGCGGCGTTGATGGCCTGGCGCAGCGCCGGGGTGATGGTCTTCGCGAGCGGCGACTGGGTCCACTCGCCGCCCTCGGCCAGCTTGGCCCGGGCGAGCCCCTTCGCCCCCATCCCCTTCACGTACTCCTCGAGCTTGTCGATCTCGGTGCGGCTGAGCGCCTTGTCGGCCGGGAGGCGCAGGGCCTTCACGATGCCGCCCGCGGCCACCGCGTCGGCCAGCATGGGCACGCCGCCGCCCTGGTTCTCCTTCACCAGCTCGGTGAGCTCGACGTGGTGCAGGTCGAAGCGGAGGTCGGGCTTGTCGTTGCCGTACTTGCCCATCGACTCCTCGAAGGGCATGCGCAGGAAGGGGCGCGGGATCTCGATCCCGAGGACCTCCTTCCAGAGCTTCACCACGAGCCCCTCCATCACGTCGAAGATGTCGTTCTGCTCGACGAAGCTCATCTCGACGTCGATCTGGGTGAACTCGGGCTGGCGGTCGAGCCGGAGGTCCTCGTCGCGGAAGCAGCGGACGATCTGGAAGTACTTGTCGAAGCCCGCCATCATGTAGAGCTGCTTGAAGAGCTGCGGGCTCTCGGCGAGGGCGTAGAACTTGCCGGGGTTGAGGCGGCTCGGGACGAGGAAGTTGCGCGCCCCGCCCGGCGTGTACTTCACCATGAACGGGGTCTCGAGCTCGAGGAAGCCGCGCTCGCTGAAGTAGTTGCGGGTGAGGTGGTTCACCCGCGCGCGGGTCATGAGGGTCTTCTGGAGCGGGGCGCGGCGCAGGTCGAGGTAGCGGTACTGGAGCCGCTTCTCCTCGCCGGTGTCGATGGCGTCCTCGATGGGGAACGGCGTCGGCTCGCAGCGGTTGAAGATCTCGAGCTCGGTGGCGTGGACCTCGATCTCGCCGGTGGCGAGCTTGGGGTTCACGTTGCCGCCGCGGCTCTGGACCACGCCCCGGATGCCCACCACGTACTCGAGCCGGAGCTGCCCGGCGAGCTCGTGCGCGGCGGCCCGGTCCGGGGCCGGCTCGAACACCACCTGGGTGAGCCCCTCGCGATCGCGCAGGTCGATGAAGACCGCGCCGCCGTGGTCGCGGCGGTTCGAGACCCATCCGAAGAGCACCACCTCGCGGCCGATGTCTTCCCGACGGAGTTGACCGCAAGTGTGCGTGCGCTTGAGCTCGGTGATGAAGCGGGGCAAGGCCGTCCCTCCGTGAGATGAGCAGGTCAGCTAACACTCGCTCTCGCGGCCCGTCAAGGAGCTGTGGGCGCGGCTCGGGTGGCCCGTCCGACCGTCAGGCGACTTATTTTCCGGATCGTGCCACGAACATTTACAGCCCGGCCCGTGCGGGCGCTCGTAAACCGGCCCCCCGGGCCCTCCGCCGCTGGCCCCGAGGTTGCACCTCCGCCTCGGCGGGTGGCGAGGGCGAGCGGCGGAAGGAGGCGGCCATGAGGGCGCGGACCGACGGGGTTTCGCTGGATCCGATCTGCGGGAAGCCGGTGGTGGAGCAGGACTCGGCCAGCAGCGAGTACAAGCGGCGCCGCTACTTCTTCTGCTCGAAGCGGTGCAAGGAGCGCTTCGAGAGGCGGGCCGAGCGGCTGCGGCTCCAGGACCTCGCCAGGATGGGGGCCCTCTTCAGCAAGGCCCAGGTCCAGTGGGGAGTCGCCTAGGCGGGGCGGCGCAGGTCCTTCAGCTTCAGCTGTAGCCGACGGCGGCCGTCCCACTCGTCGAAGCCCAGCGAGGCCGCGACCTCCACCTCGCCGTCGCAGAGGGGGAGCCGGTCGCCCATCGAGAAGCCGACCGCGTCCACGCCCCCGAACGCGAGCTTGAGGTGCGCTCCGCCAGCCCCCATGCTCCGGGCCCGGGTGGGACGCGCCCTGAGCGCGAAGAGCGGCTCGGGATGGCCGGCGCCGAAGGGCGCGAGCCGCTCCAGCGCCTCGGCCGCGCGCTCGGTGGCCTCGCCGGCGGCGAGCCGGCCCTCGATGCGGCAGCGGGCCACGAGATCGTCCTCCCCGAGCGCGCCGGCCGCGTGGGCCTCGAAGGCGGCGCGGAAGGCCGGGATCGCTTCCGGCGCCACGGTGACCCCGGCGGCGTGCTTGTGCCCCCCGAAGCGGGCGAGGTGTCGCTCGCAGGAGGCGAGCGCGTCGTAGAGGTGGAAGCCCTCGATGCTGCGGCCGCTCCCCTTCCCCACCCCGTCGTTCACGCCGATGAGGAGGGTGGGCCGGTGGAAGCGCTCCACCACCCGCGAGGCCACGATGCCGATGACGCCCGGGTGCCAGCCCTCGCGCGCCAGCACGAGCCCGCGCGCCCCCTCCGCCACCCGCGCCGCCGCCTCGGTGAGCGCCTCGTCGAGGATCTGCCGCTCGATCTCCTGCCGCGCCCGGTTCTCGTCGTCCAGCTCGCGGGCGAGGGCCGCCGCCTCGGCCGGATCCTCACAGAGGAGCAGCCGCACGCCCCGCCCCGCGTCGTCGAGCCGGCCCGCGGCGTTCACCCTCGGCCCGAGCCGGAACCCGACCTGGCCGGCGGTGACCGGCGCGCCCTCCGGCACCCCGGCCACCTGCTTCAGGGCGCGCAGCCCGGGGCGGCCGGTCTTCGCCAGCGCCTCGAGCCCGTGGCGCACCAGCACCCGGTTGGCGCCGGTGAGCGGGACCACGTCGGCCACCGTGCCGAGGGCGACGAGATCGAGGTACTCGCGCAGGTTCGGCTCGGGCCGCGCCGCCCCGAACCAGCCCGCCTCGCGCAGCCGCTTGCGGAGCGCCATGAGGAGGCAGAAGGTGACGCCCACCGCGGCGAGCACCTTGGACGGGTAGCCGCAGCCGGGCTGGTGCGGGTTCAGGATCGCCGCCGCGGCCGGGAGCGCCACCGGGACGGTGTGGTGATCCACCACCACCACCTCGAGCCCCAGCGCCGCCGCCGCGCGCACCTCCTCCACGCTGGTGATGCCGCAGTCCACCGTGACGAGCAGCTTCACCCCATCGGCGGCGAGCTTCGCCACCGCGCCGGCGTTGAGCCCGTAGCCCTCCACCAGCCGGTGCGGCGTGTAGGTCACCACCTCGCCCCCGGCCGCCCGGAGGAACCGGGTGAGGATCACGGTGGAGGTGACGCCGTCCACGTCGTAGTCGCCGTAGACGCAGACCCGCTCGCGGTCGGCGAGGGCGCGCCGGATGCGGCCGACGGCCTCCTCCATGCCCCGCATCAGGAAGGGGTCGGGCAGGTCGGCGAGCCGCGCGGCGAGGAAGCGCTCGGCCTCCGCCGGATCGGCGAGCCCCCGGCAGGCCAGGGTCCGCGCCGCGAGCGGGTGGAGCGAGAGGGCCCGCTCCAGCCCCTGCGCCGCCGCCTCGTCACAGGGGACCTCCACCCACCGCCGCCGCGCCGGAACGTTCACGGCGCGGGACGCTAGCACGCCTACCTGACAGGGGGCCCCTCCGTCGGAGGGCCGGGGGGCGCTCAGTCGTAGATCCGCAGCTGGACCAGCCCGCCGATCGCGGTCGCGCCGTAGTCGCTCCGGAGCTGGCCGCCCCGGGGCCCTTCGCCGAACGGCAGGTAGGCGTTGGCCGCCACGGTCGCGCTCTGGCCGAGGGTGAAGACCGCGCCGGGCGACAGCACGCCCGAGCCGTCCGACGGGCTCGCGAGCGCGAGCAGGCTCACCGAGAGCTCCTCGGAGAGCTCGGAGGAGGCGAGCAGCGCGACGGCGTGGCGCCCCAGGATCTGGGTGTCGCCGCGCGCGACGCGGGCGGCGAAGGCGGGCGACGCGAGGCGCGCGAGGAGCGTGCGCGGATCGGACACCCCGAACCCGGAGCGGTGGTACTCGCCGAGGAGCGTCACCCCGCGCCAGACGTCGAACCGGTAGGAGGCGCCGGCCACCGCCTTCCAGACGGCCCGCCCGCTCCCGGGCTCGAGCGGCTCGCGCAACTGGAACACGGCCGCCTCGCCGTGCACCTCCGCCTTCGCGACCGCGGCCGAGCTGCTGGCCCCGACGAAGAGGTCGCCGGCGAGCCGGCCGGCGGCGAGCTCGGCGTCCACGTCGCCCAGGTAGCCGCGGAGCCTCCCCGCCACGGCGGTGCCGTCCCAGCTCTCCGCGCCGGCGGCGACCAGCTCGAGCGACGAGCGATCACCGAGCCGGAGCTCGGCCCGCAGCGCGTCCACGCCGCGCCGCCACTCGCGGTCGATCTCGAGCGGCGTGAAGGGCGCGAAGACGTCGATGGCGCTGAAGAGGACGCCCCGCCCCCACCCGATCGCCTGGCGCCCCGCGGTCAGCTCCAGGCCCGGGAGGTGGAGGGCGAGCGCGGCCCGGTCGAGCTCCTGCCAGAGCAGGAAGCCGTCGGAGCGCGACAGCGAGCCCTGGAGCTGCCGGAGCCGGTAGGGCGCGGGCCCCTCCGGAGGCAGGATCCCGGCCCCGCTCGCGCCCGGAGAGGCGACGTCGAGCCGCAGCTCCCATGCGGCGAGCGCGGTGAGCCGCTCCCCCTCGCTCGCCTTGAGCTCGAGCCGGAGCCGCCAGGTGGAGCGGGCGCCCTCGGGCTCGGGATACAGGAGCGGATCGTCCGGCAGGCGGGCGGCGAGGACGGTGGAGCGCAGGGCGGTGCCGAGCTGCAGCCCCTCCGCGAGGTCGCGGGCGCCGGCCGGAGCGGCGGCGAGCAGCGCCAGCGCGAGGGCCGCCCGCGCCGGGGTGAGTCCCGGCGGGCCCCCGCTCACGACCGGCTCCCCTGCCGGCCCGCGACCGGCCCGCTCCCGGCCGGCAGCTCGTACTCCTGCTCAACCTCGTGCGGCTCGTCCCGCGCCACCCGGCCGTCCACCAGCGTGACCACCCGGCCGGCGTGCTTCACCACCCGCGGGTCGTGGGTGGAGAAGACGAAGGTCATCCCGTGGGCGTCCCGCAGGGCGCGCATGAGGTGCATGAGCGACTCGGCGTTCTCGCCGTCGAGGTTGGCGGTCGGCTCGTCGGCCAGCACCAGCCGGGGCCGGGCCGCCACCGCCCGCGCCACGGCCACCCGCTGCTGCTGCCCGCCCGAGAGCTCGCCGGGGCGCCGGTGGGAGAGCTCGGCGAGGCCGAGCTCGGCCAGCACCGCCTCGGCGCGGGCGCGCCGCTCCGCCCCGGGGACGCCCTGCAGCTCGAGCACGAACTCCACGTTCTCGCGGGCGGTGAGCACCGGGACGAGGTTGTAGGCCTGGAACACGAACCCGAGCGCGTGCAGCCGCAGCTCGGCGCGCTCCCTTCGGCTCAGGGCGGCCACCCGCCGGCCGAGCACCCGCAGCTCGCCCTCGGTGGGCACGTCGAGGGCGCCGGCGAGGTTGAGGAAGGTGGTCTTGCCCGAGCCGGAGGGGCCCACGAGCGCGAGGAACTCGCCCTCGGACACCTCCAGGTCCACGCCGCGCAGCGCGCGCACCTCCACCCTCCCCTGGGCGAAGACCTTCGAGACGCCGCGGGCGAGCAGGACGGGCTCGGTCATCGGGCGACCCTCAGGGCGGCGGCGGGATCGGTGCGGGCGGCGAACCAGGCCGGGTAGAGCGACGCCGCCAGGGTCGCGCCCAGCGAGACCAGCAGCGCCTCGGGCAGGATCCAGGGGCCGAGGTCGCCCCGGACCACCGGCTCCACGATCACCCCCTGGAAGGCGTAGGACGCGCCCATCCAGCGGCTGAAGTCGAGCCCGCGCGCGGCGAAGCGCCAGCAGAGCGGGAGCGCCAGCGCGAGCCCCGCCACCGCCCCGGCGACCCCCAGCGCCAGCGCCTCCAGCACCACCAGCCGCACCATCCGGGCCGCGCTCATCCCCATGGCCGAGAGCACCGCGAACTCCCGCCGGCGCTCGAGCACCGCCGCGAGCTGCGCGCTCGCGACGCCGAGCAGCACCACCAGGAGCACCACCCCGGTCACCAGGCGCGAGGTGGCGGCGTCCTGCCGGAGGTGGTCGCGGAACTCGGGCGAGAGCTCGCCCCAGGTGAGCACCTCGTCCCCCGGCGCCACCGCGGCCGCCAGCGCCGGCCGGAGCGGCTCGGAGGCCTTCCAGTCCCGCAGCAGCAAGGTCACCTCGCTCGCGCCGGGGAGCCCGGTCAGCCGCTCCACGTCGGCGAGCGCCACCTGGCAGATGCCGGCGTCGATCTCCTCGCTCCCGGTGGCGACCACGCCCACGATCCGGAGCATGAGCCCCTCGATGCGCCCGCCCCGGCCCACCGCGGTGGCGAGGACCTCGTCGCCCAGCCCGGCCCGGAGCCGCTCGGCGAGCGCCGCGCCGACCACCGCGGCGCCCTCCTCGCCCGGCGCGAGGTAGCGGCCGCGCGCGATCCGGCGGACGAAGCGGTAGGTGGCGGGCTCGGTCTCGGCGTCCACCCCTGCGAGCTCCACCGGGGCGACGTGGGTGCCCATGGCGAGCAGCGCCTCGGCCCGGGCCCGCGGGGTGGCGGCGGCGACGCCGGGCAGCCCGCGGGCGGCGGCGAGGTCCCGGCGCCAGTCGGCGAGCCGCAGCCGCGGGTCGCGCGCCAGCCGCCAGCCGGCCGGGGCGACGCGCAGGTGGCCTGCGCCGCTCTCGGCGCCGGCGCGGGCGTACATCTCGCGGGTGCCGCGGTTGAAGCTGTCGGTGAGGATGGCGAGCGCGCAGCCGACGGCGACCCCGAGCACCGACAGCGCGGTGCGCCGGAGGTTGCGGCGGACGCTGCGGACGGCGTAGCGGCCGGCGACCCAGGCCATCCCGTCACCCCCTCATGGCCCGCGCCGGCTCGAGCCGGGCGGCCCGGGCGGCCGGCCAGCCGGCCGCGAGCAGCGAGGTGACCGCCACCGCGCCGAACGACTGGACCAGCTCGACCCAGCCCAGGCTCGGGTAGAAGCGCATCGACATCCGCAGGCCGGCGAACGAGAGCTGCGCGGGCCCGCCGCCCATGAGCCGGGCGAGATCGAAGCCGCGGGCGTGCGTGAGCGCCACCAGGGCGCCGCCGAGGGCCGTCCCCAGCGCGGCGCCGGTGAGCCCGAGGGCGAGCGCCTCGGCCACCACGAGGCCGACCACCCGCCGCGGCGTGACCCCGAGCGCGAGCAGCATCCCGAGCTCGTGGGTGCGCTCGAAGGTGGCCATCAGCATGGTGTTCGCCACCCCCGCGGCGGCGGCGACGAAGACCAGCAAGAGGATGAACAGCCCCGAGGCGCGCACCAGGGCCACGATCGACACCAGCCCCGGGTCGAGCGACTTCCAGTCGAGCACCTCCGCGCCGGCGAGCTCCGGCAGGCGGGCGGCGCGCGCGGCCACCTCGGGCGCCTTCGCCGGGTCGCGGGCGTGGATCACGAGCTCGTGGGCCGCGTCGCCCAGCGCGAAGAGCTCCTGCGCGGCCGGCAGCGACATCACCACCCCGAGCCGGTTCACCTCGTCCACCGAGGTGTCGAGCAGGCCGGCCACCCGGACCAGGTCGTTCGCCAGCGAGCCGTCGGCGGCCTGGCCCACCAGCGCCAGCGTGGCGCCGGGCCGGATCCCCATCTTCTCGGCCAGGAGCCGCCCCACCAGCACCTCCCGCCCGGCGAGCGCGCCGGGGGCCGCGCCGGCGAGGAGCCCGTGCCGGTGCGCCTCGGCGGCGGGATCGAGCCCCACCACCACCACCGCGTGCCCGTCCTCGCCCAGCGCCGCCAGGGCCGGCGCCCAGACCCGGGCCGAGGCCTGGGCCACCTCCGGCAGCCCGCGGATCGCCGCCAGGGCCCGGCCGGCGCGCGGCAGGACGAGGTCCACCGACCGCTCCCGCCGCCACCCGGGCGCGTGGGCCTGGGCGTGGCCGAGCATGGGGCCGGTGATCACCGCCACCATCCAGTCGCCGTAGCCGCGCATGATGCCGTCGTAGAAGAGCACCAGCGCCTGCGAGAGGCCGATGGCGGCCAGCGCCAGCGCGGTGCGGCGCCGGTTCCGCCAGAGGCTGCGCCACGCGATGCGGACGGTGCCGGGCACGAGGGGCTCCTAGCGGGTCCGCTCCAGGCGGGAGAGGCTGAAGGTCTCGGCGGCGACCGGGACGTCGAGCTCCAGCTCCAGGTAGCGCAGCTCGGTGCGCCGGCCGGGGTCGTCCTCCGGCAGCAGGGTGAGCCGCGCCGGGAGCCGCCGGCCCCCGAGCGCGCGGACGTCGTCGAAGGTGAGGGTGCGCGCGCGCCGGCCCTTGCGGTCGTAGAAGACCTCCCGCACCGGCAGCCGCTCGTCCGAGACGAAGGTCTCGATCCGCTGCCAGCGGCCGACCACCCCCGGGCGGACGTCGGAGACGAGCTTCCAGCCGGGCGGGTCGGCGGTGCGCGCCTCGATCCGGGTGGTGAAGTCCTTGCGCAGCGAGGACTCCTTCACGAGATCGTCGTTGGTGAAGTCGGTGCCCATCCAGGACCCGAGCATCATCGAGGGGGGCACGCGGATGGTGCGGGCGATGCGCGGCAGCCAGTTCCAGAGGTTCTCACCCACCTTGAGCGTGGCGGTGCCGGCCTCCCGCGGCGGCGCCTCGATGACCACCAGGGCCCGGTCCTCGCCGATGGTCCAGGCCTTGAGCCGCAGCGAGCGCTGGACGCGGGGGCCGGTCACCGAGAGCTCCATCCGCCCGATGGAGCTCCTCGAGCGGTAGAGGTCGTCGAGGTGGTGGAGCAGCGCGTCGAGGTCCGGAGGGGCCGGGGCCGGCGCCGCCAGCGCGACGGCGGGCAAGAACGCGGCGATCGCGCGCGCGAGCAGCAAGCCGGCTTCCCCCGGGCCGGCATGTTACGCCCCGCGACCTCCCGCGGGCGCGCCCAGGCAGGGCTCAAGCCGCTCCTCCCCTCCCCCGCAAGGCGGGGGAGGGACCGGGAGCGGGCCGCTACAGGCTCTTCGCGTCGATCACGAACCGGTAGCGGACGTCGCCCTTCATCATCCGCTCGTAGGCCTCGTTGATCTTCGCGGCGGGGATCACCTCCACGTCGGCGACGATCCCGTGCTGGCCGCAGTAGTCGAGCATCTCCTGCGTCTCGCGGATGCCGCCGATGAGCGAGCCGGCCAGGCTCTTGCGCCCGCCGATGAGCGAGAAGGCGTCCACCGGCTCGGGCGCGGGGGGCACGCCCACCACCACCATGGTGCCGTCCACCTTCACCATGCCGAGGTACTTGTTGTAGTCGTGCGGCGCCGAGATGGTGTCCACGATGAGGTCGAAGCGCCCGGCCAGCTTCGTGAAGGTCTCGTCGTCGCGGGTGAGGGCGAACTCGTGCGCGCCGAGGCGGCGGGCGTCGGCCTCCTTCGAGCGCGAGGTGCTGAGCATCGTGACCTCCGCGCCCAGGGAGGCGGCGAGCTTCACCGCCATGTGGCCGAGGCCGCCCAGGCCCACCACGCCGACCCGCTGACCCTTCTCCACCTTCCAGTGGCGAAGCGGCGACCAGGTGGTGATGCCGGCGCAGAGCAGCGGCGCGACCGCCGAGAGCTCGAGGCTCGATGGGACCCTCAGCGCGAACTTCTCCGTGACCACCACCTCCGACGAGTAGCCGCCGTAGGTGGGCGTCTTCCGGTCCATCTCGGTGCCGTTGTAGGTGAAGGCGGCGCCCTGCTCGCAGAACTGCTCGAGGTCCCTCCGGCAGCTCTGGCAGGTGCGGCAGGAGTCCACCATGCAGCCGACGCCGGCGAGGTCGCCCTCCTTGAACCGCTCCACGCGCCGGCCGACCTTCGTCACCCGCCCGACGATCTCGTGGCCGGGGACCATGGGGAAGACGGAGCCGCCCCACTCGTCGCGGACCTGGTGGAGGTCGGAGTGGCAGACGCCGCAGTAGGCGATCTCGATGCGGACGTCGTGATCCCCGACCTCGCGGCGGGCGATCTCCCAGGGTGCGAGCGGGGCCTTCGCGGCCTGGGCGGCGTAGCACTTCACCTTGGACATGGGTCTCTCCTCGTCAGGGGTCAGCGTTCGTTTGCCGGGGACCCAGGTCTAGGACGGTGCGGGGCGCGCCGCAATGGGTTCGCGCCCGCCCGGCGACGGCGGGAGGGGTCCCGGGCAGCCGGTCAGGTGCAAACTAAAAGGGCCGCCTCGTGGGAGGCGGCCCTCGGGAAGCGCGACGGGCGCTCGGCTAGACCGACTTCGCCTGCGCCTCGTGCGGCCGCGGCGCGGCGGCCTTCTTCTTCTCGGCCCGCTCCTCCAGCCAGATGGTCATCGGAGCGGCGATGAACCAGGTGGAGTAGGTGCCCGAGATGATGCCGATGAGCATGGCGGCGGAGAAGTCGAAGATGGTCCCGACGCCGTAGATGAGGAGGCCCACCAGCGAGAGCGCGGTCGCGAACGAGGTGAGGAAGGTTCGACCGAGCACCTCGTTGATCGAGAGGTTCACGAGGTCCGCCAGGTTCTTGCCCTTGAGCTTGGCCTGGTTCTCACGGATGCGGTCGTAGACCACCACGGTGTCGTTCACCGAGTAGCCCACCACCGTCAGGATCACGGCGACCGCGGTGAGGTTGAACTCGCGGCCGGAGAAGGCGAAGTAGCCGAGCGTGATGATGGCGTCGTGGAGGAGCGCGATGATCACGCCGGGGCTGAAGCGGAAGTCGAACCGCAGGCCCACGTAGATGACGATGAGCCCCATGGCGTAGAGGATCGCCTTGAAGCCCTGGTTGCGCAGCTCGCGGCCGACGGCCGGGCCGACGTACTCGACGCGCCGGACGTCCGGCTTGGCGTCGGAGAACTTGGCCTGGAGCTCGTTCTCCACCTTGTCGCGGATGCCCTGGGTGATCACCGCGAACGAGCGGGTACCGGCGGTGAGGCCGGCCTCCTCGCGCACCTCGCGCACCTTCACGCCGGTGGACTCGACCACCGCCCGGAGCTCGTCGGAGGTCGGGTTCCGCGTGAACTGGAAGTCGATCTTGTCGCCGACCTCCGAGTTGAAGTGCGGCTCGCCCGAGACCGGCAGCTTCGCCTTCACCGCCTGGATGACGCGGTTCACGTCGTCCTGGCTCATGAGGGCGATGCGGCCGACGCGGATGAGGTAGCTGTGCTCCGACTCGGGGCCGTAGGTCTGGACCGAGGCGTCCTTGAAGCCCAGCTCCTCCACGCTGCGGCGGATGTCGGCCGCATCGACGCCGCGGTCGAACTTGACCTCCATCTCGGTGCCGCCGGCGAAGTCCACGCCGAAGTTGAGGCCGTGGACGGCGTTCAGGGAGAACACGATCACCGCCAGGTTGGCGATGAGCGACAGCGCCACGGCGATGTGGCGCTTGCCGACGAAGTCGAACTTCGTGTCGTGCGGGATGATGTCGAAGGTCTTGAATTGCATCAGACGCTCAGCCTCGCCGTGTCGCGGCGGGTGAAGAAGTCCATGATGGCGCGCGTCACCACGATGGAGGTGAACATCGAGGCGACGAGGCCGATGATGAGGGTCACGGCGAAGCCGCGGACCGGGCCGGAGCCGTACTGCATCAGCACCACGGCGGCCACGAGCGTGGTCACGTGGCCATCGACGATGGTCCAGAAGACCTTGTCGTAGCCCTGGTCCACCGCCTGCCGCACGGTGCGGCCGGCGCGCAGCTCCTCGCGGATGCGCTCGTTGATGAGCACGTTCGCGTCCACCGCCATGCCGAGCGTGAGGACGAAGCCGGCGATGCCCGGCAGCGTGAGCGTGGTGCCGATGATGGCCATGATGGCGAGCACCAGCAGGCCGTTGAGCGCGAGCGCCACGTCGGCGATGAGGCCGGTGGCCCGGTAGTAGAGGATCATGAAGAAGATCACCAGGAGCAGCCCGACGAGCGCCGCGGTGGTGCCCTTGCGGATGAGCTCGGGCCCGAGGGTGGCGCCCACGGTGCGCTCCTCGAAGATGGTGACGGGGGCCGGGAGCGCGCCCGCCTTGAGCACGAGCGCGATCTCGTTGGCCTCCTCGAACATCTGCTGGTAGGGGCGGCCGGAGCCGAGGGTGATCTGGCCGTTGGTGGAGATCTTGCCCTGGATGTACGGCGCGGTCTCGACCTTGCCGTCGAGCACGGTGGCCATGCGCCGGTGCAGGTTGTTGGTGGTCAGCTTCTCCATGAGCCGCCCGCCCTCGGGCGACATCGTGAAGACCACCACCGGCTTGCCGGCCCCCTGCGAGTTGTCCACCGCGGCGCGAGCGTCGGCGATGTAGTCGCCGGTGAGCTCGGTCTTGGCGCGGAGCAGGTAGGTCCGGTAGTAACGGTCGCGGATCGGCCCCTGGCCGACGGTGCCCTCGCCGATGCCGAGCTCGTGGTCGTGGTCGAGCTTCGACTTGGCGTGCTTCTCGATGGCGGCGTCGAGCTCGCTGCGGTTGTTGGCGGCGAGGAAGGTGACCTGGCGGGTGCCGCCCGAGGGCAGCTCCACCGTCTCCACGCTCCAGCAGCCCTCGGCCGGCAGCGGCATCTTGAAGCCCGCCTCGCTGCCCTGGCAGGCCGGGAGCTCGGAGCGGACCGCGTCGAGCAGCGACGACTCGTCGTCGGCGATCTTGAACTCGAGCTGGGCGGTGCGGCCGAGCAGCTCCTTCGCCTTCTCGGGGTCCTTGAAGCCCGGGAGCTGGATCTGGATCTGGTTGTTCGACTTGCGCTTGATGTCGGGCTCGGAGACGCCCCACTTGTCCACGCGGTTGCGGATGGTCTTCTCGGCCTGCTCCACCGCCTTGGCCTGGAAGTCCTGCAGCACCTTGGTCTTGAACGCGAGCCAGGTCGCGCCCTGCGGCGCGCCGGAGGGCGCGTACATCTCCGAGTTGTACTGGTCGAGGACCGTCTTCTCGGCGCGGGCCGGCTCCGAGGTCTTCACCTCGATGACGCGGCCGTCGCCGGCGGGCTGGGCCGACTCCACCGGCACGCCCTTCTCCTTCAGGTACTCGGCGATCTCGTCGGCGCGGCGGGCCACCTTGGCCTTCACGGCGCGATCCACGTCCACGCCCATGGCGAGGTGGATGCCGCCCTGCAGGTCGAGGCCGAGGTTGAGGTGCCGGCGGGCGTTCGGCGCCCACTTCGGCACCGACTCCTCGTAGGCCGGGCCGTTGCGCTCGCCCGGCGGGAGCTTGAAGTAGAACCAGCTCGGGACCAGCTGGTAGACGGAGAAGAGCGCGACCGCGGCGATGAGCCCGATGCGCCAGAGCCAGGAGCGTTCCATCACTTCTTCGCCTCCCCCTTCGCCTCGACGGTCTTGGACGCCTCGGCCGCCGGCTTCTCCGCCCAGGCGCCCGCGATCTGCGGCTTGAGGACGCGCAGCTTGTTGCCGGCGCCCGTGTCGAGCGTCACGGTGCGGTCCTCGACCAGCACCACCCGCCCGATGATCCCTCCCTGGGTGACCACCTCGTCGCCCTTCTTGAGCTCCGCCAGGTACTGCTGGTGCTTCTTCTGCTGCTTGGCCTGGGGGCGGAAGAAGATGAAGTAGAAGACGACGATGATGGCGATGAAGGGCAGGAAGCTGACGATGGGGTTGGGCGCCGCCTCGGCCCCCGCGGTCTGCGAGAGGAACGCCCTGAAGATGGGGTGCATGGATTCTCCCGGTAAAACTTCAAAAAGCGCTGACATTTAGCAGGATTTCAGCGGCGCTCGCAAGCGGTTCGAGAGCGGTCGCCTCCCCGCCTACTCCGGCCCGCTCCGCCACGCGGCGAGCCGCTCCTGGCGGAAGGCCGCGAACCGCCCGGCCTCGATGGCGGCGCGCGCCTCCGCCATCAGGGTCAGGTAGTGGTGGACGTTGTGCAGCGTGTTGAGCCGGAGCCCGAGCAGCTCCCCGGCCCGGAACAGGTGGCGCAGGTAGGCGCGGCTGAAGTTCCGGCAGGTGTAGCAGCCGCAGGCGGGGTCGGGGGGGCGCGGGTCGTCGGCGTAGCGGGCGTTGCGGATGGTGAGCCGGCCGCGCGAGGTGAAGAGGAGCCCGTTCCGCGCGCAGCGGGTCGGCAGCACGCAGTCGAACATGTCCACGCCGGCGGCGATTCCGGCGAGGAGGTCCTCCGGCGTGCCGACGCCCATGAGGTAGCGGGGCTTGCCGGCCGGGAGGAGGGGCGCGTCGCGGGCGACCCCCTCCCACATCTGCTCCGGCTCCTCGCCCACGGCGTAGCCGCCGAGCGCGTAGCCCGGCAGCTCGAGCGCGGCCGCCTCCTCGATGGCGCGCCGCCGCAGGTCGGGGAAGAGGCCGCCCTGGGCGATGCCGAAGAGGGCGCAGGGGGTCCGCGCCTGCGGCCCCTCGTCGGCCTTGCGGGCCTCGGCCTCCGTCCAGGCGTCGCGGCAGCGCAGGAGCCAGCGCTGCGTCCGGGCGAGCGAGCGCTCGTGGTAGGCCCGGTCGGCGAGCGACGGCGGGCACTCGTCGAACGCCATGATCACGTCGGCCCCGAGCGCCTCCTGGATCTCGACGGCCCGCTCCGGCGAGAGGAAGTGCTTGCCGCCGTCGAGGTGGCTGCGGAACTCCACTCCCTCCTCGACGATCTTCACCAGGCTGCCCTTGCCGGCCCCCTCCTCGCCGCCCTTCCCCTCCCCCAGGCTGAACACCTGGAAGCCGCCGGAGTCGGTGAGGAGCGCCCCCTGCCAGCTCATGAACCGGTGCAGCCCGCCGAGCCGGGCGATCCGCTCGTGCCCGGGGCGCAGGTACAGGTGGTAGGTGTTGCCGAGGATGATCCCGGCGCCGAGCCCGGTGAGCTCGTCCGGCGAGAGGGTCTTCACGGTGGCGGCGGTGCCGACCGGCATGAACACCGGCGTCTCGAGCGTGCCGTGGGGCGTCTCGAGCCGGCCGCGGCGGGCCTCGCCGTCCTGGCGCAGGAGCTGGTAGCGGATCACGGGCACCTTCTACACCAGCAGCATGGCGTCGCCGTAGCTGAAGAACCGGTAGCGGGACTCCACCGCCGCCCGGTAGGCGCCGAGGACGCGCTCGCTCCCCGCGAAGGCGCAGACCAGCATGAGCAGCGTCGAGCGCGGCAGGTGGAGGTTGGTGACGAGCGCGTCCACCGCCCGGAAGCGGTGGCCGGGGGTGATGAAGATGGAGGTCCGCCCCGGCCCGGCCCGCAGGCCGTCCTCCGAGGCGGCGCTCTCGAGCGTCCGCACGCTGGTGGTGCCGACCGCCACCACCCGGCCGCCGCGGGCCCGGGCGGCGGCGAAGGCGCGCGCGGCCGCCTCGGGCACCTCGTACCGCTCCTCGTGCATCCGGTGCTCCTCGACGGTGTCGCTCCGGATGGGCAGGAAGGTGCCGGGGCCGACGTGCAGGGTGACGCAGGTCCGCTCCACGCCGCGCGCCGCGAGCCGCGCCAGGAGCTCGGGCGTGAAGTGGAGGCCGGCGGTGGGGGCGGCGGCGCTCCCCGGCACCCGCGCCACCACCGTCTGGTAGCGCTCGGCGTCGGCGGGGCCGGGCGCGCGCCGGATGTACGGCGGGAGCGGCAGCGAGCCCTCCCGCGCGATCGCCGCCTCGAGCGCGGCCCCCTCGCGGTCGAAGCGGACCCGGTAGAACCCGCCGCCGAGCACCTCCTCGAGCACCGCCGAGAAGGCCTGGAAGGCGATCCGCGCGCCGGGCCGGAGCGGCTTCGAGGCCTGCCCCATCGCCTTCCAGCGCGCGCTCCCCGGCGCGTCCGGCTCGAGGAGCAGCACCTCCACCTTGCCGCCGCTCTCCTTCGCCCCGGTGAGCCGGGCCGGGATGACGCGCGTGTCGTTCATCACGAGGAGGTCGCCCGGCGCGAGGAGCGCGTCGAGCTCGCGGAAGGCGCGGTGGGCGAGCGCCGCCGCCGGGTCGCGCGGGACCACCATCAGGCGCGAGGCGTCGCGCGGGGAGACCGGCTCCTGCGCGATGAGCTCCTCCGGGAGCGCGTAGTCGAAGTCGGAGACCTTCACGGCGTCATCCCTAGTACATCCTCAGGAGCTCGGTGCCGGGGTAGTACCAGGCGAGGATGTCCCGGTAGCCCGCCCCCTCTCGCGCCATGCCGGCGGCGCCCCACTGGCACATCCCTGCGCCGTGGCCGGAGCCCTTGCCGTCGAAGCGGAAGGCGCGCCCGTCCCGCTCCACCTCGAACCAGAGCGACGGGAGCCGCTCGTAGCCGAGCCGCTGCCGGAGCGCTACCGCCGCGAGCGCCACCCGCCGGCTCCCGGCCGAGACCTCCACCCGCGCGGCGCGGCCAGAGGCGGTCCGGGCCGTGATCCGCGCCTCGGTGGCCGGGCGCCCCAGGCCGGCGGCCCGCCCCAGCTCGGCGGCGTCGAACCGCGCGGTCCAGCGGGCCTTGGGCGCCTCCTTGCAGCGCCCGCACTCGACGGAGCGGAGGTAGGGCAGGTCGCGCCCGAGGGCGTCCTGGCCACGCTCGGTCCGCCCTCCGCAGGTCGAGTGGAAGTAGGCCTCGACCGGCAGGTGGTCCTTCGCGAGCACCTCGCCCGCGGTGGCCTGGGCCGCCCGCAGGGCGCGCGGATCGAGCGGGCCGCCCTTGTAGACCTGGTCGAGCACCGAGGCGCCGAGGTGCCAGAGGCGGCCCGCCTGCTCCGCCTCGATCTTCTTGCCGACGGCGTAGGTGCGCGCCGCCACCGCCTGCGCCTCGAGCGCCGCCGGCGGGAACGAGAGCGGCATCTCGCCGGCGAGCACCGCCGCCACGTAGCGCTCCATGGGCAGGTCGTGGATCACCTCCAGGCCGGCGGCGCCGCGGCGCACCTCCACCTCGGCCTCGACCGACGCCTCCCCGACCCGCAGCGGCCCCGCGGCCCGGAAGCGCACGCCCGGGGCGGCGAGCGGCGCCCGGTCGAGCCGGAGCTCCCCCTTCTCGAGCGCCACCCGCGCGCGGCCGTCCTTGACCGGCTGCGGCGCCGCCCCCTCGCGCAGCGGCTCGGCGGTGAGCCCCTCGCCCGAGATCTCGACCCGGGACAGGCCGGTCGCGACCGCGATGCGGACCATCTCCTCGGCGCGGGCGGGCAGCGCGAGGAGGACGAGCAGCGCGAGGAGGGGCCTCACCTTCCGCTACGCCCCGTTCCCTTCGGGGGTGGCCTTGGCGCCGCGCAGCTTGTGCCAGACGAAGAGCGCGACCGCGATGACGCCGGCCCCGACGATGGCGGCGTCGAAGCGGTGGAACATCGACTTGAGCCAGGGGCTCTTGTCCCACTGCTCGCCGAGCTTGTAGCCCACCCAGGCGAGCCCGTAGCACCAGGGGAACGAGCCGACGAAGGTGAAGGCGATGAACTTCGGCATGTTCATCCGCGACACGCCGGCCGGGAAGGCGATGAAGGTGCGGACCACCGGCAGGAGCCGCCCCACCAGCACCACCCACTGCCCCCAGCGCGCGAAGAGCCGGTCGGCGAGGTCGAGCTCGTGGTGGGAGAGGAGCACGTACTTGCCGTACTTCTCGATCACCGGCCGGCCGCCGTACTGACCGAGGTAGTAGGCCGGGACGGAGCCGAGCACGCAGCCGACCGCGCCCCAGAAGGCGGCGCCGAGGAGCGTCATCTTCCCGGTGAAGACCAGGTAGCCGGCGAACGGCATGATGATCTCGGACGGGAGCGGGATGCAGGCGCTCTCGATGGCCATGAGCAGGGCCACGCCCCAGTAGCCCATGCCGCCGATGACGCCGGTGGTGAACACGGCCAGCGCTTCGATGATCTTCTGGATCACGCGTCGTCTCCGTAGAACACGGCGTCGTACGGGCAGCCGCAGTCCGCCTCGGGGGGATCGGGGTAGAAGGCGCGCCGGCCCTCGTAGCTGCGGAACCAGTGGCCCCCGGCGTCCGCTCCGCCCGCGTCCGCACGCCCGAGCAGCCAGGAGGGCTGCACGGTGACCTTGCCGAGCCCGCCCGGCAGGTCCACCGCCAGGTGCGGGATCGCGAGCCCGCTCGTCCGGCCGCGGAGCTCCTCGAGGATGCCGAGGCCGCAGGAGAGCGGGGTGCGGAGGTGCCCCGTGCCCTCGGCGAGGTCGCCCTGGTGCAGGTAGTAGGGGCGGACCCGGAAGGTGAGGAGCTTCTCGTTGAGGGTCCGCACGTTCCGCGCCGTCGAGTTCACCCCGCGCAGGAGCACCGACTGGTTCTCGACCGGCACCCCCGCGTCCACGAGCAGCCCGCAGGCCTCCGCCGCGTCGGGGGTGCACTCCTTGGCGTGGTTGAAGTGGGTGACCACGAAGAGCGGGGCGAAGCGGCGCAGGAGCCGCGCGAGCTCGGGGGTCACGCGCATCGGGTTCGTGACCGGGGCCCGGGTGGCGAGCCGGAGGATCTGGACGTGCGGGACCTCGCGGAGCAGGCCGAGCAGCCACTCGAGCCGCTCGTCGGCGAGGACGAGGGGATCGCCGCCCGAGACGAGCACGTCGCGCACCTCGGGGTGGGCGCGCACGTAGGCCACCCCCTCCTCCATGGCGCTCCGGTCGAACCCGCCCTCCTCGCCGCCGGTGATGCGGCGCCGGGTGCAGTGGCGGCAGTAGACCGAGCAGGTGTCGCCGGCGAGGAAGAGGACGCGGTCGCGGTACTTGTGGACCACGGACCGCGCCGGGCGGTGCGCGTCCTCCCCGAGCGGATCGCGCAGGTCGCCGGGCGCGCCGGCCGCCTCGGCCGCGACCGGGATGGCCTGGCGGCGGATCGGGCAGGAGGGGTGGTCGGCGTCGATGAGCGAGGCGTAGTAGGGGGTGACGCCGAGCCGGAAGGAGGCCCGGGTGAGCTCGAGCCCGCGCCGCTCCGCCTCGGTGAGCGGGAACAGCCGGGCGAGCGCCTCGGGCGTGCGCAGGGCGTGGCGCTGCTGCCAGCGCCAATCGCGCCACTCGGCCTCGGCCACGCCGGGGAATCGTTCGCGCCAGTCGTTCATCGGGGGTCGCCGCGCGCCCGGGCCGCGAGGCCGGACGGGCGGCGGGAAGCTACTTGCCGGGGTCGGTGAAGTCAACGGAGCCGGCCGCCCGGCCGGCCGGGGTGGAGCGCTCCCTTGACCGCCGGGTGCCCCGTCTATATGTCAACGGAAGGATTGCCTCGCTCGTGGTGGGGACGGTGATGGCCAGCCTTCCGGTCGTGACGGACGCGCCGCTCCCGGCGCGGGAAGCCTCCAACTCGGCGGGCGAGATCTCGCCGGTCCCGCCCGTGCCGGCCGCCAGCCTCCGGCCGCCGCGCTCGGTCACGAGCCGCTTCCCTCCGGGCCCGCGCTCGATCTGGTCCGGCGTCCCCGAGACGCTCTGGAACGACTGGCACTGGCAGCAGCGCGAGCGCGTCACCCGGCTCGATCAGCTCGAGCGGGTGATCCGGGTGACCGACGGCGAGCGGCGCGCCTGCGTCGGCACCGAGCACGAGTTCCACATGGGCATCACGCCGTACTACGCGGCGCTGATGGATCCCGAGGATCCGGCCTGCCCGGTCCGCGCCCAGGCGGTGCCGGCCGAGGGGGAGCTGCACCTCGACCCCTCCGACCTCGCCGACCCGCTCGCCGAGGAGCGCGACATGCCGGTGCGGGGGCTCACGCACCGCTACCCGGACCGCGTGCTCTTCTACACGACGCACAACTGCCCGGTGTACTGCCGCCACTGCACGCGCAAGCGCAAGGTGGCCGACCCGACGAGCGCCGCGGCCAAGGCGCAGCACGAGGCCGCCTTCGCCTACATCGCGGCGCACCCCGAGATCCGGGACGTCGTCATCTCGGGCGGCGACCCGCTCTCCCTCTCGGACGAGCGGCTCGACTACATCCTCGGCCGGCTGCGGGCCATCCCGCACGTCGAGATCTTCCGGCTCGGCACGCGCAACCTCGTCACCCTGCCCCAGCGCGTCACCGACGACCTCTGCTACGTGCTGCGGCACCACCACCCGGTCTACGTGAACACGCACTTCAACCACCCCAAGGAGTGCACCGCCGAGGCCTTCGAGGCGGCGCGCCGGCTCGCCGACGCCGGCTGCGTCCTCGGGAACCAGATGGTGCTGCTCAAGGGCGTGAACGACGCGCCCGCCACCGTGAAGGAGCTCAACCACAAGCTCCTCCTCATGCGGATCCGCCCCTACTACATCTACCAGTGCGACCTCGCGCGCGGCATCAGCCACTTCCGCACGCCGGTGCAGGCCGGGCTCGACATCCTGCGGGCGCTGCGCGGGCACACCTCGGGCCTGGCGGTCCCGTACTTCGTGGTGGACGCGCCGAACGGCGGCGGGAAGATCCCGATGAACCCCGACTACGTGGTCTCCCACGACGGGAAGCGGTGGGTCCTGCGGAACTACGAGGGCAAGGACTTCACCTACGAGGAGCCGTAGGCGCGCGACCGCCGCGAGGTTCGCCTGGCCGCCCCTCCCCGACCCTCCCCGCCCGGCGGGAAGGGAGTCTCCCCCACGGCTCTCCTGAGCGTGCCCTGCCTTCCCCTCTCCCGCGGAGCGGGGGAGGGATAGGGAGGGGTCGGGACGCGGGGGGAAGTGGGGACCTACCCGACGGCGGTAACCTCGATCTCGAGCCGGGCGCCCTTCGGGAGCGCGGCCACCTGGACCGTGGAGCGGGCCGGGAACTCGCCGGGGAAGTGGCGCCCGTAGACCTCGTTCATCCGCGCGAAGTCGGCGAGGTCCACCATGAACACGGTGGTCTTCACCACGTTCGCGAAGCCCATCCCGGCCGCGGCGAGCACCGCCCCGACGTTCGCGAGCACGCGCTCGGCCTGGACGGCGATGTCGCCCTGCACGAGCTCGCCCGTGGCCGGGTCGAGCGGGATCTGGCCGGAGGCGTGGAGCACGCGGCCGGGCTGCTCCACGAGCACCGCCTGGCTGTAGGGGCCGATGGCCTTGGGGGCGGACGCCGAGGCGACGATGGTCTTTTTCATGGTCGCGCGAGGATAGCGCGCGGCGGCGGCCGGCGCAGCGGGAACGCGCCCGCGCGGGCGGCGGAAAGGCCCCGGCTAGACGCGCTCCACCGAGTAGACCCCGTCGATCCGCTCGATGCTGCGCATCACCTGGTTGAGCTGCTTCACGTCGCCGATCCCCACCTCGAACTCGTTCACCGCCCGGTCGCCGGTGGTGCGGCAGTTGGCCTGCGCGATGTTCACGCCGGCGTCGCTGAAGGTCTGCGAGATCTTGGCGAGCAGGCCGGGCTTGTCGCCGGTGATGACCCGGAGCGACACCGGCCGCTTCACGTCGGCGGCGCGGGCGTCCCAGGCCACGTCCACCCGGCGGAGCGGGTCCATGGTGAGGACCTTGTCGCAGCCGACGGTGTGCACCGTCACGCCGCGCCCGCGGGTGATGAAGCCCATGATGGCGTCGCCCGGCACCGGGTTGCAGCACTTGCCGTAGCGGACGAGCACGTCGTCGATGCCGCTGATGCGCACCCCGCCGGTGGGCGGCCGGCGCGCCACCTTGCGGAAGAGCTCGGTGAGCCGGTTCGCCGGCGTCTCCTCCGGCGGCGGTGCGGCCAGCTTCTCGGGTGGGAGGAGCTGGGCCAGGATCTGCTGCGAGCTCACCTTGCCGTAGCCGAGCGCCACGAGGAGGTCGTCGCCGGTGCGGTAGCCGAGCGCCTTCGCGGCCGCGTCGAGCTCGCCGCCCTTGGCGAGCTTGTTGAGCGTGAGGCCGAAGCGGCGCAGCTCGCGCTCCGCCACCTCCTTGCCGATCTCCTGGGAGCGCTGGTGCTCCGCCTGGCGGATGAAGCCGCGGATGCGGGTCTGGGCGCGGCTGGTCTTGACGAAGGTGAGCCAGTCCTTCGACGGGTGGGAGTTGGGCGAGGTGAGGATCTCGACCGTGTCGCCGTTCTTGAGCTTGTAGCGGAGCGGGACGATCTTCCCGTTCACCTTGGCGCCGACGCAGTGCTCGCCGACCTGCGAGTGGATCCCGAAGGCGAAGTCCACCGGGGTGGCGCCGCGCGGGAGGCTCTTCACGTCGCCCTTGGGAGTGAAGACGAACACCTCGTCGGCGAAGAGGTCCACCTTCACCGTCTCGAGGAACTCGGTCGGATCGGTGAGGTCGCGCTGCCACTCGAGGAGCTGCCTCAGCCACCCGAACTTCTGGGCGTCCTTGCCGCTCATCCCCTCCGCGCCCTTGCCCTCCTTGTAGGCCCAGTGGGCCGCGACGCCCTCCTCGGCGATGCGGTGCATCTCGCGGGTGCGGATCTGGATCTCGATGCGCTCCCCCTGCGGCCCGATCACCGTGGTGTGGAGCGACTGGTACATGTTCGGCTTGGGGATGGCGATGTAGTCCTTGAACCGCCCCGGCACCGGCTTCCAGAGGGCGTGGATCATCCCCAGCGTCTCGTAGCACTGGGCCACCGAGTCCACGATCACGCGGAAGGCGATGACGTCGTGGATCTGCGCGAAGTCCACGTCCTGCTGCCGCATCTTCCGGTAGATGGAGTGGATGTGCTTGATGCGGCCGTAGACCTCGGCCGGGATCCCCGCCTCGTCCACCTTCTGCCGGACGATCCCCACCACCTCGGCGATGAACTTGTCGCGCTCCCGGGCGCGGGCGGCGAGCTTCTGGGCCAGGTCCTGGTACTCGGTCGGCTTCAGGTACTTGAAGGAGAGGTCCTCGAGCTCGCTCTTCACCTGCTGCATGCCGAGCCGGTTCGCGAGCGGGGCGTAGATGTCGAGCGTCTCCTGCGCGATCCGCTCCTGCTTCTCCGGCTTCATGTGGTCGAGCGTCCGCATGTTGTGCGTGCGGTCGGCGAGCTTGACGAGGAGGACGCGGATGTCCTTCGCCATCGCCACCACCATCTTGCGGAAGTTCTCGGCCTGCTTCTCCTCCTGGGTGTTGCCGGCGGTGAACTGGGAGAGCTTCGTGACCCCGTCCACCAGCTCGGCGATCTCCCCGCCGAAGATGTCCGAGATCTCCTCCTTGGTCGCGAGGGTGTCCTCGATGGTGTCGTGGAGGAGCCCGGTGACGATGGAGGCCTCGTCGAGCCGGAGCTCGGCGAGGATGCCGGCCACCTCGAGCGGGTGGACGAGGTAGGGCTCGCCCGATTTCCGCAGCTGCCCCTGATGGACCTTCGCCGAGTAGACGTAGGCCTTCTTGATGAGGTCGAGGTCGGGGTCCGGGTGATACGCGCTCACCCGGTCGAGGATGTCGTTGAGGCGCAGCAAGAGTGGACGAGCCTATCCGCCGGGGGTTTGCCCGGGCAAGGGGCTTCCAGTGTGGTAACGCACCGCGACAGGGTGCGCCAGCGCCCGCCCGCCGCGATATCGCCGCGCGGCTACCCGACCATGCCGACGGCGCAGGACCGGGCGCCGTGCGCGCCGATGACGAGGGCCTGCTCGATGTCGGCGGTCTTGGAAGGGCCCGACACGAACACGCCGAAGCCCCTCCCGGAGAAGGAGATCCGCGCGTAGGCGTCCTGCATGGTGTGCACGAGGGCGCCGGCCGGGACCACGATCGCGAGGTGCTGGGGGACGACGAAGAGGCCGCGCAGCGGCAGCCTGTCGCCGGCCACCCAGACCGCGCCGTTCTCGGCCACCCCGAGCTCGCCGGGCAGGACGGCGTAGTCGAGCCCCTCGAGCGCGTGGGGGTCGGCCGCCTGCGAGAGGTCGAGGTCGGAGCGACCCACCCCCGGCACGAGCGAGACCATCCGCCGCGCGCTCGCGAAGGGCTCCAGGCCGGCGAGCTGGGCGGAGAGCCCGGCCGCGTCGGGGGCCCGGAAGAAGCGGCCGCCCACCGCGACGAGCGCCTCGGCGAACTGCCGCTCCGGGTCGGCGTAGCGGATGGGCGCCGGGTGCGGCGGGGCGGGCACGGCCGGCGCGCCGGCGCGCCGCAGGGCCTCGAGGATGGCGCGCCTGCTATCCATCGTCCCTCCCGTAGAGCTCGCGGAAGCTCTTCTTCGGGGCGGGCGGCAGCTCGCGCTGGCGGCCCCAGGCGTTCCAGCGGCCGTAGAGGAGCGCCCGCGGCAGGTGGCGCAGGAGGAACCGCCCCACCCGCCCGCCGAGCCGGTAGAGCGCCGGGTGGCGGAAGACGAAGCTCGCGAGCTTCATGGCGAGCCGCTTGCCGGCCGGGAGCCGCCCCTGCGCCACCAGCTCGCCGCGCCAGGCGAGGAGCTGGTGATGGAGGTCGATCCGCACCGGGCAGACGTCGGAGCAGGAGCCGCACAGGCTCGAGGCGAACGGGAGCGTGGCGTGGCGGGCCGGGTCCCGCGCCGGCGAGAGGATCGAGCCGATGGGGCCCGGGATGACCGCCCCGTAGCTGTAGCCGCCGCTGCGCCGGAACACCGGGCAGGTGTTCATGCAGGCGCCGCAGCGGATGCAGGAGAGCGCGCGGCGATGGGGCGGCGCGGCGAGGAGCGCGCTGCGCCCGTTGTCCACGACGACCACGTGCAGCTCGCCGCCCGCCATCGGCCCGTGGAAGTGGCTCGTGTAGGTGGTCACCGGCTGGCCGGTGGCCGAGCGCGCCAGGAGCCGCGTGAAGACGCCGAGGTCGGCGAGCCTCGGGACGAGCTTCTCCACGCCCATGCAGGCGATGTGGATGGGCGGGAGCGAGGTGCCCATGTCGGCGTTCCCCTCGTTGGTGCAGACCACCACCCCGCCCGTCTCCGCCACCGCGAAGTTCACGCCGGTGAGCCCGGCCTGCGCCGCGAGGAACTTCTCGCGCAGGTGGCCGCGGGCGGCCTCGGTGAGGTAGGCCGGGTCGCTCGCCCCGGCCGCGGTGCCGAGCTGCTCGTGGAAGAGGACGCCGATCTCCTCCTTCTTCTTGTGGATGGCCGGCAGCACGATGTGCGAGGGCCGCTCGTGGGCGAGCTGCACGATCCGCTCGCCCAGGTCGGTGTCCACCACCTCGATCCCGCGCGCCTCGAGGTACGGGTTGAGCTCGCACTCCTCGGTGAGCATCGACTTGCTCTTCACGAGCCGGGTGACCCCGCGCGCGGCGAGGATGCCGTGCACGATCCGGTTGTGCTCCTCGGCGTCGCGCGCCCAGTGGACCACCGCGCCGGCGGCGGTGGCGTTCCGCTCGAACTCCTCGAGGTAGTCGGCGAGCCGGGAGGCGGTGTGGGCCTTGATCTTCTCGGCGCAGGCGCGCAGCGCCTCCCACTCCGGCAGCGCGCGGGCCTGGCGATCGCGCTTCAGCCGCACGAACCAGAGGGCCTGGTCGTGCCAGTGGGCGCGGGCGTCGTCGGCGGCGAAGCGGGCGGCGGCCTCGGGGTGTCCGGCCTGTGCCATGGCGCTAGCCCTCCGCCCCGGCGAGGAGCTCCGCCACGTGCATCACCTTGACCGGCCGCCGGTCGCGCCGGATGAGCCCCTCGAGGTGCATGAGGCAGCTCGCGTCGGTGCCGGTGATCACCTCGGCCCCGGCCCGCTCGTGATCGGCGATCCGGTCGCGCCCCATCATGCAGGAGACGGCCTCCTCGTTCACGGCGAAGGTGCCGCCGAAGCCGCAGCACTCGTCCTGCCGCGTGAGGTCCACGAGGGTGATCCCGTCGAGCGAGGCGAGGAGCTGGCGGACCTTGTCGAACGGCGCCACCACCCGCTCGCTGCCCTGGGCCAGCCGGAGCTCCCGCAGCCCGTGGCAGCTCTGGTGCAGCCCCACCCGGTGCGGGAAGCGGCCGCCGGCCCGCTCCACCCCGAGCACGTCCACGAGGTACTCGCAGAGCTCGAAGGTGTTGCGGCGCAGGTGGTCGAAGCCGGGCTTCCCCTCGAGGAACCGGGCGTAGTGGTTGCGCACCATCGAGACGCAGCTCCCCGACGGCGCCACCACGTGCTCGTACCGGCCGAAGATGCGCAGGAAGCGCTCCGCCAGGGGCCGCGTCTCCTCGTCGCAGCCCGAGTTGGCCATCGGCTGGCCGCAGCAGGTCTGGTCGCGGGGGTAGTGGAGCTTCACGCCGTGGCGCTGGAGCAGCCGCACCGCCGCGAGCCCCACCTGCGGGTAGCTCTGGTCCACGTAGCACGGGATGAAGAGGCCCACCTCGGGCATGGCGCGCTCCCGTCAGCGCGCGGCCCGGGGGCGCGCGCAGCGATCGACCAGGTACACGATGGACTGGTAGGGGATGCCGGCGTGCAGCGTGAGGCCGATCTCGCAGGTGCGGCTGTTGGAGTAGCCGGCGCGGACGTCGGGCGGCAGCCCGGGGCGGAGCTGGGCCAGCGCGGAGGCGTTGAGCTCGGGGTGGCTGAGCCCGCGGTCGCCGGCGAAGGCGCAGCAGCCGACGCCCGGCGGCACCACCACCTCGGCGGCGCAGGCCCGCGCCACCGCCACCAGCTTCTCGGCGAGCCCCATCTTCTGGGCGCTGCAGGTGACGTGGACCGCCACCTTCTCCCGGCTGCGCGTGAGCTCGAGCCGCGGCAGGAGGTGGTCGTGGATGAGCTCCACCGGCTCGAGCAGCGTGAGCCCGGCGAGCCCCTTCCTCATCCGGTGGAGGCAGGGGCTCGTGTCGCAGAGCACCGGCAGCTCCCCTCCCCGGCTCGCCTCCTCGAGGGCGCGTCCGAGCTCGGAGAGCTTCTCGGCGCCGAGCGCGGGGTAGCCCTTGCTGTCGAAGGCCATGCCGCAGCAGAGCGCGTCGAGCCCCTTCGGGTAGACCGCCTCGTAGCCGGCCTTCTCGAGGAGCGAGCGCGTCGCCTCGTGCAGCGAGCGCTGGTCCGGGTCGGCCCGGGCCGGCCCCATGGTGCGGACCACGCAGGAGGGGAAGTAGACCACCTGCCGGTCCGCGGCGCGGGGCGCGGCGCGCCGGACGCGGCTCGACCGGCCGGGCAGGGCCGGGTTCCACTGCGGCAGGCGGCCGCCGGAGGCGGAGCGGAGCGCCCGGGTCACGCCGCCCATGAGCCGGTCGCCGAGCACCACCTGGCCCGCGGCGGCGAGGGAGAGCGTGGCGCGCCCGGCGGCGGTGGCGCCGGCGAGGTGGTGGGCCAGCACCGCGGCCGCGCCGCCCCCCGCCGCGTGGCGGGCCGCCCGGAGCGACTTGATCATCTCGCCGGTGTCGATCGAGACCGGGCAGGCGGTGGCGCAGAGGCCGTCGGTGGCGCAGGTCTCGTCGGCGTCGTAGCGGTAGTCCTCGAGGAGCCGGAGGCGGCGGGCCTCGTCGTCGCCGGTGGCCTCGAGCCGGGAGATCTCGCGGAGCACCGCGATGCGCTGGCGGGGCGTGGTGGTGAGCTCCCGCGACGGGCACTTCACCTCGCAGAAGCCGCACTCGATGCAGCGGTCCACGACGTCGTGCGCCTTCGGCAGCGGCTTCAGGCTGCGCAGGTGCGCCTGCGGGTCGGCGTTGAGGATGACGCCCGGGTTGAGGAGGCCGCGGGGGTCGAAGAGCGCCTTCACCGCCTTCATGATCCCGTAGGCGCGGGCGCCCCACTCCAGCTCCACGAAGGGGGCGATGTTGCGGCCGGTGCCGTGCTCGCCCTTGAGCGAGCCGCCGAAGTCGAGGGCCACCATCCGGCAGACCTCGTCCATGAAGGCGCGGTAGCGCTCCACCTCGGCCGCGGTGGCGAAGTCCTGGGTGAAGACGAAGTGGAGGTTCCCGTCGAGGGCGTGGCCGAAGATGATCCCCTCGTCGTAGCCGTGGCGCCGCATCAGCGCCTGCAGCGAGAGCGTGCCCTCGGCGAGCCGCTCGATGGGGAAGACCACGTCCTCGATGACCACGGTGGTCCCGACCCGGCGGGCCGCGCCCACGGCCGGGAAGAGGCCCCGGCGCACGTCCCAGAGCCGCTCGAACTCGGCCTTCACCGAGGTGAACGCCACCTCGCCCACCCGGGCCACGCCGGCGAGCAGGGTGGTGGCGCGGCGCGCCTTCTCGGCCAGCTCCGCCGCGTCGGCGCCCCGCACCTCGACGAGGAGCGCGGCCGCGCCCGGCCCGAGCCCGGCCAGGCCGGGCGGCATCCCGGCCTTCGCCTCCACCGACCGGATCGAGGCCCGGTCCATCAGCTCCACCGCCGAGACCTGCCCGTCCTGCTTCAGGAGGGTGGTGGCCTCGCAGGCCGAGCCGATGTCCGGGAAGAGCACCAGCGCCGAGGCCCGGTGCGCCTGCTCCTCCACCGTGCGGTAGGTGATCTCGGCGAGGAACGCGAGCGTGCCCTCCGAGCCGATGAGGAGGTGCAGCAGGACGTCGAACGGGTCGTCGAAGTCCACGAAGCTGTTGAGCCCGTACCCGGTGGTGTTCTTCACCGCGTACTTGCGCCGGATGAGGGCGAGCAGCTGCGGGTCCTTGCGGATCGCGTCGCGGAGCTCGGCGAGCCCGCGCACGATCTCCGGGTGGGCCTCGGCGAAGGCGCGGCGCGAGGCCGGGTCGGCGGTGTCGAGCTCGGTGCCGTCGGCGAGGAGCAGCACCGCCGAGTCCACCGTGCGGTAGCTGTTCTGGGCCGTGCCGCAGCACATCCCGCTCGCGTTGTTGGCGGCGATCCCGCCCACCATGCAGGAGTGGATGGAGGCCGGGTCGGGGCCGAGCTTGCGCCCCAGCGGCGCGAGGAGCTGGTTCGCCTCGCCGCCGATGACCCCCGGCTCGAGCGCCACGCGGGCGCCGCCGTCGAGCACGCGGCGGCCGCGGAAGCCGCCCGCGAGCACCACCAGGATCGAGTCGCTCACCGCCTGCCCGGAGAGGCTGGTGCCGGCGGCGCGGAAGGTGACCGGGAGCCCGCGCGCCGAGGCGAGGGCGAGGATGCGCGCCACCTCGTCGCGGCTGCGCGCCTTCACCACCACCTTCGGCGTGAGCCGGTAGAAGCTGGCGTCGGTCCCGTAGGCCAGGACCCGCAGCGGATCGGTGAAGACGCGCTCCTCCGGCACGAACGCCCGGACGGCGTCGTGGAAGGAGCGGTAATCCGGAGAGAGGTCGAGGTGATCGGCGCGCCGAGGACGGACGCTCATGCGCGCGAGTCTAGCGGGGGGTGGCGACAGGCCACAAGCAGGGCGCTCATCCCCGCCGGGGGGCTACCCGAAGGACTTCTCCTTCTGCTCCTGCTCTTCCTTGCAGCGGATGCAGAGGGTGGTGACCGGGCGGGCCTCCAGCCGCTTCGCCGAGATCTCCTCCTCGCACTTCTCGCAGACGCCGAAGGTGCCGTTCTCGATGCGAGCCAGCGCCTTGTCGATCTTGGCGAGGAGGAACTTCTCCCGGTCGCGGAGCCGGAAGATCATCGACTGCGTGTACTCGCTCGAGGCGAGGTC
Source organism: Anaeromyxobacter paludicola (assembly GCF_023169965.1). Classification (NCBI taxonomy): domain Bacteria; kingdom Pseudomonadati; phylum Myxococcota; class Myxococcia; order Myxococcales; family Anaeromyxobacteraceae; genus Anaeromyxobacter; species Anaeromyxobacter paludicola. The sequence goes on along the minus strand of NZ_AP025592.1, from coordinate 178,992 downwards.
GATCTCGTCCGGCAGATCGTCGGTGTCGAAGCTCGCCTCCTCCGTCAGGGTCTTCTTGGCCGAGACGAGGAGCTGGCGCTTCGACTCCTCGAGCATGGTCTTGAACCGCTTCAGATCCTTCTTGTTCAAGCGGCTACCCTCGCAATCGAAAAACCGGTGGTCCGAAAAAAAGGAACCGGCACCCTAGGCCAGGCGAAAGGGCCCTGTCAAGGTGCGGTCCGACCCCCCGGCTCCTCGCCAGCGGCGAGTGGACAACAGTCTACTCCTGCCCCATTCTCGCGCCCATGGCCGAGTCGAGGTTGGACCGCGCGTTCGTCCGGGCGGCGCTGCAGCTCACGGCCGGGCCCGAGGTCGACAAGCTGCTGGTCATCTCCGACCGGCCCCTCCCGCCCAACGAGCTGAAGCGGCGCCCCGTCCGGCGCAAGCTCGTCTACGCGGTCACCAGCGAGGCGCTGCGGCGCCACCTCGCCGCCGAGGACCAGGCCTCGGTGGTCATCCCGCCGTACGACTACGACCGGGTGGAGCGGATCCAGGTCGCGCTCGTCTCGGCCCGCAGCGCCGGCCTCGCCAAGCGCGGCGACGTGGTGCTCGCCCTGACCGGGGTCGGCAAGGTGATGGACACCCTGGTGCGCCTCGAGATCGGCTCGGAGCGCGCCACCCGCGCCAGCGCCGACTCGCTGGGGCTCCCGCCGGAGTTCAGCTCCCAGGTGGTGGACGCGCTGGTGCACGTGGCGATGGAGATCGGCGCCCAGGGCTACGAGGGGCACCCCACCGGCACCATCCTCGTGGTCGGCGACTCGACCGCGGTGATGGAGAAGAGCCGGCAGCTCAACCTCAACCCCTTCCAGGGCATCAGCGAGGGGGAGCGGAACGCGCTCGACCCGGCCATCCAGGACGCCATCAAGACCTTCGCCGTGCTCGACGGCGCCTTCGTGATCCGCGAGGACGGGGTGGTGCTCGCCGCGGGCCGCTACCTGCAGACCGCCTCCAAGGAGGTCCGGGTGCAGATGGGGCTCGGCGCCCGCCACACCTCGGCCGCCGCGATGACGCTCGAGACCCGGGCCATCGCCATCACGGTCTCGCAGACCAGCGGCACCGTCCGCGTCTTCAAGGCGGGCGAGGTGGTGCTCGAGCTCCACCAGATCGCCCGGCGCATGTGACGAAGGAATCCCGCCAGGCGCTCGCGCTGGTCCTCGCCGCCACCGCGCTCCACCTCCTCTACGCCGGGCTCCTGCCGCTCTCGCCCCAGGAGGCGTATTACTGGCAGTACGCCCGCCACCCGGCGCTCTCCTACTTCGACCACCCGCCCCTCGCCGCCTGGACCATCGCCCTGGCCACCCGGCTCGCCGGCGCCACCGAGCGCGGGGTGCGGCTCGCGGCGGCGGTCCACTCGGTCCTCTTCTGCGCCTTCTTCTTCCTGGCCGGCCGGCGGCTCTTCGGCCCCCGGGCCGCGCTCGCGGCGCTGGCGGCCGCGCTCGCCACGCCCCTCCTCTCGCTCGGCCAGGTGGTCATCACCCCGGACGGCCCGCTCCTCGCCGGGTGGATGGGGGCGCTCTACTTCGGGCTGCGGGCCCTCGACGGCTCGGGGGCGTGGCTCCTCGCGGCCGGGCTCGCCGCCGGCGCCGCCGCGCTCGGCAAGTACACCGGGCTGCTCCTCCTGCCGCAGCTCCTGGCGCTGCTCCTCCTCGACGCGCGCGGCCGCAGGCTCCTGCGCGGCCCCTGGCCCTGGCTCGGCGCGCTCCTCGCCCTCGCGGTCTTCTCGCCGGTGGTGGCCTGGAACGCCGCGCACGGCTGGCAGAGCTTCCGGTTCCAGCTCGCCGACCGCGCCGCCGGGATGGTCACCTTCCGGCCCGACCGCTTCGCCGGGTTCCTCGGGCTGCAGGCGGCGCTGGTGTCGCCGCTCCTCTTCGGGCTGCTCCTCGCCGCCGGGGTCACGGCGGCCCGCCGCTGGCGCGACCCGTCGCTCCGCGCCGCCGCGCTCTGGTCGCTGCCGCTCCTCGGGATCCTGGTCGCCGTCTCCCCGTTCATGTGGGTGAAGGGCAACTGGGGCGCGCCGGTCTGGCCCACCGCCCTCCTCGCCGGCGCGGCCCTGGCGCTCCAGGACTGGGCGCGCTGGCGGAGGCCCGCCCTCGCCGCGGTGGCGGTCGCCGCCGGGGTCGCCGCCTACGCCCACCTCGCGCCGCTCCTGCCGGAGCTCCCCTTCAGCGCCCGCAGCGACACCACCCGCGGCTGGGGCGAGCTCTCGAGCCGGGTGGACGCGGAGCGGCGCCGGCTGGGCGGCGAGCCCTTCGTGCTCGGCTGCAGCTACAAGCCGGCCTCGGAGCTGGCCTTCTACCTGCCGGACCGGCCGCAGACGCTCTCGCTCGAGGCCCTCGGCGGGCCGGGGCTGGCCTACCAGGCCTGGTTCGATCCCGCCCGGCTCCGCGGCAAGGACGGCGTGGTGGTGCTCGATCCCCGCGACGGGAGGCGCTGCCCGGGGCTCGAGGCCGCCTGCGCCCGGCTCGAGCCCCTGCCGCCGCTCACCGTGCTCCGCGGCGAGGCGCAGGTGACGCGGTTCGAGCTCTGGCGCTGCCGGGACGCGCGCGCTCCCGGCAGGCGCTCGTGAGCGCGCAGGCGGCGCAGTGCTCCGGCCCGCGCCGCGCCGGGCAGGCGCCGCTCATCCCGAGGTGACAGAGGGCGAAGTCGTGGCGGACCGGGTCCTCGGGGTCGAGGAGCCGCAGCCCCGCCGTGACCTCCTCGGCGGTGCGCCAGGAGAGGTCGCGCCGGCGCGTGAGCCCGAGCTGGCGCGCCATCCGCGCGAGGTGGGTGTCGAGCGGGACCACCAGGGCGGCCGCCGGCACCTCGGCGCGCCAGTGGCCCAGGTCCACGCCGTCGGGACCGCGCACCATCCAGCGCAGGTAGAGGTTCCAGCGCTTGCAGGCGCCGGCCTTCGCGGCGTCGGGGAGGAGGTGGGCGAGGCCGCGCGGTCCGCGGGCCTCGAGGAGCGCCACGGCCGGGGGCGCCGCCCGCAGCTCCGCGGCGAAGGCGGCGAGCGCCGCGCGCACCGGCGACGCGGCCCCGCCCCCGGCGGCGGCGCGGTAGAGGGCGCCGAAGCGGGCGCCGAGCGAGCCGTGGGCGAGCCGCAGCGCGCCCGCCGCCGCGACCAGCGCGGCCGCGTCCGGCGGGCGGTTGAAGCGGTACCTGAAGGCCGGGAAGCGGTCCGCCGACGGCGCCCGCGCGAACCGCTCCGCGAAGTCGGCCGGCCGCGGCCCCATCTCGCCGAGCAGGTAGGCGACCTGCGGCCGGAACAGGTCGGCGCGGCCGTAGGCGAGCGCCGAGGCGACGAGCCCCGCCACCTCGGCGTCGGCCGGGTCGGCGTAGCGCCGGGGGAACTCGAGGGGATCGGCGGCGATGCGGGCCGCGCGATCGAGGGTGTCCTCGAGCGCGAGGAGCAGCGGCCGCAGGCGGCGCGCGGCGGGGCGCGTGAGCGGGGTGGCGCGGGGCATCGCCTCGGGCTCTTACTGACCCTTCGCCCCTCCCCCCGCCTTCCCGAGCTCGTAGCAGAGGTGCGGGAGCTCCGGCGCGATGAGCTTCTCCCAGCCGAGCCGCACCGCGGGTCGGGAGCCGGGGAGCGAAAAGACGGCCCGGCCGCGCCAGATCCCGGCCACGGCGCGGGAGAGCATCGCGGCGCTCCCGATCTCCTGGTACGAGAGCATCCGGAAGAGCTCGCCGAAGCCGTCGAGCCGCTTCTCGAGGAGGCCGGCCACCGCCTCGTAGGTCCGGTCGCGCGCGGCGATGCCGGTGCCCCCGTTCACCACCACCGCCTGGGCCCCGGCCGCCTCGGCGTCGGCGAGCGCGGCCCGGATCTGGTCGGGCTCGTCCTTCACCACCCGGTAGCCGGCGAGCGCGTGGCCCGCCGCGGCGAGCGCCTCGCGCAGGAAACGCCCGCTCTCGTCCTCCGCCTCGCCCCGGGTGTCGGAGGCGGTGACGACGTAGACCCGCACCGTCCTCGGCCCGGCCGCCCGGTGTTCCTCGTGTGCCATGCGCGTGCTCGCTCCTCTCCCCGTCGCTATACGAGGGGGAGCGATGCTCGACAAGCTCGGCGTGGCCCGCGCCCTCCGGGAGCTGTCCGCGCTCCTCCAGGTGCAGGGCGAGAATCCCTTCAAGGTGCGGGCCTACGAGACCGCGGCGCGGTCCCTCGAGGACAGCCCCGACGACCTCGCGGCGCTGGTGCGCGACGGGCGGCTGCGCGAGCTCCCGGGGGTCGGCGCGGCCATCGAGAAGAAGATCTCCGAGCTCCACGCCACCGGCCACACGCCGCTGCTCGACCGGCTCCACGCCGAGCTGCCGCCGGGGATCCTCGAGCTCGTGGAGGTGCCGGAGCTCGGGCCGCGCAAGATCGGGCAGCTCCACGCCGAGCTGGGGGTGGACGGGATCGCCGCGCTCGAGGCCGCCTGCGTCGCCGGCCGGGTGCGCGAGCTCCGGGGGTTCGGGGAGAAGACCGAGCGGAAGATCCTGGAGGGGATCCGCCGGCTCCGGGAGCGGCCCGCCCGGCGCATGCTGCTCCCGGAGGCGCTCTCGCTCGGCGAGCGGCTCCTGGCGCACCTGCGGCGCGCGCCGGGCTGCCTCCGGGCGGAGCTCGCCGGCTCCCTCCGCCGCGGGCGCGAGACGGTGGGCGACCTCGACCTCGTCGCCGCGGCCGAGGCGCCGGGCCCGGTCCTCGACCAGCTCCTCGCCTGGCCCGGCGTGGAGGCGGTGCTGGGGCGCGGCGAGGCCGGCCTCTCGGTCCGGCTCGCCGAGGGGGCGCAGGTGGATCTGCGGGTCTCGCCGCCCGGCGGCTTCCCGGCGCTGCTCCACCACCTGACGGGGTCGAAGGCCCACCACGTCCGGCTGCGCGGCCTCGCGCGCGACCGGGGGCTCACCCTGAGCGAGCGGGGGCTCGAGCGGCTCGACGGCGGCGGCGCCCTGCCGGCGGGGAGCGAGGAGGAGCTCTACGCGGCGCTCGGGCTGGCCTTCGTGCCGCCGGAGCTGCGCGAGGACCGGGGCGAGATCGAGGCCGCCCGGGACGGCGCCCTGCCGGACCTCGTCCGGGAGGAGGACGTCCGCGGCCTGGTCCACTGCCACACCCGCTTCTCCGACGGGCGCGCCACGCTCGAGGAGCTGGCCCGGGCCGCCGACGCGCTCGGGATGGAGTACCTCACGGTCACCGACCACTCGCCGGCCGCGTCCTACGCCGGGGGCGTGGGGCTCGACCGGCTGCAGGCGCAGTGGGACGAGATCGCGCGGGTGCAGGCGCTCGTGAAGGTGCGCCTCCTGCGCGGCACCGAGTCGGACATCCTCGAGGACGGCGCGCTCGACTACCCGGACCGGATCCTGGAGCAGCTCGACGTGGTGGTGGCGAGCGTGCACAGCCGGTTCCGCCAGGGCGAGGACGAGATGACGCGGCGGCTGGTGCGGGCGATGCGCCTGCCGTTCTTCAAGATCTGGGGGCACGCGCTCGGGCGGCTGCTCCTGGAGCGCGAGCCGTTCGCCTGCCGCATGGAGGAGGTGCTCGACGCGGCCGCCGAGTCGGGCAAGGCGGCGGTGGAGGTGAACGGCGACCCGAAGCGGCTCGAGATGACGCCGGAGCACCTGCGGCTCGCCCGCGCCCGCGGGCTCCCGGTGGTCCTGTCGGTGGACGCCCACTCGGTGGCCGCGCTCGGCCACCTGCGCTGGGCCGTCGCGACCGCCCGCCGCGGCTGGGTGACCCGCGACGCGGTGCTGAACGCGCGCCCCCTCGCCGAGTTCGCCCGCGCGGTGCGGCCGGCCGGGTGATGGGGTAAGGTCCGTCGTCCGGTGGCCTTCCTCAAGAACAGACGCGTCCAGGTGGTGGGGCTCCTCTCGCTCGCCTCGGGCATGCCCCTCGGCTGGACCTTCACCACGCTCCAGTTCTGGCTGGTGTCGCTCGGCATCCCCAAGGGGACCATCGGGCTCCTCTCGGCGGTCTCGCTCCCCTGGAGCCTCAAGTTCCTCTGGTCGCCGCTCGTGGACCGGTACGCGCTCCCCTGGCCCGGCCGGCGCCGCAGCTGGGTGGTGCTCTCGCAGCTCGCGCTCGCGGCCATGTTCGGCGTCCTCGCGCTCTACGCGCTCCGGCTCTCCGGGCTCCGGGACGCGGGCGCGCCGCTCGCCACCCCGGCCGTCGCCGCGACGGTGGGGCTCCTCGCGCTCGGCGTGACCTTCCTCTCCGCCACGCAGGACATCGCCTACGACGCCTACTGCGTCGAGGCGCTCCACCCCGACGAGCAGGGGCCGGCCTCCGGCCTCAAGGTGATGTACTACCGGCTGGGGATGCTGGTGGCGGGCGCCCTCGCGGTCTCGGCGTCCGACTGGCTGCCGTGGCCGGTGCTGTTCGGGATCCTGGCGCTGCTCTTCGCCGCCTTCACCGGCGTCACGCTCCTCGCGCCGGAGCCGGAGCGGCCGGCGGCGCCGCCGCGCTCGCTGGCGCGCGCCGTCTGGGAGCCGCTCGCCGCCTTCTTCCGGCGGCCGGGCGCGCTCACCGTGCTGCTCTTCCTCGTGCTCTACAAGTACGGGGACAACCTCGCCGGCACCATGGTGAACCCGTTCCTGAAGGACCTCTGCTTCCGGAACGCCGAGGCCGGCGCGGCGGTGAAGACGCTCGGCACCGTCGCCACCATCGCCGGCGCCGGGCTCGGGGCGGCGGTGATGAGCCGCATCGGGCTCGGGCGGGCGCTCTGGATCTTCGGCCTCCTGCAGGCCGGCGCCAACCTGCTCTACGCCGGCGCCGCCCTCTCGCGCGGCGCCCCCATGGACGTGGCGCTCTGCGCCTCGCTGCCGCCGCTCTCGGCCGCCACGCGCGCCTGGGTGTACGTGGCCATCGCGAGCGAGTGGGGGGCGCAGGGGATGGCCACCTCGGCGCTGCTGGCGCTCATCCTGCGCGCCTGCGACAAGCGCTACAGCGCGACGCAGTACGCGCTCCTCTCGAGCCTGTTCGGGCTCGGCCGCACCCTCTCCGGCATCCCCTCCGGCTACCTGGCGCAGCGGCTCGGCTATCCCGCCTTCTTCGCGCTGGCGGTGGCGGCGGCGGTCCCGGGCCTGCTCCTCCTGCAGCGGATCGCGCCGCTCGGGCAGCGGGAGGTGCCCGGGGCGGAGGCGCAGCCGGAGGCTTGAGCGGTGGCGCAGCGCGGCTCCCCGCGGCGGACCGCCCGGGGGGTCCGCAGCCGCCAACTTGTCGCACGCGCTCCGCGGTCCCGCCACCTGGCGCCGTCTAAGAAGGACGCCGCGTTCACCGCCGGTTCCCTTCCTCCGCCCTCGTCAGGGAGTTCCAGACATGAGATCGCGCCTCGCCTGGGTCGTCGCGCTCGCCGCCGCCGCTCCGCTCGCCGGCTGCTCCACCTCCTCGGCCTCCGCGCCGGATCCGACCCGGACCATCATCATGGTCTGGGACGGGCTGCGGCCCGACGCGATCGACGCGGCCACCACGCCGAACCTCTACGCCCTCCGCCAGGCGGGGACCTGGTTCGCGGACAACCACTCCACGTTCCCCACCTTCACGATGATGAACGGCTCCTCGTTCGCGACCGGGGCCTTCCCGAAGACGAGCGGCTTCTACGGCAACACCTTCTGGACCCCGCCCCAGGGCAGCGCCGCCACCGTCCCGGCCGGCAACTCCGCCGGGGGCACGGCGCAGGACTACCAGGACCCGGTGTTCACGGAGGACTACCAGGTCCTGAGCACGCTCCAGTCCTACTACGGCGACCAGCTCCTGCTCGTGAAGAGCCTCTTCGCCACCGCCCAGGCGGCCGGGCTCGTCACCGCGACCATCGGCAAGTCGGGCGCCGCCTACATCCAGGACCTCGGGCGCGGCGGCTACTTCCTCGACGAGAACACGGTGATGCCGCGGAGCCTCGTGACCGAGCTCCAGGCCGCCGGCCTCGCCGTCCCGGCCAACACCGTGAAGGGCTACTCCGGCGCCGACGCCGTCACCCTCGCGGCCGCCAACGGCACCCCCACCGCGCGCGCCGGCTACGTCACCTTCAACACCACCGCCTACGACCCGGCCGGCTCGATCGCGATCGCCTCGCGCGACGCGACCGACACCACCCAGGGTGCGCCGGAGGACGCGGCCAACAAGTACATGCTCGGCGTCTTCACGCAGTACCTCCTGCCCAACAAGAAGCCGATGCTGTCGCTCATCTGGTTCCGCACCCCCGACAACGTCGAGCACGGCTACGGCCCGGGCACCGCCAACAGCCAGGCCGGCCTGCGCTCGCAGGACGCCCGGCTCGGGGAACTCCTCGCCGCGCTCAAGGCCAACGGCCTCGACAAGACCACCAACGTCGTCGTCGTCTCGGATCACGGCCACAGCAGCGTCTCCGGCCCGCTCGCCCTCTACCCGCTGCGCGCCATCACGCCCTCCCCCACGCCGCCGTCCGGCGCCGCCGTGAACGGCGCGACGAGCGGCACGAGCGCCGCCACCCTCGGCGCGGTGAGCGCGACCGGGTACTCGTTCTCCGGCGACGTGCGCTCGGCCGACCTCCTCACCTACCGCGGCTTCAGCGCCTACGACGGCGCGGGCTGCGCGACCGACTCGATGTACGGCCTCGACGCCGCCGGGAAGCCGACCCTGCCGGTCCAGGTGGACGCCACGGGCGCGCTCTGCGGCACCGCGGGCGCGAGGTACCAGGCGATCAGCGCCACCCTGCCCACGCCGGTCGCGAGGTTCACCGTCCCCGCCCCCGGGAGCCTGCCCGCCAACGCCATCGTGGTCGCCACCAACGGCGGGGCGGACTACTTCTACGTCCCGGGGCACGACCCGGCGACGGTCCGGAGCCTGGTCTCGTTCCTCCAGCGCCGCGAGGAGTACGGCGCGATCTTCGTGGACAGCCGCTACGGGGCCATCCCGGGGACGCTCACGCTGGCGCAGGTCTACCTCGAGAACGTCAGCCGGCAGGGCAACGGCCAGCCCGACGTGGTGGTGTCGTTCGCCTGGGACGACACCGCGGCGGTCCAGGGCGTGCCGGGGATCGAGTTCGAGAGCTTCGGCGCCGGCCAGCGCGGCATGCACGGCAGCTTCGGCACCACCGACGTGCACAACACGCTGGTCGCGAGCGGCCCGTCGTTCCGCGCCGGGGCCACGGTCGCCCAGCCGTCCGGCAACGTGGACGTCGCGCCGACGGTGGCCTACCTCCTCGGCCTCTCGCTGCCGCAGGCGGACGGGCGCGTCCTCGACGAGGCCCTGGTCCACCCCCGGAGCGGCGCGTCCCCCAGCGTCAGCTCCTCCACGGTGACGAGCACCGCCGCGACCGGGCTCACCTTCGAGCTGCCGACCGATCCCACCGGCCGGACGCCGGATCCGGCGCTCGCGCAGGGCACCTACGCGATCGAGCTCTCGGTGAAGGACCTCACCGTGGACGGGAAGACCTTCCGGTACTTCGACCACGCGAAGGCCGTGCGGAGGTGAGGCCGCCGCCGCTCACCCCGGGGAGGTCCCTCCTGCTCGGGCTCGCCGCGGTCCTCGCGGCGGCGAGCCCGGCGCCGGCCGGCGCGGCCGGGCTCACCTTCGAGCGGGCGTTCGGGGGCGTGGAGAGCCCCCTCCACTGCCGGGTGGCGTACGCCTCCGGCGGCTCCCCGCACCGGCTCGAGCTCTGGCGGGACGGCGACCGCCGCGTGCGCAGGCGCACCGACGACGTCCTCGAGACCTACGCCACCCGCCGCGCCGGCTCGCCCGAGTACTCGCTCTCGGTGCTCGATCTGCGCAGGAGGATCCACTCGCGCGTCGACCGGACGAGCCTCTACCGGATCGGGAGCTTCACGGAGTGGTTCGAGCTCGGCCACGGCCTGCGCCACCCGACCGGCCCGTACCGGCTCACCCGGGCCGCGGCGACGGGGACGGCCCGGCCCCTCGAGGCCTGCGACTGGTACGAGCTCGCCCAGGGCGCGCGCAGGTCGCGGATCTGCTGGAGCCCGCGCCACCGGCTGCCGCTCCTCATCGAGGACGGGCGAGGGGCGGTGGTCTGGCGCGTGACGTCCCTCGACAGGGAGCCTCCCGCCGCGAGCGTCTTCGAGGTCCACGACGAGGGCTTCGTCCGGAACGACGCCGCCGCGGACATCTCCGGCGACTGAGCGAGGCGCTACCGCGCCCCGCCGCTGGCGGGCGGCGGCGCGGCGGGCAGCTCCTCGCGCAGGAGCCGCCGAAAGAAGGCCACGCCGCGATCGAGGTCGGCGACGCCGATCCGCTCGTCGGTCCCGTGGATGCGCGGGAGGTCCGGGGCGCGGAGCTGCCAGGGGCGGAAGTGGTAGACGTCGCCGGCGAGGTCGCGGAAGTGGCGCGAGTCGGCGGCGGCGAGCACGAGCGACGGCGCCACCACCACCTCCGGGAAGCAGGCCCGGATGGCGCCCTCGAGGTGCCGCCAGCCCGGGGACCGGACGCTCGAGGTGGCGGAGGGCTCGGAGCCCTGCTCGAGGACCCGCAGGCTCACCCGCGCGTCGCGCACGACCTCCTCGATGCGCCGCCGCACGCCGGCGAGGCTCTCGCCGGGGAGGACGCGGACGTTCAGGACGGCGCGCGCCGTGGCCGGGAGGACGTTCTCCTTCACGCCCGCCTGGAGCAGGGTCGGGGCCACGGTGGTCCGCAGGAGCGCGGCGGTCTCCGGCCGCCGCTCGAGCGCGGCCCGGACCAGCGGCTCGAAGGCCCACAGGTTCGCGAGCGCCAGGCGGGCCGGGCCGGGCAGGTGCGGCGCGAGCGCCTCCAGCATGGCGCGCCCCGCCCCGCGGAGCCGCGCCGGGAGCGGCCGGCGCTCGAGCCGCGCCAGCGCGAGCGCGAGGATGCCGGCGGCGGTCCGGCGCGGAGGCATGGAGGCGTGCCCGCCCGCGGCGCGGACCGAGAGCTCGAGGGTCAGCATCCCCTTCTCCGCGATCCCGACCAGCGCGACCGGCGCGGCGAGGCCGGGCAGGATCCCCTCGGTCACGAGGAGCCCCTCGTCGAGCGCGTAGGCGAGCCGCACGCCCCGCGCGCGGAGGGTCCGGGCGATGGCCGCGGCGCCCCCCGCCCCGCCGACCTCCTCGTCGGTGCCGAGCGCGACGAGCACGGTCCGCCGGGGCGCGAAGCCCTCCGCGACCAGGGACTCGATCGCCTCGAAGATGGCCACCACCGCCGCCTTGTCGTCGAGCGCCCCGCGCCCCCAGACGAAGCCCCCGGCCACCTCGCCCGCGAACGGCGGGTGCGACCAGTCCGCCTCGGTGCCCGCCTCCACGGGCACCACGTCCTGGTGGGCGAGGAGCAGCAGCGGCTCGAGCCCGGGCTCCGCGCCCGGCCAGGCGTACAGGAGCGCGCCGTCGCCGAGCACCTCGCGCGCGAGCGTCTCGTGCGCCCGCGGGTAGCTCGCGACGAGGAGGTCGCGGAAGGCGGCGAAGGCGCCCTCCGCCGGCGCGGCCCCGTCGCCGGCGGACACGGTCCGGACCCGGATGGCCTGGGAGAGCCGCTCCGCGGCGCCGGTGGCGGCCCGCGCGCGGGCGGGGCGGGCCGAGGTCACCGCACGCTCGAGAGGTGGCCGGGCGCGCGCGCCGGGCGCCCGGCGTCGCCGTGCGGCCCCGCGGCGAGCGCGAAGAGATCCCGGCGGAGCGCGCGGCAGAGGAAGAGCAGCGTCATGTGCCCGCGCGGATAGACCTTGAGCGGGACGCCCCAGCGCCGGGCCAGCGCCCGCGGCGCCTCCACGGGCACCACGCGGTCGTGCAGGGCGCCGGCGATGAAGACCCGCTCCGCGGTGGGCGGGCGGCGCGACGGGTCGAAGGGCGCGAGGGCCTCGGCGATCGCGGCCTCGGAGGGGACGCGCGTGCCCGCCGCCTCCGCCAGCCGCCGGTAGCGGCGGCCGATGGGGGTCGCGGCGAGGACCGTCTCCAGGCTCGGGGGCGCCACCAGGGCGGCGAAGTCGAGCCGCTCCGGCCCCGTGGCGGCGAACGCCGCGGCGAGGGCCCCGAGGGAGAGGCCGGCGAGCCCCACCTCGCCGCGGCTCGCGGCCAGCGCCGCCAGCACGCGGAGCTCGAGGACGAGCTGCTCGAAGGTGGCGCGCATCGCGTCGAGGTCGAGCGACACGAACCCCTCGCCGCTCTTCCGGCCGGCGGCGCGCTCGAGGTGGTGGGGCGGGCAGACCAGCCAGACGTCGTAGCCGGCCTCGAGGAACACCCGGGCGTGCCCGCGCACCAGGCCGGGGTCGCCGATCTTCCACGGGGGCACGAGGAGCACCGTCCCCCGCCGCGCGCCGCGCGCCGGGAAGCAGCGCGCCGACATCCGGTCCCCCGGCCAGGCCGGCCGCGGCGACGGCGCGGTCCAGTGGCCGGGACCGGCCGGTCCGGGCGGCAACGGGCCGAGGGGGTCGAAGCAGGCCAGCGGGCCGGTCGAGCCCGCCCGGTAGGGCTGCGGCGGGCGATCCCGCCGGTCCTCGACCCACATGGCCAGGCGATCGATCGCGGAGTGGAGGCGGACCAGCATCGCCTCGAGCATGACGCCTCGCGAGCCGAGCCGCCACTCGCCACTCAGGGGGCCGGCTCCCGCCCGCGATCCGGGGCGAGCGCCGCCAGGGCCAGCCCCTCGAACAGGAGGTGCGCGGCGGCGTGGCTCGTGAGGTCGGCGTGGTCGAGCGGCGGGCAGACCTCGACCACGTCGAGCCCGGCCAGCCGCACGCCGGCCAGCGCGCGCAGGAGCCGCAGCGCCTCGCGGGACGAGAGCCCCCCGGGCACGGGGGTCCCGGTGCCCGGCGCGAAGGCCGGATCGAGCGCGTCCACGTCCAGGGAGAGGTACACGGGCCGGCGGCCGACCGCGGCGAGGAGCGCCGCCCCGACCGCCGCCGCGCCGCGGTCCCCCACCTCGTCGGCGGTGTGGACCGTCCCGTGCGGCGCCGCGCCCTCCTCCGGCGGCGCGCAGGCGCCCCGGATCCCGACGTGGTGGAGCTGCCCCGCGGCGACGAGCCCCTCGTCGAGCGCGTTCCGGAACGGGGTTCCGTGGTGGTACGGCTCCCCCCAGGTCTCCGGCCCGCTCGTGTCGAGGTGGGCGTCGAGGTGGATCACGGCGAGCGGCCCGTGGACCCGCGCCAGCGCCCGGAGCGCCGGGAGCGCGATGGAGTGGTCGCCGCCCACGAGCACCGGGACGGCGGCGGCGCGGGCGACGACCTCCACCGCGGCCTGCACCGCCTCCCGCATGGCGGCGGGCTGGAAGGGCGGGAAGACCACGTTCCCTGCGTCCACGCACGCGAGCCGCCGGAAGACGTCGAGCCGGTGGCCGGGGTGCCAGGACTGGACGAGCGCGCTGACCCGGCGGACGTGGAACGGGCCGAAGCGGGCCCCCGGCTGGTAGGTGGTCCCGCCGTCGAACGGCACGCCGAGGAGGGCCGCGCCGGTGCCGGGGGGGAGCGCCTCCGGCCGCGCGTCCGGCAGGCGGAAGAAGGGCGTCTGCCCGTGGCGCAGGTACTCAAGCGCCGACTGTTGAGACATCGGATCCTCCGAGCCAGCGGGTGACCTCGCGCCGTGCCGCCCGGGCGAGCCCGTCGGCGCTCGGGTGGGCGGCCGGGGAGAGCTCCTGGCCGAAGCGGACCGTCACCCGGCAGCGCTCCGCGCCGGCGAGGCGCAGGTAATGGGGGAGGAAGGTCTGGTCGCCCGTCCAGGACAGCTCGGCCGGCTCGCAGCGCAGCGCGATCGGCACCACCGGCACGCCCGCGCGGCGCGCCAGGCCGAAGAGCCCGGGGCGGAAGGGGAGCACGTTCTCGCCCGTGGTGGTGGTCCCCTCCGGGAAGTTGAGGACCGGCAGGCCCAGCGAGAGCGCGCGGGCGGCGCCGCGCAGGACCCGCGCGCCGCTGCCGGGATCGCCGCGGCGGACGAACAGGACGCCGAGCCCGCCGACCAGGCGCCCGATCCCCGGCCACCCCGCGACGTCGAGCTTCGAGATGGGGGCGCACGGGACCAGGCTCGCGACCACGAGCGGATCGAGCCAGCTCACGTGGTTGGAGGCGAGGAGGACCGGCCCGCGGGGGAGCCGGCCGCTCACCTCGAGCTCGAGGCCGTGGATCTCGAGCAAGCGGAGGCAGAGCTGCTGGAGCGCGGCCGCCCGCGCCGGCAGCTCGTCCTCGGCGGCCGCCACGCCTCCGAGCGCCTGGAGCGCGCGGTGGGTCCGGAGCGCCGCCGCCGCGGTGGCCGCGATCCGCCTCGCGCTCCGGAAGGCCGCCACCCGGGCGCTCACGCGGCCCCCGCGGCCGCGCGCTCCGGTGACGGCTCCGGGGCCACCAGCCGCATGCGCTCGAGCCGACCGCGCAGCCGATCGAAGCCGGCCCGGTCGATGCGCGACATGATGCGGCGATCGCCGGGGCCGTAGAACCCGTGGCGGATCTCCACCTCGCGGGCCCCGAGCGCGGCGTGGAGCGCGCGGGCGGCGACGTTCTCCTCCTTCACGGTGAACCAGCAGGAGTCCACGCGGTGCGCGATGGCCGACGCCAGCGTGCGCACGAGCTGGACGGCGACGCGCGAGCCCTGGAGCTCCGGCACCACCGCGAGGGTGGTGCAGTACGCCTCCCGCCCGCGGAGGAAGCAGAGGACGTAGCCCACCACGCGCCCGTCCTCGATCGCGACGAAGCAGCTGTCGGGGAAGAAGTCGCAGCAGAGCCGGACGTAGTAGGGGCCGAGGACCTTCTCGCCGTCGGCGGCGAAGATCTGCTCCTCGAGCCGCATCAGCTCGTCGAAGTCGTCGGGGGAAAGCGGGCGGATTTCTCGGGCCATGGGGGCTCCCTCGGAGGTTTGGAGGACCCTACGCGCCGGTCGTGACCGCGGGCGCTCGCCGCCGCGACATCTGTGTGACCGGCCTCCGCCGGCGCAGCGCGCAGCGGAGGCCCTGGAGCCCGAGCGTCCCCGCGGCCAGCGCGGCGGCGACGAGGCCGAGCCGCTGCCAGGCGGCCGCGAGCGAGCCGGCGTCGCGTCCCACGCGCGCGCCGAGCCAGAGCAGGAGCGGGACCTGGACGCAGGCCGCGGCCGCGTCGATGGGCGTGAAGCGGCGGACGCGCCATCCGGCGGCGCCGGCGGCCAGGTAGACGGGGCCGCGGACGAGCGGGGTGAAGCGGGTCGCGAAGATCACCACGCGGCCGTGCCGCTGGATCCGGGCCAGCGCGCGCTGCGCCGCCGGGGAGGCGAGGGCGCGCGCGAACGGGCCCCGGCCGGCGAGCCGCCGCCCCACCTTGCCGCCGATGGCGACCGCCGCCGCGTTGGCGGGGAGGAGCCCGCACAGGACCGCGGCGAAGGCGAGGGGGAACGAGATGCGGCCCTGGCCGGCGAGCAGGCCCAGGCCGGCGACGACCACCTCCTCGGGCAGCGAGGGGATGACGCACGCCTGCAGCAGCAGCCAGGTGGACGTCAGGGCGATCTGCCACGGGGGCAGGCTCGACAGGCGCAGGAGGAGATCTTCCACCCCCTCCCACTCTCACGCGCTCCGGGCGGGAGCGCGACGGCCCGGTGACGTTCCGATGCGCCCCTCCGCGGGGCGCGCACCGCCGGGCTCCCGCCCCTCGCGCTCACCAGACCTCGTCCGCCGCCCCCGCCGGTCCGAGCACCAGCACGCCGCCGGCGCGGCCCAGGAGCCGCAGCGGGGGCAGCCCGTAGGCCGCGAGGTAGTGGCGGGCCTGGGCCTCGTTCCGCGGGTCGCCCACCACGCACAGCCGCAGCCCCGGCGAGCGGCGGGCCGCGTCCCAGAGCGGAAAGGTCGCGGAGGCGCGGTGCGAGAGGCCGTACACCTGGGCCACTGGCGCGCCGGCCGCTCCGCCGTCGCGCCCTCCCGCCGCGCGGCGGCCCTCCTTCAGCGCCAGGTTGGCGTGGAACACCGCCGGCCAGACGGTCCAGTAGTCGCCGGCCACCGCCTGGCAGCCGGCGGCGAGGATCGCGGCGGTGTGCCGCCCGAGGGTCTCGTCGAGGTCGGCGCGGGCCCGCGCCGGCGACGGCCAGCCCCAGGCCCAGAGCGCCGCCGCGACCAGCACCGCCGCCGAGGCGGCCCAGGTGAAGGTGCGGGCCCGCGCCGCCGCGGCGGCGAGGCGCGCCTCGGCCGGCGCGGCGACGAGCACCACCGCCGCGGTGTGGAGCAGGATCTGGGTGGGGATGAGGTAGCGCCAGCCGTAGCCGTTGGCCTGCACCCAGCGCGTCGCGCCGGCGAACACCGCCCAGGCGAGGGCGGAGAGGACGAGCAGCGGGAAGGCCCGCAGCGCCGGCGCGGCGGCGCGCCGGAGCGGCGGCAGGGCCGCGAGGGCGAGCCCGGCCACCGCGGCCCCGACGAGGAGCCGGTTCCAGGCCGGCGCCGCGTCGAAGCCGTGCCGGGCGAGCGCCACCCAGCCCGCCGGCCACTCGCGGAGCGGCGACAGGCCGTTCTCGGCGACGTGGCCCGGCGCGGCCGCGTGCCAGGCCTGGCCGAGCGCGAGCCCGGCGACGAGCGCCCGGAGCGGCCGGCCCGGCTCGCCCCGGACGACCGCGCGAAGGCGCCCGCGCAGCCCCGCGCCCCGGGCGGCCGGCCCGGCCTCGAGCCAGGCCCGCCCGGCGGCGAGGGGCAGGATCGGCACCGCCGCGACCACGCTCACCCAGTGCGCCGCGGCGCCGCAGAGGATCGCCGCGGGCCAGCGCCAGCGGGCGAGCCGGCCGGGGCGGTCCACCGCCACGGCGCTCGCGGCGGCGAGCCCGAGGGACAGGGCGTAGGGCTGCACGGCGAGCGCGTAGAAGCTCCAGTGCGGGGGCGCGCAGAGCACGAGCACGGCGGCCGAGAGCGCCCCGGCGATGGGCCAGGCCGCCCCCGGCAAGGCCAGCCGCGCCACGAAGAGGAACGCGCCGACCCCGCCCGCCACGTCGAGGGCGGTCTGGACGACCAGGTTCCAGAGCGGGCTGCGGACCGGCGCGGCGAGCAGCGGGACCAGCATCCCGAAGCGCGCCTGCTCCCAATAGAACGGGGTCCAGCGCTGCAGGCTCACCAGCGCCGGCACGAGCGAGTCGCCGTCGTGCAGCCGGTGGAAGCGGCCGAGCGCTGCGAGCCCGCCGAGGGCGAGGCAGAGCAGCGCCCAGCGCCCGGCCGGAGCGCGCCCGGGCCGCTGTCCGGTCACCTACTTCTTGGCCTCGTTCCGCGCCCGGGCCTCGGCCGCGAGCGCCCGGACCGAGAAGCCCGGGGTCTGGGCGTACTCGTCGGTGGCGACGGACGGGAACGGGCGCGCGTTGGCGCGCATCTCGGCGAGCTTCTCCTCCGGGATGGCGGAGGCGCCGCGCCGCAGCCAGGGGTCGTACTGGTACGAGACCGGGGTGCCGCGCAGGAGCCGCTTCAGGTCCCAGATCTGCTGCGAGCGCTCGTAGGTCGGCGGCGCGTGCTCCCCGGTGTCCATGCGGATGGCGTCCTTGGGGCAGGCCTCCACGCAGAAGCCGCAGACCACGCAGCGCAGCTCGTCGATGACGAATTGCGTCGGGTACTTCTCGATGGGGTCGCCGTCCACCTCGCCGGCCTCGATGTAGATGCACTGCGCCGGGCAGACGGTGGCGCACATGTAGCAGGCCACGCACCGCGGCTTGCCGTCCTCGCGCGGCACGAGCCGGTGCAGCCCGCGGTAGCCGGGCGGGTACGGGACCTTCTCCTCCGGGTAGGCGAGCGTCGCGTTGAGCGAGAGCTTGCGCGAGCGCGCCAGGATGTCCGGGTTGGTCTCGCGGCTGAAGAAGAAGTTCCGGACGAAGTGGGTCGTCAGGATCCGCAGGCCGCGGATGGCCTCGGTGAGGTAGAGCCGCTCCCGCAGCGAGACCGGCTTGTCCTGTGGCAGGTGGTAGGGCATCTCAGTGTCCCGGGTGGGCGTGGGCGGCGGCGTGGGCCGCCTCGCGCTCGGGGGCGGGGGCGGTGGCGCCGGTCCCGACGAAGGTCAGGATGGCGAGGGCGATGATCTCGACGATGCCGACGGCCGCGAGCAGGTGCAGCGTGGGGTCGAAGAGGACGCAGGCCGCGGTGATGAACACGTTCGCGAGCGCGGTCGGCAGGAGCATCTTCCAGCAGAGCTGCTGGATCTGGTCGTAGCGGAAGCGCGGCAGGGTCCAGCGGACGGCGAGCTGGATCCAGCAGAGCACCAGGGTCTTGAGGAGCAGCGTGGCCGCGCAGAGGGCGGCGAACGGCACCGGCGCGAGGTGCTCCTTGAGCCAGCCCTCGAACAGGATGGGGTGCCACCCGCCGAGGAAGATGGTCGAGACCACCGCCGCCAGCACCACGATCTCGATGAACTCGGAGAGCATCATCATGCCGAACTTCATGCCCGGGTACTCGACGAAGTAGCCGACGATCTCGCTCTCGCCCTCGGGCAGGTCGAACGGCGCGCGCTTGGTCTCGGCGAAGGCGCTCGCGAAGAAGACCAGCATGCCCACCGGGTTCAGGAAGACGCCGAGCGCCGGGAGGAAGTTCCAGAGCAGCTGCCCCTGGCCGACCACCATGTCCTCGAGCCGGAGCGACTGGTAGGCCATCATGGCGCCCACCAGCGAGAGGCCGAGCGAGACCTCGTAGCCGATCATCTGGCTCGAGGCCCGGACCCCGCCGAGGAGGGCCAGCTTGTTGTTGGAGGCCCAGCCGGCGAGCGCGGTGCCGTACACCGCCAGCGAGGCGATGCCGAAGATGTAGAGGAGCCCGGCGTCGAGGCTCGCCACCTGCAGGCTCACCCGGTAGCCGAGGACGTTCGCCTCGGGCCCGACCGGCACCACCGCGAAGAGCGCGAAGGCCGGCATGAAGGCGATGGCCGGCGCGAGCTCGAAGAGGAAGCGGCTGCGCTGCCCCGGCTCGGTGTTCTCCTTCGTCAGCATCTTGAGCGCGTCGGCGAGGAGGAAGGGGATGCCGCCGAGCGACATCCCGAACACCTTGATGCGGTTCGGGCCGATGCGGTCCTGCATCATCGCCGACCACTTGCGCTCGCCGATGGTGAGGAGCGCGGCGCCGATCATGAGGCCGACCAGCATCAGCGTGACGAGGTTCGCCACCGCCACGCCGTACTCGGGCGGGCCGCCCAGCGCCACGGCCGCCTTCGCGCCGAGCCCGCCCACCAGGTAGAAGACCCAGGAGGCGCAGAAGAGGCCGACGAGGATCGCGGCCACCACCACCAACATTCCGAAGAATCGAGTCAAGGCGCTCCTCCGTCCCCGCTACCGCGTCTTGGCCAGCGACCGCCGCGCGTCTTCGCTCACGTCCCACGGCACCCGGTCGCGGTAGCCCGCGAGCCGGCCGTCCACCGTCCCGGCCGCGAGGGGCTGGAGCCCGCGCCGCTTGCCCACCGCCGGCAGGCTGTCCCAGCGGAACTCGCCGAGCGCCCCTGCCGGCAGCCGCTTCGAGAGGTCCTCGAAGACGGCGCGGGCGTCGCTCCAGCGCCGCGAGGCGCCGAGGGCGGCGAGCAGCTCGCCACAGAGCGCCCAGTGCGGGCGCGCCTCGCCGCGCGGCCAGAAGGCGAGCTCGAACCGCTGCGCCCGCCCCTCGAAGTTCACGAAGGTGCCGTCCGCCTCCGAGGGCGGCGCCGCCGGGAGCAGGTGGGTGGCCTGGGCGGTCAGGTCCGACGCGTTCACCGCCTGGCACACGAAGAGCTCGAGCCTTCCGAAGGCGGCGGCGGCGCGCGCGTCGTCCACCGGGACCTTCGCGCCGGCGGCCCAGACCGCCTTCACGCGCCCGGCCTCGATGGCGGCGAGGAGCTCGGAGAACGGCCTCACCGCGAGGCCGAAGGCGGCCGCGGCGAGCTCGAGCCCCTTGCGGTTGGGGTTCTCGTCGGCGCGCTTCAGGAAGTCGTCCTGCCAGCCGTCCGGCCGGCCGCCGACGTACACCTCGGCGAGGCCGAGCGCCTCCCTGGCCACCAGCGCCGCCGCGAGGAGATCCTCGAGGGAGGCGAGCGGAGAGAGCAGCGCGGCGAGCCCGGGCTGGCCCGCGAGCGGCCGGAGCGCGGCGGCCGCGGCCTTCACCGCCTCGGCGCGCGGCGCCTCGCGCCCCGCGGGCCCGCGCCCCTCGCGCGCCGCGAGGACGCGCGGGGCGTTCATGAACTTGTAGGAGCGGCGACCCTGGTCGCACATCCACTCCTGGTTCACGGCGTCGTTCTCGCGCGGGCGGTACCGGTAGACCGTCCCGTTCAGGTAGTCGAGGAAGGTGTTGCAGCCGCGCGCGCAGCCGGTGCAGACGCTCCGGGCCGCGCTCATGAACCAGACGCGGCCGCGGAAGCGGAAGTCGCTGCTGGTGAGCGCGCCCACCGGGCAGATGTCCACCACGTTGCCGGCGTAGGGCGAGTCGAGCGGCTGGCCGGGGAACGCGGTGATGAAGCTCTCGTTGCCGCGCTGGGCCACGCCGAGCTGCGGCTTCTTCGCCACCTCGCGCATGAAGCGGACGCAGCGGGTGCAGAGGATGCAGCGCTCCTGGTCGAGCGTGACGGTGGGCCCGAGCGCCACCCGCTTCTCCTTCTGCACCTTGGGGATGTCGAGGCGGGAGGGCTGGGTGTCGTACTTCTGGTAGTAGTCCTGCAGCTTGCACTCGCCGGCCTGGTCGCAGATGGCGCAGTCGACCGGGTGGTTGAGGAGCAGGAACTCGAGCGTGGCGCGCTGCTGGTCCTTCACGCGCGGCGTGTCGGTCTTGACGGTGACGCCCTCGGCCACCGGCACCTGGCAGGCCGGCATGAGCTTCCCGAGCGGCGCGTTCGACATCTCCACGAGGCACATGCGGCAGTTGGCCGCGATGGAGAGCCGCTTGTGGTAGCAGTAGTAGGGGATCTCGACGCCGACGTGCTTCGCGGCCTCGATGACGTTGGTCCCCGGCTTCACCACCACCTCCTGGCCGTCGATGGTGAGCGTCACCATGCCCGGGTGCTTGGGCGGCGGCGGCGCGGGCGGGCCCGGGGGCGGCTTGGGCGCGGCGGCGGCGGGGGGCGGCGGCGCTGCGGGCTTGTTCTCTTCGGCCATGTCCGGTCGGCTCCTGGTCCGTGGCGGGCGGCTACTGCTCCACCTCGCCGCCGATCATGTTGATGCTGTCGAAGGTCGGGATGAGATCGGCGAGGAGCGAGCCCCTCACCATGTACGGGAGCGCCGCCAGCATCGGCCACCCCGGCGCGCGCAGGCCGAGCTTGTAGGGCCGGCCCCCGCCGTCGGAGACGATGTAGAAGCCGAGCTCGCCGTTGGCCGCCTCGGTGTAGCTGTAGGCCTCGCCGGCGGGCACCTGGATGCCCTCCATGACGAGCTTGAAGTGGGCCATGAGCCCCTCGATGGTCCCGTAGACCTGGGGCTTCGGCGGGAGGACGTAGTGGAAGTCCTTCACCGCGATGTCGCCCGGCTCCATCTGCGCGAAGCACTGGCGCACGATCCGGTCCGACTGCCGCATCTCCTCCATGCGGACGAGGTAGCGGTCGAAGTTGTCGCCGTGCTCGCCCACCGGGATGTCGAAGTCGAGCCGGTCGTAGACGAGGTAGGGGGCGGCCTTGCGGATGTCGTAGGGCTCGCCGGCGGCGCGCAGGCAGGGGCCGGTGAAGCCGAGGTCGATGGCGTCCTGGCGCGAGACGCGGCCGGTGCCGCGGGTGCGGTCGAGGAAGATGCGGTTGCGGGTGAGGAGGCCGCCGATCTCGCCGGCGAGCTCGTTCACGCGGTCGAGCGAGGCCGTCGTCTTCTCGATCCAGCCCTCCGGCACGTCGCGCGCCACCCCGCCGACGCGGCAGTAGTTCGAGGTGAGCCGGGCGCCGCAGAGCTCGGTGAGCCGGTCCCAGAGCAGGTCGCGCGCCTCGATGCCGTAGAGGAACACCGTCATCGCGCCGAGCTCGAGCCCCATGGCGGAGACGAGGGTGAGGTGGTCGCAGATGCGGTGGATCTCGGAGCCGATGACCCGCAGGTACTTGGCGCGGTCCGGGACGTCGAGGCGGCAGAGCTTCTCCACCCCGAGCGCGAACCCGGTGTTGTTCATGATCGCCGAGATGTAGTTGAGGCGGTCGGTGTACGGGAAGCACTGCGTCCAGGTGGCGTTCTCGCAGCTCTTCTCGAACCCGCGGTGCAGGAAGCCGATGTCGAGCTTCATCTCCGCGATGGTCTCGCCCTCGAGCGCCACCACCGCGCGGGTGACGCCGTGCATGGCCGGGTGCGACGGGCCCATGTTGACGATCATCCGCTTCGCGTGGAGCGGGGCGTCCATCTCGGCCGCCGAGAACGGCGGCGCCACCTCGCCGAACGCCGCCTCCGGCCGGCCGTCGAGGGCGCGCGGCGCCTCGCCGGCGCCGAAGCTCCCCGGCGTCGCCGCCGGATCGAGACCGCCCGTCCCCTTCCCTTCTTGCGCCATGTTTCCTCGCCTCGCCGCGGTGCGCGGCGCTGTTGACGGTGCCGTTCGAGCTAGTCGCGGCCGGCCGGGCCGGGGCCGCGGTAGAGGTCCTGGAACTCCCGCTCCTTCGTGAGCGGCTGGCGTCCCTTGAGCGGGTAGTCCTTGCGGAGCGGGTGGCCCACGAACTCGTCGTACATGAGCAGGCGCCGCATGTCGGGGTGGCCGGTGAAGCGGATCCCGTACATGTCGAAGCAGTAGCGCTCGAACCAGTCGGCGCCGCGCCAGAGGTGCGTGACGGTGGGCACCGCGAGGTCGGCCTCCGGGACCTTCACGCGGAGCCGGACGCGGTGGTTGAGCGTGGTGGAGACGAGGTTGTAGACCACCTCGAACCGCGGGGTCTGGCCGAGGTAGTCCACCGCGGTGACGTACGGCGCCATGTTGAAGGCCATCGCCGGGTCGTCCCGCAGGAACCGGCAGACCTCGGCCACGGCCTCCTTCCTGACGAAGGCGCAGTCGTCGCCGCCCACGCCCTCGTAAACGTCCTCTACCGCGTCCGGGAACTTCTCCTTCAGCGCCGCGGTGACGGCCTTGGACATGCCCTTCCCCTTCCCTAGCGGCCGCTCGCGAGCTTCGGCGAGGCGCGGTCGATGAGCTTGTGTTCCTGGTCCTGGATCTTCTTCTGGAGGAGCATCAGGCCGTCGAGCACCTGCTCCGGCCGGGGCGGGCAGCCCGGCACGTAGACGTCCACCGGGATGAGCCGGTCGATGCCCTGCACCGTGGCGTAGTTGTCGTAGAAGCCGCCCGACGAGGCGCAGACGCCGTAGGCGATGACCCACTTCGGGTCGGCCATCTGCTCGTAGATGCGCTGGAGGATCGGCGCCTGCTTGCAGTTGATGGTGCCCACGACGAGGAGCAGGTCGGCCTGGCGCGGCGAGAAGCGCGGCACCTCGGCGCCGAAGCGGGCGATGTCGTAGCGCGCGCTCGCGAGGCTCATGTACTCGATGCCGCAGCAGGCGGTGACGAACGGGTACTGGTACAGCGAGTTCTTGCGGGCCCAGCCCAGCCCCTTCGAGACCAGCTTCTGGAAGAAGCCGGTGGCCTCCTCCCGGCGGGTCGCGATCGCGGGCAGCGTGTCGGTTTCGGCCATTCGTTCACTCCCAGTCCAGGGCGCCCTTCTTCCACACGTACACGAGCCCGATCACCAGCGTGAAGGCGAACAGGGCCATCTCGGCGAAGCCGACCCAGCCCAGCTCCTTCAAGAGCACCGCCCACGGGTAGACGAAGACCGCCTCGATGTCGAAGACGATGAAGAGGAGGGCGACGACGTAGAACTTCACGCCGAACCCGCCCCGGGCGTCACCCACCGGGTCGGAGCCGCACTCGAACACCCCGGATTTGACGGCGCTCGGCCGGCGGGGGCCCAGGACATTGGTCAGCCCCACCAGGAGAAAAGCCAGAATTGCGGAGACGATTAGGACCAGCGCCAGCGGAAAGTAGACCTGCAAAGGTGTCATCGGTCACCCGGCCCACGCGTGAAAAGAGCCGTTCCTAAGTGCCCTCCACGCTTCGATTTGTCAATCGCTTACATCGTCCATCAGGGTCCCCAGCGGGGCTTGACACGTTTTCACTTTCAGCTAGACTGCCGCCGCTTTCGTTACCCCCCACCCCGCCGGGAGTACCCAAATGGGCTTCCAATTCGGCGCCATTCTTGCTTTTGCCGCGGTGGCAATCGCGTTCGCGGCTGGCGGCCTCACGATCGGCCGCCTGGTACGGCCCGACATCCCCGGCGTGGACAAGTCCGTCACCTACGAGTGCGGCGAGCGCCCGATCGGCAAGGCGTGGTTCAACTTCAACCCGCGTTTCTACCTCATCGCCCTCGTCTTCGTGGTCTTCGAGGTGGACATCGCGCTCACCTTCCCGGTGGTCGCCGTCTACAAGGCCTGGGTCGGCAAGAGCAGCCTGACCGCCTGGATCGCGTTCGCCGAGCTCCTGCTCTTCACCGTGATCCTGGTCGTCGGGCTGGTCTGGGTCTGGATCCACGGGGACCTCGAGTGGGTGAAGAAGTTCGAGGCGGACGAGCGCCCGTCGCTCCGCTCGCCGAGCGGCCCCGACGACGGGCCGCGCCGGGCCGCCTAGGGGCGCCCGGCGGAGACCTGGGGGAGGCAGCGCCGCAGGGGAGCAGCAACGGCCAGCCGGGCGGCGAGCCCGGCGAACACAGGAAGGGAGTGGCATGGCAGTCGATCGCAGCGACCCGCAGTTCGGCGGCGAGGTGATGCTCTCCCACACGAGCCAGCTCGACACGCTGATCAACCTCGCGCGGGCCAACTCGCTCCACTACCTGCTCTTCGGCCTGGCGTGCTGCGGCATCGAGCTCATGCAGACGGGCGGCCCGCGCGCCGACCTCGACCGCTTCGGCTCCGTGTTCCGCGCCTCGCCCCGCCAGTCGGACTTCATGATCGTGGCGGGCACGCTCACGTACAAGATGGCCGAGCGCTGCAAGCTCCTCTACGACCAGATGGCCGAGCCCAAGTACGTCATCTCCATGGGCTCCTGCGCCAACTGCGGCGGCCTGTTCCAGCCGGCGTACTCGGTCTGCAAGGGCGTCGACAAGATGATCCCGGTGGACGTCTACGTGCCCGGCTGCCCGCCGCGCCCGGAGGCGCTCACCGAGGGCCTCCTCAAGCTGCAGGAGCTCGTGATGCGCGAGCGCTGGAGCACCAAGCGCCGTCCCGCCTGAGCGACCGACCCGACATGAGCCACGCGACCAGGGGCGATCGAGCGCGGATGAGCACGCACTCGGCGCCCCTTTTCGCCGCCCTGGTGACCGAATGACGACCAACGAGATCCACGAAAAGCTGAAGGCCCGCTTCGGCGACGCCGTCGGGCCGCTCTCGGAGCCCAAGATCGACCCGTTCGCCGTGGTCCGGGCCGACGCGCTGCCGGAGATCGCGCGCTTCCTCCGCGACGAGCCGTCGCTCGCGCTCGACTTCCTCGAGAACCTGAGCGGCGTGGACTACCCGAAGCGGAACGTCATCGAGGTGGTCTACCACCTGTTCTCCTACGGCCTGAAGCACGGCATCGTGC
This sequence comes from Anaeromyxobacter paludicola, assembly GCF_023169965.1. Taxonomy (NCBI): domain Bacteria; kingdom Pseudomonadati; phylum Myxococcota; class Myxococcia; order Myxococcales; family Anaeromyxobacteraceae; genus Anaeromyxobacter; species Anaeromyxobacter paludicola. The sequence continues at coordinate 153,647 of NZ_AP025592.1, read as the reverse complement.
TCAAGGTCGAGGCGAACCGGGAGGACCCGCGCGTCCCCTCGGTGGAGGCGATCTGGAAGTCGGCCAACTGGATGGAGCGGGAGGCCTACGACCTGCTCGGCCTGGTCTTCGAGGGCCACCCCGACCTGCGCCGCGTCCTGCTGCCCGACGACTGGGAGGGCCACCCGCTCCGCAAGGACTGGCAGGAGCACGGCGGCTACCACGGCATCTCCAACGTCCGCGAGAACCCGCTCGTCGAGCTGCGCCGGCTCGACGAGATCGCGCGCGCCGAGGAGCTGAAGCGCAACCCCCCGCCGCCGCCCCCGCCCGCCGCGGCGGCTCCGGCCGCGCCGGCCGCCCCGTCCACTCCCCCTGCCCCGCAGACGCCGCCCGCCGGGACCTAAGGAGCGACCATGGAAAAGCTCATCATGCGGCGGATGCACCAGGGCGGGACCGAGGAGATGATCCTCAACTTCGGCCCGCAGCACCCGTCCACGCACGGCGTCATCAACTTCCTCGTCGAGACCGACGGCGAGGTGCTGCGCCGCGCCGTGCCGGACGTCGGCTACCTGCACCGCTCCATCGAGAAGATCGCCGAGTCGGTCGGCTACCCGGGCTTCATGCCCTACACCGACCGCATCGACTACGTGGCGGCCATGTTCGCCAACGAGGGCTGGGCCGTCGCGGTCGAGAAGCTCCTCAAGATCGAGGTGCCGAAGCGCGCCCAGTACCTGCGGGCGGTGAGCTGCGAGCTCTGCCGCATCGCGAGCCACCTCGTCTCGGTGGGCACCATGGCCACCGACATCGGGGCCACCACCCCGCTCGTCCACGGCATCCGCGAGCGCGAGTCGATCAACGACCTCATCGAGGCGCTCTGCGGCGCCCGCCTCACCTACAACTACCACCGCATCGGCGGCGTGGCCTTCGACCTCCCGGCCGGCTGGCCCGCCAAGGTGAAGGTCTTCCTCGACCACTTCGACAAGCTGCTCGGCGAGTGGGACCGGCTCATCAGCTTCAACGAGATCTACGTGAAGCGGCTCGCCGGCGTGGCGGTCATCACCGGCGAGCAGGCCCGGAACTACGGCCTCGTCGGCCCCAACCTCCGCGGCTCGGGCGTGGACTGGGACTGCCGCCGCGACGCGCCCTACGGCGCCTACCCGGAGCTCCAGTTCGAGGTGCCGGTCGGCAAGGGGTTCCGCGGCACCGTCGGCGACGCCTTCGACCGCTACTACGTCCGCGTCCTCGAGATGCGCGAGTCGGCCCGCATCGTGCGGCAGGCGCTCGCGTGGCTCGAGCAGAACGAGGGCGAGATCATGGCCAAGGTGCCGCGCAAGGTGAAGCCGGAGGCGGGCGAGGTGCTCTCGCGCGTCGAGTCGGCCCGCGGCGAGATGGGCTACTACGTCGTGTCCGACGGGACCGAGAAGCCCTGGCGCGTGCACGTCCGCACCGGCTCCTTCCTCGCGATGGGGATCATCGAGGACCTCTCCCCCGGCCTGATGGTCGCGGACCTCGTGGCCCTCATCGCCTCGCTCGACGTCGTGGCCCCGGAGATCGATCGATGAGCGCCCTGCCCACCCCCGCGCCCGCCCGGGCCAAGACCCCGCGCCTCGCGGCCGCCGTGTCGATCGCCGCCGCGGTCGGCCTGCCCGTCGGGCTCTTCGCCCTCATCCTCTTCATCGTCCCGGTGCTGCAGCCCGACCTGCTCGACGCCTTCATCCGCGAGCGGCTGCACCACGACCCCGCCACCTGGGCCTGGCGCGACGCCGTCTACGCCGTCGCCCTGGTGGTGCTGGCCTTCGTCTTCGCCAACTTCGCCGCCATCTTCAGCGGCATCCTCTCCTGGTGGGAGCGCCGGGTCGCCGGCCGCATCCAGAGCCGCATCGGCCCGAACCGGGCCGGCGTGGGCGGCTTCCTGGTCTGGATCGCCGACGCGGTGAAGCTGCTCCTCAAGGAGGACCTCGTCCCGGCCGACGCCGACCGGATCCTCTTCCGCGCCGCGCCCTACTTCGTGATGGCCGGCTTCATCCTCACCTTCGTGGTGCTGCCCTTCGGCGAGAGCATCGCCGTCACCGACATGAACGTCGGCCTCTTCTACATCACCAGCATCACCGCGCTGGTGGTGGTGGGCATCCTGCTCTCGGGCTGGTCGTCCAACTCGAAGTGGGCGCTCTTCGGCGGCATGCGCTCCGCGGCGCAGGTGGTCTCCTACGAGATCCCGGCCGGCCTCGCGATCATGATCCCGGTGCTCATGGCGGGGACCCTGTCGATGCAGGGCATCATCCGCGCCCAGGGCGGCCTCCCCTGGCAGTGGTTCATGTTCCGCAACCCGGCCGCCTTCGTCACCTTCTTCATCTTCTTCACGAGCCAGCTCGCCGAGGCGAACCGCACGCCGTTCGACCTCCCGGAGGCCGAGTCGGAGCTCGTGGCCGGCTACCTCTCCGAGTACTCCGGATTCCGCTTCGCCCTCTTCTTCCTGGCGGAGTGGGGCAACCTCTGGGTGATGGCCGCCATGGCGGTCACCATCTTCCTCGGCGGCTGGCAGATCCCGTTCGTCCCCAACGAGCTCTACGGCCAGCTCAAGGGCATCGGCTTCCCGCCGCTCGCGTGGTGGGGGCTCCAGGCCGCCTCGATGGCGATCTTCGCGGTGAAGACCATCTTCCTCGTCAACGTCATCGTCTGGATCCGCTGGACGCTCCCGCGCATCCGCGTGGACCAGATGATGTCGCTCTGCTGGAAGTACCTCGTCCCCGTCTCCTTCGCCTGCTTCCTCTTCACCCTGCTCTGGCAGATCGCCGTCGCCGCCGTCCCGGCGCTCGAGACCGCCATGGGGCTGGGGCTCACCGCCGCCGCGGTGGTGCTGGCGGTGCTCTTCGCCCGGCAGACGCACCGGAACATCGCCGCGGTGGGCGACCGCATCGACCTCTCCAACTGGTGAGCCAGGACGCCATGAACCAGAGCGCAGCCACCTACCTCGGCAACATCAAGGACACCGTCCAGTCCTTCTGGCACGGCATGTCCATCACGCTCAGCTACCTGCTGCGGCGGCCCACCACCATCCAGTACCCCGACCGGACGCCGCTGCCGGTGCGCGACACGCTGCCGCCGCGCTACCGCGGGTTCCTCGAGGTGGACGCCGACATCTGCACCGGCTGCCAGGCCTGCGAGCGCGCCTGCCCCATCGGCTGCATCCAGATCAACCTCGAGAAGGACGCGGCCAACCCGAAGCAGCGCGTGGTCACCCAGTTCGACATCGACGAGGCCAAGTGCATGTTCTGCGGCCTCTGCGTCGAGCCCTGCCCGACCGGCGCCATCCAGCACACCCGCGAGTTCGAGGCGAGCCAGCGGTCGGTGCGGAACCTCACCTTCCGCTGGGCCGACCCGCTGAAGCCGTTCCCGGTCTACAAGGTGGCGAAGGGGGCCGAGTACTTCCCGCGCGCCCCGCTCGGCTCGCTGGTGCGCGCCAAGATCGAGGCCCGGCGCTGGGACGCCCCGCCCCCCGAGTTCCTGCCGCCCGAGGCGCCGAAGCCGCCCGCGGCCAAGGCGCCGCCGCCGGCGGCCCCGGTCGCCAAGCCCAGCGCCGCCGCGGCGCCCGCCGCCCCGGCGCCGAAGCCGGCCGCCGCCGCCCCCGTCCCGGAGGCGAAGCCGGCCGAGCTCCTCAAGGCCGCCGCCGAGACCGCGGCCCCGGCCGCCGCCCCGGCCGCCCCGGCCGCGCCGTCCCCGGCGCCCGCCGCCGAGGCGCCGGTCCCGACCACCCCGGAGGTGAAGCCGTGATCCTGCGCCGCGTCCTCGCCTGGGCGGCCGCCGCCGCCTTCCTCGTCGCCTTCGTGGTGCTGGTGACGAGCCGCATCGTGGTCCCGATGTCCCCGACCGGCCAGGAGGTGGTGGCGGGCCCGCTCACCGCCTTCGACCTCTCCTTCTACCTGCTCTCCGGGCTCGCCTTCGTCGGCGCGTTCGGCGTGGCGCTCTCCAAGAACGTGCTCCACAGCGCCATCGGCCTCCTCATCGCCCTGCTCGGCGGCGGCGCGCTCTACGTGCTCCTCTCGGCCGACTTCGTCGCCGTGGCGCAGCTGCTCGTCTACGTGGGCGGCGTCCTCGTCCTCGTGCTCTTCGCCGTGATGCTCACCGCCCGCATCGAGGAGGTGAACATCTCGAACAAGAGCTTCGGGGTGTTCGGCGGCCTGGCGCTCTTCTTCGCCACCGCGCCGGTGCTCTCCTTCGTCGCGGTGAAGACCCCCTGGCCGCTCCGCCAGTCCCCGGAGCTGGTCGCCTCGACCGAGGCCATCGGCAACGAGTTCCTCGGCCGCTACCTGCTCCCGTTCGAGGTCGCCTCGCTGGTGCTCCTCGCCACCCTCATCGGCGCGGTGGTCATCGCGCGCAAGGAGACGCGGCCCGAGTAGCCGCGGAGGAACCATGCACGTCTCGCTTCCTCACTTCCTGGTGGTCGCGGCCCTGCTCTTCTGCTTCGGCCTCGTCACCGTCGCGACCCGCCGCAACGGCGTCGGCGTGCTGATGGGCGTCGAGCTCATCCTCAACGCCGCCAACCTGAACCTCGTCGCCTTCAACCACTACGTGGTCGGCGGGGTGTCCGGACAGGTCTTCTCCCTGTTCGTCATCGTGCTGGCGGCGGCGGAGGCGGCGGTCGGCCTCGCCATCGTCCTCGCCATCTTCCAGACCTTCAAGTCCATCGACGTCCGCGCCGCGGACGCCCTCCGAGAGTGACGATGGAACACGTGACGCGAGAGCTGGCCCCCATCCTCGTCCACCCGGTGAGCTACCTCTGGCTCATCCCGCTCTTCCCGCTCCTGGGCGCGGTCTTCAACGCCCTGTTCGGCCGGCTCTTCGAGAAGGCCGGCAAGAAGCAGGTGGTGCACGTCGTCGCCATCGGCGCCATGGCCTGCGCCTTCGCGGTGGCGGTGCGGGCCTTCGTGCAGCTCTACGGGCTCGACGCCGAGCACCGGTTCCTGCAGGACACCCTCTGGAACCTGCTCACCGCCGGCCGGCTCACGGTGGACCTCGCGTTCGCGCTCGATCCGCTGTCGATGATGATGGTCCTCATCATCACCTTCATCGGCACGCTCATCCACGTCTTCTCGGTCGGCTACATGTGGGACGACGTCGAGGCCTACTGGCGCTTCTTCGCCTGGCTCAACCTCTTCGTCTTCTCGATGCTCCTCCTCGTCATGGGGGACAACTTCGCCGTCATGTTCTTCGGCTGGGAGGGCGTGGGGCTCTGCTCCTACGGCCTCATCAGCTACTACTACAAGGACCGCGAGAAGGCCTCGGCCGGCATGAAGGCCTTCGTGGTCAACCGCTTCGGCGACTTCGGCTTCATCATCGGCCTCCTGCTCCTGTTCTGGGGGCTGGGCGGCGGCTGGGGCGCGATGGCCGGCGTGCGCGGCGCGGCCTACGAGCCGGCCGCGGCGCTCCGCACCGTGGACGGCGCGGCGGGCCCGGACGAGTCGAAGGCGCTGGCGCCGACCGTGGAGGTGGGCGAGGGCCAGGTGGTGAAGGTCGGCCCCACCATGAACTTCCGCGAGCTGCGCGACCAGGTGGTCATCGAGAAGACCGGCGTGATGGAGCACCTCAAGGAGCAGAAGCTCTGGGGGATCGCGCTCCTCACCCTCATCGGGATGTTCCTGTTCGTCGGCGCGATGGGCAAGAGCGCGCAGCTGCCGCTCTACGTCTGGCTCCCCGACGCCATGGCCGGCCCGACGCCGGTGTCGGCCCTCATCCACGCCGCCACCATGGTCACCGCCGGCGTCTACATGGTGGCGCGCCTCAACTTCCTCTTCGCCCTCTCCCCCTCGGCGATGGGCTGGGTGGCGCTGGTGGGCGCGGTCACCGCGATCTTCGCGGCCTCGATCGGCTTCTTCCAGTACGACATCAAGAAGGTCCTCGCCTACTCGACCGTCTCGCAGCTCGGCTTCATGTTCATCGGCGTCGGCGTCGGCGCCTACTGGGCCGGCACCTACCACCTGCTCACCCACGCCTTCTTCAAGGCGACGCTCTTCCTCGGGTCGGGCTCGGTGATCCTGGGCTGCCACCACGAGCAGGACATGCGGAAGATGGGCGGGCTCTCGAAGCACATGCCCATCACGCGGTGGACCTACCTCATCGCCTGCTGGGCCATCGCCGGCTTCCCCTGGGCGAGCGGCTTCTACTCGAAGGACGAGATCCTCTGGAAGGCCTTCACCCAGCGGCACCTCGAGCTCTTCGGCGTGCCCACCCCCTGGCTCGGGCCGCTCATCTACCTCGTCGGCATCGTCGCCGCGACCGGCACCGCCTTCTACATGTTCCGCAGCTACTACATGACCTTCAGCGGGACCTACCGCGGGGGCGCGGGGCACCACGACGAGCACGACGAGGATCCGCACGTCGCCTTCGCCGCGCCGCACCACTCCACCCGCGCCCACCCGCAGGACGGCGCCTTGCACGCCATCGCCAAGGCCCAGGAGGAGCACGCCGCCCACCTCGCCCAGGCCCACGGGCACGACGCGCACACGGCGCACGGCCACGACGCCCACGCGGCGCACGACGCGCACGGCGGCCACGGCCACCACGGCGGCACGCCGCACGAGTCGCCGCTCAGCATCACCTTCGTCCTCGTCACCCTGGCCGCCGGCGCGGTGCTGGTGTCGCTGCTCGGCATCCCGACCGCCTGGTCCCACCTCCCGCCGGCCCTCGAGCACTGGCTCGAGCCGGTCCTCGTCGCCGAGGTCCCCTTCGCCGAGCAGCCGCACTGGATGGAGTTCCTCTTCCAGGCGGTCGGCGTCGGCGCCGGCGTCGTCGGCTGGGTCTGCGCCCGCGCGCTCTACAAGGACGACCAGAAGCACGCCGCGCTCGAGGCGCTCAAGGCCCGCTTCATGGGCGCCTGGACGGTGGTCTTCAACAAGTACTACGTGGACGAGCTCTACCAGCGCGTCGTGCTCGGCCCGGCGCTCAGGTTCGCCGCCCTGATGAGCTGGATCGACGCCAACGTCGTGGACTGGCTCGTGAACGCCGCCGGCTCGGTCACGCGGTTCGTGGCCAACGTGGACGGCCTCATCGACAAGTACCTGGTGGACGGCGCGGTCACCGCCGTCGCCAACCTGTTCATGGAGTCCGGGCGCGGCCTGCGCCGGATCCAGACCGGGCGGGTGCAGACCTACCTCTACGGGATCATGGCCGGCGCCCTGATCCTCGTGCTCTTCAACTTCGTCGTCCGGTAGCCGCGAGGAGCGATACGCACATGTTCAGCGAACAGACCGTCCTCACCTGGGCCACCTTCGTGCCCGCCGCCGGCGCCGCGCTCATCGCGGTGCTGATGATCGCCCGCGCCCTCGGCGCCCTCGAGAAGCGCGCGGTGGACGAGGCCTCGCGGGCCATCGCCCTCGTGGCCTCGGGCCTCTCGCTCGTGGCCGCGATCGCCGCCTGGCGGATGTACGACCCGTCGGCCCCCGGCCTCGCCGTCGCCGGCCGCCAGACCGGCGTGCAGCTGGTCCACCACTTCGTCTGGATCCGCCAGTTCAACGTCGACTACTTCGTCGGCGTCGACGGCCTCTCCATCTCGATGGTGCTCCTCTCCGGGCTCATCAGCTTCGTGGCCACCATCGCCTCGATGCCCTGGTGGACCTCCGCCAAGGCGAAGCACCTCGCCGGCATGGAGGACGACGGCCACGAGGACCCGCACCACCCCAAGCACTTCTCGGTGCGGATGGTGCCGGGCTACATGGCCCTGCTCCTCCTCCTCCAGACCGGCATGATGGGGACCTTCGTCTCCCTCGACATGTTCCTCTTCTACGTGTTCTGGGAGGTCATGCTCCTGCCGATGTACTTCCTCATCGGCATCTGGGGCGGCCCGCGCAAGGAGTACGCGGCCATCAAGTTCTTCCTCTACACGCTGGCGGGCTCGGTGCTGATGCTGCTCGCCATCATCGCCATCTACTACCAGAGCCACGCCGCGCCGCTCGGCGACGGCACGCTCTCGAACCAGCACACCTTCAACCTGCTCGAGCTGGCCGCGCAGGGCCAGGCCGGCGTCTTCGCCTCGGCCGCGCCCATCCTCGGGTTCGGCTTCACCAAGATCGTCTTCGTGGCCCTCTTCATCGGGTTCGCCATCAAGATCCCGATGTTCCCCTTCCACACCTGGTTGCCCGACGCCCACGTCGAGGCCCCCACGCCCATCTCGGTCATCCTGGCCGGCGTGCTCCTCAAGATGGGCATCTACGGCATCCTCCGCTTCAACTACGGGATGCTCCCCGACGCCACCCGCTGGGCGGCCAACGCCATGGCGGTGTTCGGGACCATCAACATCGTCTACGCGGCGTTCGTCTGCCTCGCGCAGAAGGACCTCAAGAAGCTCATCGCCTACTCCTCGGTCTCGCACATGGGCTTCAGCCTGCTCGGGATGGCGGCGCTCACGCCGGCCGGCATCTCCGGCGCGGTGCTGAACCTCTTCACCCACGGCATCATCAGCCCGATGCTGTTCCTCATCGTGGGCGTGATCTACGACCGCGCCCACCACCGCGAGATCGAGCGCTTCGGCGGCCTCGCCCAGGCGCTGCCCGAGTACACCGCGATCATGGGGCTCGCCTTCTTCGCCTCGCTCGGCCTCCCCGGCCTCTGCGGCTTCATCTCCGAGTTCATGGTGTTCTCCGGCTCGTTCCCGGTGTTCATGACCTACACCATCATCTCGGCGACGAGCGTCATCCTGACCGCCGCCTACTACCTCTGGGCCATCCACCGGATGTTCCTCGGCAAGCTCAACGAGGCCTACCGCGGCTTCCCCGACCTCGCCTGGCGCGAGCGCATCAGCCTCTACCCGCTCGGCGTCATCGCCATCGTCCTCGGCTTCTACCCGCAGGCGGTGCTCGGGGTGATCAACGGCACCCTCCACTCGCTCGTCGCGAGCATCCGGCTCTAGGCCGGGAGGCCCACGGGACACGGCATGGACTACCTGCCCTTCATCGAGGAGAACCTCCGCAGCACGGCCTGGTTCCGGCCGGAGCTGGCGCTCACCTTCGGCGCGGTGGCGCTCTTCCTGCTCGACCTCGTCTGGCGGAAGGCGGAGAACCGGGTCTGGCGCCTCTCCACGGCCACCCTGGCCGTCCTGGGCGTCGCCGCGGCGCTGCTCGCGGCGCAGCCGCCCACCGCGCAGATGCTCTTCAACGGGATGATCGCCAACGACGCCCTGGCGATCTTCTTCAAGTGGCTGTTCCTCGCGGCCGCGGCCATCACGGTGGTGATCTCGGCCCAGGCCAAGGACATCCGGCCGGAGCGCGCCGGCGAGTTCCAGGCCATCCTGCTCACGGTCGTGCTCGGCATGTTCCTCATGGCGAGCTCGGCCAACCTGCTCATGATCTACCTGTCGCTCGAGCTGGTCTCGATCGGCAGCTACATCCTCACCGGCTACAAGAAGGGCGACCGCAAGGCGGTGGAGGCCTCGCTGAAGTACGTCATCTACGGCGGCGTCGCCTCCGGCGTGATGCTCTTCGGGATGAGCTACCTCTACGGCCTGACCGGCACCTCCGACCTGCCGGAGCTGGCCCGCCGCATCGGCGCCCTCTCCCAGACCATGACCCAGGCCCAGGCGATGGGGAGCGAGGCGGCGGTGCGCCTCACCCTCATCATGTCGGTGGTCTTCGTGCTCGCCGGCATCGGCTACAAGGTGGCGGCGGTGCCCTGGCACATGTGGTGCCCCGACGTGTACGAGGGCGCCCCGACGCCCTTCACCGCCTTCCTCTCGGTCGGCCCCAAGGCGGCCGGCTTCGCGGTGGCGCTGCGGTTCTTCTACGGCGCCCTGGCGGGCGATCCCTCCACGGCCCTCTTCGACGGCCAGGGGCTCGGCGCCGCGGTGGCCGGCATCCCCTGGCCGGCGGTCATCGGCGTGGTCTCGGCCATCACCATGACGCTCGGGAACCTGACCGCGCTCTCGCAGACCAACCTGAAGCGGCTCCTCGCCTACAGCTCGATCGCCCACGCGGGCTACACGCTCATGGGGCTCGCGGCCCTCTCCAAGACCGGCATGCAGAGCGTCATGATCTACATGTCGATCTACCTGATCATGAACCTGGGGGCCTTCCTGGCGGTCATCGTGGTGGCCCAGACCACCGGCTCGGAGTCGATCTTCGAGTACCGCGGCCTCGCGAAGCGCGCGCCGCTCGCGGCCACCGCCTTCGCGGTCTTCCTCTTCTCGCTCACCGGGATCCCGCCCTTCGCCGGCTTCATCGGCAAGTACTACCTGTTCCTCGCCGTGCTGGAGCGGGCGGGGGGGCCGGGCGGCAGCTGGTGGATGGCCCTCGCCATCTGCGGCGCGCTCAACTCGGCGGTGTCGCTCTACTACTACGCGCGGGTGCTGCGGGCGATGTTCCTCGAGTCGCCCTACCGCGACGAGCCGATGGGCGCGGCCTTCGGGCACCGGCTGCTCCTCGGCGCCTTCTCGGCGGCGGTGCTGGTGTTCGGCGTCGCGCCGGGCCTGCTCGTCGAGTGGACCGCGCGGTCGCTCGACTTCTTCCGCGGGTAGCGCGGGCGAGCCTGAAATGACGGAGGGGCGGGCCGCGAGGTCCGCCCCTTTCATTTCTACGGGACGTGCTGTCCCGCCCCGCCGGCAAAGCCGTCGGGGCCCCGCCCTCCCCTTTAATCCGCGACCGGCTCGGTCTGCGGCGCCACCGGGCCGCCGAGCTGCACGAGCCCGATCTGGCCGGCCAGGTCCGGCTTGAAGGCGAGCTCGGAGAGCTTCGCCTGCCGGTAGACGTCGAGCATCTTCTCCTGCCCCTGCCGCCAGACCGAGACCATGGTGCAGCTCTCGGAGTGGCCGCAGGCGTCGTCGCCGTCCAGGCAGACGTTGAGGGCGATCGGCCCCTCGACCGCCTCGATGACGTCGAGGAAGCTCACCTCGGAGGCGTCGCGGGCGAGGCAGTAGCCGCCGTGCGGGCCGCGGGTGCTCTTCACCAGCTCCTCGTCCACCAGCGTCTTCAGGATCTTGGCGAGGAAGTCCTCGGGGACGCACATCTGGCGCGCGATCTCACGGAAGGGGACGACCGAGCCCTTGGGGATCGACGACAGGTAGATCATCGCCCGCAGGCCGTAGTCGATCTTCCGGGAGATGCGGAGTACGTGCTGCATGGACGTCCCTTCCGAAGGGGTTGCGCTATCATAACAGACGGAGGCCGACGGTTCATGCCAGAGCCAACCGCTGCGAGCGCCCACGTGATCGACCTCCATTCCCACTCCACCGCCTCGGACGGGGAGTTCCCGGCCGCCGAGGTGGCCGCCCGGGCAGCGGCCGGGGGGCTGGCCGTCTGGGCCCTGTGCGACCACGACTCGATCGCCGCCCTCCCCGCCGGCGCCGAGGCGGCCGCGGCGCACGGCCTCCGCTTCGTCCCGGGGATCGAGCTCTCGGTCCACCTGGAGCGGCGCGAGGTGCACCTCCTCGGCCACTTCGTGGACCCGGCCTCCAAGGCGCTCCGCGGCTTCGAGGACCTGCTCGCGGAGAAGCGGCGGGTGCGCATGGGCGAGATCATCCAGAAGCTCGCCGGGCTCGGCATCCCGCTCCGGCCGGAGCAGGTGGAGCGGTTCAGCGGCGGGAAGACCCTGGGCCGGCCCCACGTGGCGCGGGCGCTCGTCGAGGGGGGGCACGCCGCCACGGTGCGCGAGGCCTTCGACCGGTACCTCGGGGAGGGGCGGCCGGCCTACGTCGGCCGCTACCGGCTCCCGGCCGAGGAGGCCATCCGGATGGTCCACGCCGCCGGCGGGACCGCCACCATCGCCCACCCCGGGGTGAACCGGCTCGAGCGCGGCGAGCTGGCGCGGCTGGCGGAGGCCGGCCTGGACGGGATCGAGATCTACCACTGCGACCACAACCCCTCGGTCCGCGGGAAGTACCTGCGCTGCGCCGCCGAGCTCGGGCTCGTGCCCACGGCCGGGTCCGACTACCACGGCCCGACCATCACGCCCGACCGCACCTTCGGCTCCGTGACCATGAGCGCGGCCGAGCTCGAGGCGCTCGAGTCCCGCCGGCCCTAGCCGGCCGCCCGGCGCCCGGCCCGCCCGCGCGCCTTGACGCCCCGCCGCCGGAGCCGCTAATTTCCGCGGCCCATATGGCCCAGCCCACCCCGAAGCAGCTCCGCAAGCGGTACCTGTCGCGCCCGCCGGTCGAGCCGATGAAGCTCTCGCCCGGGATGACCGTCGAGGAGCTCGTCGACGTGTACCGCAAGGCCGGCGCCTTCAACGGCGGCCGCCTCGCGGAGGCGTGCGACCTGTTCGGCCGGATGATCGACTCGGGCGCGACCATCGCCCTCACCGTCACCGGCGCCATGACGCCGGCCGGCATGGGCGGCGCCATCCAGGCGATGATCGAGGCCGGCTTCGTGGACCTGATCATCTCGACGGGCGCGAACATCTACCACGACCTCCACTTCGCCCTGAAGCTGCCGGTGGTGCAGGGCCACTTCAACGTGGACGACAAGGAGCTCTACCGGGCCGGCGTCGAGCGCATCTACGACATCTTCATCACCGAGGACTCGCTCCTCGACACCGACGCCTTCGTGCGCGAGGCGCTCGAGAAGGCCCCGGCGGACCTGCAGGGCAACATCTCCACGCCGCAGCTCCACCGCTACCTCGCCGACGTGGCCTGGAAGAACGCGCCGCTGCCGGAGAAGAGCTTCCTCTGCACCGCCGCGAAGTACGACGTCCCGGTCTTCACGAGCTCGCCCGGCGACTCCTCGATCGGCATGAACGTCGCGGCCATGAAGCTCCGCGGCGGCAAGACCACCGTGGACCCCGACCTCGACGTGCTGCTCTCGACGTCGATCGTCTACGACGCCGACAAGAACGGCGTGGTGATCCTGGGCGGCGGCTCCCCCAAGAACTTCTACCTGCAGACCCAGCCCACGCTCTGGCAGATCCTCGACCTCAACCGCGGCGGCCACGAGTTCGTGCTGCAGATCTCGACCGACTCGCCGCAGTGGGGCGGCCTCTCCGGCGCGACGCCCAGCGAGGCGATCAGCTGGGGCAAGGTGCAGGCGGAGATGATCAAGAACCACGTGGTGCTCTACGCCGACAGCACGCTGGCGGCGCCGCTGGTCTTCGCCTACGCCCTCGCCACCCGCAAGAAGCGCAAGCCGAAGCGGCTCTACGCCCGTCTGCCGGAGCTCTTCGGGGCGCTGCAGAAGGCCCACCTGAAGAAGCACCCGGGCGCGGGCGCCCTCTCCGAGATGAAGTCGGCCGGCAAGACCAAGAAGAAGTAGCGCCATGGCCACCGCCTTCGATCCCTCCGCCGCCGCCCTCCCCGGCTCCGGCGTCTACGGCCTGCCCCACTCCGAGGAGGAGGCCGGGGTGGTGCTGGTGCCGGTGCCGTTCGAGGCCACCACCTCCTACGGCGGCGGCGCGGCCCGCGGCCCGGAGGCCATCCGGGAGGCGAGCCGGCAGGTGGACCTGTTCGACGTGGAGACCGGCCGCCCCTACGAGGCCGGCATCCACATGCTCCCCTCGCCGGCGGAGCTCGCCCAGCTCGACCGCGCCGCCCGCGTCCAGGCGGAGCTGGTCATCGCCGAGGGCGGGGTCTCCCCCGACCGGCCGGACCTGCTCGCCGCGGCGGCGCGGGTGAACGCCGCCTCGGAGCGGGTCAACGGCTGGGTCGAGGGGCAGGTGTCGCGCCTCCTCGCCCGGGGGAAGCGGGCCGGCGTCGTCGGCGGCGACCACGCGGTGAGCTACGGCGCCATCGCCGCGGTGGCCGAGGCGCACCCCGGCGTCGGCGTGCTCCACCTCGACGCCCACGCCGACCTCCGGGTGGCCTACGAGGGCTTCACCTTCAGCCACGCCTCGATCATGCACAACGTCGCCGAGCGGCTCCCCGGCGTCGCGCGCATCGTGCAGGTCGGCATCCGCGACCAGTCCGACGCCGAGGCCGCCTACGTCGAGGCCTCCGGCGGCCGGGTGGTCACCTTCCACGACCAGCTGCTCGCCAACGCCCGCTTCGAGGGCGAGACCTGGGGCGCGCAGGTGGCCCGCATCGTCGCCGCCCTGCCCCGCGACGTGCACCTCTCGTTCGACATCGACGGGCTCGACCCGGTGCTCTGCCCCCACACCGGCACCCCGGTGCCGGGCGGCCTCTCGTTCCAGATGGCCTGCGCGCTCCTGCGCGGGGTGGTCGAGAGCGGCCGGCGCATCGTGGGGTTCGACCTGGTGGAGGTCGCGCCCGGGCCCGAGGGCGACGAGTGGGACGCCAACGTGGGCGCCCGGCTGCTCTACAAGATGATCGGCTGGACCCTGCGGAGCGGCGGCTAGAGCGGCGCGCGCAGGATCGCGACGCCGGCCGCCTCGAGCTCCGCGAGCGTCCGCGCGTCGTGCTCCGGGAACACCGCGCGGGCGCCGGGCAGGTACACCCCCGCCTGGAAGCCCTCGGCCACGGCGTCGCGCGCCGTCCAGCCCACGCAGAAGTCGAGGGCGAGGCCGGCCACCACCACCCGGCGGACGCCGCGCGCGCCGAGCCAGGCCCCGAGCCCGGTGGAGGGGCGCCGGCCGGCGGGGTCGAGGTTCTCGCGGAAGGCCGAGTAGCTGTCGGTGTCCTGGCGCGTGCCCTTGCGCAGCACGAGCGTGGCGAAGCGGTCGAGGTCCGCCGCGAGGCCCGGCCCGAGCGCCGCCCCGGGGGTGCCGGCCACGCAGTGGTCGGGCCAGAAGGTCTGCTCGCGCCCGTCGGCGGTGCGCCCGGCCGCGTAGGGTGCCGCCCCGCTCGCCGAGGCGAAGCTCACGTGGCCCGGCGGGTGGAAGTCCTGGGTCGCGACCACCGTGCCGAAGCGCGGGAGCAGCCGGCGGATGGGCTCGACCACGGCGTCGCCGTGCGGCACCGCGAGGGCGCCGCCGGGGAGGAAGTCCCCCTGCACGTCGACCACGAGGAGCGCGTCGCGGGCGGGATCCACGGTCACGGGGCCTCCCCGCCGAGCCGCCGCATCACCTGCGGCAGCCGGCTCTCGGCGAGCAGGTTGTGCTCGCGCGCCGCCTCGGCGAAGTCGCTGCCCGCCGGGTCGAGCGTCACGCTCCCGAGCCGCACGGGCCTGTCATAGAGCGCCAGCGCCGACAGCGCCGCCCAGAGCACGAGCCCGCCCTTGGCGGCCGAGAGGAGCGCGCCGAGCGCCCGGTCGGAGGGCCCGCGCACCGCCTCGCCGAAGAGGCTGGAGAGGAGGAGCCGCCCGAGCAGGGTGACGAGCACCAGCACGGTGACGAACAGGCCGAGCCGGGCCAGCGCGCCGGCGGCCGCCGCGGGCAGGTGGCGCGAGAGGGCGAGCGCGAGGCTCGGGCCGAGGGCCCGGGCGGCGAGGAAGGCGGCCACGCCCGCCCCGACCTGCAAGAGCTGCCGGAGCGCCCCGGAGAAGGCGCCGGAGAGGGCGGCGAGGACCAGCAGGGCGACGCAGGTGAGGTCGAGGTTCACTTGATCCGGAAGGGGTCGGTCTTGGGCTTCTGCTTCTCGACCGCCGCGAGCTGCTCGAGGAAGCGGGGGTTGCCGGGCTCGTACATGAGCGCGGTCTTGAGGGCCCGCTCGGCCGCCTCGAGCCGCCCGGCCGCGAGCTCCTGGAGGGCGGTGGCGTAGAGCTTCCGGCCGTTGGGCGTCTGGCCGAACTGCTCCTCCAGCTTCCGCTTCTGCTCCTCCTTGAGCTGGGCCTCCTCGGTCTCGGTGAAGCGGAGCTTCCGGTCGCGGTCGGGGCCGTTGATGTCGGCGAGGTACTTCTCGCGCCGCTTCTCGTCCCGCAGGACGGTGTAGGCCTCGTTGACGCGCCGGTAGATCTTGCCGATGCAGGCGCGCAGCTCGGCGTCCGGCAGGGCGGCGAAGCGGTCCGGGTGGTAGGCGCGCGACTCCCGGTAGTAGGCGGCCTTGACCTCCGCGAGCCCGGCGCTCTGCGGCAGCTTGAGGATGCCGAAGTAGTCGATGAAGTCGAGCGCCCCGGCGAGCGCCTCCACCTCGATGCGGAACTCGGGGGTCATGAGCGGACCGCGAGCTCCAGCCCGGCGTTCTTGTCGATGGCCTTTTGCAGGTCGGCCGCCGAGAGCCCGGAGGAGAGGTTGATGGTGGTGGAGGTCCGCTGGCCGGACTCGAGGTCCTGCGCCGACACGTTCACGATGCCGTTCGAGTCGATCTCGAAGGTGACCTGGATCTGCACCTCGCCGCGCAGGCCGATGCGGAACCCGGCGAACTCGAACTCCCCGAGCAGCTCGCAGCCCTCCACCTTGTTCGACTCGCCCTGGTAGACGCGGATGCGGACCCGGTCCTGCCCGTCGCGGCTGGTGGTGAAGGTCTTCGACTTCTCGATGGGGATGGGCGTGTTCTTCTCGATGATCTTCTCGGTGAAGCCGCCCACCGTGGCGACCCGCAGCGAGAGCGGCGTCACGTCGAGCAGGTAGCTCGCCTGGCCCGCGACCGCCGCGCCCTGGTCGAGCAGCGCCGCGGCCTGGATGCTCGCCCCGAGCGCCACCACCTCGTCGGGGTCGATGCCCGCCATCGGGTCCTTCTGGAAGTAGTGGCGGACGCTGTTGCGGATGACCGGCAGGCGGGTCGGACCGCCCACCAGGATGACCGCGTCGATGTCGCCGGCGGTGAGCCGGGCCGACTGGAGCGCCTCGTCGCAGACCTTGAAGGTCCGCTGCACGAGGTCCATCACCATCTTGTTGAAGGCCTCGGCGTCGAGCGACTGCACGAGGTCGATCACCTCGCCCTCGGGCGACTGGCAGATGCCGGGCACGTGGATGCTGGCCCGCCCCTCGCGCCCGACGTCGATCTTGGCCCGCTCCGAGGCCTCCTTCAGCATCTGCAGGCAGAACTTGTTCTGGCGCAGGTCGAGCCCGTGCGCCTGGAGGAAGCCGTCGGCGAGCCAGGTCATGATCCGGTCGTCGAAGTCGTCGCCGCCGAGGTAGGTGTCGCCGGCGGTGGCGAGCACCTCGAAGACGTCCTTGCCGATCTCGAGGATCGAGACGTCGAAGGTGCCGCCGCCGAGGTCGTAGACGCAGAGCTTCTGGGTGACGTCCTTGCCGAAGCCGTAGGCGAGCGCCGCCGCCGTCGGCTCGTTGATGATGCGCAGCACCTCGAGCCCGGCGATCTTGCCCGCGTCCTTGGTGGCCTGGCGCTGGTTGTCGTTGAAGTAGGCGGGGCAGGTGATGACCGCCTTGGTCACCGGCCGGCCGAGCGAGGTCTCGGCGATGGCCTTCATCTCCTTCAGCACCAGCGCGGAGATCTCCGGGATGGCGAGGACCTGCTCGCCGATCTGGATCCGGACCGAGTTGTTGGACCCCTCGACGATCTTGTACGGCATCACCGCCTGGGCCTTCTTCACCTCGTCGGAGAAGAAGAAGCGGCCGATGAGCCGCTTGGCCGAGTACACCGTGCGCTCGGCGTGCGTGATGATGTTCTTCTTGGCGTCGTTCCCCACGAGGACGGTGCCGTCCTCGAGGAAGCTCACCACCGAGGCGTGCGTGCGCTCGCCCCATTCGTTGGGGATGACCCGCGGCGCCCCCTCCAGGGCGGCGGCCACGCAGCTGTAGCTCGTCCCGAGATCGATCCCCACCGCGATGTCGTCGCTCATGATTTCCCAGGTGTTTCGCTGGTTTGGGGCGGATCCTAGTTTCCGGGCAGGGATGCTGTCAAACCTTCGATCCTCTTCCTATCCTTCGTTATGGGAGCAGGGCGTCGCGCGGCGGCTCCGGGGAGAGCATCCCGCGGGGGTGCGCGCGAGTCGCGAGGAGACGTGAATGGCGGCAGCTGTCGCAGTGATCCAGACCGACCCCAGCCTGCTGGCGTGCCAGCTGCGGCGGCTCGACCCGCACGTCTCCCTCTCGGAGCCGGGCCGCGCGCCCGACGCCTACGGCTTCGGCTACTACAGCTCGGGGGGCGTGCTCATCGGCAAGCGGCCGAGCGGCGCGCCGAGCCTGCTCCGCCTGTCCGGCCTGACCGGCGCCATCCACAGCGAGGCGCTGGTGGCCCACGCGCGCTACGCCACGGTGGGCGGGCTGAAGGACGAGAACACCCACCCCTTCCGCTACCGGCGCTGGCTCTTCGCCCAGGACGGGACGGTCGAGGGCTTCGCCCAGGTAAGGCCGCTGCTGCTGGCCGCCGTGCCCGACCACCTGCGCCGGCACGTCGAGGGCGAGACCGACGCCGAGCACGTGTTCGTGGCCTTCCTCGACCTGCTCAAGAAGGCGGGGCACGAGCTCGACGACTACGACCTCGAGCCGGCGGCCGCCGCCCAGGCGCTCGCCCGCACGGTGCGCCAGGTGGACGCCTGGTGCCGCGAGGCCGGGGTGCAGCGGACGAGCGCCCTCACCCTGCTCGCCACCAACGGCCGCATCCTGGTGGCGGTGCGGCGGGGCCGGCCGCTCCACTACGCGCTCCTGGAGGGCATCGTCCCCTGCGCGCTCCACGACATCGACGCCGCCACCCCCGAGAGCGACCCCCGCCTGCGGGCCCACCGCGTGGTGAAGGCGGTCTGCATGGCGAGCCAGCTCCAGCAGCAGAACGGCTTCATCGAGGTGCCGGAGGGGAGCGCCGTCGCGGTGAGCCGGGCCCTGCAGGTCACGGTGTCGCCGCTCGGCGCGGCCGCGGGCGCCTGAGCGGCCCCGCCGCTGCGGGCGACGCTCCTCCCCGATGGGAACCGCGCATGAGCCCTGCCGACCGGAAGCTGGTGCTGGTGGTGGACGACGAGCCGGATCTCGCGGCCCTGGCGGCCGAGATCCTGGAGCTCGAGGTGTTCGCCACGGTGACGGCCCGGGACGGCCGGCAGGCGCTCTCGGTGCTCGCGCGGACGCGCCCCGACGTCATCGTCACCGACCTCATGATGCCGGAGCTCGACGGCTTCGGCTTCATGGCCGAGTACGCCGCGCGACCCGGACCGCGGGCGCCGGTGCTGGCGGTGTCGGCCTTCGACGGCTTCCTGGCGCGCGCCAGGGCCGCCGGGGCGGCCGACGTCCTCTCGAAGCCCTACGACGCCGACGCGCTCGTCGCCCGGGTGACGCGGCTCTGCGCCGCGGCCGGGCGGGGCGCGGGGGCGAGCGGCGCGCCGGCGGCCCCGACCGCCGCGGCCCCGCCCGACGAGAGCGCCCGGCTCCGCGAGATCTTCTCCCTGCGTCTCGACGAGCCGGCGCCCACCGACGCCCTGCAGCGGTTCAGCGAGCGGGTGGCGCGGCTCTTCGACGTCCCCGTCTGCCTGGTCTCGATCGTCACCGCCGACCGGCAGTACTGGCACGCGTTCTGTGGCCTCACCGGCCCGCTCGCGGAGGCCCGCGGCACCCCGCGCGAGGACTCCTTCTGCACGCACGCGGTGGCCGCCCGCGCCGCGCTGGTGGTCCACGACGCCTCGGCGCATCCGTTCTTCTCGGCCAACCGGCTGGTCCGCGACGTCCACCTGCGCTTCTACGCCGGCGTGCCCCTCTTCAACCGGATCGGCGAGGCGCTCGGGACCCTCTGCATCCTCGACTTCGAGCCGCGCGCGTTCGGCTACTTCGACCTCGAGCTGCTCGGGGTGCTCGCGAAGCGCGTGGTCGCCGAGCTCGACTGGCGCGAGCGCCGCCGGCACCCCCTCTCGCCGCCCGCCAGCTTCCGCTACCTCGACTACCTCGACGAGGAGCTCGACCTGCTCGGCCGCGAGGCCTTCGCCCAGGCGCTCGAGGTGGAGTCGGTGCGCGCCACCGAGCGGCGGGCGCCGCTGGGGCTCCTGGCCGTGGCCCTCTCGCCGGCGTTCCTGCGGGCCGGCGCGGAGCGGCTGAAGCAGCTCTTCCCGCGCGCGCACCTGGGACGGCTCGGGTTGCAGCGGCTCGGCGTGCTCGCGCCGGGCCTCACCGCGGCCGAGGCCGCCGCGCTCGCCGCGTCCGGCCCCGGGCCGGGCGCGCGGGTGGAGGGCGTGGACGTCGCCTGGCGCGTGAGCGGCCCGGAGCTCTTCCTGCGTGACCTGGAGCAGCGCCTCGGGAGCGCCGGCCTCGCGCCGCCGCTCGAGGCCCTCGAGCGCGGCTAGACGATGGCCCAGGGGCGCGGCCGGAAGAGCCCGTCCCAGGTCTCGAGCGCGAAGCGGTCGGTCATCCCCGAGACGAAGTCGGTGATGGCCCGCTCCGGCGGCTCGCCGTCGCGCGGCGCCACGCCGAACCGGATGGCGCAGCGCTCGGGGTCCTCGCGGCACCAGGTGAAGACGTCGCGCAGGATCCGCTGCGCCTTCACGAACTCGTCGTGGACCACCGGGTTCTCGTAGACGCGCCGGTAGAGGAAGTCGCGCAGGGCGAGCAGCGCCCCGTGGACCTCCGGGCTCATCTCGATGTGCCCGCCGCCGTCGAGATCCGAGGCGCGCACCACGTCGCCGATGAGGGCGGCGAGCCGCGAGCTGGTCCGATCCCCCACCACCCGGCGGATGTCGGCGGGGACCTCCTCCTCCGAGAGCAGCCCGGCGCGCACCGCGTCGTCGAGGTCGTGGTTCACGTAGGCGATGACGTCGGCGAGCCGCACGATCTCGGCCTCGAGCGTGAGCGCCTTCGCGCCGGTGCCCTTCATGAGGACCTGCCCGCGCCCCTTCGAGTGGCGCAGGATGCCGTCCCGCACCTCGGCGGTGAGGTTGAGGCCGCGCCCGTCGCGCTCGAGCACCTCGACCACCCGCAGGCTCTGCGAGGAGTGGTGGAAGCCCCCGGGCACGAGCTCGTTCAGCACCCGCTCGCCGGCGTGGCCGAAGGGCGTGTGGCCGAGGTCGTGCCCCATCACCATCGCCTCGACCAGCATCTCGTTGAGCCGCAGCGCCCGCGCGATGGAGCGGGCGACCTGCGAGACCTCGAGGGTGTGGGTGAGCCGGGTGCGGTAGTGGTCGCCCTTCGGGGCGAGGAACACCTGCGTCTTGCCCTTGAGCCGCCGGAAGCTCTTGCAGTGCAGGAGCCGGTCGCGGTCGCGCTGGAACACCGGCCGCATCTCGTCCTCCGGCTCGGGCGCCTCGCGGCCGCGGCTCGCGGCCGAGCGCGCGGCCCGCGGGTGGAGCGTCCGCTCCTCCAGCTCCTCCAGCATCTCGCGGATGGTCCCCGGCATGGTCAGGCTCCGTAGAACATCGCCTCGAGCACGGCGATGAAGATGTTCGAGAACGCGTGGAACGCGATGGGCGCGGCGAGGTTGCCCGTCCGGGCGCGGAGCCAGCCGAACACCAGCCCCGGGAAGAAGGTGGCGAGCCGCCACGGCTGCGGCACGACCAGGTGCCCGAGCGCGAAGAGGAGCTGCGTCAGGACGAAGCCGTAGCCGAGCCGCGCGCCGAAGACCACCCGCCCGCGCTGGGGGTGGCTGGCCGCGAAGGTGGACTGCATCCACCCCCGGTAGAAGAGCTCCTCGGGGAGGGCCACCACCAGGAACTGGTTCAGGACGAGGAGCAGCGGCCGCTCCGGCAGCCGCAGGTGGAACGCGGCCGGCAGGTAGTAGGGGCCGACGATCCGGGTGAGCGCCTCGGGGAGCTTCGGGAGCAGCCAGCCGTAGGTCCAGAACCCGGCGAAGAAGACCGGGAACACCAGCACGGCCAGGGCGAAGGCGAGCGCCACGCCGCGGGCCCAGGCGCGCCAGGTGCGCCGG
This sequence comes from Anaeromyxobacter paludicola, assembly GCF_023169965.1. Classification (NCBI taxonomy): domain Bacteria; kingdom Pseudomonadati; phylum Myxococcota; class Myxococcia; order Myxococcales; family Anaeromyxobacteraceae; genus Anaeromyxobacter; species Anaeromyxobacter paludicola. The sequence goes on along the minus strand of NZ_AP025592.1, from coordinate 132,124 downwards.
TCGCCGAGCCCCCACCACGGGAAGCCGTGGTCCGGCCAGCGCTCGCCGCGGTGGTGGAGCTTGTGGTCCGGGTACCAGATGAAGAGGAAGGCGGCGAGCCCGGCGGCGTTGCCGCGCAGCAGCCCGGTCGGATCGAGCCGGAAGAGCTGCCAGCCCACCGCCAGCATGGCGACGACCTTGGCCCAGGTCGCGAGCAGCTCGCGCCGGGCGGCGCTGGGATCGGCGGCTGCGAAGTCGATGCTCACGGCGACGGCCGGCCGTGGATCAGGCTGCCGGCTCCGGAGCGCCGATGGCCTCGCCGACCGCCGCGACCACCTCGGCGGGGTCGAAGGGCTTGCGCAGGACCACGTCCGCGCCGAGCCGCCGGTAGTCGGCGAGCTCCTTGTCGGACAGGCGCGAGCTCATGAGCACGAGGTAGGTCTTCTTCCAGTGGGGGTGCGCCTTGACCAGCCGGCACACGTCGGTGCCGTTGATCTTGGGCATGTAGATGTCGAGGAGCAGCGCGTCCGGGTCGAGCGCCGCCATCTTGCGGAAGACCTCCTCGCCGTCGCGGGCCTCGCCCACGTCGTAGCCGGCGTCCTCGAACGCGGCGGAGAGCGCGTCGAGGATGGCGGGCGAGTCGTCCACGATGAGGACGGTCTTCCTCTTCCCCATGGAGTGTCCGTTTATAGCGGTCCGGGGGATCTTGTCGAGGAAACGATCACCCGGGCCGCCGCGCGGCGGCGCGAGAGGCGCAGCGCCAGGGCCCCGAGCAGCAGGGCGGCGAGGGTCGTCGGAGACCCGGTGGTGGCGCAGCCGCCGGAGCTCTTCGTCCCCTGGCCAGTCTGCGCCGGCGCCGGCTGGGCGGGGTCGCCGCAGGAGGGGCCCGCGCCGTAGCGGTTGAGGGTCATGGTGACCTGGGGGTTGCGCCACCAGAGCGCGCAGCCGGTGGAGGCGCTGGTGGTGCGCTTCCAGTTGCCGTCCGGGGCGCCGGCGCTGCCGGCGGTGCCGGTCTTCACGCAGGCGTCGGACGGCGTGTAGCTCGCCGGGTAGGCGGTGCAGATGCCGGCCACGTCGCTCGCCGCGAGGACCCGCTTGCTCGTCTCGCCCGGCGTCGCGGTGGCCGACATGGTCGCGCCCGCGAGCGGCGGGTGGTCGAGGCCGAGCACGTGGCCGAGCTCGTGGGTCACGGTGTTCTGGACGTCGATGAACAGGCAGTTCGCCTGGCCGTAGTCGGTGCAGACGCAGGTCGCGGCCGGGCTCGGATCGCCGGGGGCGCAGGCGGCCGGGATGACGCCCGTCCCCCCGGGCGCGTCCTGGCAGGTGAAGTACCAGCCGTCGAGGTTGCCGCCCGGGTTGGTGGGGCTCGAGAGCGAGCCCGAGGCGCCGTTCCAGCCGTAGAGCTCCATGTCGGCGTCGAAGATCTCGCCCGTGCCGGTGCTGTAGGTGACCGTGGTGAGGGCGATGATCTTGGTGCTGCGGCTGTCGTCCCAGCAGCCGTACTTCGACGCGCAGCTCTGGCAGTAGGTGCCGCTGGAGCAGCTGTCCGCCTGGTGGCAGGCGTCGTTGCTCGGCACCACCGCGCTGCAGAGCCGGTCGCGCCAGACGATGAGGTTCGCGTTGGCGGGCGCGCCGGGCTCGCCCTGGAAGAAGCCGGTCTCGAGGCTGGCGCTGTCGCCGCCGTCCACGATCCCGGCCGAGGTGCAGGGGCTCGAGGCGCCGAGCCGGGTGGCCTGTCCCCACGCCGGCATGGCGGCGCGCACCGCGCCGAGGGAGGCCGGCTCTGCGCCCCGGGCGGCCGGGGCGAGCGCCAGGGCCACGAGCGCCGCCAGCAGGGCCCGGGCGGTCACCGCGCCTCCTTCACCCGGCGGCGGAGCTCCGCGAGCGGCATCGGCTCCGCGCCGCGCTCGCCGGCGGCGAGCGGCTGGGCCAGGGTCTCCATCCCGGCGAGGTTCGGCTTCGCCGTCTGCCCGGCGAGCGAGAACTTGCCGAGCGCGAGCCCGGTCACGCCGTAGCGCCCCGCCCCCGCTCCCCGGGTGAGGAAGAGCGCCACGTCCTCCGCGTCGGCGAAGGAGGGCGCCCCGGGCACCCACTGCCCGAGCTTCCCGACCTCGCCGCCGGGCACGCTCACCGTGACCTTCGCCGGCGTGCGGCCGCGCCAGACCTCGGCGACCTGCACCTCGACGTCGGTGAAGATGCGCCCGCCTTCCCAGTGGGCGCTCCGCTTCGTCACCGTGCCCCGGACCACCGCGTCCGAGCCGCGGGCGAGCGACTCCACGCTCTGCTGGACGGCGACCGCGCCGAGCGCGGGCACCGCGAGGAGGACGCCGAGCGCGACGAGCCAGTTGCGCATCCCATAATCCTACTCTGTGCTAGCTTTCGCCCGCCATGGACAAACCGCGCGTTCGCTTCGCCCCGTCTCCCACGGGATACCTCCACATCGGGGGCGCCCGCACCGCCCTCTTCAACTGGCTCTGGGCGCGCCGGACCGGCGGCACCTTCGTGCTCCGGATCGAGGACACCGATCGGGAGCGGTCCACGCAGCAGGCGGTGGAGGCGATCTTCGACGGGATGCGCTGGCTGGGGCTCGACTGGGACGAGGGGCCCGACGTCGGCGGCCCGAACGGGCCGTACTTCCAGACCGAGCGGCTCGACATCTACAAGGCCCAGGCCGAGAAGCTCATCCGCGAGGGCAAGGCCTACGCCTGCTACTGCACCAAGGAGGAGCTCGAGGTCCAGCGCAAGCAGGCCGAGGCCGAGAAGCGGCAGTTCAAGTACCCGGGCACCTGCCGGGAGAAGCCCTACGACCCCTCGAAGCGGCACGTGATCCGCTTCCGGGTCCCGGAGACCGGCTCGACCTCCTGGGACGACCTCGTGAAGGGGACCATCTCCACCCCGCACGACACGCTGCAGGACGAGGTCATCCTCCGCGGCGACGGGATCCCGCTCTACAACTTCGGCGTGGTGGTGGACGACGTGACGATGAAGATCACGCTCGTCGGCCGCGGCGACGACCACGTGAACAACACCGCCCGCCAGATCCTCATGTACCAGGCGCTCGGGTACGACGTGCCGGTGTTCGCCCACTTCCCGATGATCCTGGGCGCCGACAAGACCCGGCTCTCGAAGCGGCACGGCGCCACCAGCGTCACCGCGTACCGCGACATGGGCTACCTGCCCGAGGCGGTGGTGAACTACCTCGTGCGGCTCGGCTGGTCGCACGGCGACCAGGAGCTCTTCTCGCTCCAGGAGATGATCCAGCTCTTCGACATGAAGGACGTGGGCGCCACCGCCGGCGTGTTCAACCCCGAGAAGATGCAGTGGGTGAACCACGAGTGGCTGAAGCGGCTCGCCCCGCCCGAGCTCGCGAGGCGCGCCCTCCCCCACTTCCGCGCCGCCGGCCTGCCGGCCGAGGACGACGCGAAGCTGCTCCACGTGGTCACCGTGGCCCAGGAGCGCGCCCGCACCCTCTCCGAGTACGCGAGCCAGTTCCGCTACTTCTACGCCCCCATCGCGCTCGACCCGAAGGCCAGGGACAAGTTCCTCGTGCCGGCCTCGAAGCCGCTGCTCCAGGCGGTCCGCGACGGCGTGGCGGCGATGCAGGCGCTCGAGACGCCGGCGCTGGAGAAGCTCTTCCACGAGGCGGCCGAGAGCCGCGGGCTCGGGGTGGGCAAGGTGGCCCAGCCGGTCCGGGTGGCGCTCACCGGCGGCACCGCCTCCCCCGGCATCTACGACGTGGTCCAGATCCTCGGCCGGGCGGAGACCCTGGCCCGGCTCGACGAGGCGCTGAAGCACATTCCGTGACGCCCGCCGCACCTTGCGGGGGCGGGCGGGCTGCGATACACGGCGAGGATGGCCGAAGCCTCCCGCCCCCAGAATTTCCTCACCGAGATCGTGGAGCGCGACCTCGCCGCCGGGCTCGACGGCGGCCAGGTCGTGACCCGCTTCCCGCCCGAGCCGAACGGCTACCTGCACATCGGCCACGCCAAGTCGATCCTGCTCAACTTCGGCCTGGCCCGGCAGTACGGCGGCCGCACCCACCTGCGCTTCGACGACACCAACCCGACCAAGGAGGAGGTCGAGTACGTCGAGTCGATCGAGGCCGACGTCCGCTGGCTCGGCGGCGACTGGGGCGAGCACCTCCACTTCGCCTCCGACTACTTCGAGCGGATGTACGCGTGCGCCGAGCGGCTCATCCTCGAGGGCAAGGCCTTCGTGGACACGCAGTCGCAGGAGGAGATCCGCGAGCAGCGGGGCAGCTTCGAGCGCCCCGGGGTGGAGAGCCCGTTCCGGAACCGCCCGGCCGCCGAGAGCCTCGACCTCTTCCGCCGCATGCGGGCCGGGGAGTTCCCGGACGGCGCCTGCGTGCTGCGCGCCCGGATCGACATGGCGCACGAGAACGTGCTCCTGCGCGACCCGCTCCTCTACCGGATCCGGCACGCGCACCACCACCGCACCGGCGACGCGTGGTGCATCTACCCGATGTACGACTACGCCCACCCGCTCGAGGACGCCTTCGAGGGGGTGACGCACTCCATCTGCACGCTCGAGTTCGAGTCGAACCGCGCCCTCTACGACTGGGTGCTCGACAACCTGGGCCCCTGGAGCCCCCGCCCGCGCCAGTACGAGTTCGCCCGGCTGGCCCTCGGCTACACCGTCATGTCGAAGCGGAAGCTCCTCCGACTGGTCGAGGAGGGGCGCGTCGCCGGCTGGGACGACCCGCGCATGCCCACCCTCGCCGGCCTGCGGCGGCGCGGGGTCACGCCCGAGGCGCTGCGCGACTTCGCCGAGCTCATCGGCGTCGCCAAGAACAACAGCGTGGTGGACATCGGCAAGTTCGAGTTCGCCATCCGCGGCGACCTCGAGGCGCGGGCGCCGCGGGCGCTCGCGGTCCTGAACCCCTTGCCGGTCACGATCACCACCTGGCCAGCGGACCGCGTCGAGTCGCTCGAGCTCCCCTGGTGGCCGCTTGAGCCGGCGCGCGGCGGGCGGCAGGTGCCCTTCGGCCGCGAGCTCCTGGTCGAGCGGGAGGACTTCTCGGAGGACCCGCCGGCCGACTGGAAGCGGCTCGCGCCGGGGCGCGAGGTCCGGCTCGCCGGCGGCTACGTCGTGAAGTGCGACGAGGTGGTCCGCGGCGCGGGCGGCGAGGTGATCGGGCTCCGCTGCAGCCACGACCCCGCGTCGCTCGCCGACGCCGGCCGGAAGGTCGCCGGCGGCACGCTCAACTGGGTCCACGCGCCCTCCGCGGTGGCGGCGCCGGTGCGGCTCTACGACCGGCTCTTCACCGTCGAGCAGCCGGACGCGGTCGAGGACTTCCTCACCGTGCTCAACCCCGACTCGCTCCGGGTGGCCGCGGGAGCGCGGCTCGAGCCGGCCCTGGCGGCGGCCGAGCCGGGCAGCCGCTGGCAGTTCCTCCGGCAGGGCTACTTCTTCGCCGATCCGGTCGAGTCGCGCCCGGGCGCGCCGGTCTGGAACCGGACCATCACCCTCAAGGACACCTGGGCCGCCCGCCAGGCGCCCAGGGCCGAGCGCGAGCCGCGCCGGCCGAGGCCCGCGGCGGCCGCGGGCGAGCCGCGCCGGAGCCGCGAGGAGCTCCGGGCCGAGCAGCTCGCCGCCGACCCGGCGCGCGCGTCCCGGTTCGCGCGGCTCCAGGCCGCCGGGCTCGGGGCCGACGAGGCCGACGCCGTGGCCGCCGACCCGGCGGCGACTGCCCTCTTCGAGGCCGCCGTGGCCGCGCCCGCCGACCCCCGCGCCGCGGCGCGCTGGCTCGTGAACGAGCTCGCCGGCCTCGCCGCCGGGCGCCCCCTCGATTCCCTGCCCGTCACCGGGCCCGCCTTCGGGCGCTTCGTGGCCCTCGTCGAGTCCGGCCGGGTCACGCCGGCCGGCGGCAAGGTGCTGCTCGCCGCGCTGGTCGCGCGCGGCGGCGAGCCGGCGCCGCTCGTCGCGGAGCTCGGGCTCGAGAAGGTGACCGACCGGGCCGCCGTCGAGGCGGCCGTGGACCGCGCCCTCGCGGCGCGCCGCGCCGAGGCCGACCGGTACCGGGCTGGCGAGAAGAAGCTCTTCGGCGTGCTGGTGGGCGCCGCCATGAAGGAGACGCAGGGCGCGGCCGACGCCGCGCTGGTGCGTCAGGTGCTGCAGGACAAGCTCGGCTGAGATCGCGACCGATCATGAACAAGACCCGCCTCGTCCTCCCCCTCGCCCTCCTCTTCGCCGCGCTGGGGTGCGGCGGGGGCGGGAGCGGCTCCAGCGACCCCACTCTCAGCGTGGACCCGGCGACCATCTCGGTCCAGGCCGGCGCCGCCGCCGTCGGCGTGACCGCGAACCTGGTCGGCGCCTCCGGCACGGTGACCTGGAGCCTCTCGTCGGGCGCGGCGGGCAGCATCAGCCCCAGCACCGGCAGCACCGTGTTCTACACGCCGCCCTCCGCCGTCTCGGCGACCCGGTCCGAGGTGCTGACCGCCTCGGCGGCCGGGAAGACCGCCACGGTCGCGATTACCGTGAGCCCCAAGCCGTCCGCCGGGCCGAGCCTGACCGTGAGCCCGCACAGCGCCAGCGCCGTGGGCGGCGGCTCCCCGGTCGCGTTCACGGCGGTCCTCGCCGGCGGGGCGGCCGGCCCGGTGACCTGGGCCCTCAACCCGCCCGGCCTCGGGTCGCTCTCGGCGACCACCGGCGCCAGCGTCACCTGGACCCCGCCGAGCTCGGTCCTCCAGGCCGCCTCGGCGGTGGTCACCGCCACCGCGGGCTCGCTCAGCGACTCGGCGACCGTGACCGTGATCCCGAGCGGCCCGGTCTCGCTCCCGAACTGGACCTACAAGGCGCCGTCCGACTGGACGTCGGGCTCGCTCGCCCTCTCCGTCCCCGCCGGTCAGTCGGCCATGGTCATCCTCCTCAACACCGGCGCCAACGCCGCCGACAACGCCCCGGCCACGGTGACGGTGGCCAACACCGCGGCGATCGCCTCCACGCTCGCGCCGGCCGCCTCGGCGCTCTCGCTCGCCGGCGCCGACCTCGGGCCGGCGACCAGCACGGGCGAGGCGGCGCTCCGCGACGGCGAGGCGGCGCTCGCGCCGGCGATCCGCGCGGCCAAGCGGACGGGCGGGCTCGGCGCGGCGTCGCAGGCCCTCACCGCCCCCGCCAACCCCGGGTCCTTCTGCGTCGCGCAGAACGGCACGCCCGGCGCGGGCGCCACCTTCAACCGCATCTCCGCCCCGCTCGCGTGGCAGACCGCGCACGCCCTCTTCTACGTGGACGCCGCGGACCAGGCGCAGTTCCAGACCACCGACTGGCAGAACCTGGCGAACGCCTGGGAGAGCCAGATCTACCCGGCCGACACGCAGATCTTCGGCCCGCCGAGCGACGTGGACGGGAACGGCAAGCTCATCATCCTCTTCACCGGGAAGGTGGGCGGGCTCTCGAACGGCGCCATCACGGCAGGCTACTACTGGGCCGGCAACCTCTTCGGCCCGGACACGAGCCCCGGCTGCAACTGCGGCACCACGGGCGCGCCGGCCTGCACCTCCGGGAACGCCCTCGCCTTCCCGTACCGGGGCTCGAACGGCGCCGACATGTTCGTCATGAACACGCCGACGAACCTCGCCACGGCCAACTTCACCACGACCTACTCGATGACCCAGGTGATCCCGTCCACGCTGGCGCACGAGTTCCAGCACCTCATCAGCTTCAACCTGCACTGCCTGCTTCCCGCGAACACCTGCGGATACGAGGAGACCTGGCTCAACGAGGCCCTGTCGAAGGTGGCGGAGGACGAGGCTGGGTTCGGCTGGCACGGGAGCGTGACCTCGCCGAGGCAGTACCTGGCGCTCGCCCCCTCGAGCGGGTTCATGGGCTACGCGACCGCCAGCATGACCACCTGGCAGAGCGATCCCATCGGCAACTACGAGGGCGTCCACTCCTTCCTTCGCTACCTGACCGACCGGAAGTCCACCTCGCTCCTCACGGCCCTCTCCGGCGATCCCGCGGCGGGGAACCTCCTCTCCGGCAAGTCCAACCTCGCCAACGCGCTCGGCGCGACTTTCGAGTCGGCCATGGCCGATTTCACCACCGCGGCCGCCTTCTCGAACGAGAGCTTCTCCCCCGACGCCCGGTTCGACTACACCGGCGCCGACTGGACCCCGTTCCACACCAAGCTCCGCCACCTCGAGTACAAGAGCCTCAACCCCGGCACGCCCGCCTCCGCCACGCTGCGCGTGGATGGCTGGAACGCCTTCGGCACCGGGGTCGCCGCGACCGGCGGCGCCACCATCACCGTGACGAGCAGCCAGGCCGTGAAGCCGGCCGTGCTCCTCGTCACCTACTCCGGCACGCTCCCGAAGCTGTAGGAGGCGCCGCGAACGAAGACCGTTGACCTCGGGGCCCGGTCCTCGCTATAAGGCCGCGTTCGCACGATCCAGGTTGTTGGGGGATCGTCTAACGGCAGGACGCCAGTCTCTGGATCTGGCTATCAAGGTTCGAATCCTTGTCCCCCAACCAAGTTTCACCCCGCAGTCGTTGACAGGCCGCGGGACGGCAGATAGAAGCACCGCAGAAAAACGCAGCAAGGCCCCTTCGTCTAACGGTTAGGACGTCGGCCTCTCACGTCGAAAACATGGGTTCAAATCCCGTAGGGGTCACTCGAAGTGCCCCGCCATCTGTGAGAGATGGCGGGGCTTTTTTTCTTCCGGTCCCAAGACTGTAACCGGGAGCTGTAACCACCCGGAGAGGGCTCGCAGGCTCCTTCGCCTCGCCCTCCCCGCCGGACTTCTCGACCACCGTGCGGCCGCCCCAGGCGCTCGCGTCGATGCACTCGACGGCGCGGCACATCGCCCCCCACTGCATCTCCAGGCGCGTGTAGAAGTCCGACGCCTTCTGCGGCCGCGGGTGGGTGATCGCGTTGATGTGGAACTCGCTCGCGCCGGCGAGCAGGGCCAGGTTGCGGAAGGTTGAGCGGCTCTCGTACTGCCGCTGCAGCCCGTACCCGACCGCCTCGAGGTCGGCGTGGAACTGGAGCAGGCTCGTCGTGACCCGGCGCTGTCCCCCCTCCTGCCGCGGCACGAGGAGGTCATCCGGCTTGGGCTCCCGCCCCATGAACCGCTGCCAGCCGGCCGCCTGCCACGCCTCGAGAGCGGCTCGCAGGACGGGGTGCACGGGCACGTTCAGCTCCGCGCCCGTCTTGGTGCTCTTCTCGCTCCGGGTGAGTGTGTTGAAGGCGCTCGCGATGGTCAGGCGCCAGAGCGGCCCCCTGGCGCTGTCCAGGTCGCGCCAGCGCGCGTTCGCCGCCTCGCCGGGCCGCAGGCCGCCCCCCAGGAAGCGAAGCGCGTAGAGCACGCGCCGGTCCTCTGGGATGCGGCGGTCCGTGGTCAGGGTGACCACCTGGTCGAGCGTGAACCCGGCCCGCTGCCGCCAGCCCTGCTCCTTGTCGGCCTTGGCAGGCAGGTGGCGCTCCGCGTTCCAGTGCTCGGTGGGGTCGCGGGCGATCTTCTTCCGCTCGAGGGCGTCCGAGAAGAACACCCGCACGATGCTGGCGATGTTCCAGACGGTCCGGCTCGCGAGCGGCTTGCCGTCCCGCTTGCTCAGCTTGGAGCGAAGGCCGAGAAGCCAATCGAGGAGCTCCACCTCGGCCCGGTCGCTCGCGAGCTGCGACAGCACCCGATCCCCAAAGTCTGGGAGAAAGTGCTGCTCGAGGCGTCCCTTATCGACCTGCCACGCGAAGGGCCGAAGCACCTTCCGCTGAGGCAGCCAGATCTCCTCGAAGAACCGCCGCACGGTCATCCCGACCTGCCGACCCAGCGGAGCGCGCTCGCCCTCCTGGCGCTCCGTCTCGTCCAGCAGCGCCTGGGCCTCGGCCCGGTCCCCCGTCTCGGTGGAAGCGCGCCGCTCGATCCCGTGCGCGTCCACCCACTTCATCCACAGGAACCGGCTTCCCGCTCGCGAGTAGAGGTTCCCCATCGCCTACCTCCCGGACACCTTCGCGCGGATGCGGCGCGCGCGCTCCGCCAGATCGATCGCCGGCGCCTCCACTGCCCTCGGCTCCGAAGACCGAGGGAGACGCGGCAGCGCCGCGGCCGCGGCGACCTCGTCCACGTTGACGAGGTACTTCGGCTGCTTTGGGGCGGCGGCTCGGTTCTTGAGGCGCGGCTGCAGCCGCCCGGACGCGATGAGCTCGCGGATCGTCTTCACCGGCACCCCGGTGGCCTTCGCTGCTCGAGGCGGGGTCATCCACCGCCCCGCCTGTGCAGCTACCAGCTGAGAGGCCGCGCCGCGCGCGGCGAGCACCGCCTCGATCTTCACCGCAACGATCCGGTCGACCATCGCCTCGATGACGGCGCTGAGGGCCTGAGCATCGCTCACAGCCGTGCCCCCGCGCAGGGATCTGCGGAAGCGCTCCATCTGCGGGGGACCTCGAGAACCTCTTCGGCGGTCCCGTCGGGAGCGACCCGCACGCGCTCACCGAGGGGACCGATGATGAAGGCGCCGGCGGGCGCAGATCCGGGGAGCCACGGCCAGGCGTGCCTAGCCCGGGCGTCGATCACGGTCTCAGGCACGGCGGACCTCCTCCAGGACAAGTCGGTACTCCCATTCTCCGTCGCAGCTCGAGCGGGACATCGGCCGGCCCTCGATGTCCATCGCCGGCAGGCCGTCCGCCCCTCGGCGGAGCTCGTGTAGACGGCCTCCGTATCTCGTGCCACCGACCCTGATCAGCTCGCGCGCTGGGTGCCAAGCGCCATCGCCGAGCAGCTGCCGGAGAGCGCCCCTCTTCCCCTGTCGATGGACCACGGCCCGGGCAGTGGTCTCGAGCTGGGTGAAGCCCTGAGCATCTTGCGGCCGCCGGGCGGTCACGGGCGCAGCTCCTCTGCCGAGACCCCGAGGACCACCGCCAGCTTCGCGGCTGTCGTCTTGCTCATCAGGCCGGCGCGCTCAACGAGGTACACCGTCGACGAGGAGACTCCCGCCTTCACGGCCAGCTGCTCACGCGTCATGCCGAGCCGCTCGCGCGCAGCCCTGACCTGGCTGTCCACGGCGCTTGTCTGTGGGTGCATGTTCATGCGTGAGAGTGTGCAACCCGAATGTGAGGCCGCACCACACCGGGAGGTCTACCGTCGCACGTGGCGAGACTTGAGCTTTGGGGAGCGAGCGCCGAGCTTCCGGGGGAGCCGCCCATCTTCGCGAGCGGCCTGGACAACCCGATGGACTTGCGCCCGCGACCAGCCCGCCTCAGCTGCAGCAACTCGGGCGGCTCGCTCGTCCCCTCCGCGAGTGAGGGCCGCCTTCCGGGCGAGCTCGCGACGCTCGGAATGTTCCGCGGCGATGCTCTCCACCTTCCGGCCGCTACGCGCCGCAGCCAGAACTTCTGCCTCGAACCGCGAACGGCGCCGCGCGCTCGCCTTCTCCTTCCCGCGCGCGAGCGTCGCGCTCCGGGCCAGCTTCGCGCGCTCATCGTCGAGGTGCGCAATGTACGCCCTGCCCCATGCACCCATGAGCCGATCGAACCGCTCGAGTAGGTTCTGTTCCGCCCCCTGGCTGACGAGGTCCTGGCGCGTCGCCTTCACGCGCTCGAGACACTCGATGCCGCGCGCGAGCGAGGCCTTCCACTCCTCTTCGAGACGCTTGCTGCGCACTGGCGCCTCCCCGGGCGCTTCCCCAGAGGTGGCAGCGGGCAGGGGGCGGGGTACCCCTCTTCGGCTGGCCGGCCTAGCCCGTTGCCGCGACTCACGCCTTGATCTGCGGCCTCCACTTGAGCGAGCACCCGCACTCCACGATCAGGCCACCGCACTTCGGGCAAACCTCCGCCCTGCACCCGACGTGATGCAGGTAGCCGAAGGCCGCGTTGCACTCACGGCACCCAACCGACGGCAGCGAGCTCATCGGCATGTTGCCCGCGATGGACTCGTGGCCGTACACCAGCGGGAGCAGGACCGACCCGTCCGCGTCGAAGAAAGCACCCTCGGTGCATCCTGCGCACGAACCGACGAGCTGACGGCAGCGCGTGCAGGTCGAGAAGTTGTAGACGGGGACGCTCACGGTCGATCAGGTTCTGTCCTTCTTCCTGGCGAGGGCCTTGTCCAGGAGGTCGCGTGCGACCTCGGAGAGCGGCGGTGGCCGACCCGGAACCCTGCGGGCCTCCGCGAGCTCGAGCAGCGCCGCTCGCTGGTCGGGGCGCAGCTGCAGGAGCGTCTGCACGTGCCCCTTCACGCCGCTGCCCTTGGGTCTTCCCACCTTCCCCCTCGCCTTCTTGGTCTTCCGCGGCGGCTTAGCCATGCGGGCCAGCCTACCCGGCCCGGCGAGCCCGCGGAATAGGCTCTTATGCAGCGATTACGCGGGAACCTCCCAGACGTCGTCCCGGGGGGCGCCCCAGGCCCGAACCGCGTACGCCTGAACCTCCATCGTGAAGCACATGCCGGCGTACTGCGCGACGAAACGGTCGTCCTCCCAGTCGAGGTTCCCCGCCTCACGGTTCCGGATGAAGGCGGAGCTAAGCATAATCGTGACCACATGAAGGCTGGGGTCCCTCATGCGATGATGCTCGAGGCAGATCGCTTCGAGCTTGTGCATGTTGAGGTCGGTCCCGAACTCCGCAGAGTCACAGATACCGTTGAAGTCTCCCGCCAGGAGCTGGGCCTTGTGCCTCTTGGCCACCTCCTCCACGTCACGCTGGTAGCAGCGCCTCAGCTGCGCGAGCGCGCGGGCTTCGTCCGCCCACCTGGCGGTGGGCGCTGAGGACTCGACCTGGAAAGCTTCAGCGACGGGCTTCCTCTTCGCGTTCGCCATACTGGCCTCCTTCGGGTGTGGAGCAGCCTAGTCACCGCACTTCCTATTTGTCAATATGCCCTAATTGGTATTTCAGTGGCCGGGGGCACCCGAGACAGCGTCCTGCAGGTCGGTTAGCGGGTTAGCCTCCCACCGTTCGGGGTTCTCGCCGTAGATGAGTCCACCTGCGAGGTCGAAGGGCCCGCGCGCCTGCGTCCGGTGCGTTGCCAGGTCGTGGACGTAGCCGAGGGTGTGCTCGACCTGCCGCGGCGGTGCGTACACGACCAGCCCGCCGGCGAGCTCGGCGGCCATGAGGGCCCGCTTGCTCGCGTCCTCGTCTCCGTCCAGAGCCTTCCACGCGTCCTCACCGACCCGGATCGCCCACTCCGCGCCCGGCGCGGTGCGCACGCTGGGCTTTCGGAACTGGCCGGAGATCATGCGGTCGCCCAGCGCCGCAAGCACGCCGCCGAGGATCGGCGGCATGGGGTAGGTGGCGCCGGCGACCGCCTTGCGGGCGTACCACTCGCCCCTGGTCTCGTCGTCCTGCTGCCCGGAGCCGGCTAGGTACTCGGCGATGATGCCGTTGACCACGGAGGTCGCGAGAACGCGGCCAGCGAAGGTCGCCAGCACCGAGGCCTTGTCACCGATACTTGCCTCGGAGCTGCGGAAGGTGCGCGCGATGTCGGCCAGCGGCCGCCGGTAGTAGAGCTGCCACATCTTGTTCGCGTGGCCCATGAAGAGCGTCAGGCCTCCGAGGAGGTTCCGGTCGCGAAGGAGCGCGGGCTTGTCGGCGATGTTGCTCGGGGGTAGCACCTCACGCACCGCGTCGTCTGCGTCCCGAACCGCGGCGCGGTGGGCAGCCCGCTCCGCCTCCGGCGGGAGCTCGCGCGTGCCGCCGCCGGTCGCCGCAGCGAGCTCGGCCGCCACGGTCTGGTCGTAGCGCGCCTTCCAGATGATGGTGGAGACCAGCCGATCGCCCATCTCCATGAGCACGAAGCCCGAGTCCCGGGCGGCGCGCAGGAGTGGATGCGCCGTGCCGGCCTTCCCGCCGAGGAGGCTCATTTCCTGGCGGAGTCGGTGCATCAGGTGCTGGTCGTGGTCCCGAACCTCCGGCGAGTTCTCGAGCACGAACTGCCGCGTCTCTGCCCAGGAGCCGGGTAGTTTCGCAGCTACGAGCGCGATCCGGCGCGGGTCCACTCGGCTGGTCCCGGCGATGAGGGGGTCTGACGCCACGTTGGCGAGGGTGCGCGGGAGGCTGTACGCCAGAGCAGCGAAGGCGGCCCGACCCTTCAGGTCCAGCCAGAGCCCCTCGAGTCCCTGCAGGTGCTCGGGAACCGTCTCGGCCGCCTGGTGCGCGACGGCGCGCAGCCACGGCCGGAACATGCTTGCGCGGCCCGGTCCGAGCCGCTCGGTCAGCATCCTCGAGAACTCTGGATCAAGCAGCACCGCCGCAGTCTTCTTCACGTAGGGCCGGTACGCGGTGTCCTGGATCACCTGGAGGACGTGTGACGGCACGATCCCGAAGTTGAGGTTGACCACGTCCTCGTAGTGCTCCGCTCGACCCTTCGCGTGCGATGCTGGCGTGGAGAGGCCCTTCCCGAACTGGTCTGGGGCAAGGTAGTCGGAGATGGCGTCCAAGAGCGCACGCTCAGCCGTTCGCTTGGCCGTCGGGACACGCGGGTCGTACTTCGCGGGGAAGTACCCTCCCCGCATCTCGACCACCTCCCCATCGCTGCCCCGGAAGGTGAAGGGGCGCGCTCGGATCTTCTTCGGCTCGATGCCGTCCTCCTCGGCGTGGATGCGCGCCATCTCGGGGTAGAGCCCATCGAGGAGATCCCAGAGCCCCTGAACCCAGCGGGCGTGCGCGCCCTTGAGGTGCTTCTCGAGAAAGCCCTGGACCTGGTCCCTGGTCCACTCGTAGCCGCCCAGGAACCGCTCGGCGTTGGAGTCGTTGCCGAGGTTCGCCAGCATCATGAGCAGGTTCGCCCGGGTGACCGGGTGCTCCTGGAGGTCGCGCGCCAAGTCCGGCGGCAGCGGCAGCTCCTGGGAGGCGTTGAACAGCTCGTACAGCTCTTCCCGAGAGATACCGGTGTTCTTGAAGAGCCGCTCCAAGTCGCCCAGGAAGCGCGCGGCGAGATCGTTCGCCTTGTCCCTGGCCTTCAGCCGCTCATCGACGAGCAGGCGGTGGAAGGGACCGTTCCGATCACCTCCATCCAGGATGTGGGCGGCTGTCTCCACATTGAGCGTCGCCGCGTCAAGCGCCTGGCCCAGGAGGCGCAAGCTGTAGCCCTTGCCCTCGGTGAGCGGATCGCGCTTCGGGGAAGGGAGCTTCGGGAGGTTCTTCTCCGCGGTGGCGATGGCCTCCGCGACGAACTCCTGCCGCGACATCCGGCGACCCATGAGCTCGAGCTCGTTCTGGTGGTTCGCGAAATGCCGAAGGCTCTGCACGGTGTCGAGGACGTTCTGCGCCTCGGTCGCGGTGAGGGCCTTCCATGGCCGGGGGTTTGCGAGCAGGTCCCGGATGGCGGCGACGTCGAACGGCAGCGTGTTCCCGTCCGCCGCAGCGAGGGCCAGGAGGTCGTCGAGGCCGCGGCGCGAGCCCTCGGGCGGCGTCGCCGTCGCGAGCCCGAGCGCCTCGAGCACCTGGTCGTGCACGTCGCGGTACGACGGGTCGGCCTTCCCGAGCTCGGAGCGCCACGGGTCCCGGGCAGACCCCTTCAGCTTCTTGAGGCCGACGTCGAGCTGCTTCCGCAGGTCTCGGGCCTCCCGGTACAGGAAGTGGTCCAGCGTCTGGGCCTCCTTCTCCGCCAGGGCCTGCTCGATCTTGCCGTCCCGCGCGAGCTCGTAGGCGCGGCGCGCGGCCCCCAGCTCCGCCTGCAGGTAGTAGGTCGGCGAGATCTGGGCGACGGGCTTGTCGGCGAGGAGCCGCTCGCTCGTGCGTCGGAGGACCTCGGGGTCCACAAGCTGCGCCCGCGCCTCGGCCGCCGGGTTCACCTGTCGCGCCAGGGAACGCAGCTCCACCAGGACGCGCCGGGCCGCCGCCTCGTTGTGAGCCGCGTCGAGGGCCGCCTCCGTCAGGCGGTGCGGCTGCTCGAGGAGGTCCGGGCCGTAGAGCTCGCCGAGCCGCCGCGCGACCTCTTCTCGAACGTGCTCCTCCCGCGGCGCCGCCTGCCTCATCCCGTTGACCAAGTCGTCCGCCGAGCGGAAGCCGAGCATCCCCGCCACGTCGTCGACCGGCGCGCCCTCGCCGCGCTTACCCCCGAAGACGCCGCGATGCTGGTCGGAGAGCTCCTTTGCCACTTCCGAGCCGAACCGCTCCACGATTTCGTTGCGGTCGAGTTTCAGCGGCCGCCCCTGCTCGTCCCGAAGGAGTGCCGCAGCTGCCTGGGCATCCGGGCCGCCTGCGACCTCTCCGCGCTGCAGGAAGAGGATCGCCCGGTGCACGGGGTCCTCGTCGAGCTCGCCCCTCACCTGCGTCTCCAGCCTGGCGCGCTCAGCCCGGTACCAATCCTGGTTCTCCCGCCCCTGGTGCTCGGCGATGCGCCGCACGAGCTCCTCCTGGGTGGCCGAGAGCGTCTCGGCCGTCGCCCTCTCGTGATCAGACCTGGCGAAGTCGTCGATGAGGTCCTGCACGGCCGGCGGGATGGCCGCGCGCACGGCGGCCGCCGCCCGCTCCTCCTGCCCAGTCTGCTGCTCCTCGCGCGGCATGGTCGCGAGCTCGGACACCCTGGAGGCGAGCCGTTCGCGCTCCGCCGCGACCTGGCGCGGCGTCAGCTCGTCGACCGAGAGGCGGAGGTCATGTCGCAGCTGCTCCGCGTGGCCCGCCTTCGAGAGCTTCGATAGGAACTTGTCGAGCGGAACAGCCAGGTCCCCGCCGGTCGCGGTCGCCTCCCCATAGGCCTGCCCTTCGTCGCCGGCGACGAGGCGCGCCATGGCCGCCGGGTCCACGCTCTGGCGCTTCCAGTAGTCATCCCAGGCCGAGCGATCGATGTAGGCCGTCGCGGAGTCGCCGTCGGCGTTGAGCCGGCCGGCGAGCTTCGCGAACTCCTCCGGCGCGTGGTCGGCCAGCGTCGAGGCGCGGGTGCTCGTGATCGCCGCCTCCACCCGGGCGGCGCTCAAGCTCGAGGCGCGGGCGCGCCCGAGATCGCCGAGGAACTCGCGGCCGGGCGCCCAGGCGCCGAGGACGGCCATGCTCTCCATGCCGTCCACCAGCCCCTTCCAAGCGGCCGCCGGCACCTTGTCCCACTGCGCCTCACCGCCAGCGAGGCTGGCGCCCGCCTGCGCCGTCGTCTCCGCGACAGCGGACTGGCCGGCCATGAGCGCCGCTCCCGCCGCGACGTGCTCGCCGTAGCGGGTCGCCAGCGCCCGGATCGCGCCCGGGACGGTGCTGCCGGCGAGCTGCCGCTCCAGCGTCTGCGCGACCTGACGCTGCAGGGCCTGCTTCACGCCGGGAATCGCGCTCACCACGCTCGGGCCGAGACCGGCGTTGATGCCGCCCACGACGGTTGCCTCGGTAACGGCCAGGTGCTGCGCTGTCTGAGGGTCCACGCCCTGGTTCACCAGCCTGCGGAACATCGGCCCGATCGCGTCGTAGTAGGCGAGCATGAACATCGCGCCGGCGCCACCGATGACCGCGCCAGGCGCCGCCCCCACGCCGCCCGCCAGGGCGCCCGCCGCCGCCCCCATCTCCGCGCCGCCCCAGGCCGCCGCGCCGTACTTCGCGAGCGCCGGGAGCATCTCGACGGTCTTCAGGTAGATCTTGCTGAGGACCGAGTCGTCCCCGTACTTCGCCTCCGGCTTCGCCTCGAGCTGGCGTAGACGGGCGGCGTTCGCCTCCCCTCCCAGGCCCAGGAGCGCGGCGTTGGCGCGCTCCGTGTACTCCTGCTGTTCCGCCACCTGCGACAGCGCCCGGGAGCCCGCCTTGAGGGCCCAGGAGAGACCGGTCAGGTGCTGGAGATCGTCCTTGGCCACCGAGAACCGGGCCGGGTCGGCGAGCAGGAACTGCGCGAGCGGCGGGTGCGCCTGCACGAGGGACGGCCAGTCCGCGGCGCCCTCCTGGGAGCTGCTCTTGAGCAACTCGAGGTTCGCCGCCACGTAGCTGATGGGATGCCCTGTGGCCGCGGCGAGCCGGAGCGCTTCCGCCCCTTGTTCCGGGCTTAGGTTGGTGTGCTGCGCCTGCCATCGCAGGAAGGAGGCCGCGCGCCCCTGGTCTTCGCGCTGATCGCGCGGAGTGTGCGACGGGAGCATCTGGAGGGGCGGCTGGCCGCCCGGCGCGCCGTCGGGGGCGCTGGCTCCGTCGTCGGGGATGAGGCCAGCGGGAAGGTCGCCCGAGCTCGGGTCCGGGCGCGGGGCGTCGGCGGGGATAAGGCCAGCTGGAAGTGCCATCGGCTATTCCTCTCTCCACCCAGTTGGCATCGCTGTGCCCGGCGGCAGCCAGGCGTGCTGCTTCCCGTCCGTGACGCGTTTCGCCCCAGGAACAGGCGGAGAGGGCGTGCCGCCACGGGCCGGGGCCGGCGTGCGCTGCGCCGTGCCGGCCTCAAGAGGTGACCCCGGCCCGTACTCGATGCCGAGGATGCGCTTGCGATCGAGCCTCTGGAGGATGCCGCCCTTGCCCGACAGGTGCTCCCGGATGTCCGCGTCCGTGGGCTTCCGGCCTTTCGCGATCTCGCTGTTCACCCACCGGCTCACCTCGTCGGTGGTCTGCCGCAGCGCCTCGCTCTGGGGCGCGGTCCAGCGCTTTGACGGTATCCTCTTTAGTCCGAAGGCGTCCTCGAACTCCTGCTGCGCGACGGTCTTCGGGTCGATGATCTGCTCGGGGGGCGGGGGCTTGGCGTTGCTGCCGAGCTCGTTCCGGATCTCGGGGAAGTCGCGCGACGAGATCGCCACCGCCGGGGCCCCTTCCTCGCCCGGGATCGCCACCGTCCCCATCGTCAGGCCGATGAGGTCCGCGGTGCTCATCGACCGAATCTTCGCCGCGTCCTCGGGACGGGCCAGGGCGCGGCGAAGTGCCAGCGCTCTCGCGTCCTGATCGGGCGTCGGCATCTGCGCCATCCGACGACTCCGCTCCGAGTTCTCGTTGTCCCACTTCACGAGCTGCTCCCAGACCTTCGCGGCCTCTTCCCCGTGGGCGGGGTCGGTGAGCCACGCTCTGGTGTCGCTGTCCACCGCCGCGAGCGAGAGCCGGGGCTTGCCGCCCGGGCCGGGTGCCATGAACTGCTGCATGGCCTTCGCGGCATAGTTGCCTACGACCTGCTTCGCTGACTCGTTCAGGTCTTTGATCCGCTCCTGCAGCTGCGCGCGCGTGAGCTTCCAGCGCTCCGGTGGGATGTTCCCCGCCTCGAAGTCTGCATCGAGAGCGGCGAAGGCCTTCGCGTCGTCGATCTGGAGGGGAGCGCCGTTGACGTCCCGGGCGGTGACGGCGTCGTTAGCGTACCGGAAGGCCGCGATCGCGCTGGCCTGGTCGTCCTGGATCGTGCGGAGGTTGTGGTCGTACTGCGCCGCCTCCGGGCCCAGCCACGGACGCGTCACGGCGAGCAGCGCCTGAGCTGAGCGAAGGGCCGCGGGGGTTTTGCTCGCGATGAGTGCGTTGAGCGTGGCCGAGGCCACCGCGGCCTTCCCCGCTCGCACCTGCTCGTCCTCCGCCTGGGTGCCGAGCCCGCGGTGCTGCGCATCGAGGCGCGTGGGGAGATCGAGGCTATCGATGTCCTTCAGCGCCGAGGCCACGGCCCCGGTCGGATCCGCGATGGCTCGCGCTGCGGCCCCCGCGACCGTCGCGCTCTCGAGCGACTTGAAGTCGTTAGCCTGCGCCACCTGGATCTGCTTCCCGGAGTGGAGCTCGATCTGCTGCTGCGCCTCCCGGACCAGGCCATCCGCGTGCTGTTGGAACAGCCGCCGCTGCTCGTCGTTCACGAGCCCAGCCGCTGCGTCGGCAATCGCCGACTGGATGCCCCTGTACGCGTCTTCGTGGCCCTCCAGCGCCCGATGTCCTTCCTTCCAGACGAACCCCACGGGCTGGCCAGATGCATCGGGGGCGGTCGAGTAGAGGACCTTGGAGACCCCCGCCCGCGCCTCTCCGAGCCTTGCCATCGTGTTCGAGATGTCGGCTTTCGCCTTCGCCTCGTGCGCGGCCTCGGCGAGTTGCTGAACTCCGCCCGCCACCTGCTGCAGGCCTGTGCCGACGGCCTCACCGAAGGCGCCGCGGGAGTCCACGTTGATCTGCGGGGCGCCCATCGGTCGGGTGCCGACCTCGGGCAGGGTCTGGCTCGGGATGGGCATGATACCCGTCCTTTCCTGGAGCTTCGTGGAGTCGTCCTGACCTCCGTTTGGTGAGGTTTTGTGAGGTTCCCCTGCTCGCGTGGTGGGGGCCGCTCAAAGTCAGGTTTTGTAAGGTTCTCCGCTACCCCTTGCCGTCGCGCAGGGCGCGGCCGACGCGCGCGAGAAGTCGAACGATTTCGGGGTTGCTCCCGTACATCGGCTGGTCGAGCACCTTCTGCAGCTCAGGCGTTCCGAATCGCTTGGTCACCTCGAGCGCGGCTGCGATCGACTCCTTCATCCGCTCGCCGCCGATCTCCTTGTCCGCCTGGATCTGCTGCGTCCAGCGTCCGACCTGGTCATCCCAGGCTTGCTGGTTAGCCGCGAGCGCACGCTGGTGGAGCTCCACCAGCCGCCCCGCCTTGTCCTTGTCGAGACCCAGCTCGCCGGCGACCTGGCGGAAGTCCGTGAACACCGGATCGTCCGCGCTGATGCCCTTGGGGGCGTCGAGCTCGAGGGGGTCCGCGGCGGCCGCCGTCTCCGCCTGCTCACCTCCTCCCGCCGCGGCCGCGCTGGTCGGCTCGGCGTCGGCAGGCTTGGCCATCCCCGGCGTGTTCGGGAACATTTCCGCTACGAGGACCTGGTCCGTCGCCGCCGGCGCGGAAGCGGCTCCGGCCGGCGCCCCAGGCGCCGGTTCCGCCATCATGCCCGGGGTGCGGTTGAACATCTCGGCGATGAATGCACGGTCGTCCATGGCGGCCGCCTCAGACCACGGAGCCGGTCGCGTCGACCCAGCCGCCCGCGAGGCTGCGCCAGATCGGCTTCCCGAGCGTTGTGTCGAAGATCATCATGCCGGGCGAGAGCTCCTTCGTCGGCCGGTTCGCGGTCGGGACGGCGAGGACCTCATCGAGCAGCGGGACGTGCCCCTGGGCCATGAGGCCTCCGGCGCCCGCAACCGGCGTTTCGATGGTGCTGTCAGCATTCGCGCCAGGCCGATTGAGCGCGCCGGAATTCGTGGGTACGGGGGTGCGGAACTTCATGTTGGGCTGCCTTTCTCCGTCGACTAGACGGCTTCGTTCAGATCGTTGAGACGGGGACGCGCTATCCCACTCGACCGGCCCACTCTCGGGCGCGCTCCCCGAGGGACACGGCGCTGCTGACGCTGTGAGAGCCGGAAATCAACCCGGCCTTCCAGAGCGCGACCTCGATGTCCTTCTCGGTCGGGAACGCGCCGTCCCACCTGCGGTCTCCGTCTCTCATCAGCTCGGCGCGAACTCCGCGCAGCCTGGAGACGGCCGCGCCGGCCGCCGAGATCGCCGCCTCGAGCTCCTCGGCGGCAGCGGTGTGCTCCTGTACCTTCGCCTCGTTCGTGTCCATGTCACTCCTCCGTCTGGGCGTGCCCGCCCTCTCGCGGCCCCAACGCTTCGACCGGCAACCGGCCGACCCCAACCACGAACCCGGCGTGGCCTGGGAGGGGCACCAGCTCGCCATCGCTGGGCCGCAACTCGGGAAGAGCCGGGGGCCACGCCACCGCCGGCGGTGCCTGCGGTAGCCGCTCGAAGGTCCTCCGGTTCCGGTTCTTCAGGATTGCGCCGAGCTGGCTCCAGAGATCGTCCAGGTCGACGCGGGCGAAGGGGCTCCCGCGCCGGCGGGCACCGTTGCTCTCCGCGGGGTCCAGCCTGTTCGCCTCGGCGATCATCTCCGTGTGAGCCTTCAGGCGCGCGATGAGTCGGGGCGCTACCGCCTCCTCGAGGATCTGCAGGAGGTCCGTGACGTCGGCGCTGATCCGCTCCTGGAGGTCCGCAACCCGCGCGCGCCTCAGCGCCTCGGAGGAGAGCCGCACATCCTCCTGGGCCGTCGAGAGGGAGGCGCGGGCTTCACCGAGCTGCTGCTCCAGCTTCCGCAGTCGCCGCCGCAGGTTCGCGTCCAGCAGCTGGTCCTTTGCCGTCACCTCCTCCAGGGAATCGAGCTTCGAGAGCTCATCCCGGGCCGTGACTGCCTCCCCCTCCAGCGATTCCGCCTCGCGCAGGCGCAGCGCGACGCGCTCACGCGCCGCATCCAGGTCCTTCTCCGCTTCCGCCATCCCCATTGTCGTCTCCGGTTCAGGCCGCCCCGGGCGGCCGCTCGCTGCCGAGGAGGCTCACCTGCGTACGACCCCGCGCGCTCGGCACCGGCGGGGGAGTGGCCATCAAGCTCTCGAGGCGGGCCAGGCGCTGCTCGAGGTCCGAACTTCCAGGGAGTCGCGAGAAAGCCGAGAAGATCGCCGAGGCGGCTTGAACTCTGACGGCGTCAGCGGACTTGCCGGACGCGTTCCCGGCCAGGTGCACCAGGGTGACCGCTGCCGTGAGCAGGCCGCGGCGCAGCTCGCCGACCGCCCGATCGACGATCTCCCCGCGCGCCCGCTCGAGTTCCACCCCGTACTTCGCCATCCAGCGCCGAACGCTTCGCGGGCTCACCTTCACCCGTGCTGCCGCCTCCTCCTGCGTGGCTCCGCCAACGAGCTCGGCCAGGAGCGCAGCGTGATACCGCGGCTTCAGGACATCTTCGGGCGGCTGCTCTCCAGCAAGCTTCGGCATTCAGCTTCCTCCTTCTGGCCATTCACCGGCCAAACGTGGACAACCGTGCTGGCGCCCCCCGAACGCATGCGGGCAAAACCAAAGGTTTCCACAGGTTCCCCGAGCGCTAGCCGTGGACGAGCTTCTGGTTCCGCTACCTGCGACAGCGGCTTCCATCCCATCGCCAGCGCCCAGTCACCGATCACCTGCTCGCCTTCCTGCAAAGCCGCCTCG
The DNA here is from genome assembly GCF_023169965.1 of Anaeromyxobacter paludicola. NCBI lineage: Bacteria > Pseudomonadati > Myxococcota > Myxococcia > Myxococcales > Anaeromyxobacteraceae > Anaeromyxobacter > Anaeromyxobacter paludicola. The sequence continues at coordinate 109,361 of NZ_AP025592.1, read as the reverse complement.
TACTCCTCGTCGCTCTCGGCCTCGGCCCAACGACACGCCACGGCCATGAGCCGCTTGAAGAGCACACCGCTCTCGCTCAGGAGAGACCCGCTGCCGCCAGCGGCGGCGCCGTCACGTCCACCCGGACCGCTCGGCCCAGCGCCTCGGACGCCACGGCCGCGATCCCGGCCCGGTAGTTGTCGGCGACGAAGCTCGCGTGGTGCGCGTCTGGCGCGAGCACCACCAGGACGTCGCTGACGAGCGAACCCTGCAGCGGCAAGAGCCAGCGCTCGAAGGCGCCGATCCGCTCGGGATGCTCGAGCGCGAGCCGCAGCAACGCCTCGAGCACCCGCCGCCACTCAGGGCCCTGCGCGGCCGCGACGCGCTCGGACAGCGTCGGACCTGCAGGCGCGCCGGCGGCCGGGCGCCCCGGCTGCGCGTACCGGTCTCGCTGCCGCACGAAGAGCGCGAGGTCACCTCGTTCGAGGAACCACTGGTCCGCGAGGGCCCGGTCCATCCGCGCCATGAGCTCGTCGGCACCGAGCTGGCGCACCAGCCGCTTCAGGTTCGCCCCGTCCTCCTGGCGCAGTGGGCTGTGCTTCCCCCGGCCGGCGCGCTCCCACGCTGCGAACCAGTGCCGCACGACTTCCTGAAAGCCATCGGCCGAGCTGGGCTGCTTCTCGAGCTCGCTCCGCGCCAGCTTCAGCGCTGGCGCGACCGGCGCAGCCGCGGCGCCCACCGAGCGAAGCGAGGGATCTTCTTCTCCTCTCCTCTCTATCTCCTCTGTCCCGCGACCGTCGCGCGACCCTCGTTCGACCGTCGCGCGACTCGTCCCCCGTGTTTCCGCACGCTTCGCGCGCATCCGTTCACGGTCGCGCTCCAGCTTCCGCGTGTGTCCTTCCTGCCAGTCGCCCCATGCGTGCACGACGATCCGCTTCCGCTTCCTCTCGAGGAGCCCCACTGCCAGGAGGGCGTCGACCAGGGCACCACCCGCGCCGCCCCAGAGCGCCGCCCGCTCGAGCGCGCGGATCGCGTCCTCGGAGTCGGGCATCGAACCGTCCGCGTAGTGCCGAGCGAAGTGCCCCCAGACCGCAGGCAGGTGCAGCGGCGCCCTCGGGTCGTCGAGCCGATGTGCGAGCGCCAAGGCCTTCGGATCGTCCGTGAAGTCGGTTGCGACCTTCACCCAGGGGAGGCCGGCCATCACGCCACCCCGCCCACGAGAAGGCGCCCGGCCTGCTCGGCGGCGCGCCGGAGGATGCTCTCCACCTCGCCGCGGCCGGCCCGCTGGCGGGCGGCGCGCTCGGCGACGATGGCGCCCGCGGTTATGAAGAGGTCCGCGGTGGGCCGAGGGAGACCCGCAGCGTCGAGCCGCCTCGCGACGTCACCGGACGCATCCGGCGGCTGCGATGAGCCGCGTGAAGCGCTGTCGCTGTCCTCTTGAGCACCTCTGCGGGGCGATCCGAAGGCGGATTCAAATCCCGTAGGGGTCACTTCAGTGCCCCGCCGCTTGTGAGAGAGCGGCGGGGCTTTTTCTTTCCGGCGCCCCCTCCCCGGCCCTCCCCCGCTGCGCGGGAGAGGGAGGAGCCTCGAGGCAGGCGCGTCGAAGTCCCGCCGGGCGGGGGGACAGCGCTCGAGGTCGCCTCAGCGCCAGACGCCGTAGGTCTCGCCCCGGTGCCCCGGCTCCCGGAGCACGAGCCCCTCGCTCTTCCAGGCCGCCGCCGCCTTCGGTCCCACCCAGAAGCCCTTGGGGTCGCTCCGCCGGCAGGTCTTCCGGAGCCAGGCGTGCACCTCGTCGTGGATGCGCCGCAGCCCGAGCGGCTTGGAGCGGTTCTCCTTCGGGTCGCGGGTCATGTCGAGCTCCGCCCAGAGCCGGCCGCCCACGAGCTCACCCGCCTCGTTCCGGACGCACCGCTCGTAGTGGAACACCGGCGAGGGCACCTCCTCGATCTCGAGCATCCCCTTGTCCGGGCCGCGCTTCAGCGGGTGGGCGATGACGTCGCCGAACCGCTCGGCGGCGAGGTAGCAGGCGTCGCCCTCGAAGGCCTCGATGACCTTCTCGTCCACCTTCGGCGGCTGGTAGCCGGGCGGCACCAGCTCCGGGTAGAGGGTGAGGTCGTGGCGCGCGAGCAGGCGGAAGAGCGCGCGCTCGTCCTCCGGGAGCATGAAGAAGTCGAGCTTGGCGGCCATCTGTTCCTCGGAGGGTGGGCGCCGGGGCGGCGCGGGGGGAAGGGGCCGGCGGCGCCGGCGGGGAGGCGGCTAGAGCCCGCCGGGCTCGATGGGAGCGGCCGCGCCGGACGGGGGCACGGGCTCGAGCGGCTCGGGCAGCGGGCGCGGCGCGAGCGGCTCGGGGAGCCGCCGCGGCACCGGGAGCGGCAAGGCCCCCAGGTCCACCGTCGCGCCCGCGGAGACCGAGACCCGCCGCTCGACCGGCTGCGGCTCGATGAAGCCGGAGGGGGTGGCGCCGGGGCGGCGCACCGAGAGCAGGTAGTGGCCCGGCGGCAGCCGGACCTCGAAGCTCCCGTCCGGCTGGACCGGGACGGCGCGCCGGGGCCGGCTCACGCTCACGAGGGCGCCCGGCGACGGGTGGCCGCCGTCGGTGACGCGCCCGCGCACCAGCCCCTCGCCGGCCACGGCCTGCCGCGGCGGCGCCGCCAGGACCCAGCGCACGAAACGCACCTCGCTGGCGTCGGACTGCATCTGCACCACCGTGCCGTCCGGAGCCAGGCCGAACTCGCGGAACTCGAAGCGCCGGTCGCCGGGGGGCACCGCGCCCACGCCCGCGAGCTGCCCCTGCGCGGTGAGCGCGAGGAGCAGCACCTCCGCGGCGGGGGCGTTCTCGTCGGTCCCCTCGGCCCGGTCCACCGCGACCACCAGGAGGCCCCGGCGGTCCACCCCGACCAGCCGGATGCCGGTGAGCGGGACGCGGGAGTGGAGCTGGATGCTGCGGCGCACCCGGCCGTCCTGGCTCGTGAGCTTCACCGCGGCGAGCCAGCGGCTCACCCGGTCGGCCCGGGCGTAGAGCTCGTTACCGAGCGGGAGCCCCGGGAGCGGCCCCTCGGCCCGCATCCCGCCCCAGCCCAGCTCGACCCGCACCGCCTGCCCGTTCTGCATGAGGAAGAGCGGCCGCTGCCGCCCGCACAGGAGCTGATCCACGCCGCGGAAGGAGGCGTGCAGCGCGCCGGAGACCAGCACCCGGCCCCCGGCGTCGTACTGGGCGAGGGCGGGCGGCTCGCCCTCGTGGAACACGAAGACGTGCCCGTCGTCGGAGACCGACAGGTCCGCCTCCACCGCGTGCTCGGTGCCCTGGCTGCGCAGCGGGAACCCGCCGGCGGGGTGGCCGCGCGGGTCGTAGCGGGCGATCCGGCCGTTGAGCGCGTCGAGCACGTAGAGGAAGCCGGCCGGCCCGACGGCGAAGCTGGCCGGGCCGAGGGCGTCCTCGTCCTGGCGCGCCGGGTTGCCCTGCATCCCGAACTGGCCGGGGCCGCCGCCGGGGCCGCCCCGCACCCAGAGGTGCTCGGAGGCGGGCGGCGCGCGCCCGACGGCGCCGCCGGGCAGGTCGAGCGACGGCACCTCCGGCGCGACCGCCACCACCGGCTCCTCGGCCGGCGCCTGCCCTTCCGGCGAGCCGCAGGTCTGGGGCCGCTCCTCCGGCCAGACGCCCACCACGCCGAGCTCGCGGGTCTGGCCGGGCGCCACGTCCACGTCGTCCACCCGCTGGTCGGAGACGAGGTTCGGGCCGCTGAAGAGGAGCGAGTACCGGCCCGGCGCGACCGAGATCGAGAAGCGCCCCAGCGAGTCGGTGGTGGCGGTGGCGTCGCGGCCGATCACCGCCACGGTGGCCCCGGCGGCGACCGACTGGCAGCCCTTGTGGCGCAGCGTGCCGGTGACCGTCCCGGGCGTGCGCGGGCCGGGGCGGCCGGGCACGGGCCGCGCGGGCGCGGCGGCCGGCGCCCGGACGGGCGCAGCCAGGCCGAGCGCGGCGGCGAGGAGGAGGACGGCGGGGCGCAGCACGGCGCGCATCATAGCCGAAGGGGCCCTCGCGGCGCCGCCCCGCGCGGCGCGAGCCGCACGGGCCGAGGTCAGGCCCGACCCGGGACGGTGAGGCGGGCCGGGTCGAGCAGCCGGCGCGCCTCGGACGGCGCGAGGCCGCCCTTCTCCACCGCGACGTCGACGATCGACCGGCCGCTCCGGACCGACTCCTTCACGATCTCGGCCGCGGCGGCGTAGCCGAGCCGCGGGGCGAGGGCGGTGGCGAGGCTCACCGTCCGGTCGGCGTAGTGGCGCAGCCGCTCGGGGTCGGCCTCGAGCCCGCGGGCGCAGCGCCGGTCGAAGGCGGCCACGGCGTTCGCGAGGATGGTGAGCAGGTGGCAGAGATCGAAGGCCACGAGCGGCATCATCACGTTGAGCTCGAGCTGGCCGCCGGAGGTGGCGGCGGCGATGGCCGCGTCGAGGCCGATGGCCTGGTAGGAGACCATGGCCAGCATCTCCGCCATCGAGGGGTTCACCTTGCCCGGCATGATGGACGAGCCCGGCTGCACCGGCGGCAGCCGCAGCTCGCCGAGGCCGGTGTTGGGGCCGCTCCCGAGCAGCCGCACGTCGCCGCCGATCCGCAGCAGCTCGAGCGCCAGCACGCGCAGCGCGCCGGAGAGGGCCGCGAACGGCGCCAGCGACTGCATGGCGTAGAAGGTGTTCCCGGCGGGGACGAAGGGGACGCCGGTGAGCCGGTCGAGCTCCTTGCAGATGAGGGCGCGGTAGCGCCGGTCGGCGTTGAGGCCGGTGCCCACCGCCGTGCCGCCGATCCCGAGCGCGGCCAGCTCCGGGAGCGCGTCGGCCACGCGCCGGCCGGCGTGCCGCAGCGCCGCCGCCCAGCCCGAGACCTCCTGGCCGAGCCGCACCGGCGTGGCGTCCATGAGGTGGGTGCGGCCCGACTTCACGAGCCCGTCCCACTCCCCCGCCTTGCGCTCGAAGGTCGCGGCGAGATCCGACACCGCCTCCAGCACCCCCGGCGCGAGCTCCAGCGCCGCGAGCCGGATGGCGGTCGGGATCACGTCGTTCGTGGACTGGGCCATGTTGACGTGGTCGTTCGGATCCACGAGGGCCCGGTCGCCCCGGCGCCCGCCGAGGAGCTCGCAGGCGCGGTTCGCGAGCACCTCGTTCACGTTCATGTGGTGCGAGGTGCCGGCGCCGGCCTGGTACACGTCCACCACGAACTGGTCGCGCCACTGCCCGGCGAGCACCTCGCGCGCGGCCGCCTCGATCGCCCGCGCCTTGTCGCGCGGCAGGAGCCCGAGCTTCGCGTTGACGCGCGCCGCGGCGAGCTTCACCCGGACGGTCGCGTCCACGAAGGCGGGGTGGGGCCGCAGGCCGGAGATGGGAAAGTTCTCCACCGCCCGGGCGGTCTGGGCGCCGTAGAGCGCGGCGGCGGGGACCTCCATCGTCCCCATGGTGTCCTGCTCGATGCGGGTCCCGCCGCGGCGGGGCCTCGGGGTGCGTGCCATGGTCTGCCCTCCGGGCGCCTACCCTACCCCAGGCGTCACGGTGCGGCGACGAGCCGCAAGGGCGACTCGACCACCGCCTTGAAGGTCTGCAGGAAGCGCGCGCCGACCGCGCCGTCGATCACGCGGTGGTCGCCGGAGAGGCCGAAGCGGCAGCGCTCCATCGCCACGATCTCGCCGGTGGCCTCGTCCACCCAGGGGACCTTCTGGGCGGCGCCGACCGAGAGGATGGCGGCCTCGGGCGGGTTGATGATGGCGTAGAAGGCGTCGATCCCGAACATGCCCAGGTTGGACACGGTGAAGGACGCCCCCTGGTACTCCTCGGGCTTGAGCCGCCGGTCGCGGGCCCGCTTCGCGAGGTCGCGCGAGAGCCGGGCGATCTCGAGCACCGACTTCCTGTCGGCGTCGCGCAGCACCGGCGTGATGAGCCCCTCCTCCACCGCCACCGCCATGCCGACGTGCACCGCGCCGCGGCGGAGGATGGCGTCGCCGCCCCAGGCGGCGTTCACCTCGGGGTGGCGGGTGAGGGTCTCCGCGGCCGCCTTGAGCACGAGGTCGTTGAGCGACACCGGCCCCTCGCCCAGCTCCTCGAGCTGCTCCCGGAGCGAGACCAGGCGGCGCAGGTCGGCCGAGATCTCGAGGTAAAAGTGCGGGGCCCCCGGCTTGGCGACGCCCAGGTTGCGCGCGATCGCCTTGCGCATCGGGGAGAGCGGCAGGGACTCGTCGTGGAGGGCGCGCCGGGGCGGGAGCTCGCGGCGCTTCTTCGCGGGGGCGCCGGCCGCGGCCGCGGGGGCGGCGCGGGGGACCTGCTCGAGGTCGGCGAGGACCACGCGGCCGCCCGGGCCGGAGCCCTTGAGCCGCGAGAGGTCGAGGCCGCGCTCGCGGGCCGCCTTGCGGGCGGCGGGCGAGGCGGGGACGCGGCCGGTGAAGGTGCCGGGAGCGGGCTTCTCGGCGGCGGCCCCTCCCCGCCCCTCCGCACCCTGCGGGGAGGGAGCGCCCGTGGCGCGGCCGGCGCCGGCGGGAGCGGGAGCGCTCGGCGGCGGACGCGGGGGCGCGGGGACGGTCGCGGCCGGCGGCGTGGCCTGCGCCGGCGCCACGGGCTGGGTGCTCTCCTTCGAGATCTCGCCCCCGGCCTTGGCCTCCTTGGCCGCGTCGGGCTGCGGCGCAGGCGCGGCGGGCTGGTCCGGCACCTGCTCGCCGGCCTTGCCGATCCAGGCGATGGGCCGACCCACCGGCGCGGTCTCGCCGGCCTGCACCACCACCGCGAGCAGGACGCCGCCCTCGAAGGCCTCCACGTCGAGGGTGGCCTTCTCGGTCTCGACCTGGGCCACCACCTCGCCCGCCTTCACCTCGTCGCCCTGCTTCTTGAGCCACTCGGCGATCTTGCCCTCGGTCATCTCGTCCGAGAGCTTCGGCATGTTGATCGGCTTCGGCATCAGGGGCTCCGGTACAGCACGCGGCGGCACGCCTCGACCACCCGCTCCGGCGTGGGGAGCACCTCGTGCTCGAGCGGCTTGGCGTACGGCATGGGGACGTCGAGGCCGGTCACCCGCAGCACCGGCGCGTCGAGCTCGTCGAAGGCGTGGCGCTGGATCGAGTCGGCGATCTGGGCGCCGGAGCCCATCCACGGCCAGCCCTCCTCGACGATGACGCAGCGGTGCGTGCGGGCGACCGAGGCGAGCACCGCGTCGAGGTCGAAGGGACGCAGGGTGCGCGGATCGAGGACGCAGGCCTCGATCCCGTCCTGGGCGAGGAGCTCCGCCGCCTTCTGGGCCACGAACCGCATCTTCTGCCAGGCCACGATCGTCACGTCGCCGCCGTCGCGCACGAGGTCGGCCTTGCCGAAGGGGATGAGGAGCTCGCCCTCCTCCACCTCGCCCTTGGTGCCGTACAGCACCTCCGACTCCATGAAGATGACCGGGTCGTCGTCGCGGATGGCGGTCTTGAGGAGCCCCTTGGCGTCGCGCGGGGTGGCGGGGACGCAGACCTTGAGGCCGGGGACGTAGGCGTAGGTGTTCTCGAACACCTGCGAGTGCTGCGAGGCGAGCTGGTGGGCCGCCCCTTGCGGGCCGCGGAAGACGACGGGGCAGTGCAGCTGGCCCCCCGACATCGACCGGAGCTTGGCCGCGTTGTTCACGATCTGATCGTAGGCGAGGAGGGCGAAGTTCCAGGTCATGACCTCGACGATCGGTCGAAGCCCCCCCATGGCGGCGCCGACGCCGAGGCCGCAGAACCCGAGCTCGGCGATGGGGCTGTCCACCACCCGCCAAGGCCCGAATTCCTTCAGCAGCCCCTGGGAGATCTTGTAGGCGCCGTTGTACTGGCCCACCTCCTCGCCGAGGAGGAAGACCCGCTCGTCGCGCGCCATCTCCTCGCGCATCGCCTGGTTGAGCGCCTCGCGGTAGGAGAGGGTCGGCATGGGGGAGCCTTTTGGCCGAGGCTCGTGCCGGGCGCAAGCAAAACCGGAACCGGGCCCGGTCCTCGTCCCGCCGCCCGCCCGCCCGCCCCCCCCATCAAGTGCCAGCGGATCCTCACGTGGGGCATGGTCAGAGGGCCGGATTTCCGGCATCTAGGACCGCGCGTCACGACACCACGCCGGAGGAACCACGTGAAGCCATCCGCTCGTCTGGGAAGCACGGCCCTGCTGGTCGCCGCGATCGTTTTCACTGGTTGTTCAGGGAGCCGCGGCTCGGCCGGGCCGCAGGGCCCCGCCGGAACGCCCGGCCCCGCCGGTCCGGCGGGCGGGACCACCGGCGTCTCCACCGGCCTCAACATCAACATCACGAACGCGGCGATCACCGCCGACCGCCACCCGTACGCGATCTTCACGATCCTCGACAACAACAAGAATCCCCAGGCCGCGGCCGGCATCTCCTTCAACTGGACCATCGCCTACCTCGGCACCGACGCGACGAGCGGCATCGGCGCCTACCAGAGCTACATCCTGCAGACCGTCACCGGGAACGCGCCGGGCGGCGCCGCCGGCACCACCCAGCAGCCCACCTCGGAGTCGGGGACCGCCGGCACGCTCACCGACCTGGGCGGCGGGCAGTTCCAGTACACCTTCAAGCTGACCCTGCCGGCGACCTACAGCGCCACGGCGACCCACCGCATCGGCATGTGGGCCAGCCGGCCGCTCCCCGGGACCGGCACCGGCGCGAGCAACCCCACGCAGAACGACATCGCCAACGCGGTGCTCGACTTCGTCCCGGCCGGCGGCACGCCCCAGACGCGCGACCTCACGGCCTCGACCAACTGCAACGCCTGCCACGGCATCCTGCAGGTGCACGGCGGGTTCCGGCGCGACTACCGGCTCTGCATGACCTGCCACACCACGCAGCTCGCCGATCCGGACACGAACGACACCGGCAACCCGGCCAACCTGAACCCGCTCGACCTCGGCACGCTGGTGCACCGCATCCACCGCGGCAAGGCCCTGCCCACGCTCACCCGCGCGCTGGCGGCCGCCAACGCCGGCGACGCCACCGGGCAGGCTTGGGAGTACCACGTCATCGGGTTCCGCAACGGCGACAACGTCTACGGCAGCGTGATCGCGAACCCCAACACCGCCTCCACGACCAAGTTCGTCGCGACCGGCGTGCAGTACCCGCGCTTCAACGACCTGCGGAACTGCGCCGCCTGCCACGCCCAGGTGAAGGACCAGAGCGGCAAGGTGATCGCCGCCGCCCAGGCCGACCAGTGGCAGACCACGGTCAGCCGCCGGACCTGCGGCAGCTGCCACGACGACGTCTGGTTCGGCGACCCCTCGCAGCTCCCGAAGTTCCACAAGATGCACGGCAGCTCGACCGACCCGACCCAGGGGCTCCCGCAGGCCAACGACGCCGGGTGCGCCACCTGCCACCCGCGCACGCAGGGCTCCGGCAGCTACAGCCTCGCGGTGGCCGACGCGCACCAGCACCCCGAGGTGGCGATCGGCGTCGCGAACCCGTTCACCGTCAGCATCGTGAGCGCCAGCGGGACCCCGGGCGCCCCGGCGACCGTCACCTTCAAGATCCTCGACAAGAGCGGCAACCCGATCCCGCCCGATCCGACGCTGGGCCTGCAGTACAACGCGAGCTCCTTCCCCAACGGGCTCACCGGCCTCAACGTGGTCATGAACGGGCCGACCTCGCCCGACTACAGCTTCAACGGGACCAACGCCGCGACCCCGGTCACCTCGCCCTTCCGCAGCACCGAGGCGCTCAGCACCTGGACCGGCAAGTACAACGCCGCGACCGGCGCGTACACCTACACGTTCCCCGGCACCCAGGTGATCCCGGCCAACGCGACCGGCACCTGGGCGATCGCCATCGAGGGGCGCCGGGGCCGGACCGTGACCCACCCGACCTCGCACGGGGTCGAGAACTTCACCGAGGGGTTCGTGAACCCGGTCGCCTACTTCAGCGTGGACGGGAGCACCGTGACGCCGCGCCGGACCGTGGCCCCCATCCAGCAGTGCAACGCGTGCCACTTCCGCTTCGCCTTCCACGGCGGTCAGCGCCGCAACGTGGAGGAGTGCGTGATGTGCCACGCGCCGGACGCGAGCGACAAGCCGGCGCACAGCACGACCGCGGTGGACAACCTGCCGTACCGGACCATCGACCTCAAGCCGATGCTCCACAAGATCCACACCGGCGAGAACCTGGATCTGTCCCAGCCGTACTTCGTCTCGGGCACGTACTTCGGCGACAAGGCCTTCCCGGGCACCCGCGCCAACTGCGCCATCTGCCACCAGGCGAACACCTTCACGCTCGACGCCATGCCGTCGAACGCCAGCCCCACCCTGTACCAGCAGATCGCGGCGCCCGCGGCCGGCGTGTCCGGAGGGGACGCCAGCGCGCTCGGGATCGTGGGCCCCATGGGCTCCGCCTGCCTCGGCTGCCACGACCACTCCGACTCGGTGGCCCACGTGCAGGCGATGACCAACGGCTGGAACACCGCGAGCCCGGTCGAGAGCTGCACCGTCTGCCACCAGGAGAGCTCGCAGTTCTCGGTGACGTCGCTCCACGCGCCGTTCGCGAACGGCTTCCGCGAGTAGCGGCGCCGCCCGCCTGACGCACGTCGGCCCGGTCCGGGAGCCTCCCGGGCCGGGCCGAGCCTTCTCCGGAGGGCCGCCGGCCGGCCGCCCCGCGCCTCAGATCTCGCGGTGGATCGCCGGGTCGGACGGGGAGGCGTAGATGTCGGTCCAGATGACGCCCGGGTCCGGGCTCTTGCCCTGCTCCGCCGCCTGCAGCGCCGCCTGGACCACCTTGCCCACCTCGGCGTCGAGCGCCTCGAGCTCCGCCGGCGGCACCTCCAGCCCGGCGGCGCGCGCGTGCTCGGCGAGGACGTTGAGCGGGTCGCGCTTCTTCTGCTGCTCCACCTCGTCGCGGGTCCGGTAGGTGGCCGGGTCGGCCATGGAGTGGCCGCGGAAGCGGTAGGTGCGGGCCTCGATGAGCACCGGGCGCCCCTCGCGCGGCCGGCACTCGGCGGCGGCGCGGGAGATGGCGTCGCGCACGGCGAGCACGTCCATGCCGTCCACCAGCTCGCCCCGGACCGCGTTGGCCGAGCCGCGCTGCCAGACCTCGGTCACCGCCGAGCTCCGCTCGATGGAGGTGCCCATCCCGTAGCGGTTGTTCTCGCAGACGAAGATGCAGGGCAGCTTCCAGAGCGCCGCCATGTTGAGCGACTCGTGGAAGGCGCCGTTGTTCACCGCCGCCTCGCCGAACAGGCAGACCACCACGCCGTCCGACTGCCGGTAGCGCTCGGCGAAGGCGAGCCCCAGCGCGAGCGGGATCTGGCCGCCCACGATCCCGTAGCCGCCGAAGTTGTGGCGCGGGGCGTCGAACATGTGCATCGAGCCGCCCTTGCCCTTGGTGATCCCCTCCGCCTTGCCGTACAGCTCCGCCATGACGCGCTCGGGGGGCGAGCCCCAGGCGAGGGCGTGGCCGTGGTCGCGGTAACCGTTGATGAGGTAGTCGCGGGCCGGGTCGAGCGCGGCGTGGACGCCCACCGCCACCGCCTCCTGGCCGATGTACAGGTGGCAGAACCCGCCGATCTTCCCCTCGGTGTAGACGCGCCCGGCGGCCTCCTCGAAGCGGCGGAGGAGCAGCATCTGGCGGTAGAGGGCGAGCACCTCGGACCGGTCGAGCCCCGGCTTGTTCTCTGGCATGGGCTGCTTCTTACGGGCTCCGGGCCCGATGTCAACGCCGCGCCGCGAGCCGATCGCGCAGCCGCCGCAGCGCGAGCTCGGTCTTGGCGTCCTCGATCTCGCCCGCCTCGCAGGCGGCGACGGCCGCCTCGAGCGGGCGCCAGCGGAGCCGGGCCCCCTCCTCGAGCGGCGAGCCGTCGCCGTCGCCGGGCGCGTCCTGCTCCGCCGCCGCCTCCCCGCGCGGCACCTCGGCGCAGAGCAGGTGGATCTTCTCGGAGGCGATGCCCGGGAGCATGAAGAAGCCGGCCCCGAGCGGCTCGAAGGCCGCCGGCGGGAGCGAGAGCCCCGCCTCCTCCCGGACCTCGTCGGCGGCGCGCCGCCGGAGGGCGTCGAGCCCGACCTCCCCCGGCTCGATCACGCCGGCGATGAGCTCCTCGAGCAGGAGGTACTCGCCCTCCGGCAGGCAGGTGGCGCGCCCCCGCCGGAAGAGCGCCGCCGGCCGCAGCCCGGCGCGGGTCAGGACCTCCCAGCCGGCGGGGCCGCGGGCGTAGAGGCAGACCGCCACCGCGTCGAAGCTGGGCCGGTCGATGACGTCGATCGGGTACTCGGGCGAGGCGCTGCCGTCGGCGCGCCGGTTGCGGGCCCGGTACCGCTTCAGCCGGAGGAAGCCCTCGTCGCACCGGCTCCGCGCCGTGCGGTCCTCCACGATCTCGATGTCGGTCACGGTCGGCATGCAGCCAAGTAGGCCCGCCCGGGCCCGGCGCGCAAGCCCGGAGCGCGGGGGTGGTGCCGCGCTGCGGCGGGACCCAGCTTTGAGCGGACTTCGTCTCGAGGGGGGAACGGCGATGCAGGCACGCGAGATCACCGAGCAGCTCCGGGAGCTCATCCAGCTCGACGTGGACGCGGTCCACGCCTACGACCAGGCGCTCCGGGCGCTCGAGCCCACGCCCGCCGTCCAGGGGACTCTGGCGGAGTTCCGGCTCGACCACCAGCGCCACGTCCTGGAGCTCTCGCAGGCGCTCCTCCGCATGGGCGAGAACCCGCCGGCCTTCTCCTCCGACATGAAGGGGTTCGTCCTCGAGGGGGTCACCGCCCTGCGCGGCCTCACCGGCCCGGAGGGGGCGCTGAAGGCGATGCGCGGGAACGAGCAGCTCACCAACGCCGTCTACGCGACGGTGCTCGCGAAGCCGCTGCCCGCCGAGATCCTCGCCATCGTGCGCCGGGCCTACGCCGACGAGCAGCGGCACCTCGCCTACATCGAGAGCGCGCTCGACGGCCGGGTCTGGGAGGGCGGGGAGGCGCGGACGTAGCCGCGCGGCGCCGCAGCCCCCTCCCTCGTCCTCCCCCGCTCACGCGGGAGAGGGGATCCTCGAGGGCGCCCCGAGGAGCTCCCTCCGCTCCGGCCGAGGCGAAGGGATCCTCGAGGGCGCCAGGGGGAAGCTCCCTCCCCGCCGGGGCGGGGAGGGATGGCCAGGAGGACTACGCGACGATCCGCAGCCCCTTGTACTCGGGCAGCTCGTCGAACTGCAGGTACCGGTAGACCGACGCCTTCTTGGGCTCGATCTTCTCCTGGTACGCCGCGAGGTACTCGGCGACGGTCGGCAGGCGGCCCAGGTTGGCGGCGAGCGCGCCCAGCTCGGCGGAGCCGAGGAACACCTTCGCGCCCTTGCCCATGCGGTCGTCGAAGTTGCGGGTGCTGGTCGAGAAGACCGTGGCGCCGTCCGGCACGCGGGCCTGGTTGCCCATGCAGAGCGAGCAGCCGGCGGTCTCGATGCGGGCCCCGATGGCGCTGAAGATCGAGAAGAAGCTCTCGTCCTTGAGCTGCTGCTGGTCCATGCGGGTGGGCGGGCAGATCCAGGTGCGAACCGCGCCGTTGAACCCCTTGCCCTTCCAGATCTCGCCGGCCGCGCGGAAGTGGCCGATGTTGGTCATGCAGGAGCCGAGGAACACGTCGTGGATCGGGGTGTTCTGCACCTCCGACAGGACCTTCACGTCGTCCGGGTCGTTCGGGCAGGCGAGGATGGGCTCCGCGACCTGGGCGAGGTCGATCTCGATCACCGCCGCGTACTCCGCGTTCTCGTCGGCGCGGAGCAGCTCGGGCTTCGCGAGCCACGCCTCCACCGCCTCGATGCGGGCCGCCAGCGTCTTCGCGTCCTGGTAGCCGTCGGCGATCATCTTCCGCATGAGCGCCACGTTCGAGCGCAGGTAGGTCGCCACGCTGTCCACCGAGAGGTCGATGCAGGCGGCGGCGGCGCTGCGCTCCGCGGCGGCGTCGGTGAGCTCGAAGGCCTGCTCGACGGAGAGGTTCGGGAGCCCCTCCATCTCGAGGATCCGGCCGTTGAAGACGTTCTTCTTGTTCTTCTTCGGGACGGTGAGGAGCCCCTGCTTGATCGCCTCGAGCGGGATGGCGTTCACCACGTCGCGCAGGGTGATGCCGGGGCGGAGCTCGCCCTTGAAGCGGACCAGCACGCTCTCCGGCATGTCGAGCGGCATGAAGCCCGCGGCGCCGGCGAAGGCGACGAGGCCGGAGCCGGCCGGGAAGCTGATGCCGATGGGGAAGCGGGTGTGGCTGTCGCCGCCGGTGCCGACGGTGTCGGGGAGCAGGAGCCGGTTGAGCCAGCTGTGGATGACGCCGTCGCCCGGCTTGAGCGACACGCCGCCGCGGGCCACCACGAAGTCGGGCAGCGTCTTGTGCATCTTCACGTCGGCCGCCTTGGGGTAGGCGGCGGTGTGGCAGAAGCTCTGCATGAAGAGCGGCGCCTGGAACTTGAGGCAGGCGAGCTCCTTCAGCTCGTCGGCGGTCATGGGGCCGGTGGTGTCCTGGCTCCCGACCGTGGTCATCTTCGGCTCGCAGGCGGTGCCGGGGAGGATGCCCGCCACGCCGCAGGCGCGGCCGACCATCTTCTGCGCCAGCGAGTAGCCCTGGCCCGGCTTCGCCGCCGGGTTCACCGGCTTCACGAAGAGGTCGGTCGCGGGCAGGCCGAGCGCGGCGCGGGCCCTCTCGGTGAGCGAGCGGCCGATGAAGAGCGGGATGCGGCCGCCGGCCTTGAACTCGTCGCGCAGGGTGTTGGGGGCGAGCTCGAACTTCGAGAGCACCTCGCCGGCCTCGGTGCGGACCTCGCCCTTCGCGGTGTCGATCACCACCACGTCGCCGGTCTTGAGCTTCGTGACGTCGGTGCGGATGGGGAGCGCGCCCGAGTCCTGGGCGGTGTTGAAGAAGATGGGGGCGATGACGCCGCCGATGATGACGCCGCCGCGCCGCTTGTTCGGCACGAAGGGGATGTCGTCGCCGATGTGCCAGAGCACGCTGTTGCAGGCGCTCTTGCGCGAGGAGCCGGTGCCGACCACGTCGCCCACGAAGGCGACCTGGAAGCCCTCCTTGCGGAACTGGGCGATGGTGGCGAGGCCGGCCGGGAACTTGCTCTTGCCCATGGCGAGGGCGTGGAGCGGGATGTCGGGGCGGGTGGAGGCGTCGCCGGCGGGCGAGAAGTCGTCGGTGTTGATCTCGCCGTCCACCTTGAAGACCTTCACCTTCACCGTCGCGGGCACGCCCTCGCGGCGGGTGAACCACTCGGCGGCGGCCCAGCTCTCGAGCACCTTCTTCGCGGCGGCGACGGTCTTCGCGAGCTTCGCCACGTCGTCGAAGGCGTCGTAGACCTGCGTGGTGCCGGCGAGGGCCCTGGCCGCCTCGTCGGCGAGCGCGGGATCCTGCAGCGCGGAGACGAGCGGCTGGACGTTGTAGCCGCCGAGCATGGTCCCGAGGAGCCGGACCGCGTCCACGCGGGAGATCACCGGCGAGGACTTCCGGCCGGCGGCCACCTCGGCGAGGAACGCCGCCTTCACCTCGGCCGCGGGATCGACGCCGGGGGAGACGCGGTCGCGGAGCAGGCCGAGCAGGAAGGCCTCCTCGCCCTTCGGCGGGCTCTCCAGCAGGCGGCAGAGCTCCCGGGTCTGCTCGGGGTCGAGGGGCTTCGCGGGGATGCCCTGGGCGCTGCGCTCCGCTTCGTGCTTCCGGTACGCGTCGATCAAAGGAGTCCTCCTTGGGGGTGGGCCGCGGTCTTATACAACGAGTGCGGCCGCCCTGTCAGGGGGGCTTTCCCACTGCGCGTGCGGGCAATCGGGGCTAGCTCGGCGCGGCCTCGGCCCGCCGCACGTCCACGCGGTTGTCGTAGAACGTGGAGCCGCCGCCCTGGTCCGAGAGCCGCTGGGAGGTCAGGGCGTTGACCGTCCGGTCGCCCGGCGCGTGGGCGATCCACCAGACCCCCTCGGCGACCGCCAACCCATCCGGGATCTTCGCGCTGACGTGCAGCGTGAACCGGACCTCGCCGAGCCCGTTCCAGGCCACCACGGCGTCGCCCTCCGAGAGCCCGCGCGCCCGGGCCTCGGCGGGAGAGAGCTGCAGCCGCATGCCGCCGGCCTTGGCCCGCAGGTCCTCGCGATCCATGAAGGTCGAGTTGAGCGTGTACGGGTTGACGCCGGTCTGCAGCCGGAGCGGCAGGGCGCCGCCGTCCTCGTGCGTCGGGAGGTGATCGAGGAGCGGCCGCGCCTCCCGCGGGTTGAGGAGCTCCATCTTCCCGGACGGCGTGCGGAAGCGGCGGGCGTCGGCCGGGAGCCGCAGCGGCACCGCCCGCCCCGCCTCGAGCGCGGCGCGGTCGAGCCCCTCGCGCATCGGCGACGGGCGCGCCAGGAGCGCGTCGATGAGGTCGTCGGCGCTCCGCCGGAACACCTCGTCCTCGAACCCCATGGCCCGCGCGAGCAGCTGGAACAGCTCCCAGTTCGGCTTCGACTCCCCGACCGGCGGGATGGCGGGGCGCGCCCGCTGGACGGCGTAGTGGCCGTAGGAGCGGTAGAGGTCCGGGTGCTCGAGGGAGCTGGTCGCCGGGAGCACCAGGTCGGCGTAGCGCGCGGTGTCGGTGAGGAACCGCTCGTGGACCACGGTGAAGAGGTCCTCGCGCGCGAGGCCGGCGAGCACGGCGTTCTGGTCGGGCGCCACCGCCGCCGGGTTGGAGTGGTAGACGAAGAGCGCCTTGACCGGGTTCGGGAAGGAGGGCGCGAGCGCCTCGCCGAGCCGGTTCATGTTGACGATGCGCGGGGCCGGCGAGGGCATGAGGTCGGGGCGCGTCACCACGGACACGTCGAACGCCTCGCTCCCCGACGAGCCGGCGTAGCAGCCCCCGCCGTCGCGCCCGAACGAGCCGGCGAGCGCGGAGAGGCCGAGGATGCAGCGGACGTTCATCGCGCCGTTTCCGTAGCGCGAGAGGCCGTTGCCGAGCCGGATGAAGGGGGCCCTCGCGGCGGCGAAGGCGCGCGCGAGCGCCTCGATCCGCTCCGGCGCGAGCCCGGTCACCTCGGCCACGCGGGCCGGCGGGAAGCGCGGCAGGACCTCCGCGCGCAGCGCCTCGTGGCCCTGGACGTGCGCCTCCACGAAGGCCCGGTCGGTGAGCCCGTCGCGATCGAGGACGTGCATGAGCCCGAGCGCCAGGGCGCCGTCCGAGCCGGGCCGGACCAACACCTGCTCGTCGGCGAGCGCCGCGGTCGGCGTCTCGTAGGTGTCGATGGCCCAGACCCGGGCGCCGCGGGCGCGCGCCTGCTTCACGCGCTGCACGAAGTGGAGGTTGGTGGCGACGGCGTTGAGCCCCCACATGACGATGAGGTCGCTCTTCGCCGCCTCGTCGGGATCGAGCCCGAGGGTGGCGCCCATCACCGACTTCCAGCCGGCCTCCTTGCCGGAGGCGCAGATGGTCCGGTCGAGGCGGGAGGCGCCGAGCCTGTGGAAGAAGGCGTGCCCGGCGTTGCGCTGCACGAGCCCCATGGTGCCGGCGTACGAGTAGGGCAGGATGGCCTCCGCCCCGTGTCGCGCGGCCACCTCGCGGAGCCGCTCGGCGATGCGGGCGACGGCCGCCTCCCAGGAGATGGGCCGGAAGGCGCCCTCCCCCTTCGCGCCCACCCGCTCGAGCGGGGTGGTCAGGCGCTGCGGCGAGTGCACCTGCCGCTGGTAGTCGTTCATCTTGGGGCAGAGGGTGCCCCTGGAGTACGGGTGCTCCGGATCGCCCTTCACCGCGACGGCGCGGCCGGCCTCGACCTCCACCAGCAGGCCGCAGCAGTCGGGGCAGTCGTAGGGGCAGGCGGAGCGGGCGAGGGTCATGGGGGACGCATCCTAGCGGAGGCGGGCGGTGGGGCGAACCCCCTCGGCGCGCGCTCCGGCGAGGAGCGTCCCCAGGCCGAGCGCGACGTAGACGCCGCCCGAGAGCAGGCGGGCGCCGCGCCGGGCCGCGGGGCTGCGGCCGATCCGATCGCCGACCGCGCCGGCGAGGAGCGCGTAGGTGCAGTCGCTCGCGACGGCGAGGGCCACGAACCACGCGCCGAGCAGGAGGAGCTGCAGCGGCACGCGGCCGCGCGACGGGTCGGCGAACTGCGGCAGGAAGGCCAGGAAGAAGATGGCGGTCTTGGGGTTGAGGAGGTTCACGAGGAAGCCTTGCGCGAAGAGGCGGCGCGCCGGCGCGGGAACGGGCTCCCCCTCCGCCGCGGCCGGCCGCGAGAGCCAGACCCGCAGCCCGAGGTAGACGAGGTACGCCGCCCCGCCCCAGCGCACGAGCCCGAACGCGACCGCCGAGGAGGCGAGCAGCGCCGACAGCCCGAGCACCGCCGCGGCCACGTGGACCAGCCCCCCGCTCGCGATCCCCATGGCGGAGATGAGCCCCGCCCGCCGCCCCTGCTGCAGGCTGCGCGCGACGATGAAGGTGACGGCCGGGCCGGGCACCACGATGAGGGCGCCGGCGGCGAGCGTGAAGAGGAGGAAGGCGGAGGAGGAGAGCATGGGGAGGGTCAGCGACGCCCGCAGAGCCAGAGGAGCGCGGAGAGCGCCAGGCTCAGGAGCAGCGAGGTGGCGAGCGGGAAGTAGAAGCGGAAGTTGCCCCGCTCCACGGAGAGGTCGCCGGGGAGCCGGCCGATCCGGAGGCCCGGGAAGCGCTCCGCCGCGAGGAGCAGCAGGCCGAGCGCCACCAGCAGCGCGCCCGCGCCGAGGAGGAGCCGCCCGAGGGAGCCGAGTCCGGTCACGACGGGAACTGTAGCAGCGCCGGCGCCGGATGGCCCGCGCCGCCCGGCCGGACGGAGCGTGGCGAGCCGCTCACGGGTCCACGCTGACGGCGTCGGCGCGCAGCCGCACCGGCGCGGCCGCCCCTCGCCGTCCACCTTCAGCTCGACGAGCGCGCTCCCCTCCAAGCGGCGCGGGGGAGCCCCGCGCTCACCGTTGACCCCGCCGGGTGGCCGTGCTTCTCCTCTCGCATGCGCGCCCTCGTCACCGGCGCCGGGGGCTTCCTCGGCCAGCACCTCGCGCGAGCGCTGGTCGCGAGCGGGCACGAGGTCCGGGCCATGGTGCGGCCCGGCGGGAGCCGGGGCGAGCTGGGCGGCGGCGTGGAGGTGGTGGCGGGAGACGCCACCCGGCCCGACGACCTCGCCCGCGCGGTGCGCGGCTGCCCGCTCGTCTTCCACCTCGCGGGAGTGCGGCGCGCGGCGGTCCGGGAGGAGTTCCTCCGGGTGAACGCCGAGGGAACCCGGCTCGCGCTCGAGGCCTGCCTCGCCGAGGGGGCGGCGGCGCAGCGGTTCGTGCTCGCGGGCTCGCTCGCCGCGGCGGGGCCGTCGCGCGAGGGGAAGCGCGAGGAGGACCCGCTCCAGCCGGCGGAGTGGTACGGCGAGTCGAAGGCGGAGGCGGAGCGGATCGCCCTCTCCTACGCCGGGCGGCTGCCGGTGGCGGTGGCGCGCCCGCCGCGGATCATCGGCCCGGGGGACCGCGAGAACCTCCTCTTCTTCCGGATCGTGGCGCGGGGGCTCCTCCTCGAGCTCTCCGGCCCGCCCCGCCCCCTCTCCTGGATCGACGTGCGCGACTGCGCGCGCGGGTTCCTGGCGCTGGCGGAGCGGCCCGAGGCCCCGGGCCGGGCGTTCTTCCTCGCCTCGGCGGAGCGGACCGACCTCTCCGGGCTGCAGCAGGCGGTCGCGGAGGCGCTCGGGATCCGGCCCCGCCGGGTGCGGCTCCCGGCCGGCGCCCTCCGCGCCGCCGCCCTCGTCGCCGACCTCCTCACGCGCGCCACCGGCCGGCGGCTCCCGCTCAACCGGAAGCTGGCGCGTCAGCTCCTGGCGCCCGGGTGGACCTGCGAGGTCTCGCGCGCCCGCGACCTGCTCGGGTTCGAGGCGCGCATCCCGCTCGCCGACTCGGTCCGGGACTCCTGCGAGGCCTACCGCGCCGCCGGCTGGGTGTGAGCGTCGCCGCGCGCGCGGGCCGGGCGCGCCGCACGCCGGTCCGCGTCACCCCCGCCCTCCTTACGCCTTTACAAGGGCCCGCCTGCTCGGTAACAGACCGGGAACATGGCGGATTCGCGCAAGGCTGCCTTCTTCGACGTGGACGGGACGCTGGTCGCGACCAACATCGTCCACGCCTTCGCCTTCTACGCCATGAACCAGGGCACGATCTTCGGCACCGCCTGGCGGACCGCCAGGACGGCGCTGTCGGTCCCGGCGCTCTGGCTCCTCGACAAGGCCAACCGGAAGGTCTTCAACGAGGTCTTCTACCGGTTCTACGAGGGGCAGACCGAGGACCGGCTGCGCGAGCTCTCCCGCGAGCTCTTCCGCGAGGTGCTCCGGCCCGCCATCCACAAGGGCACGCCGCACCTGCTCGACGAGGCGCGCCGCGCCGGCTGCCGCATCGTGCTCGTCACCGGCGCGCTCGACTTCACGGTGGAGGAGCTGGCGCGCCACCTCGGCGCCGACGATCTCATCGCCAACCGGATGCACTTCGTCGAGGGGGTCGCGACGGGGCGGGTGGTCCCGCCGATCGTCGAGGGCGCCCACAAGGCGGTGGTCATCCGCGACTACTGCGTCCGGCAGGGGATCGCCCTCGACCGGAGCCACGCCTACTCCGACAGCTTCTCCGACTACCCCATGCTGGCGGTGGTCGGCCACCCGGCGGCGGTGAACCCGGACCTCCGCCTGCGCAACGTCGCCCGCGCCTACGAGTGGCCCATCCTCGAGACCGTCGAGGCCTGACCCATGCGAACCCCGAGCAAGCTCGCCCGGCTCTACGAGGCGACCGAGTCGATCGTCACCATCGAGAAGGACTCGGCGCCGCGCCTCCTCTTCTCCGGCGAGGACCTGCTCCTCGAGGACCTGCCGGTGGGGACCAAGGTCATCTACCCGCGGCCGCCCATCGAGGGGCTCACCAACGTGAAGGCCGCCATCCGCTGGGCGCTCAACCACCCGGAGGGCACCGACCCGCTCCACGCGAAGCTGCGGCCGGGCATGAAGGTGACGATCGCGCTCGACGACATCTCGCTGCCGCTCCCGCCCATGCGCACCCCCGACGTGCGCCAGCAGGTGCTCGAGGTGATCCTGCCGCTCCTCGCCGACTCGGGCGTGGACGACGTGCACCTCGTCATCGCCATCTGCCTGCACCGGCGGATGACCGAGGCCGAGATGCGGCGCATGGTGGGCGACGCGATCTTCGAGGAGTTCTACCCGGACCGCTACTACCACCACGACGCCGAGGATCCGGACGGGCTCGTCACCCTCGGCGAGACGCGCCACGGCGAGAAGGTGGTGATCAACCGGCGCGCCGCCGAGTCCGACCTCCTCATCTACGTGAACCTGAACCTCGTCCCCATGGACGGCGGCCACAAGTCGGTCGGCACCGGGCTCACGAGCTACGAGGGCGTGAAGGCGCACCACGATCCCGGCACCATCAAGAAGTGCCACTCGTACATGGACCCGGCCCGCTCCGAGATGCACCGCAGCGTGGACCGGATCGGCCGCGTGATCGACGAGCACCTCGACGTGTTCCACGTCGAGACCACCATCAACAACCGGATGTTCGACGGTCCGATGGAGTTCCTCCAGAAGCGCGAGGACGACTTCACCGACCTCGACCGGCTCAAGCTCGCCGGGCTCCGCGCCACCCTGAAGCGGCTGCCGCGCGTGGCGAAGCGCAAGCTCTTCCAGGCCATCCCGGCGGCCTACGACGTCATCGCCGTGCACGCCGGGAAGACCGAGCCCACCCACGCGAAGATCCTCGAGAAGAGCTTCGAGCAGTACCTCGTGGACGTGGACTTCCAGGCCGACATCGCGGTGATGGGGATCCCGTTCATCTCGCCGTACAACGTGAACTCGATCCTGAACCCGCTGCTCGTGCAGGTGATGGCCTGCGGGTACTTCTTCAACTTCTACCGGGGGCGGCCGCTCGTGAAGAAGGGCGGGACGCTCATCGTCACCCACCCCTGCTCCGACGAGTTCGACCCCGAGCACCACCCGTCGTACATCGAGTTCTTCCACCGGCTCCTGCCGGAGACGCGCGACTCGGACGTGCTCCAGGCGAAGTACGAGGAGGAGTTCGCGCGGAACCCGAGCTACGTCCACATGTACCGGACCGGCCACGCCTACCACGGCGCCCACCCGTTCTTCATGTGGTACTGGGGCGAGAACGGGCGGCAGCACCTCGGCCGGATCATCGCCGTCGGCGCCGACAACGAGCACGTGCCGCGGCTGCTCGGCTGGGACAGCGCCGCCACGCTCTCGGAGGCGATCGACATGGCCCGCTCGGAGCACGGGCGCGGCGCGCAGATCGCGATGCTCCACCACCCGCCCATCGTGATGACCCAGAACCTGGGATGAGCGACCACCGCCACCTTCACGGGCAGGGCCTCCGCCCCCCCTCCCCGGCCCTCCCCCGCTCCGAGGGAGAGGGTGGGACGGCCCGCCATCCCCTCTCCCCCCGCGGGGGAGACGGACGGGAAGCGGGGGCTGCTCCCCTCGACGTCGGCGCGGCCCTGCGCGGCCGCTCGCTGCTCCTCACCGGCGCCACCGGCTTCGTCGGCAAGGTGACGCTGTCGATGCTCCTGCACCGCTACCCGGAGGTGGGGCGGATCTTCGTGCTGGTGCGCCCCGGCACCGGCGGCAGCGCCGAGACGCGCTTCTTCGGCAAGGTGGCGCCGAGCCGCCCCTTCGACCCGCTGCGCGAGGCGCACGGCGCCGGGTTCGAGCGGCTCCTGCGCGACAAGTGCGTGCCGCTCGCCGGCGACGTGACCGCGCCGCTCCTCGGCCTCTCCGAGGCCGACCTCGCCCGGCTCGAGGGGCTCGGCGCCGTGATCCACTGCGCCGGGCTGGTGGACTTCAACCCCTCGCTCGACCTCGCGCTCAAGGTGAACGTCCGCGGGGCGGGCCACGCGGCCGAGCTCTGCCGCCGGACCGGCGCGGCGCTCCTGCACGTCTCGACCTGCTACGTCGCCGGGAACCGCGACGGCGTGGTGTTCGAGGACGAGCCGGTGCAGGGCTACTTCCCGCGCCGCGAGGGCGTGGCCGCCCGGCCCAAGGCGCCGCCGCTCGCGGCGGCCGACTTCGAGCTCCAGGCGGAGCTCGCCGACTGCGAGCGGCGCATCGCCCGCGTGCGCGACGAGGCGGAGGATCGGGTGAACCTCTCGGCCTTCCGCGCCGCCGCCGCCGAGCGGCTCCGGGCGGAGGGGCGCGACCCGGCCGACGAGAAGGCGCTCCGGCTCGCGGTGGGGCGCGAGAAGCGGCTCTGGATCTCGCAGCGGCTCGTGGACCTCGGCATGGACCGGGCGCGCCACTGGGGCTGGCCGAACACCTACACCTTCACGAAGTCGCTCGGCGAGCAAGAGGTCGCGGCGGCCGGCGTCCGCGCCGCCATCGTCCGCCCGTCGATCGTGGAGAGCGCGCTCCGCTACCCGTTCCCCGGCTGGAACGAGGGGTTCACCACCAGCGCGCCGCTCGCCTTCGTGGGGCTCGAGGGGCACCGCACCTTCCCGGCGGCGGAGAAGCTCATCCTCGACGTGGTGCCGGTGGACCTGGTCGCCGCCGGGATCATCGCCGTCGCCGCGGACCTCCTCGCCGCGGCGCCTCACGCCAGCTCCCCCGCGTGCCTCCTCCCCTCTCCCGCGCCGGCGGGGGAGGTTCAGGGAGGGGGCTCACCCCCGCTCCAGGTCTTCCACCTCGCCACCGGCGACGTGAACCCGCTCTGGATGCGCCGGTGCGTGGACCTGACCGGCCTCTACCGGCGCCGCTTCTACAAGGAGCGCGAGGAGGGCCACCGGGCCTGGAACGAGCTCCTCTCCCGCTTCGAGCCCTACCCGGCGAGCCGCGGCCACTACGAGGCCTTCAGCGCGCCGGCGCTGCGGCGGCTCGCGCGGAAGGCGAGCGCGCTCGTCCGCGAGGGCGCGCCGCGCTGGGGCGCCCCGCGGCTCTCGGCGCTCGCGGGCCGGGTCGCCGACGGCCTCGACGAGGTCGAGGCGCAGCTGGCGCGGACCGAGGCGCTCTGGGAGCTCTACCTGCCCTTCGTCTGGGAGAACCGGTACGTCTTCCGCTGCGCCGGCATCCGCGCGCTCCGGGCCCGGCTCCCGGAGGCCGACCGGGCGCGCCTCCCGTGGGACCCGGAGCAGCTCGACTGGCGGACCTACTGGCTCGACGTCCACATGAAGGGGCTCGAGGAGTGGGTCTTCCCCGGGCTCGAGGAGGAGTCGCGGAAGAAGGTCCACGCGGTGAAGCAGCCGCGCGACCTGCTCGAGCTGCTCGACGCCGCCTGCGACGCCTGGCCCCGGCGCGTGGCGCTGCGCATGTCCGGCGCCGAGAAGGAGCGCTTCACCTTCGGGGAGCTGCGCGCCTTCGCCGAGCAAACCGCCCGCCACCTCGCCGCGCAGGGGGTGGCGAAGGGCGACCGGGTGCTCCTCGCCTGCGAGAACCGGCCGGAGTGGGCCGCCGCCTGGTTCGGGATCGTCCGCGCCGGCGCGGTGGCGGTGCCGGTGGACGCGGCGCTCACCCGGGCCGAGCTCGAGACCCTGGCCCAGGCCGCCTCGGCCCGGCTGGCGCTCCTCTCGGAGGAGGTCTCGGCCCGGCTCGACGCCCCGGCGGCCCTGGGCCCGGCCCGCGCCGTCCCGCTCGCCGCCGCGCTCGGCGGCGCCGACCACCCGCTCCCGCCCCGCGCCGTCTCCCCCGACGACGCCGCCTCGCTCATCTTCACGAGCGGCACCACCGGCGCGCCCAAGGGCGTCCTCCTCAGCCACCGGAACTTCACCGCCCTCGTGACCCGGCTCGCCGGGATCTTCGACGTGGGCCCCGGCGACGGCCTGCTCTCGGTGCTGCCGCTCCACCACACCTTCGAGTTCGCCTGCGGGCTCCTCACCCCGCTCTCGCGCGGCGCCGAGGTGGAGTACCTCGACGAGCTCACCGCCGACACGCTCGGCGACGCGCTCGCGAGCGGCCGCGTGACGGCGATGATCGGCGTCCCGGCGCTCTGGTCGATGCTGCACCGGCGCATCACCCAGGAGCTCACGGCCCGGCCCGGGCTGGCGGCGGAGGCGGCGCGCGGGCTCATGAAGGCCAACGCGGCGCTCCGCGACGAGCTCGGCGTGAACCTCGGCAAGCTCCTCTTCTGGCCGGTGCACCACCGGCTGGGCGGGCGGCTGCGGATCCTGGTCTCCGGCGGCTCGGCGCTGCAGCCCGAGGTGCAGCGGGCCTTCCACGAGCTCGGGTTCGACCTCTACGAGGGCTACGGGCTGACCGAGGCGGCGCCGGTGCTGGCGGTCTCGCGGCCGGAGGACGGCGCCCGGGCCGGCAGCGTGGGCCGCCCGCTCCCCGGAGTGGAGCTCCGCATCGACGCGCCCGACGCGGACGGCGTGGGCGAGGTGCTGGCGCGCGGGCCGAACGTGATGCTCGGCTACTTCCGGCGCGGCGCCGACGAGCCCGAGGTGGACCGGGCGCTCACCGCCGAGGTGCTCGAGGACGGCTGGCTGCGGACCGGCGACCTGGGCCGGCTCGAGCCGGACGGTCGGCTCACGCTGGTCGGCCGCAAGAAGGACGTCATCATCGACGCCGACGGGAAGAACGTCCACCCGGACGAGGTGGAGGAGCTGTACCGCGCCGACGGGCTGCTCAAGGAGCTCTCGGTGGTGGGGCTGCCCGACGGCGGGGGCGAGAAGGTGGCCCTGCTCGCCGTGCCCGAGTACGAGGGGCGCGACCGCGACGAGGTCCGCCGGCGGGTGGAGGCGCACCTGCGGCAGGTCTCGGCCCGGCTGCCCTTCCCGAAGCGGGTGAAGGTGTGGCACCTCGTGGACGAGCCGCTCCCGCGCACCTCCACCCGCAAGGTGAAGCGCCGCGAGGTGCAGGCCATCCTGCGGCGGCTCGAGGCGGCGGCGCAGAAGGGCCGGCGGGTCCGCGAGCAGCCGGGGCGCGGCGACGGCTGGCTCCTCGAGCTCTTGGCCGAGGTGTCGCGGCGGCCCCGCGGCGAGGTCACGCCGGCGGCGCGGCTCGCCGGCGACCTGGGCTTCGACTCGCTCATGCACACCGAGCTCGCGGCCGCGCTCGAGGAGGCCGGGGTGCCGGCCGGGATCGCCGAGCAGGCCGCGCAGGCCGAGACCGTCGGCGACCTCTCGCGGCTCGTCGCCGGCGCGGCGGCCGGCCGGCGGGAGGCGCGGGGCGACGAGCCCGCGCCGGAGCGGGAGGGCGCGCCGGCGGAGCTCCCGGTGCCCCCGCTCGTCGCGGCGCTCGGGCGCAAGCTCCTCGCCGTGGGGCAGCAGGCGCTCTACCGCGACGCCTACCGTCTGAAGGTCACCGGCGCGGCCTACGTGCCCTGCGACCGGAACTTCATCGTGGTGGCGAACCACGCGAGCCACCTCGACATGGGGCTCGTGAAGGTGGCCCTGGGCGACGCGGGCGCCAAGCTCGCCGCCCTGGCGGCGAAGGACTACTTCTTCGACACCCGCTGGAAGCGGGCCTACTTCGAGAACTTCACCCACCTCATCCCGATGGAGCGGGCCGGCTCGGTGCGCCGCAGCCTGCGCGCCGCCGAGGAGGCGCTGCGCCGCGGGCTCCACCTGCTCGTCTTCCCCGAGGGGACGCGCTCCCGCGACGGCCGGATGGCGCCGTTCAAGGCCACGGCGGGATGGCTCGCGCTCACCTGCGGGGTGGACGTGCTGCCGCTCTACATCCACGGCACGCACGAGGCGCTCCCGCCCGGGAGCGTCCTGCCGCGGCGCGCCCAGCTCGAGGTGCGCATCGGGCAGCCGATCCCGGTGGCGGAGCTGCGCCGGCGGACCGCCGCGCTGCCGAAGGGCGACGCCTACAAGGCGGCGACGCAGGTGCTGGAGGAGGCGGTGCGGCGGCTGGGAGGGCTCCCGCCCGCTGAGGCCTCCGAGGTCCGCCCCCTCCCCGCCCCTCCCCCGCCCGCGGGGGAGGGAGAAGCCTCGGGTCCCCTCTTCTCAGACCAGGCCAGCTCCAAGCGGTCTCCCCTCTCCGCAGCCAAGGCCGAGCCCCAGCTGTCTCCCCTCTCCCCCCGCGGGGGAGAGGGCCAGGGAGAGGGGGCCCGCCCCGCCGCGCCGCTCTCCGCCGCCCCGGAGGACCTGCCGTGAAGCTGCTCGTGACCGGCGCCACCGGTTTCCTGGGCTCGCACCTGCTGCCCTTGCTCGCCGAGGCGGGGCACGCGCTCCGGATCCTCGCTCGCGGCCCGGCGCCGGGGCCGGCCGCGCTCGGCGCGGAGGTGGCGACCGCGGGGCTCACGGATCGCGACGCGCTCCGGCGCGCGCTCGAGGGCGTGGACGCGGTGTACCACCTCGCCGGCCAGGTGGAGTTCGACCCCGACGACCCCGCCGCGCTCTACGACCTGCACGTCCAGGGCACGCGGGTCCTGCTCGAGGAGGCCGCCGCGGCCGGCGTGGGCCGGGTGATCCTCGCCTCGTCCTCGGGGACCATCGGCCTCTCGCGCGAGGCGCGGGTGGCGACCGAGGACGACGACTACCCGCTCGCCGTCGCAGCGCCCTGGCCCTACTACCTCTCCAAGATCTTCCAGGAGAAGGCGGCGCTCCGGATCCACCGCGACACCGGGCTGCCGCTCGTGGTGCTGAACCCCTCGCTCCTGCTCGGCCCCGGCGACGAGCGGCTCGGCTCGACGGTCGTGGTCTGGAAGTTCCTCCAGCGGCGCGTGCCGGCCATCCCCGGCGGCGGCCTCTCCCTCGTGGACGTCCGCGACGCGGCCCGGGCCTTCGCCGCCGCGCTCGAGCGCGGCCGCCCCGGCGAGCGTTACCTGCTCGGCGGGCACAACCTCACCTTCGCCGACCTCTTCGGCCGGCTCGAGCGGCTCTCCGGCGTCTCCTCGCCGCGGCTGCGGCTCCCGCCCGGCGTGAACGTGGCCGGCGCCCGCCTCGCGGAGCGGTTCCACGCCTGGCGCGGCAGCGAGTCCGCGCTCGACGCGCCCTCCGTCGAGATGGGCGAGCGCTTCTTCTACGTGGACTCGGCGAAGGCCGCGCGCGAGCTCGGCTTCGCCCCCCGCGACCTCCAGGAGACGCTCTTCGACACGGTCCGCTTCCTCGAGGCGCGCTTCGGGCGTCCCGCCGGGCCGTCCTGGGCGGCTACATCACCCCGCCCGCCACGTCCCTGAGCTTGCGCACCCGCGCCACCCCGCACTGCGCCCCGCAGGCGGCGCAGATCTCGTAGGTCATCTCCTTCACCACCAGCACGTCCGGATGCTTCTCGGCGGGCGCCAGCTCCGCCCCGCAGTCCGGGCAGGAGAGTGCGGCCACCCGCTCCGCCCGGCGCAGCACCTGCGAGCGGCGGCGCTCCGGCGGGCAGCGCCGGCACTCCACGCCGTAGAGGTAGCCGGTCTCCTCGCGCGGGGGGACCGCGTCGAGATCGGCGCCGCAGTACTGGCAGAGCTCGGTGGCCACTCGCCACTCCTAGCGCGTCGGCGGAGGCCGCGCCCGACCGGCGGGCGCGCGGCGAACGCGGCCGCGGGCAGGAGCCCCTGCTGCCCAGAACGAGCGAGCCCGGAGCCGGCCGCGGCTCCGGGCCCGACCTCGGGCCAGCGCCCCGAGGGCGCTGGCCGCGAGGGAGCTGCGCGGGCTAGTGGCCCCAGTTCTGCCCGTGGCAGCTGGAGCAGGCGGTCTGCGTGCCGGCGACGCCGCGATCCACCACGCTCTTCACGCCGGGATCGCTGCTCAGGTGGCAGAAGAAGCAGACGGCCGAGTTCATGGTGGAGCCCCCGTTCCAGCCGGCGACCACCTTCCAGTGGATCGCGGCGACCGGGTCGTGGTGGCACTGGCCGCAGCTGTCGTACGTGATCTTGTGGGTGTCCGTCTGGTGCGCCGAGGCCGCCGCGGCTCCGGTGGCCGAGTGGCACACGGTGCAGTCCGAGATCAGGAAGCGGCCCCCGGACTTGTGGCAGGAGGAGCACGAGAAGCCCGCGATCGCATGGTGCACGGCCGCCGCGCCGGTCGCCGTCGCCATGCTCGTGTGGCACTGCAGGCAGTCGGCCAGGGTGAGGGGGACGACTCCGGTCTGGGTGGTGCCGCCGGTCCCGCCCCAGCTGCCGCCGGAGGAGCCACCCCAGGTGCTGGTCGAGCCCGAGGAGCCCCAGCTGCTGGTCGAGCCCGAAGAGCCCCAGGCATGGGCGAGGACCGGGATCATGACGATCAGCGCGGCCAGGGTGAGCTGCGAGAAACGGAACTTGGAGTTCGTGCGGAAGCTCGACATGGGCCCCTCTGTCAGGTGAAAGCGGGGCTGACATGCGGCGCCACTGTGCGCCTTTGCCCACCCCGACCGACAAGATGCCACGAGGCGCTGCGAGCTTGGGGGAAAAAGTCACGGGCCTGGTAACGTGAGGTGAACGTCGGCGGCGGGTTTTTCGCGCCGCCCAGGGCTCATCCACTCGTCGACAGGAGCGCGAGACCTGCCGCGGCCGCGGCGAAGAGGCTCCCGACGATCCGGCCGAGGCGCGACCAGCGCGACGGCTCGCGGGTTACGATCCGCGCGCACGGCGCCATTCGCGCCCGTGGATCCCAAGGGGCCGACCCCGAGCCCTCCTCCGCCCCCGCGCCCTCGGCGGACGCGGTGGGCGCGGCCGGGTCGCGCGCGTCGGAAGGCGCATCCGGCGCCTCTGGGAGCGGCGGCGCGAGGCGCTGCACGAGGGCCGGCGCGACGCGCTGCAGGACGGGCGGAGCGCTCGGCCGCGGCGGCGGCTCGCGCCGCGCCTCCCGCTCGGCCAGGAGCGACTCGCCCGCGTCCACCACCGGCGTGGCGTCGTCGCCGTCCCAGGTGACGAGGAGGTCGGCCCCGGCGGCCTCGACCGCCGGCGCCTCGTCGCGGAGCGGGTCCGGGATCGCTGCCACGATCCGCAGCCCGGCCGCGCGGGCCTCCTGGAGCTCCTCGAGGAGGGCGCGCCACGGCTCGCCACCGTGCTCGAACACGAAGAGGCCGCCGCTCGCGTTGGCGAGGATGAAGGCGCGCTCGGTCTCCCCCGCGATCCCGACCACCACCCGGTGCCGCTGCCGGAACGCCGTGGCCACCGCACGCACGAACGGCCGCGATCCGGCCACCACGATGCCCCCCGTGTACGCCACGGTACGGGAAGGTATCCGAAGGCGCGGTCGGCCGGCAGCCCTTGAAGACGGGAAACCCCTTCAAGTACCCACGCTTGGGTGCACATTCATCCGGTCACCCTCACGGCCCACCGCCTTCGGGCGACCGGGCTCACCCGCTCGGGCGAACGCGTTCAGGCCACGCGGCTCACCCGCGATCCAGCGCCCCGCCAGCAGAAGCCGCAGCGGGGCGCGCCGTCAGCGGGCTCCTGACCGCCGCCGGCCCGGAACGCCGCCGCGTCCGCCTCGAGGGTCCGGATGAGCTCGCGCGCCATCTGGAGGATGAGCTGGGCGTTGGCCCGCTCCACCTCGTCCTCGGCCGCGGCCGCGACCTGCTCCAGCTCGGGGAGGGCCTGCCGCAGGGACGCGCCGAGCAGCTGCTCCACGCAGGCCATCGCCGCCGCGGGGGACATGGGACGGGCCTCCCTGGCCGGCCTGTCCTCCCCACCGCGACTCGACGATCCCATCCCGACCTCCCGGCCGCCCATCTCTGGAGCCGCCTCGAGAAGGCTACTCCTTCGGGGAGCGGCGTGGGAGCCCGGAACCGGGTGGGACGGCCCTCCAGGGGGCCGTCCCACCGGCGGCGCCGCCTCAGAACTTGGTCAGGGTGCTCGCCCCGGAGTTGACGACCCACATGCTGGCTCCGTCGAAGGCGACCGCCTCCGGCTGGCAGCCCGCCGGGCCGACCGCGTACTTCCCCGCGATGGCGCCGTCGAGCGTCAGGCGGAAGGCCTTGGCGCAGGGGCGGCAGCTCGCCCACATGGCCGTGCCGTCGAAAGCGATCCCGAACGGAGAGATCCCCATCGTGAAGCTCTTCACGAGCGAACCGTCGGCCGCCTTCAGGATGCTGATGGTACCGGTGCCGTCAGGCGTCCCGCCGATGGCCGTGTCGCTCCCCTGGTTCGTGACCCACATGTTCGTCCCGTCGAAGGCGAGCCGCTCCGGACGCTGGCCCACCGGGTAGGTCGCGACCAGCGTCCGGTCGCGCGCGATCTTGCTGACGCTGCCGGCGCCGTAGCTCGCCACCCAGACGTACGTGCCGTCGAAGGCGAGGCCGTGCGGGTTGGCCGGCACGTCCACCTGGCCGAGCACCGTCCCGTCCACCTTGAGCTGCCAGACGCGCGCGCAGCCGTTGCAGGAGACCCAGATGTACGCGCCGTCGAACAGGACGTCGTACGGGTCGATGCCGCAGCCGAACCGGCCCAGCTCCAGGCCGTCGGCCGCGCGCACCTTCGAGACGGCGCCCTGCTGGCCCGCGATCCAGACGTTCAGGCCGTCGAAGGTGATCCCGCGCGGCTGGGGGACCACCGCGAAGGTGCCGAGGAGCGCGCCGTCGCTCGCGCGGTACTTGGAGACGGAGTCGGTGGCGTTGCTCGTGACCCAGAGGTTGGCGCCGTCGAACGCGATGCCGGCCGGCCGGGTGCCGGTGGAGAAGGTGTTCGCGGCGGTCTCGTTCACCGCGTACCAGCGCAGCGCGGCCACGCGCGCCGGGTCGAGGCCGGTGCCCGGCGGCCCCTGCGGCCCCGGATCGCCCTTCGGCCCCTGCGCGCCGGTCGCGCCCGTCGCTCCCTGGGGACCGACGGGGCCCGCGAGCCCCTGCGGTCCCTGTGGCCCCGGCAGTCCCTGCGGGCCGGCCGGGCCTGGGGCGCCCGTGTCGCCCTTCGGCCCGGGATCGCCCGGGACCCCCGGCGTTCCGGCGGCGCCCGCCGGCCCTGCGGCGCCCGCCGGCCCGGCCGCGCCGGCCTGCCCCGGCGCGCCGTTGCAGGCGTACACGAGGCCCGTGGTGAGCGTGATCTCGGTGCCGCCCGACGGGCAGTGCGGATCCCCCGGCGCGAGGACCGTCGTCCCCACCACCTCCTGCGCCACCACGCCCTGCGCCGGACTCGACTTGCTGCACGCCGCGACGAGCAGCAGCGCCGCGCCGCATGCCATCCGCTTCATGGTCTTCCCCCTCCCCGGCGGGCGCCCTGGAGGCGCGCCGGTCACCACAGGCGCACGCCGCGACCCCGTCCCCCGTGGACGGGCCCACGGCCGTTGCTCGCTGGAGGCTGCCCCGAGCCGCTCGACGACGCGCGCGCCGCCACACGTTACGTGAACGGTTCCGTCAGCTGGCTCGGGATGGCGGGGTCGGGCTTTCGGACTCACCCGGGCGGTCGCACAGGGCGACCGCGGGGAGGAAAGTTGGAGGCACCGGGCGGATTCGAACCGCCGAATACGGATTTTGCAGACCCGGGCCTTACCACTTGGCGACGGTGCCCCATTCCTGACGGAGGAGGGTTCTATCGGCAGTGGCCGGGGGCTGTCAACGCGCGAGCGCGCCCCCGGGCCCGGTGGCCGGCGCGCGCGTGCTGGAGGCCGAGCCTGCGGGAGCGGCCGGCCCGGACGGGAGCGGCGCTCCGGGACAGCCCGGCTGGACCTCCGCCCGCGCCACCCGCACGCCCCGCTCCGTCAGGGCGCGCAGCATCGAGGGGAGCTCGGCGCGCGCGGCGGTCGCGCGCGACGGCGCGGCGCGGACCGCCACCTCCACGCCGGCCGGCGAGTGCGCGAGCCTCACCTCGAGCGCGCCTCCGAGCGACAGGCTCAGCTCGGGCGACTCCCGCTCGCGCCGGTGCAGCGCCAGGACGAGCCGCTCGGCCGCGAGCGTGGAGCCCGCGGAGCGCGCCGCCGGCGGCGACGAGGAAGGCGCCGCCGCCGACACCATCGCGCCTCCGGGTCCGGCTCCGGCCGACGGCGCGGGCGCGCCGGCGAGCCGACCGGGGTCCTCGCCGGGCGGCGCCGGCGACGGCTCGGCCACGCGGCCGGGCTCCCCGCGCCCCCGCTCCGCCTCGGCCCCGAGGTCCATGGCGCTCCGCCGGTCGCGCAGCACGTCCGCGCCGCGCTCGGCCCCCTCCCGCCGCTCGGTCGCGAGCCGCGCCGCGCCGCGGGCGGGCCCCGGCCCGACGCCAGCGCGCCCGCCCACGGCCGCGCCCTTCGCCGCCCGCGACAGCCAGAGAGAGAAGGGGCGCGCCGGGACCTCACGGGCCGTTGCCAGACGAGCTCCGCGCTGCGTCGCGCCGGCGACCCCTTCCCTCTCCGTCATGCGGGGCCGGGAGTGCAGCCGGCGTGCCGGGCCGGGAAGACGTGCGGCGCAGCACCCGTGGCGCGCGCACGGCCCGGCGCTCCGGCCGCGGCGCGGCCCCGGGGTCCGCGTCCCAGCCGCCCCAAGGGCGCGGCGATGCACTAGACTCCGGGCCCCTTGCGCCGCCTCGCCATCCTCATCTTCCTCGGGCTCCTGTACCTCCCCGCGCTCGGCGCGTCCGAGTCCGGCACCCACCCCGACGAGTCCTACTACCTCGCGATCAGCGCCGAGATGGACCGCGAGGGCGCGTGGCTCACGCCCACCATGGACGGCGCGCCGTTCTGGTACAAGCCGCCGCTCCTCTACTGGGCGGAGCGGCTCACCTACGGCGCCTTCGGCCGCGACTTCTTCGCGGCGCGGCTGCCGGCGGCGCTCTGCGCGGTGGCGCTCGCCCTGGCGACCGGGGCGCTGGCGCGGCGGCTCTACGGCGAGCGGGCGGCGCTCCCCGCCACGCTCCTCACCGCGACCACCTTCGGCTTCCTCAAGTTCGGCCGCATGGCCATGATGGACGCGCCCATGGCGCTGGCGCTCGCCGTCGCGGCCCTCGGCGCCTGGCGGGCCTCGGAGGAGGAGCGGCCGCGCCAGCTCCTCCTCTGCGGGCTCGGGGCGGCGATGGCGACCCTGCTCAAGGGGCCGGTGGGCGCGGTCCTGGTGCTGCTCGTGGCCGGCGGGTTCCTCGCCCTGCGGCGCCCGCGCCTCCTCGCCTCGCGCCACACGCTGCTCGCCTTTCTGCTCGGCGCGGCGGTGGCGCTGCCCTGGTACGTCCTCTCCCTCCTGCGCCACGGCCACCGCTTCTGGCAGTTCTTCGTGGTCGAGCAGAACGTCGATCGGTTCCGCCACGCCTGGACCTGGAGCGGCGAGGCGACCCTCCTCGTCGGCTTCCTCGTCTACCTCCTGCCCTGGACCTTCCTCTTCCTCGGCGCGCTGCCGGCCCCGCGGCGGCTGCGGGAGCCGGCGGTGCTGCTCCCGGCGCTCTGGGTGGCGGCCGTGCTGCTCCTCTTCACGGTGCCGTCGCTCAAGTGGCCGCACTACGGGCTCGCCTGCTCCCCCGCCGCGATCCTGCTCGCCTGCCGCGCGCCGCCGCCGCGCTGGGCGCGGGTCGCCACCGGGATCGTCCTCGCCGGAATGGGCGTGGTGCTGCTCCTCGCGCTCCGCTTCCCGCTCCCGGCGGCGGGCCGCCTCGGCGCGGTGCTCGCGGCGGCGGGGCTCCTCGCCGGCGCGGCCGCGGCGCTCCGCGGGAGCGTCTCCCTCGGCGCCGCGCTCGGCGGGCTCGGGCTCGCCGCGGTGGCCGGGCTGGTGGTGCCGGCGGTGAACCCGCCCGCGCTTCCCCCGGGCGCGCGCGACGCCCTCGACGGACGGGAGGTCTGGTTCTACGGCCCGCCGCCGCCGGGCGTCTTTACCCTCGCGCTCGGCCGGCCGGTGCACAAGGCGTGGGGCGCGCAGGCCGCGGCCGACGTCCTCTCGGCGGGCGGGGTGGTGATCGCGACGGAGCCGCACCTCCGCGAGATCCCGTTCCGCGGCGAGGCGCGCGAGCTCCTGCGCTGGCGACACCTCCCGGGCTACCTGCCGGCGGGCGCCGTCCTGGCCGCCTGGCGAGCGGGCGATCCCACGCCGCTCTTCGAGCCCATGGTGGCCGTGACCCGCCGCTAGCTCGACCCAAGCCCGGGCTTTCCGCCCGCTGTCCGTGCCCGCAGCTTTCCACTCGCCGGCCGGGCGCCCGTCCCCAGCGAGGGTCGCCCCGCCGCGGCGGAGGCGACGATGGCGGGACGGCGGGGAGCTCTCGTGGCGGTGCTGGCGGCGCTCTCCCTCGCCTGCGGCAAGAGCGCGTCCGGGACGCCGGCGGGCGGCGGCGTTCAGGAGAACCAGGACGACGGCGGCACCTCGCCCGCGGCGGACGGCGGCGCGACCGGGGACGGTGGCGGAGACGGCGGCGCGGATGCCGGCGCGCCCGACGGCGGCGCCCCCGACGCCGGCCCGGCGGACGGCGGCGGCGCGGACGGCGGCGGCGCGGACGGCGGGACCGACGGCGGGACCGACGGCGGCGTCACGCTCACGCCCGCCCCCAGCCAGGGCGGCTGGACGGTCTACGGCGCGGCGCAGGGGCTCTCGAGCGACGTCCACGACGCGTCCGCCGACGAGGGGGGGAACGTCTACGTGGCGGGCTACGACGCGCTCTACGTGAAGCGGCCCGGCGAGCCCTACTTCCACCGCGTCGATCCCGACGCCGCCGGGCTCACCAAGAGCTGCTCGACCACCCTCGACCCGACGAACCCGCTCGACTGCCCGAACGCGATCCCGACCTCGCAGCCCGACGCGCTCTGCCCGGTGATCTCGGTGGCCGGCGCGGCGGCGGGACAGGCGGCGGTCGGCTACCAGGGGCGCGGCACCGACGGGGACGCCGACCTCACCTGGTGCCTCGACTCCGGCGGCGTGGACCTCGTCGCCTTCGACGGCGCGAGCGTCACGCGCACGCGCCACGTGCTCATCGCCTCGCCGCCGGGCACGGTCTGCGAGACGCGCGGCTACGGCCCGGGCACGCCCAACCCCTGCCCGACCTGGGACTTCACCTGGACCGAGGGGCGGCGGAAGCTGCGGCAGGTCTACCGGGTGGTGGTGAACCACCTCAAGGGCACGCCGCAGTACGGCGACGTCTGGATGGGCGGGACCCACGCCACCTTCTCCGTGCTCCTCGCCAACGCGGCCTTGCGCGGCTGGCGCGATCCGGCGAACCAGTGGCCCGACTCGATGGGCGTCTGGGAGCACGACCACCCGGCCATCGCCTCCAACTCCGGGCTCTTCCTCACCGGCGAGGCGTGGGCCATCGCCATCGACCCGACCACCGGCGATCCCTGGGCCTCGAACGGCTACCGCACCGCCTCCAAGGCCGGGTACGGCGCCATGCCGAACGGCGGCTGGTGGCAGCCGATGTGGCCCGCCTACAACGGGACCAACCAGCAGCTCTCGTACTGGGACGTCTGGCCGGACGGGACCCTCGACGCCATCGACCCGGCCGCCATGGACGCGACGAGCGCGATGTGCTTCTTCGCCGACGGCACCCTCTGGCAGGGCTCCTCGATCCACGGCCTCGTGCGGCGGGCGCCGGACGGGACGGCGACCTACCTCGACCTGCCGGGCGGGCTCGGGAACAGCGTGGGCGGGCTCGGCTGCGACGACTCCGACGGCTCGCTCTGGGTGGGGTTCGCCTGGGGCGGCATCGGCCGCCTGAAGAACGGCGCCTGGACCGGCACGCCGGCGGGGCTCTCGCCCATCCTGGCGCAGCCGGTGCGCAGCGTGCAGATCGACCGCTGGTCGAAGCCGCGCGTGGTCTGGTTCAGCCACCTCGCGACGAAGGACAAGACCGGCAAGGTCACGCCGGGCGGGCTCACGAGCTACGGCGGGCCGTGAGCGGCGCGCCGCGGGGCTCCCCCTCCCTCGCCCTCCCCCGCGCGCGGGGAGGGAACGCTTCACGGCGCCCCGTAGTCCTTCTCGATGACCTCTCCCGGCCTGGGCTCGGCGGTGAGGAGCGCCAGCGCGTCGGAGAGGATCCACTGCTGCAGGGCCGGGTCGTTCGGCTTGCCGAGCGAGTGGCCGGGCACGAAGCCCTTCGGGTAGAGCGCCCGCGGCGGGCGCGCCTGCCGGCTCTCCTCCGGCTCGACGGTGATGAGCACCGTCGGGATGCCGATCATCTCGATCACGCGCTGCACGGTGACCACCGTGCGGTGGCAGAGGCGTCAGCCGCCGGTGAGGAGCACGGCGTCGGGCCGGGCCCGGTCCACCTCGCGGACGAGCCGGGGGATGGTGGTCTCGCGCAGCTCGCGCAGGGCGGTGGAGAAGCCGAGCGAGAAGTGGCGGTCGGTGAGCCCGCCGATCCGCTTCTCGGCGCAGAGCGCCCGCAGCCGGTCGATGGGGAAGATGCAGTTGAGGTCCTGGTCGGCGCAGGCGTGGTCGTAGTGCGCGTCGTCGTAGGCGAGGTCGGCGGCGCTGGCCTGCCCGTCGATCACCCGGTAGGTCGCGTCGCCCTCGACGTCGAACGGCGGGTCGGACCGCATCCGCACGCCGGCCGTGGAGACGATGCAGACGCTCGCCTCCTCGAGCCGGGTGCGGAGCGGCGTATAGGGGACGCAGTAGCGCGACAGCTCCAGCGGCTTGTCCTCGTTCGGCATGTCCCCTCCGGCGCCGGTGCGGCGCTACTTCAGCTTGTCGAGCGCCGCCATGATCTTGTCGGTGGGCGGCTGCTCGGAGATGTCGTGGATGTCGATGTAGGCGATCTTCCCCTTCTTATCGACGACGAAGATGGCCCGCTCGCAGAGCCCGCTGTCCCCCCGGAGCACGCCGTACTTCATGCTGACCGCGCCGTGCGGCCAGTGATCCGAGAGCATGGGATAGGAGAAGCTGCCGAGCGATTTCGCCCACGCCTCGCTGCTGTGGACCTGATCCGTGCTGATGCCCAGGACCTGGGCGTCACGCCGCTCGAACTCGGAGAGATCCTCCTCGTACGAGGGCATCTGCACGCTTCAGACGGGCGTGAACGCGGCCGGGATGAACGCCAGGACCACGTTCTTCTTGCCGCGGTAGTCCGAGAGCCGGACCGGCTTCTTGGCCCCTCCTTTACCGGCGGTGTCGCCGGTGGCTGGGAGCTCGAAGTCGGGCGCCTCGTCGCCGACCTCCAGCTTGTAGACGGGCTTGTTGGCCATGTTGCTCCTTTCGACACCGGGGAGTCCGGGGTGTGCTCCGTCACTTAGGGTCACCGTTCACCCACCGCCAGCCCCTAAAAGGACGCGGCGCGCGGCGGGGCGGCGGCTAGATGGCTCGACTGCATGGACCTGCTCACGCGTTTCGCCGGTAACGTTCGCCGCCTGCGCGCCAAGAAGAAGTTTTCGCAGAAGGCCCTCGCCGACAAGATCGGGATCTCGGTCTCGTACGTCTCGATGCTGGAGCGCGGCCAGCGCTCGCCGCCGCTCGAGACCATCGAGAAGATGGCCAAGGCGCTCGGCGTCACGGCGGCCTCGCTGCTCGGCGGCCGCTAGCGAAGGCGCCCGCCGGCGGCCCCGGCGCGCCGGAGCCCTCCTTGGCAGGACCCGGCTCCTCTGCGACACTGGCGGTCCCCCCTCCGCACCACCCCGGATGCCGGGCGGGCGAGGGCCGGAATCCTTCCCGCGCGCCGCAGGTTCTCACTCGTCCAGATGGCTCTCGATCGCCGCGCATTCCTGAAGGGGCTCGCCGCCACCGTCGCGGCGGGCGCCGCCCTGCCCGGGCTGGCGGAGGCCGCCACCCGCGCCGGCGAGGACCCGCCGCTCCAGGGCGAGCGGCGCACCTTCACCGTGGCCGGCCTCCACCCGGCGCACGACGGGCTGCGGGTGGCGCAGCTCTCCGACCTCCACGTCGGCCCGCGCACGCCGCCCGAGCGCATCCGCGCCGCCATCGAGGCCGCCAACGCCTTCCGGCCCGACCTCGTGGTCCTGACCGGCGACTACGTCTGCAACCAGCGGCGCGAGGCCGGCGAGGTGCGCGAGGCGCTCGCCGGGCTCGAGGCGCCCACCGTCGCCGTGCTCGGGAACCACGACTACTGGACCGATCCGCGCGCGGTGGCGCGCTCGCTGGTGCGGCTCGGCTACGACGTCCTCGAGAACGAGAACACCACCCTCACCCTCCGCGGCGAGCCGTTCACGGTGGTCGGCGTCGGCGACCTCTTCACCGGGAACGCCCGCCCCTTCGCCGCCCTGCGCGGAGCGCGCCGGGGCGGCTCGCGGATCGTGCTGGCGCACGGCCCGAAGACGGCCGACCTGCTCAAGCTCTCCGGGGAGCCGCTGCTCTGCCTCTCGGGTCACACGCACGGCGGGCAGATCAACATCCCCGGCGTGACCCGGGTGCTCCTGAGCGCGCTCGCGCACGAGCCCTACGACCGCGGCCTGTTCCACGTCGGCCCGGTGCAGCTCTACGTGAACCGCGGCGTGGGCAACGCCGCGGTCCGGGTGCGGGTGAACGCCGCCCCCGAGGTGACGCTCGCCACCCTCCGGGCGGCGTAGGTCCGCCGCGCGGGCGGGCGGGGGACTCCAGACTGACTCCGGGCAGCGTGGCGGCCGGGGGGCCGCCGTGTTAGCGCATGGTGCACGATGACCGCCGCGCCCGACCCCGCCGCCCCGTCCACCGCCGCCCTCGAGGCGGCGCTCGCGCGCGTCCGCGCCGGCGCCCCCGCGCTCGCCCGACTCCCGCTGGCCGACAAGGCGAGGCTCGCCCGGCGGCTGCGCGAGGGGATGGCGCGCGTGGCCGGCCCGAGCGCCCTCGCCGCGAGCCGCGCCAAGGGCACCCCTCCCGGCTCGCCGCTCGAGGGGGAGGAGTGGATCTCCGGCCCCTTCGTCACCCTGCGGCTGCTGCGCCAGGTGGAGGAGTCGCTCGAGGCGCTCGCCCGCGGCGGCTCGACCCCGCTCGGCCCGGGCCGCCGCCTCGAGGACGGACGCTGGGAGGTGGACGTCTTCCCGGAGACCTGGCGCGACCGGCTGCTCTTCCCCGGCCTGCGCGCCGCGGTCCGGCTGCTGCCGGGCGCCACGCCGGAGCAGCGGGCGCGCTTCCACCGGGCGCCGGATCACGGGGGGAAGGTCTGCCTCATCCTCGGCGCCGGGAACATCAACTCCATCCCGACCACCGACGTGGTCACGAAGATGTTCAACGAGGGCAAGGCCTGCCTCCTCAAGCTCTCCCCGGTGAACGCCTACCTCGAGCCGTTCATCCAGGAGGGCTTCGCCGAGGCGATCCGGGCCGGCTTCCTCGCGGTGGTGCAGGGCGGCGCGGCGGAGGGCTCGTTCCTGGCGCACCACCCCGAGGTGGACGAGCTGCACGTCACCGGCTCCGACCGCACCCACGACCTGCTCGTCTGGGGGCCGCCCGGGCCGGACCGGATCGATCGGCTGGCGCGCGGGGAGCCGCTCCTCCGCAAGGAGATCACGAGCGAGCTCGGCAACGTCTCGCCGGTGATCGTGGTGCCGGGGCCGTACAGCGATCGCGAGCTCGCGTGGCAGGCCGAGAGCATCGCCGGGATGGTGACGCACAACGCCTCCTTCAACTGCAACGCGGCCAAGCTGCTCGTCACCCCGCGCGGCTGGAGCCGGCGCGACGAGCTCCTCGATCGCGTGTACGGGTTCCTCGAGGCCACGCCGGCGCGGGCGGCCTGGTACCCGGGCGCGGAGCAGCGGTACGAGCACCTCGCGGCCGGCCGCGCCCGGGCGCGCCGCACCCCCGGAGCCCCGGGCGCGCTCCCGTGGACGCTGATCCCCGGGCTCGACGCCGAGGACCGCGGCGAGCGCGCCTTCCGCACCGAGCCCTTCTGCGCCATCCTCTCGGAGACGCCGCTCGGCTCGGACGACCCGATCCGCTTCCTCGAGGCCGCCACCCGCTTCTGCAACGAGCGGCTCTGGGGCACGCTCAACGCCGGGCTGGTGGTCCACCCCGCGGTCGAGGCGGATCCCGAGGCCTCGCGGGCCCTCGAGGCGGCCATCGACCGGCTCCGCTACGGCACCGTGACCGTGAACGTCTGGCCGGGGTTCTCCTTCGCGCTCGGCTCGACGCCCTGGGGGGCCTACCCGGGCGCGCCGCTCGACGACATCCAGAGCGGCCGCGGGTTCGTGCACGACAGCCGCATGCTCGAAGGCGTCGAGAAGTGCGTGGTGCGCGCGCCGCTGCGCGGGCTCGTGAAGCCGCCCTACTTCCCGAGCCACCGCACCCTGGGCCGGCTCGGGCCGCGCCTCGCGGCGCTCGAGGCCGCCCGCGGCTGGGCGGCCCTGCCCGGCGTGGTCGCGGCGGGCGTGCGCGGCTGAGGGTCAGCCCGGCGCGGCGCCGGGGTCGCCGAAGGCCGCCCCGAGCTCCCCGCGCTCCAGCGGGAGGAGCGCCTCCGCCCGCCGGGCCAGCTCCGCGTCCGGGAGGTCGCCCTCGAGCTCGGCGAGCCCGAGGGCGATGGGGAGCCGGAGGTCGTTCCAGGGCGCGCCCTGCAGCTGCAGCCGGAGCGCGGCGCGGGCCATCGCCGCCTGCCAGCGCCGGGTGGTGCGCAGCCGCCCCTCGCGGCGCTCCAGGATCCCCTCCGCCTCGAGCGCCGCGAGGGCCGCCGCGTCAGGCATGCCCCGCGACCTGGGTCGCCTGGGTCGCCTGCGTGGCGCTCGCCGCGCCGGCGTGCAACCTCGCGTAGGCCACCATCTCGAGCGTCTCGCGCCGGAAGGTGTCGTAGTCCACCTGCTGGGCGTTCAAGAAGGTGCTCGCGGCCATGGTGTGCGCCGCCATCATGCTCGCCTCGGCGATCTCCTCGTCGGTCGCGCCGAACAGCCGCGCCGCCTCGGTGTGGAAGAGCGCGCAGTACCGGCAGCGCGTCGCGCCGGAGACCCCGAGCCCGATGAGCTCCTTGTACTTGTTCGGGATGCGCGTCTCGGCGAGCTGGAAGTCGCGCATCGTCGCCCAGAAGCCCGCCGCCGCCGACTCCGGGAGCTCGTCCACCCACCCCGGCACCTGCCCGAACAGCTGCGTGAGCTCTTCCCGCATCTTCGCCACGTCGCTCGCCGCCATGGTCTCGCCTCCGCCTCCGCGCCGCTGTCGGAGGTGCGGCTGACTTGGTCACGCCGGCGCCGCCGGCAAGGGCGGCGGCGCGTGAGCGGGCGTTGACGCCCCGATCGCTCGGGAACTTGGGAGCCTGGGGCCGGCGGGGAAGAAGCGCGGCCCCGCCCCGGACCGCGGCGAGCGGGCGGGACAGGGACGCGGACGCCGAGGCCTCGGTCAGCGCGCGCCGAGGGCGAGCAGCAGGAACGCCCGCTCGTTGCGCGAGAGCTCCCGCTGGGCGTGGGCCGCCAGGGCCGCCCGGGCCTGCGGCGTGCCGATGTGGCCGAGCGCCTGGATCATGGGGATCCGGAGCTGCTCGCCGTCCAGGCTCCCGTCGGACGCCGCCGCCTCGAGCGCGGCCGACAGGGCCGCCGCCTGGCCCTCGCCCCCGACGCGGGCGAGCCCGAGCGCGGACTCCTGGCGGACCCGGAGCGGCTGCCCGGGATCGGCCGCGAGCTTCACGAGCTCGTCCGCCCTCCCGGGATCGCCCGTCCGGCCGAGCGCCTGGGCGGCGTTGGCCCGGGTGATCGCGGGCGCGTCCGACTCGGCGATGCGCGCGAGCTCGTCCGCGGCCTTCGCGCTCTTCATCTGGCCGAGCGCGGCGGCGGCCCGTGCGCCGTAGCGCGGGTCGGTGGAGGCCACCTCGGCGAGGAAGCGCGCCCCGTCGGCCCCGCCCACCTTCGAGACCTGGATGAGCGCCTCCTCCCGGGCGGCGCCGTCGCCAGCCCCGCGCCACACGGCCTCGAGGCGCGGGACCGCGTCGGGCGCCTTGGCGATGGCGCGCACCAGCTCGCGGCGCGTGGGGAAGTCCTGCTCCGTCCGCAGCCGCTCGGCGGCGGCCGCGGGCGGGAGCGCGGACGGCGGCACCGGGGCGGAGCGCCCCGGCCACCATCGGGTGGCGAGGATCAGGGCTGCGGCGCCCAGGAGGACGGCGCAGCCTGCGGCGAGGCGTCGTGCGCGCGTCATGCTAGCGGTTCACGTTGGTGACGGCGCTGCCGATGAGCTGCCCGCCCGCGTAGACCTCGAGCTTCACCGGCCCGGCCGGGACCGCCGTCCCGGCGGCAGCCGCCTTCGCGGTGAGCAGGTTGATGAGCGACTGCCGGTCGAACTTGACGGTCAGGTCGGGCACGCCGTTCGAGTTGTAGTCGCCGACGGAGGCCGAGACCGCGTTGACGATGGCCGAGACGCCGCTCGGACCGCCGAGCTTCAGCGATGCCCGCTGCGGGACCAGCAGGGACACGTTCTTCCCTTCGACGTAGAGCGTCACCACGCTGCTCCCGCCGGTGCGCAGGTTGAGGGTGGTGGGGTTGAGCACCTCGGTCCAGTTCCTGACGTGCACCGTCCGCTTCTCGGTGGTCGTCAGCCCGGCCAGGTCGGTGGCCGTGCAGGAGACGGTCAGGTCGCCGTCGAGGAGCCTCAGCGTGTCCACCGTGACGTCGAGCTTCGCCTGCGTGGTGGTCGGGACCAGGGGCGCGTCTC
The DNA here is from genome assembly GCF_023169965.1 of Anaeromyxobacter paludicola. Lineage (NCBI taxonomy): Bacteria > Pseudomonadati > Myxococcota > Myxococcia > Myxococcales > Anaeromyxobacteraceae > Anaeromyxobacter > Anaeromyxobacter paludicola. The sequence continues at coordinate 66,182 of NZ_AP025592.1, read as the reverse complement.
CGAGCTGGCAGGTCACGTCCTGGAAGTAGGAGACCTGGGAGGCGTCCACGCTGACCGCGAGCGGGCCGGCGACGTAGGCGCCGTCCACGGGCGCGACCAGGAAGCCCTTGGGCGCGTTGTTGACGGCGATGATGGTCACCTGCTTCGTGGTCTGGTTGCCGGCGCGATCGGTCGCCGTCGCGGTGATGGTGAACGGGCCGTCGTTCCCGAGCGTGTTGGTGACGAAGTCGAGCGAGCACTCCGCGCTCTCGCAGGTGCGGGTCGAGCTCCCCGCCTGGATCGTGACGCTCGCGACTCCGCTCGTCGGGTCGTCGGCGCTGGCCGTGATGGCGATGCCGTCGTGCACGTAGGCCGGGAGGCTGCCGAGGCCCAGGCCGGGAGGCGTGTTGTCCACCACGAGCGGGAGCGAGATCGAGCGGGTGTTCCCGACGCCGTCCGCGACCTGGGCGCTCGCGGTGTACGCGCCGTCCGGGAGCGTGGTGGTGTCGAGCGAGGAGATGGCCGGGAAGCTCGGCTTCGCGACGCGGGTGCCGTCCGGCCAGGCGACGGAGGCGACGCCGGTCCAGTCGTCGCTGGCGTTCAGCGCCAGCTCGACCGTCCCGCGCACGAACGCTCCGGGCGCGGGGGACGCGAACGAGCCGGTCGGCGGCGTGTGGTCGTAGATGACCGTCCAGCTCAGGGTGGTCGCGCGGCCCACCTCGTCCGTCACCGTCACCGAGAGACCGTTCGGCCCGTCGGCCAGCGCGAGCGCGGCGGCGGAGAGCGCGCCCGCGGAGGAGCGCGCGTTCGTGAACCTCTGCCCGTCGGAGAAGACCACCGTGGTGGCGGTGAGATCGTCCACGTGGAGGATCACCGGCAAGGTGTCGCGGGCGGTCGCCCAGGGGATGGGCGTCAGGTCGTCCACGGTCACGACGGGCGCGGTGAAGTCGAGGAGCACCGCGACGCTCTGGGTGGCGGTGTTGCCGGCGGCGTCGGTGGCGAGGAAGGAGAGGGTGTTCCAGCCCTCGCTGCCCTGCAGGTCGATGGTGCCGCTGACCTTCCCGGTCGCGTCCGGCGTGAACTGCTGCCCGCCGGCGCTCACCACCACCGGGGTCGCGTCCGAGACCTGGAGCTCGAACGGGATCCCGAGGGAGCTGCCGAACGCCTTCCCGGCCGCGGGAGCGACGGCGACCAGCGACGGAGGAACGGTGTCGAGGACGGTGCTGGCGGTGAGCGGGGAGCTCGCGTTCCCGGCGATGTCGGCCGCGGCGAAGACGAGGGCGTTGGTCCCCTCGGCGAACGTGAGCGACACGCTGAACGAGCCGTCCGGCTGGAGCGCCACCGGGATCTCCGCCCCGTTCAACGTCAGCTTGACCCAGTCGAGCTTGCTCCGATCCTTCACCGAGCCGGACACCGTGCGCGCGGCCTGGTTGGTGTACGGCGGGAGGGTGTCGAGCGTCAGCGCCGGCGGGGTCACGTCGGCGACGCAGGCCATCTTCTGCGCGGCCGGGTCGAGATCGCACTCGTACCTGGGCGAGCAGTCCGCGTCCCCGCCGCAGGTGGTGAGGCAGGCGGTGGCGCCGCAGACGTAGGCGTCGCAGCTCACGGTCACCACGGTCCCGCAGCTGCCGTTGCCGTCACACGTCGCGGCCGCCGTCTGCACGCCGGCGCCGCAGCTCGCCTCCCGGCAGGCGGTGGACGCGCTCGGGTAGGTGCAGGCGGCGCGGCTCGTCCCGTCGCAGGCGCCGCCGCAGGCGGTGCCGTCGGAGGCGCAGGCGGGGCGGCCGTTCTGCGGCGCGCCCGTCACCGCGACGCAGGTGCCGGCGCTCCCGGCGACGTTGCAGGCCTCGCACTGGCCGGCGCACGCGGTGTTGCAGCAGACGCCGTCCACGCAGGAGCCGCTCGCGCAGTCGCTGGCGGCGCCGCAGGCCGCGCCGTCGGGCTTGCCGTAGGTGGCCACGGTGACGCTCGAGACGACCGGGCCCTGGCCGACCTTCCCCGTCAAGGTGAGCTTCAGCTCCAGGTAGCGACCGGCGACGCCGGAGCCCTGGAACGACGTCCCGTTCGACACGGTGACCCAGGGAGCGCCGGCGAGCCCGGCGGCCGCGTCGGCGGCCCGGACCTGCGCGGTCACGCCGGTCGTCGGGCCGACCCAGCTCACGGTGCCCCAGATCGCCCCGGCCGCCCCCGCGTCCTGCACGACGTCCCAGCTGCCCTTCGCGACCCAGGCGCGGAGCTGGGCGCCGGTGAAGTCGGAGGAGGTGCCGTAGTAGCCGGTGAGCGGGGTCACCTGCGCCGCGCCCGCCACGAGCTTCGCGTAGCCGCCCTGGCCCGCCACGAACAGGCTCCCGTCGGCGGCCTGGTCGATCCCGTAGCCGGCGACCGGGGCCGTCCCGATGGTCTGCTGCAGCGCTCCCGTCGCGGAGAAGCGGTAGGCGGAGCTGCCGCCGGTCGCCCAGAGGCTTCCGGCGGCGTCCACCGCGACCGCCGTGAGCGGCGCGACGGCCGACTTCACGACGCAGGTCTTCGCGGAGAGGTCGATCGACAGCAGGCCCTGCTGGCCGCTCGCCCAGAGGCGCCCCGCCCCGTCGAGCGCGAGGCCGCTCAGGGGCTGCAGACAGCTCGCCGTGGCGGTCTTCGCGCTTCCGGAGATCTGCCGGACGTTGCTCCCCTCGGCGATGAAGAGCTCGCCGTCGCGGGCCAGCAGGGCGGCCGGGAGCGCGAGGTTTCCGACGGTCCCGTTGAGCACCACCTGCCCGGACGCGGAGACCTTGTAGAACGCGACGTTCTTGCCGGCCCCGGGAGCGGCGACCCAGACCGAGCCGTCGGAGTCCACCGCGATCGCCGGGGCGAGCGTCCCCGGCGTGGACACCGGGATGGTCTTCTGGCTCGCGCCGAAGCGCGTCACCGCGCCCACTCCGGTGTTCACCACCCAGGCCTGTCCGTCCATGTCCACGGCGACGGCGGCGGGCATCCACTTGGTCCGGTCCGCTCCGCAGGCCGGGCAGTCGGCCGGGATCACGCTGTCGAAGCTCGTGCTCGCCCCGGTCGCGGTGTCCACGCGCAGGACCGCGCCGCTGCCCTTGCCAGCGATCCAGGCGTAGCCCGGCGTCGAGGTCGGGACCGAGAGCGCCAGGTTGCCGCTCCCGTCCACCTTCACGTTCGACGACGTCCCCGCCCCGAAGCTCGCGCCCGCGTAGGTGACGCTGGCGCCGGAGACGACCGCGCCCGCGACCGCCGGGAGCGCCATCGCGACGAGGGCCGCCGCGATCGGGCGGCGAAGGCTGGCGAGGCGACACGCGCCCGCAGGCGCAGCGATGCGACCGGTGCTCTCCATGGAATCCCCCGTTCCCGCGTTGACGAAGGGTGCGGATCGAGCCGCGACCACATCGGCGCCGTGGACGCTACATGAGGGACTCTCGTGGTGACAACGCCTCCGGAAGGGCGTCAAAGCCTACTTTGCACACAGTCCGTCTTCACTTCGAGACAACGTCGCCGAAACACGGGCGTTTCTCGCGGCGAGGCCTCGAGCGGCCGCGCTCCGCCATCCTGCGCGGGATCAAGTCACGAGCGCGGTCCGCCCCGCGATCACGGGATGGACCGCGGCCACGGGGCGGCTCGCGACGGCCGGACGGCCGGCGTCACCAGACCTCGCACCGCTCGGCCCGCACCATCTTCGCGCCGGCCGGGCAGCTCCAGGCCTTCTGGAACTCGGGGAGGTTGGAGAGCGGGCCGTTCACCCGGAACCGCGGCGGCGAGTGCGGGTCCACCGTGACGAGCATCCGCACGTAAGGGTCGCGCGACTTCTGGCACCAGGACTGGGCGAAGCCGAGGAAGAACTGCTGGTCCGGGGTGAAGCCGCTCGCGTCGGGCGCGTCGCCCCGCTGACCGAGGGCCCGCCGGTGCGCGGCGTACGACAGCTTCGCGCCGCCGAGGTCGGCGATGTTCTCGCCGAGCGTGAGGTGGCCGTTGAGGTGCACGCCCGGGAGCGGCTCGTAGGCCTCGTACTGCTTCGCCACGCACTCGGCGCGACGGTCGAACTCCTTGTCCACCGTGGGCGACCACCAGTCGCGCAGGTTGCCCTCGGCGTCGTAGCGGCGCCCCTCGTCGTCGAAGCCGTGGGTGAGCTCGTGCCCGACCACCACGCCGATGGCGCCGTAGTTCACGGCCGCGGGCGCCCCCAGGGTGAAGAACGGCGGCCGCAGGATGCCGGCCGGGAAGACCATCTCGTTGAGCGCCGGCTCGTAGTAGGCGTTCACGGTGGGCGGGCTCATGTACCACTCGCCCCGGTCGAGCGGCTTGCCCACCTTGTCGAGCTCCCGGTTCACCTCGAACGCCTCCGCCGCGAGGGCGTTGTCGAGCCAGCGGCCGCGCCGCACCTCGAGCCTGGCGTAGTCGCGCCACTTGTCGGGATAGCCGACCTTGTTGAAGACCTTGCCCAGCTTGGCGTTCGCCTGGGCGCGGGTCGGCGGGTCCATCCAGGCGAGACCGGCGAGGTCCTGGCCCATCGACTGCTCGATCTCCGAGACCAGCCGGGTGGTGGCGGCCTTCCCCTCGGGGCCGAAGTGGCGGCGCACGTACGCCTCGCCGAGCGCCTCGCCGAGCGCGCCGTCGGTGAGCGACACGCACCGCTTCCAGCGCGCCTCGAGCTCCTTGGCGCCGGTGAACGCCGCCGAGGAGAAGGCGAACCGCTCGTCCACGAAGGCCTTGGGCAGCGCGCGGTACCCGGTCGCCTTGGCGAGCAGGTTCCACTCGAGGTAGGTGCGCCACCGCGCCGGGGACGCCTGCTTCACGAGCCGCCCCACCTCCTCGACGTTGCGCGGCGTGGTCACGTTGATCGCGGTGACGCCGGGGTGGCCGACGCCGGCGAGGTAGCGCCGCCAGTCCACCTGCGGGGCGAGCTTCTCGAGGCCGGGCAGGTCCACGCGGTTGTAGACCCGCTTCGGATCGCGCAGCTCGGTCCGGGTGTAGTGGGAGCCGGCGAGGGCGGTCTCGAGCGCGAGCACCTCGCCCGCGGCCTTCTCCGCCTCGGTGGGCGCCCGGCCGGCGAGGGCGAACATGCGGGCCACGTGCGCCCGGTACTGCTTCAGGATCTCCTGCGACCTGGGATCCGTGGAGAGGTAGTAGTCGCGGTCGGGCAGGCCGAGGCCGCCCTGCGACACCACCGCGATCACCTGGCTCGCGTCCCTGGCGTCCTGCTGCGAGCCGAGCTGGAAGGCCGCGAAGACCCCCGCGCGGTGGAGGCGCGCCAGCTCGCGCAGGAGCGACTCCGGGTCCTTCACGGCGCCGAGCCTGGCCCACTCCGCCTTGAGCTCCGCGAGCCCGTGCGCCTCGACCGCCGGCTCGTCCATGCAGCTCGCGTAGTAGGCCCCCACCTTGTCGGCGAAGCGGTCCTCCGGCGCGGCGCGGCCGGCGGCCTCGTCGTCGGCGATGGCCCGGAGCTCCTTCAGGTTGCGCTCCCGCAGCTCGAAGAAGCCGCGGCTCCAGCTCGGCTTGTCGGCCGGGATCTCGGTCTTCGCGATCCAGCCGCCGCAGGCGTAGGCGTAGAAGTCGTCGCAGGGGCTCACGCCGCGATCGACGATCGAGGGGTCGATCCCGAGCGGCGCGGCCTCCGCCGGCTTCGCGGGGGCGGGCGCGCCGGTGCGGCACGCGGTGAGGAGCGCCGCGCAGAGGGCGGCGGCGCCGAGGCGATTCTTCATGTGGCTCTCCTGCCCGCCTGGCGGGCCTGGGTGGACGAAGGCTGCGACGCGGGGCTCAACGAGGCGCCGCCCCCGGGACGGCGCGGGCCCGCCGGGACGCCAGCCGGGCCGCCCGCCGCTCCTGGGCGTCGGCCTGGCGGCGGAGCTCGTCCTCGGTGACGGCGAGGAGCATCGGCGCGCGCTGCGGCTTCCCGTCGGCGCCGAGCGAGACGAAGGTGAGGAAGGCGTCGAGGCAGGGCCGGCGCTCGCCGGTGGTGGTCTCCTCGGCCTCGACCTCCACCTCGATCTCCATCGAGGAGCCGAAGACGGCGTTCACCCGGGCCCGCAGGATGACCACGTCGCCCACGTGGATGGGGGAGAGGAAGGAGAGCTGGTCGATGGAGGCGGTGACGCAGGGCGTCCGCGTGTGGCGCTGCGCCGCGACGCCGGCCGCGAGGTCCACCCAGCTCACCACCTTGCCGCCGAAGGCCGTGCCGAGCCGGTTGGCGTCGCTCGGCATCACGAGCTCGGTCATCTCGACGCACGAGCTGGAGGCGAGCTTGGCCGCGGGCCCCGGGCCTGGATCGGGAGGGGTCATGGCCGGTCTGTCTAGCACGGCGGGGCCTCGCCCGCCCGCCCGGGTTTCGCGGCGCGCGGGGCGCCTACCCGCGAGGCCCGCCCCGCGGTATGAAGGGAGCCCCATGGCCCTCGAAGTCACGCTCATCGACTACGCCCGCGACCCCCTCACCAAGCTCTACGGCGCCTACCGCACCTGCTACACGCCGAAGACGCCCAACGAGGTCTGGGCCGAGATCGGCGCCGGCAAGATCACGCCCGAGCAGATCCGCGGCTTCATCCAGGAGCGGCTCAAGACCGGCCACGCCTCGCCGCTCGAGCAGGTGGTCTTCTGGTTCGGCATCTCCGGCGTGTCCCGCTCGCTCAGCCACCAGTTCGTGCGCCACCGGATCGGCATCAGCTTCGAGCAGCAGAGCCAGCGCTACGTGAAGTACAAGGAGGAGCGGCTCGACTACGTGACGCCGAAGAGCTTCGAGAAGACGCCCGGCATGGCCGAGGAGTACGAGAAGCTCATGGCCGAGGTGACGCGGGTCTACCAGCTCGCGCTCGCGAAGGGCGTGCCGGCCGAGGACGCCCGCTTCGTCCTCCCCAACGCGACCCCCACCAACTTCCAGGTGATGGTCAACTTCGCCGAGCTCCTGCACATCGCCGATCTGAGGCTCTGCTGGCGGGCGCAGTGGGAGATCCGGCACATGGTCGCGCTCATGCGCCGCGCCGTCGTGAAGGCGGTCCCGGAGATCGGCGTCTACCTGCAGCCCAAGTGCGGCGACAAGCGGACCGGCTACTGCGACGAGCCCTACCAGGACTGGGAGCGGTGCCCGATGGGCAAGCAGCGCCCGCACAAGGAGCAGATCTTCGCGCTGTTCCGCGAGTACAAGGCGGGGAACCTCGTGCCGCTCACCGAGGACGACCTGCGCCGCGTCGAGGACGACGGCCAGGAGTAGCGACCGCCACCCCGCTCCGGCGCCGGCCCGGCCGCCGCCCGGGAGGTCCAGCCCGCCACCGTCCCCTGCCAGGGGCCAGGTCGCCTGCCCGCCGCTGGGCTAGAATCCCGGCATGACACGGTTCGTGAAGCCGCTCGCGCTCCTCGCCGCGCTCGGCCTGCCGGCGCTCGCCGCCGCCCAGGCCATGACCCTCGTCGAGCGCGCCCGCGGGACGCCGGTGGGGCTCGCGGTGACGCCGGAGGGGGCGGCCAGCGCCGAGGAGCCCTCGGGGCTCGCCGTGAACCCGGCCGCGCCCGGCTTCGTCGGCGGCTTCGCGCTCCAGTACTTCCACGAGCAGGGGAGCGCCCGCGGCTACCTCGGCGACGGCTTCTACACCACGCTCCCGCTCGGCCCCTTCGCGCCCTCGCTCTCCATGGAGTGGGTGCGCCCCGGCGACGGCGGCGGCTCCCGCTACCGCAAGACCGGGCTCGGCCTCGCCTTCTCCCCCACCCCGCTCTTCTCGTTCGGGCTCGCCTGGAACCACTTCTCGTCGCCCGACCCGGCGCGCGACGCGCTGCGGAGCCTCGACGTGGGGCTCACGGTGCGCCCGGCCCGCTGGCTCTCCCTCGGCGCCTCCGCGCTCGACCTGCAGGCGCGCGAGTCGGGCCGGCCGCTGCCGGTCCGCTACGACCTCGGCGCCGCCACGCGGCTCTGGAACGACACCCTCACGCTCTCCGGCGACCTCCTCGCGAGCGACCTCGGGCGGGACGCCTTCCACGTCACCCACGGCGCGCTCGGGGTCCGCGCCGACTTCCCCCGCGGCTACGGCCTGCAGGCGCAGGTGCTGCTGCCGCTGCGCGACGCGCCGGGCGTGGAGGGCGCCGTGGTGGCGCAGCTCGCCGTGACCGCCTCGACCGCGCACCTCGGCCTGAGCTCGTCGGTGTCCGGCGCCACCGAGGAGGCCGGCCGCGGCTGGACCGTGGGCGCCCGCGTCAGCGCCGAGCGGTACCGGGGGCTCTCGACGGTCCAGCACAGCGTGCCGGTGGTGTCGCTCTCGCAGGCGCTCGCGCAGCCCCGCTCGCTCATCCTGCCGCTCGCCCGGCGCGACCCGTACGGCCAGCTCCTGGCCCGGCTCGACGCCGTCCGCGACGACGAGACGCCGGGGCTGCTCGTCCGGATCGACGACGTGCCGCTCGGGGCCGCCCGCGTCGAGGAGCTGCGGCACAAGCTCGAGCAGGTGCGGGCGAGGAAGCCGGTGGTGGCCTACGTGACCGGGGGCGGGAACCGCGGCTACTGGCTCGCCACCGCGGCGAGCGCCATCTGGGCGCCGCCCTCGGCGCCGCTGCAGGTGAACGGCCTCGCCTCGAACCACCCCTTCCTGCGCGACGCGCTCGCCCGGCTCGGCGTCGCCTTCGACGTGGTGGCGATGGGGCGCTACAAGAACGCCCCCGACGCGCTCACCCGCTCGGACATGAGCGACGCGCAGCGCGAGGTGACGGGCTCCCTGCTCGACGACCTGCACCGGCGGCAGCTCGAGGCGGTCGCCGCGGCGCGCGGGCTCCCCGAGGCCCGGGTGAAGGAGCTCGTGGACGTGGGCTTCTTCACGAGCGAGCGGGCGGTGCAGGAGAAGCTGCTCGACGAGGTGGTCTGGCCCGACGAGCTCGAGGCGCGGCTCGGGAAGGTGGTGGGCGGCGAGGTGCGGCTCTCGGAGCGGGAGGACCGCAGCCCGCCCCGGCAGGCGCAGCGCTGGGGGCCGCGCCCCGCGGTGGCGGTGATCCGGCTCGAGGGGACCATCGTCTCCGGGAGGAGCCGCTCGGATCCGTTCGGCGTCGAGAGCGTGGCCGGCGCCGAGACGGTCACGCGGCAGCTCCGCGCCGCCGCCGAGGACGGGAGCGTGAAGGCGATCGTGCTCCGGGTGGACTCGCCCGGCGGCGACGCGCTCGCCTCCGACCTCATCTGGCGCGAGGTGGTGGCCGCCCGCCGCAAGGGCAAGCCGGTGGTGGCCTCGATGGGCGACAGCGCCGCGAGCGGCGGCTACCTGGCCGCGGTCGGGGCCGGGGAGATCCTGGCCGAGCCCTCGACCTACACCGGGTCGATCGGCGTCTTCGTGCTCAAGCCGGACCTGTCCGGGCTCCTCGGCAAGCTCGGGGTGAAGGACGTGGTGCTGAAGCGCGGCGAGAACGCCGACATCGAGTCGCCGCTCAAGACCTGGACGCCCGGCGAGCGGCGGCTGGTGGAGGAGCAGATCTCGGCCTTCTACGAGACCTTCCTGGCCCGGGTGGTCGAGGGGCGCAAGCTCTCCCGCGACGAGGTGCACGCCGTCGCGCAGGGCCGGGTCTGGTCGGGGGCGCAGGCCCTCTCGCACAAGCTCGTGGACCGGCTCGGCACCCTCGACGACGCCATCGCGCTCGCGAAGCAGCGCGCCGGCTACCGCGCCGACGAGGACCTCGAGGTCCGGCGCGTCGAGCCGGAGCTGGGGCTCGCCGAGCGGCTCTCCTCCGCCGTGGTCCGCGCCGAGGAGCCGCCGGCGCTCCTCCGGCTCGCCGCCAGCGTGCCCGAGCTGCGGGCGGCGGCGCTCCTGTCCGAGATGGGCCCGATGCTGGCCCTGCCCCTCGACTGGCTGGACGGCGTCCCCCCACGACCCTGATGCGCCTCAGAGGATCCTTTCGCTCCGGGCAGGAGTCTGTTATGTAGCCGTTGTCTCCTCCCTGATCGCGCCTCAGATTCATTTGCGGCGGGGGGGTGATCCCCCGGTCGTACGGCTCCTTTGAACCCGTTGCGCCGCTCTTTGCGAGCGATGCGCACACAACGGATCGGGGGGGCGCGAAGCCCGCGACAGCTCGAACAGCGAAACGCGAACGCCGCGCCGACCAGACCAGCCGAAGGACCGCGCCGCCCAGCACGGGATGCGGCCGGAGCAGACAGACAGCATGAGCGAAAACGAGCAGACCCCGTCCTCGGGTGGCGAAGGCGCCCCGCCTCCGGCCGCGTCGCAGCAGCCCGCCCCCACCGCCGCAACCTCCCCCGCCGAAGGCGGTGACGCCCAGCAGGGCTCGCCGCAAGGTCAGGGCCAGCAGCCCGGTCAGGGCCAGGGCCGCCGCCGCCGCCGCCGCCGCGGTCGCCGCGGCCGCTCCGGCCAGCCGGGGAGCCCGCAGGGAGCGGGTCCCGGCGGTCCGGCCGGCCAGCCCGCGCCGGGCGCGTCCCCCGCGAACGGCGCCCCGGTGGCGGCCGCCCCGCAGGCGCAGGCGCAGCCGGAGCAGACCGAGGAGGTCGAGGGCGTCCTCCAGTTCGAGGGCAAGGGCCAGGGCTGGCTGCGCGATCCGAAGCGCAGCTACCTGCCGCAGGCCTTCGACGTCGAGGTCCCCCGCTGGCTCATCGACCGGATGCACCTGCAGCCGGGCGTGCTGGTGAAGGGCCAGGCCAGCCTGCGGAACATGAAGCGGACGCTGCAGCGGGTGGACACCGTCGAGGGGACCGACCCTATCGCCGTCGCCCGCCGCACCCACTTCCAGAACCTCACCGCCACCGACCCGACCGAGCGGCTCATCATCGAGACCCGCCCGGACGAGCTGGTGGGCCGGGTGCTCGACCTCGTCGCCCCCATCGGCCTCGGCGCCCGCGCGCTCATCACCTCGCCGCCGAAGGCCGGCAAGACGATCATGCTGCAGCGGATCGCCCAGGCGATCACCTCCAACCGCCCGGACGTCCACCTCACCGTGCTGCTCGTGGACGAGCGGCCGGAAGAGGTGACCGACATGAAGCGCAACATCAAGGGCGAGGTGGTCGGCTCCTCCAACGACCGGCCCACCGAGGAGCACCTGCACGTCGCCGAGATGGTGCTGGAGCGCTCGAAGCGGCTCGTCGAGGCCGGCAAGGACGTGGTCATCCTGCTCGACTCGATCACCCGCCTGTCCCGCGCCTACAACAAGGAGGTCGAGTCCTCCGGGCGCACGCTCACCGGCGGCGTGGACAGCCGGGCGCTGGAGCGGCCCAAGCGGCTCTTCGGCGCCGCGCGCAAGGCCGAGGAGGGCGGCTCGCTCACCATCATCGCGACGGCCCTCATCGACACCGGCAGCCGCATGGACGAGGTGATCTTCGAGGAGTTCAAGGGCACCGGCAACATGGAGGTGGTGCTCTCGCGCCAGCTCGCCGAGCGCCGCATCTTCCCCGCCATCGACATCGGCGCCTCCGGGACGCGCAAGGAGGAGAAGCTCTTCTCGCCGAAGGAGATCGAGAAGGTGCGCCGCCTGCGCCAGGCGCTCGCGTCGCTCAAGCCGGTCGAGGCCATGGAGCGGCTCCTCAAGAAGCTCTCGGAGTTCGAGACCAACGACGAGTTCCTCGGCAGCTTCTGAGCGGCCGGGGCGCGCCCGCCCCAGGTTCGGCGGGACCCTCCCGCCGCGCCCGGGCGCGCCCCCTCGAACCGGCCGACCGCCCGGCGCCCCCCTGTCCTGCCGGACGGAGGGACGATATGATGCCGGGCGCGTGACCGTTCACCTGAAGTCGGCGGCGACGCCGCCCGAGCTGGTCTTCCTCGTCGACGACGACGCCCTCGTGCTGCGCGCCCTGTCGCGCGTGCTCGAGTCGGCCGGCTTCGGCACGCGCGCCTTCCTCACCCCGCGCGAGGCGCTCCAGGCGCTCACCCGCGAGGCGCCGAGCGTCATCATCTCGGACTACATGATGCCCGGGATGGACGGCATCGCCTTCTTCAAGGCCTCCCGGGAGCTCGCGCCCGGCGCGGTCCGCATCCTCTGCACGGCGGCCGAGGACTTCCAGGTCGCGCTCGAGGCGGTGAACTCCGGCGAGGTCTACCGGATCGTCGCCAAGCCCTGGCACCAGCAGGAGCTCCTCGCCACCATCGGCCACGCCTGCGAGTCCTCCCGCCTGCGGCGCGAGAACGAGCGGCTGACGCTCGAGGTGCAGCGCCAGAACCTGCAGCTCCGCGAGATGAACCACGGGCTCGAGGAGATGGTCCGCGCGCGCACCCAGGCGCTGCTCGAGGGGCTCATCTCCGCGCTCGACTACCGCGACGCCGAGACCCAGTGGCACTCGCGCCGCGTCTCGCTCTACGCCCGGCGCCTCTCGCAGCAGCTCGGCATCGAGGAGCCGGAGGTCACCGTGGTCGAGCACGGCGCCCTCCTCCACGACATCGGCAAGATCGGCGTGCGCGACAGCGTGCTGCTCAAGCCGGGCCCGCTCTCGGCCGAGGAGTGGGTGGAGATGAAGCGGCACCCGGAGCTCGGCTGGTCGCTCCTGCAGCGGGTGGACTACCTGCGCACGGCCGCCCGGGTGGTGCTCGAGCACCACGAGAAGTGGGACGGGACCGGCTACCCCCGCGGGCTGCGCGGGGACGAGATCTGCCTCGGCGCCCGGGTGTTCGCCATCGTGGACACCCTCGACGCCATCACCACCGACCGCCCCTACCGCAAGGGCCGGCCGTTCGCGGCGGTGCGCGACGAGGTGCTCCGCTGCACCGGCACCCAGTTCGACCCGCGCGTGTCCGAGGCCTTCCTCGCCATCCCGGAGGAGGAGTGGGACCGGATCCGGCTCGACGTCGAGACCGTGGCGGTCCTGTCCGCGGAGCTCTCGGAGCGGCCCCCGAGCGAGCGGCGCGAGCCGGCCCAGGCCGCATCGCGGTAGCCGGCGGCGCCGGGCGCGCTATCATCCGTCGCATGCCCGCCTCCTGCTACCACTGCGGCGCCGCGCTCAAGCTCGACGGCCCCGTGGGCCGCCGCACCACCTGCCCCGAGTGCGACGGCGACGTCCGCTGCTGCATGAACTGCCGCCACTACGACGAGTCGGCGGCCCACCAGTGCCGCGAGCCGCACGCCGAGCAGGTGGTGGAGAAGGAGGCGTCGAACGCCTGCGATCTCTTCCAGCTCGGCGACGGCGCCGCCCGCCGGCAGGGCGACCGGGGCGCGACCGCCCGCGGCCAGCTCGCCGCCCTCTTCGGCGAGGCGCCGAAGCCGCGGGAGGACCCGCACGACGCCCTCGAGGCGCTCTTCAAGAAGCGCTGAGCGCCGCCCGGGGGCCGCATGAAGCTCGCCACCTGGAACGTGAACGGCATCCGGGCCCGCGAGGCCCAGGTGGCGGCCTTCCTCGACGAGGAGCGGCCCGACGTCCTCTGCCTCCAGGAGCTCAAGGCGCCGGTGGCGAAGGTCCCGGCCTCCCTCTGCGAGCGCGCCGGCTACCACTGCCGGTGGCACGGCGAGACCGCCTACTCCGGCGTCGCCCTGCTGGTGAGCCGCGCGCTCGCGCCCGAGCCCCCCGCCTTCTTCCACCCGGCGTTCGACCACGAGACGCGCATCGTGGCGGCGGCGCTCCCGGGCGTCACCGTGGCCTCCATCTACGTCCCCAACGGCGGGAAGGACCTCGCGGCCAAGCTGCGCTTCCTCGAGGCGCTCGACGCCTGGGCCGGCGAGCGGCACGCGGCGGGCGAGCGGCTCGTGCTGGCCGGGGATCTCAACGTCGCCCACACCGACCTCGACGTGCACGAGCGCGAGCGCAAGCCGGGCGCCGTCGGGCAGCTCCCCGAGGAGCGCGCCCTCTTCGACCGGCTGCTCGCGCGCGGCCTCGTGGACCTGACCCGGGCCCTCCACCCCGGCGACGGCACCGTGTTCAGCTGGTGGGCGCCGTGGCGGAACCTGCGGCAGCGCAACATCGGCTGGCGCATCGACTACCTGCTCGCGAGCGCGCCGCTCCTCGCGGCCACCCGGAGCTGCGCGCCGCGCCCGGCCTTCGGGACGAGCGACCACGCGCCGGTGGTGGCGGAGCTCGCGCTGCCCTGAGGCGCGCCGCGGGGGCGCGCGCCGCCGCTCAGGCGGTCCGCTTGAAGAGCTGCCGCACCGCCTCGACCACCTGCTGCGACTGGACCGGCTTCACGAGGTAGGCGCTCGCGCCGAGGTCCATCGCGCGCCGGCGGTCCTCGGTGGCGCCCTCGGTGGTGATGACCACGATGGGCACCCGCTGGTGCACGCCGCCGCTCTGCCGGACGAGGGCGATGAGCTTCAGCCCGTCCATGAGCGGCATGTTGATGTCGGTGAGCACCACGTCGTAGGAGCCGGTCGAGAGCTTGCGCCAGGCGTCGGCCCCGTCGGTGGCCTCGGTGGCGTGGATGCCCATCACCCGCTGCAGCGCGTAGGCGAGCTGCTTGCGCATGGCGCCGCTGTCGTCCACCACCAGCGCGGAGAGCGTCGGGCCGGTCATGCGCCCTCCCGGCCCGTGAAGCGCACCAGCCGCCCGGCGATGGCGCCGAGCGGCAGGATCTCGTCCACGCACCCGGAGGCGACCGCCTCCTTCGGCATCCCGTAGACCACGGCCGTCTCCTCCGACTCCGCGATGGTGAGCCCGCCGGCGGCCTTCACCGCCTCGATCCCCTTGCGGCCGTCGTTCCCCATGCCGGTGAGGATCACGCCGGCCACCCGCTCGCCCAGGACGCGCGCGGCCGACTCCAGGATGAGATCCACGCTGGGACAGTAGCGCCGGCCCGGGACGCGGGCCGCGTCGAGGACCGCGCAGCGGATCTCGCCCGACGGATCGCGCAGGAGCTGCAGGTGCTTGCCGCCCGGCGCCACCAGCACCCGGCCCGGCGCCACGACGTCCCGGTCGGCCGCCTCGGAGACCGAGAAGGAGCTGGTCCGGCCGAGCCGCTCGGCGAAGGCCGCCGTGAACCGCTCCGGCATGTGCTGGCCCACCACCACCGCGAGCGGCAGGTCGCCCGGGAGCGCGGTCAAGAGCCGCTGCAGCGCCGGCGGGCCGCCGGTCGAGGCCCCGATGACGAGCAGCCGCATCGGCTCGGGCGCGCGGGGCGCGGGGGCGCGGCGCGCCGCCGGCCGCTCGCGGGCCGGCTCCGAGGCCGGGGGGGGCCGCGCCGACTGGTCGAGGTGATCCGCTCGAGCCGTCGGCGCGGCGGAGCGCGCCGACTGGTCGAGGTTCCCGATCTGGAGCGCGCGGACGGTGCCGATCTTCTCGAGGAGGTCGTCCCGGATGGCGGTGAGATCGGCGTCGGGCCCCTCGGGCTTGGCGATGAAGTCGAGCGCGCCGAGCTCGAGGGCCTTGAAGACGTCGCTCTTCCGGGAGTTGGAGGAGATGACGATGACCGGCGTGGGCTGCCGGGACATGAGCAGCCGCAGGAAGGTGAAGCCGTCGAGCCGCGGCATCTGCAGGTCGAGGCAGATGGCGTCCGGCTTGATCTCGAAGGCCTCCTTGAGGGCCTCCTCGCCGTACGACTCGCGGCCGACGACCTGGACGCCGCGCTCGTAGGAGAGCATGTCGCTGATGGTGCGGCGCATGGAGGTCGAGTCGTCGACCACCATGACGCGCAACGTGCGGGGACCGCGGGGAGCTCGCTCGGGGGGGGTCACGGGGTGGCTCGGCAGGAGGAGGCGGCGTAGGGCTTGCGGTACACGAGGTCGTTCTTCAGGTGGACCAGCTCGAAGTCGGCGGTGACGTTGAGCAGCGACTCCGAGTGGCCGAGCATCAGGAATCCGCCCGGCTGCAGCTTGTCGTGGAAGCTCCTCACCACGCGCTTCCGCGCCGGCAGGTCGAAGTAGATCATCACGTTGCGGCAGAAGATGGCGTCCACCCGCCCCACGAGGCTCATCATCCCCTCGTCGAGCAGGTTGAGGTGGCTGAAGGAGACGTCCTTGCGGACGGCGTCGAGCACCGCCAGCTTCCCGCCGTCGGCCGGGCGGAACCAGCGGCGGATCCCCTCGGCCTCCTCGTTGCGGAAGGCGTTGGCGCCGTAGACGCCCGCCCGCGCCACCGCGAGCACCCGGCGCGCGATGTCGGAGCCGAAGATGTCCACGTCCCAGCCGTCGAAGAGCCCGGAGGTCCGCAGCAGGATGGCGATGGTGTAGACCTCCTCGCCGGTGCTGCAGCCCGCGCTCCAGATGCGCAGCTTCCGCTCGCGGGCGCGCTCCTGCGCCAGCACCGGCAGGATCTCCTCGGAGAAGGCGCGGAGCTGGTGCGGCTCCCGGTAGAAGTAGGTCTCGTTGGTGGTGAGGATCTCGACCGCGCTGTCGAGCTCGGCCCGGCGCCCCACGTCGTAGCGCAGGAAGTGGTGGTACTCCTTGAAGCTCTGCAGCGCGTGCACCTGCAGCCGGGGCGCGAGGCGGCGCTCGAGCAGGTAGCGCATCTCGTCCCTGAAGTAGAGCCCGCAGTAGTCGTAGATGAGATCCCGCAGGAGGCGGAACTCCTCGACCGTCATGACCGGGCACTGGTCGAGCGGCGGGGTCATGGGGCGCCCCGGGGCCTCGACTCGAGCGCCTGCACCGCCTCGGCGAACGCCTCGGCGACGAGCCCGTCCTCCTCGGCCCGGGCGAGCCGGCGCAGCGGCTCGAGCAGCGCCTCGTCGCCGCGCTGCGAGATGGCGCGCGCGGCGGCCCGGCGGACGTCCCAGCGCGGGTGCGCGGCGGCGGCGAGGAGCAGCGGGGCCCCGCCCGGCGCGGCGGCGGCGGCGGCGACCGCCTCCTTCACCACCTCGGGGTCGGGGTGGCGCGCGGCCGACTCGAGCACCGGGAGCTCGGCCCGGCCCAGCTCCGCGAGCGCGTGCACCGCGGCGGCGGCGGCCTCGGCGGGCGCCGCCGGATCGCAGGCGAGGCGGGCCAGGCCGTCGGCGTACTCCACCGCCCCGCAGCGCCCGAGCGCGCGGCTCGCGGCGGCGCGGACCAGGGCGTCCTCGTCCCGCAGCGCCATGGCGAGGGCCCGGGCCGCCTCGCCGCAGGTCGGCAGCGGCTGGCCCGCGGCCTGGGCGCGCTCGCGGAGCGACCGGGCCGACGCGCCCACCGCCTGGGCGGCGGCGGCGCGCACCGACGGGTCGCGGTCGTCGAGCGCGTCGAGGAGCTCGTGCGGCGGCTCCATGCCCATCATGCCCTGGCTGGCGAGGGAGGAGAGCGCCGCGGCGGCGGCCACGCGCGTGCCGCGGTGGGGCGCCCGCAGGCCGGCGCGCAAGGCCGGCAGGTCCTCCGGCTCGCCCACCCGGGCCACGAGGCGCAGGAGCGCCGGCGCGGGGGGCTCGGCGCAGTCGCGGTAGACGGCGCGGACGCGCGCCGCGTGCTCGGGGCCCCGGGTCGCGAGGAGCGCCAGCGCCGCCACCGCCGCGCCCGACAGGCTGGCGTCGGGCTGCCGCAGCAGCTCCGCCAGCGCCGGCACGGCGCGCAGGTCGCCGAGGCGGCCCAGCCCCTCGACCGCCGCGGCCCGCGCCAGCTCGTCGTCCCCCGCGACCTCGGCGAGGAGGTCCGGCAGCACCGAGGCGTCGCCCTGGCGCGCCAGCGCGCCGAGCACCACGGCGCGGGCGGCGGGCGAGAGCTCGTGGAGCACCGGGCGCAGCACCGGCGCGAGGTCGTGGCCGAGGAGCTCGAGCGCCGCGGCGGCGAGGGGCCGCAGCCGCTCGTCCTCGGCCGCGCGCGCCAGCGCCGGGGCGTGGGCGGGATCGCCCATCCACTGCAGGACCGCGATGCCGCCGGCGGCGACCGCCGGGTCCTCGCTCCCGAGCGCGCCCAGGCACTGGTCGGCCAGCGAGGCGCGGCCCGGCAGCTCGCGCACCGCGCGCGCCAGCGGCCCGAGCGCCTCGGGGGAGCGGCGGAGCCGCTGCTGGCCCACCGCGCCGAGCGCGATCTCGCGCACCGTGCGGGCCGGCTCGGAGAGCGCCTCGGCGAGCAGCGCCAGCGCGGCCGGGTCGTCGGAGAACCCGAGGAGCCGGCAGGCCGGGCGCCGCAGGAGCCGCTCGCCCCAGAGCGCGGACAGGATCGCCACCGGCGGCGCGGCGCGGAGCTGCGCCAGCCCCTCCAGCGCGGCCTGGCGCACCGGCCGATCCTGGAGCTCGAGCGCGCCGCGCAGCGCCGCCTCGCACTCCGGGCCGCCGATCTTGCCGAGCGCCTCGGCCGCCGCGACGCGGACGTTCGGGTCGGGGTCGCCGAGCGCCCGCGCCACCGCCGGGGCCGACTGGCGCTCCCGGATCTCGCCCAGGATCTCGAGGGTGCCGGTCCGCTCCTCCGGCGTCGGGGCGGCGAGGCGGCCCAGCAGCGGCCCGACCGCGCGCGCGCCGAACCGGACCAGCGCGGCCGCGGAGGCGTTCCGCCGGCCGGGGAAGCTGTCGGCGCCGAGCGCCGCCACCAGGGCGGGGAGCGCCGGGGCCGGGTCCTCGAGGAGCGTGATCCGCTCGACCGCCGCGTTCCGCACCCGCCAGCTCGGGTCGGCGAGCCAGCCGAGCAGCGCGGCGAGTTGGGCCGAAGGGTCGAGCCGGCAGACGGCGCGGTAGCGCGCCTCCTCCTCGGCGTCTCCTCCCACGGAGTCGGGGGGATCGCGGGGTGTGGTCATCCGTTCCTCATGGCCCCGGCGAGCGCGCGCGCCGCGGCGAGGGCCGCCGGCGCCGAGGGCTCGAGGAGCGCCTTCACGTTGAGCAGGAGCCGCATGCGCGTGGGCCCGGCCGACCGCTGGAGGGTCCGGGTGGGCGCGCGGCCGGGGGCGGCGGGCGCCGGGGCGGCGCCGGGGACCGGGCGGGCGGCGCCGGCCTCCGCGCCGCAGACGCCCAGGAAGAAGCGCCGGGCGCCGGAGCCGACGAGCTCGGGCGCGGCGCGGATGGCCGAGCGGGGGATGCGCAGCACGTCGCTCACGCCGTCCACCACCAGCGCCAGCACCCGGCCGCCCACGTGGACGATGAGGTACTTGGTCTTGCGGGTGGGCGGCTGCGCCGGGAGGCCGAAGCGCCTGCGCACGTCCACCACCGGGATCACCTCGCCCCGGAGGTTGAGCACCCCCTCGACGTACTCGGGCGCGTGCGGCACCGGGGTGATGGGCAGCGGCTGGACGATCTCCCGGATGCGCATCAGATCGAGGACGTACTCCTCGTCGCCCACCCGGAAGGCGCAGAGCTGGACGACCGGATCGGCCGGTGCGGCCGGCTCGCGCCGCTCGGTGAGGTGGCGCTGCGGACCGGTCGCGTCGCGAGGGGTCATGGGGCGAGCGCCTCCTTGGGCTTGGAGAAGCGCAGCACGGCGGCGAGGTCGAGCAGGATGTAGAGCCGGTCCCGCTCGCGCCCGATGCCGGCGATGTACTCGGCCGAGCTGCCGACGATGCCTTGCGGCTTCTGCTCGATGGCGGACGGCGGCAGGCGCACCACCTGCGCGACCGCGTCCACGAGGAGCCCGCACGGCCCCTCGCCGGCGTCGCAGATGATGACCCGGCCCTGTCCCCTCCCCTCCGCGGGGGCCGGCGCGAGCCCGAGCCGCCGCCGGGGATCGAAGACCGGGATGACGTCGCCGCGCACGGTGATCACCCCGAGGACGTGCGCCGGCGCGCGCGGCACCTCGGTGATCGGCGGCGCCTTCAGGATCTCGCGGATGAAGTCGATGGCGAAGGCGTACTCCTCGCCGCCGAGCCGGAAGGCGAGGTACTCGCGCCGCGCCTCCGGCGCCTCCCCGGCGGACTGCGCGCCGGGATCGCACAGCCCCAGGTCCGGCACGGCCGGGCCGACCTCGTCCTGGGCGAAGAAGAACTCGGAGAGCGCGTCGGCCGGCTGGCGCGGCGGGAGCTCGGGCGTCGGCTCGGGCGGCGGCTCGGGCGCGGCGCGGGGGGCCGCGGGCGGCGGCGCGGCGCGATCGGCCCGCTCGGGGGGCGCGTCGGCGGGGATGAGCGCGGGGGACCAGAGCGGCGCGGGCGCGCCCTTCGGCGCGGGCGAGGGCTCCTCGAGCGGCATCATCGAGACCGGCGGGAAGACCGGCGCGAGGGCGGAGGTCAGCGCCGCCGAGAGGAGCTCGGCGGGCGCGGGCGGGGCCCGGTCCTCCGGCATCCGGGAGGGGACCTCGCGCGGCGCGGGCGCCGGGGGATCCTCGAGCGGCATCATGGACGGCGCGGCCGAGGGGGGGCGCTCCTCCGAGATCGCGGGCGCGGGCGGGGGACGGGTGGCGCTGGCGCGCGCCTCCGACCGCTCCTGGGCCTTCTTCCGGATCTTGAGGAAGTCCATGGTGTTCCCGCAGTCTACCCCCGGACGGGCTTCCCGCCCAGATAGGCGTCGAGATCGGCGGCCGCGGCCTGGACGACCCCGGCGTCGAGCCGCTGCAGCTCGCGGGCGAACCCCTCGAGGAGGGAGCTCGCGGCGAGCTGGTTGATGCGCCGCGGCACGCCCCCGGAGCGGGCGTGGATCTCGAGCACCGCGTCCTCGGTGAAGAGCGGCTCCTCGCGCCCGGCGACGCGCAGCCGGTGGGCGAGGTAGGCCCCCACCTCGGGCGCCTCGAGCGCGCCGAGGTGGTAGGCGACGCCGATCCGCTGCGCGAACGCCTCGCCGCCCTTGCCGCGGATCCGGTCGCGCAGCTCCGGCTGGCCGATGAGCACGAGCCCGATGAGCGCCCGGTCGTCGGCGGTGAGGTTGGTGAGCAGGCGCAGCTCGTCGTAGGCGCCGCGGCCGGGGAGCATCTGGGCCTCGTCCACCAGCACCACGGGAAACTGGTCCTCCTCGTCGAGGGCGGCGGCGAGCTCGGCCAGGGCGGCGTAGACGTCGCCCTTGCGCTTCTGGCGCGGCAGGCCGAAGGCGTCGGAGACGGCGGAGAGGAGCTGGGCCGCCGGCAGCGCCGGGTTCACGACCAGCGCGAAGCGGCAGCGGTCCGCGAAGGCGTCCACCAGCGCGCGCGACAGCGTGGTCTTGCCCGCGCCCACCTCGCCGGTGAGCACCGCCGGCTCCCGCTCCTCGAGGGCGTGCGAGAGGCGGGCCAGCGCCTCGGCGTGCTGGGGCGAGTGGTAGAGGAACGCGGGGTCGGGGGTCTTGGAGAAGGGCTTGGCGTGGAGCCCGTAGTGCTCGAGGTACATGTCACCCGGCCTGGCCGACCGCCTCCAGGACGCCCTCGCCGCGCACGACCTCCTCGATGATGGCGCCCACGTCGAGCACCAGCACGGTGCGGCGGTTGCCGAGGTCGGTGGCCCCGGCGATGCCGCGGATGGTCCCGAGCGCGCGCCCGAGCGGCTTCACCACGACGTCCTGCTGCCCGGTGAGCTCGTCCACGGCGATGCCGAGCCGCTCCTGCGCGAGCCCCACCACCACCACCTGCATGCTCTTCTGGCGCGGCTCCTCGCCGCGCGTGCCGAAGAAGCGCGCCAGCCGGACCAGCGGCAGGGTCGCGCCCCGCAGCGTGATCACCTCGCGGGTCTCGATGGTGCGGAGCTCGGCCGGGTCCACCGTGAGGATCTCGAGCACCGACGAGAGCGGCACGGCGTAGGTGCGCTGCGCGGCGCTCACCACCAGGGCCCGGATGATGGCGAGGGTCACCGGGAGCGTGATCTCGAACCGGGTGCCCTTCCCGAGCTCCGTGTGCAGGTCGATGATGCCCGACAGGTTGGCGATGTTGTTCTTCACCACGTCCATGCCGACGCCGCGGCCGGAGAGGGACGTCACCTGCTTCGCGGTCGAGAAGCCGGGCACGAAGATGAGGTTCATCACCTCCCGCCGGCTCATCTGCGCCACCTGCTCCTGGGTCACGAGCCCGCGCTTCACCGCCACCTCGCGGATGCGGGCGTCGTCGATGCCGTTGCCGTCGTCCTCCACCACGATCTGCACGTGGCTGCCCTTCTGCGAGGCGCCCAGCGAGATCAGCCCGGCGCGCGGCTTGCCGCGCTGGCGGCGCACCTCCGGCGGCTCGATGGCGTGGTCGAGCGAGTTCCGGATGAGGTGCATGAGCGGGTCGGAGAGGTCCTCGACGATGAGCTTGTCGAGCTCGGTGTCGCCGCCCTGGGTGGTGAACTCGATCTCCTTGCCGAGGTCGCGCGTGAGCTTGCGCACCATGCGCGAGAGCTTGTCGAAGACCTGGCCCAGCGGGACCATGCGGACCTCGAGGATCCCGGTCTGCAGGTCGTTGAGCTTGCGCTCCAGGCTCCGGCTCTCGCGGTGCAGCTCGGCGGCGAGCGCGGCCTGGTCCTCCCCGCCGCGCATCCGCTCCGCGAGCTGCAGCAGGCTGGTCTTCACCAGCACGAGCTCGCCGACCACGTTCATGAGCCGGTCGAGCTTGTGGATGTCGACGCGGACCGCCTGCGACACCGAGCGGAGCGAGCCGGTCTCGGGCTCCGCCGGCCCGGGGCCCGCGAGCGGGAGGTCGGGCGGGAGCGGCGCCTCGGCGGGCGCGGGCGAGATGGGGAGGTTGGCCGGCGGGGGCGCGAGCGGGATCGCGGAGGCGGGCGCGTCCGGCGCGGACCCGCCGAGCGGCGAGAGCCCCGGGGGCGGGGCGGCGCGCGGGGCCGAGGGGGCGCGCTGGCCGCGCGGCACCTCGTCGACCACCGCCGCCGGGCCGGCGACGGCCTTCACGGCGTCGCGGGTGGACCCCGAGCAGAAGAGGAGGTCGAAGGCGATGGCGTTGGGGTCGCTCGCGTCGGAGGACGGGAGGGTGGAGACCACCTCGCCGAGCTCCTTCAGCCCCGCCTTGAGCGCGTCGAGCGCGGTGTCGAAGCTGGCGAGGTCGAACCCGACCTTCACGCGGAAGAGGCGCGCGCCCTTCCCGAGGTTGTGGCGGAGCCGGTGCTCCTCGTACTCGGTCAGCACCGAGAGGAGCGCCGGGTCGAGCGCGTACGCCTGGAGCGGGTCGCCGCCCGCCTCGGACGCCGGCGCCGGCTTGGCGCGCAGCGCCTGGGCGAGCTGCTCCGCGGCGTCGCCGGTGACCGGGGGCCTCCCGGCCGCCTCCTCGGCGATGCACCTCCCGAGCAGCTCGGTGGCCTGGTTGAGGAGCTTGAAGGTGGCCAGGTCGAGCGGGCGCCGCCCCATGCGCACCGCGTCGAGCAGGTCCTCGAGCGCGTGCGCCAGCCTGGCCATGCGCTCCACGCCGAACATGGCCGAGACGCCCTTGAGCGTGTGGGCGGCCCGGAAGACGGCGTTCAGGATGTCGGGATCGGCTTCGCCCGAGCCACTGCTCTTGCAGGCGTCCTCGAGCCGCAGGAAGTCGCGGTCGAGGGCCTCGATGTTCTCCTGCGCCTCGGAGATGAACTCCGAGAGCGCCTTCTCCGAAGGGCGTTCCGCCATGCGCTCGGGCCGCACCGGCAGCCTTCGGGCGCGGGCCTGCGGCTAACGTACCACGTGCCCGGGGGGGGGCAAACTCATTGGCCGCGGCGGCATCTCGACCCGCGCGGTGGGCAGGAGCACGTCGATGTCGGCCCCGAGCGCCTGCTTCGCCACACCGAGGTCGCGGGCGAGCGCGCGGGAGTCGCCGAGGAGCACCTGGCGCCGCCCCTGGAACCTTGCGCAGGCCTCGACCCAGAGCCGCGCCGCGGGCACGGCCCCCTCCCCCTCGGCGCGCGCCGGCGGGAGGGAGGTCGCGAAGGCCTCGCTGCGGGCCCGCTGCATCGCCTCGCAGGCCTTGCCGAGCAGCGCGCCGTAGGCGGCCGCGTCGAGCGGCGCCTCGCCGGTCCCGAAGCAGAAGATCCGGTCCACCGGGAGCCGCCCGGCCGACGGGATGAGCAGCGCCTCGCCGTAGCCGCCGTCGAAGTGGTGCTCGCGGATGGCGCGCGACAGGGCGCCGCAGAGCCGCCAGTCGGCGAAGCCGGCGAGCCCCTGGAGCGGCCGCTCCGGGCCGACGAAGACGGCCAGCGCGTCCACGTCGAGGGCGTCGAGCGCGGGCAGCCCGAGCTCGGCCAGCTCCAGGCGCAGCGTCATCGCCCTCCGGCGCCGGGGCCGCGGCGGGAGGCGGGGAGCTCCCCGGCGATCCGGTCGAGCACCCCGTTGATGAACGCGCCCGAGCTCTCGCTGCCGAACTTCTTGCCGAGCTCGATGGCCTCGTTGATGGCCACCTTCACCGGCGTGTCGCCGTGGCGGAGCTCGAAGACGGCGAGGCGGAGGACGTTCCGGTCCACCTTGGCCATGCGGTCGAGCCGCCAGTGCGTCGAGACCGCCTCGATGGCGTCGTCGACCTCCTGCCGGTGGCGGGCCACGCCGCGCACCAGCTCCTCCGCGAGGTCCATGACCTCGCGCTCCACCGGCTCGAAGCTCTTCCAGAAGCGCGCCAGCGCCTCGTCGAGATCCGTCGCGGAGACGTCGATCTGGTAGAGCGCCTGGACGGCGCGCTCGCGGGCCTTGGTGCGCTTCTGGGCGGCCATCTACTCCCGGCCTCCCTTGCCCTGGCCCAGCTTCTCCGACCGGAACACGTTGGCCTGCTCGATGGCCGCGAGCGCCGCCTCGGCGCCCTTGTTGCCGGCCTTCACGCCGGCGCGCTCGAGCGCCTGGGCCATGTCGTCGCAGGTGAGGACGCCGAGCGAGACCGCGCAGGAGGCCTCGAACGCCACCTGGGCCACCCCCTTGGTGGCCTCGGCGGACACGTACTCGAAGTGCGGCGTGCCGCCGCGGATCACGGCGCCGAGCGCCACCGCGGCGTCGTAGCGGCCGGTGCGGGCGACGCGCCGGAGCAGCGCCGGCAGCTCGAAGGTGCCGGGGCAGCGGTAGACGTCGATCGCGCCCTCGTCCACGCCGTGGCGCTTCAGGGTGTCGACGGCACCGGCGAGCAGCTGCTCGGTGACGAGGGAGTTGAAGCGCGAGACCACCAGGGCGAACCGGAGCCCGGTGGCGACGAGCGAGCCTTCGATGACGTTCATCGCTTCTTTCCTTTCCGCTGCTGCGCCTTCTTGGTGCGCGCGGGGCGGGTCATGCGGCGGGGGCTGGTGTCGGGGAGCAGCGTGAGGAGGTGCCCGAACTTCTCCCGCTTGGTCTCGAGGTAGGCCCGGTTGCGCTCGGTGGCGGGCATCTCGATGGGCACCCGCTCGGTCACCTCGAGGCCGTAGCCCTCGAGCCCGACGATCTTCTTCGGGTTGTTGGTGAGGAGCTGCATCTTGCGCACGCCGAGGTCGCGCAGGATCTGGGCGCCGATGCCGTAGTCGCGCAGGTCGGGCTTGAAGCCGAGCTTCACGTTCGCCTCGAAGGTGTCGAACCCCTGGTCCTGCAGGTTGTACGCCTTGAGCTTGTTCGCGAGCCCGATCCCGCGCCCCTCCTGATCGAGGTAGAGGAGCACGCCCTTCCCCGCCCGCTCGATCTGCCGCATGGCGGCGTGGAGCTGCGGGCCGCAGTCGCAGCGCTCGGAGCCGAAGACGTCGCCGGTGAGGCACTTGGAGTGCACCCGGACCAGCACCGGCTCGCCGGGCTTCCAGCCGCCCTTCACGAAGGCCACGTGCTGGCTCTTGTCCACGTCGTTCTCGTAGGCGACCGCGGTGAACTCGCCGTACACGGTGGGCACCGAGGCCTCCGCGGCGCGGCGCACCAGCGAGTCCTTGCGCATCCGGTAGGCGATGAGATCGGCCACCGAGATGAGCGGGAGATCGAACTCGCGCGCCAGCTTCTCGAGGTCCGGGCGGCGGGCCATGGTCCCGTCGTCGTTCATCACCTCGCAGATCACGCCGGCCGGCGAGAGCCCGGCGAGCCGGGCCAGGTCCACCGAGCCCTCGGTCTGGCCGGCGCGCACCAGCACGCCGCCCGGGCGGGCGCGCAGCGGGAAGACGTGGCCGGGCCGCGACAGGTCCTCGGGCCGGGCCTCCGGCTTCACCGCCGTGAGGATGGTGTGGGCGCGGTCCTTGGCGCTGATGCCGGTGGTGACGCCCTCGGCCGCCTCGATGGAGACGGTGAAGGCGGTCCCGAAGTTCGAGCTGTTGGCCTGCTCCTCGACCATCAGCGGGAGCTTCAGCTCGCGGACCTTCTCCTCGGAGAGCGCCAGGCAGATGAGACCGCGGCCGTGCTTGGCCATGAAGTTGATGGCCTCCGGCGTCACCTTGTCGGCGGCGATGCAGAGGTCGCCCTCGTTCTCGCGATCCTCGTCGTCGGTGAGGATCACCATCTTGCCGCGGCGAATGGCGTCTATCGCGTCCTCGATGCGATCGATCACCTTCTCCGCCTGCTGGGCCGTCATCGAGCTCCTCCCTCGCCGTAACCCCAACCGGCGAGCCTTTCCGCGTCGAGGCCGGGCGTCGCGAGCTCGCGCAGCCGCGCCACGTGGCGCGCCAGCACGTCGGCCTCCAGGTTGACCTTGGTCCCCGGCTGCGCGGCGCCGAGGGTGGTGCGGGCGAGCGTCTCCGGGATGAGCGCCACCTCGAAGCTCTCCCGGCCCGCGGCGGCGACCGTGAGCGACACGCCGTCGATGGCGATCGAGCCCTTCTCGGCGACGAGCGGGGCGATGGGGGCCGGCAGCGACACCGTGAGCCGCGCCCCCTGCCCCTCGGGCCGGCGCGCCAGGACCTCGCCGATGCCGTCCACGTGCCCCTGCACGAGGTGCCCGCCGAGCCGGTCGCCCAGGGCGAGGGCCCGCTCCAGGTTCACCACGGTGCCGGGGCGCCACGTCCCGATGGTCGTGCGCGAGAGGGTCTCCGGGACGGCGTCGAAGGAGACGAGCCCGGCGCCGCGCTCCACCACCGTGAGGCAGCAGCCCGAGCAGGCGACGCTCTCGCCGGGCTGCAGCGCGTCCACCTCGAGGGTGTGAGGGCGGAGGGCCAGGCGCACGCCTCCCTGCCGCGGCGCGATCCGCTCGACCGTCCCCGTGTCGGCCACCAGTCCCGTGAACATGAGCGAGGCGGAAGATAGCGGAAAGCCGGGGAATCTGCCAACGGCAAGCCCGCGCCGCGGCGCGCGCCCGGGCCGCGGGCTCCGGAGGCGCTAGCGGCGCCGCACCGGCACCGCCGTCACGAGCAGGTCCTCGCCCAGCGGCCGGACCGACAGCCCCTCGAGCGCGAGGGCGTCGGCCATGCGGGCGACGCTCGGCCCGGCCACCCAGCTGCGGGCCTCGCCGCCGGCGATCTTGGGGGCCACGAAGAGGAGCACCCGATCGGCGAGCCCCTCGTCGAGGAAGCTCCGGTGCACCTCGGCCCCGCCCTCGACGAGCAGGTGGGCGATGCCCCGCGCCGCCAGCCGGTCGAGCAGGTCGTGGAGGTCGATGCGCCCCCGCCGCTCGCGGCAGGCGAGGAACTGCACCCCTTCGGCGAGCCGGCGCGCCGGGATGCGCACGCCCGCGAGGTGGGCGACCAGCGTGGGCGCCTTGGAGCGGTGGTGGAAGAGCTTCAGCGAGGGCGGGAGCGAGAGCCGGGGATCGAGGACCACCCGGACCGGGTCGCGGCCCCGCCCGCGGGGGAGCCGGGTGGTGAGCCGAGGGTCGTCGGCGCGGGCGGTGCCGGCGCCGACCAGGACGGCGTCCACCCGGTCGCGCAGGCGGTGCGCCTCGGCGCGCGAGGCCTCTCCCGACACCCAGCGGGCGTCGCCGTCCCGGGTGGCCAGCTTGCCGTCGAGGGTGATGGCCGCCTTGAGGGTGACGTAGGGCCGGCCGCTCGTGATGTAGCGGAACCAGTGGGCGTTGAGGGCGTCGCACTCCTCCCGGAGCACGCCGGCGGTCACCTCCACCCCGCCGCGCCGGAGCCGGGCGATGCCGCGGCCGTTCACGAGCAGGTTGGGGTCGCGCGAGCCGACGAAGACCCGCCTCACCCCGGCCTCGAGCAGGGCCAGGCTGCACGGCGGCGTCTTGCCGAAGTGGCTGCAGGGCTCGAGCGTGGTGTAGAGGTCGGCGCCGCGCGCCTCTTCCCCGGCGCGGCGCAGCGCCACCACCTCGGCGTGGGGGCCGCCGGCGCGCGCGTGGTGCCCGCGCGCCACCACGCGGCCGTCCTTCACGAGGACCGCGCCCACGGCGGGGTTCGGGCTGGTGCGGCCGAGCCCCTTGGCCGCCTCGGCGAGGGCCAGCCGCATGAAGCCCTCGGCGGCGGCGCGTTCGGAGCGGGTCATCGCGGCTTGTCTTGGGCGAGCCCGGCGAGCTCGCTCATGAACTCGCCGACGTCGCGGAAGGCCCGGTACACGGAGGCGAAGCGGACGTAGGCCACCTGGTCGAGCGCCTTGAGCCGCTGCATCACCGCCTCGCCGATGGCGGTGCTCCTCACCTCGCGCTCGCCCGACTCCTGGAGCTGCCGCTCCACCGCGGCGACGAGCTCCTCGATCTGCTCCGCCGAGACCGGGCGCTTCTGGCAGGCGCGGCGGAGCCCCTCGACGATCTTCTGCCGGTCGAAGGGCTCGCGGCGGCCGTCCTTCTTCACCACCGACGGCTGCACCTCCTCGATGCGCTCGTAGGTGGTGAAGCGCCGGACGCAGCCGAGGCACTCGCGCCGGCGCCGCGTGGCCTGGCCTTCCTGGGCCTCGCGCGAGTCGACGACGCGGTCTTCCATGTGGCCGCAGAAGGGGCAGCGCATGCCGACAACCTACCCTCTCCCGGGCGCTCGCCCAAGAAGAGGGCGAGGGCCGGGGCCTTCGCCGTCCCCTCAGCCGAGGCCGGGGTAGAGCGGGAACTGCTTGCAGAGCTCCTTCACCTCGCCCTTCACCTTGGCGAGGGCGGCGTCGTCGCCCGGGGCGTCGAGGGCCGCGGAGATGAGCTTCGCCACGGTCGCCATCTCGGCCACCCCCATGCCGCGGGTGGTGATGGCGGGCGTGCCGACCCGGATGCCCGAGGTGGTCATCGGCTTCTCGGGATCCCAGGGGATCATGTTCTTGTTGACCGTGATCCCGGCCTTCCCGAGCGCCTCCTCGGCGGTGCGGCCGGTGAGCTTGCGCGGGCGGAGGTCCACCAGCATGAGGTGGTTGTCGGTGCCGCCCGAGACGAGCCGGAGGCCCGCGCTCTTGAGCCCCTCGGCGAGCGCCTGGGCGTTCTTCACGATCTGCTGCTGGTAGGCCTTGAACTCGGGCTTCTGCGCCTCGCCGAACGCGACCGCCTTGGCGGCGATGACGTGCTCGAGCGGGCCGCCCTGGATGCCGGGGAAGATCTGGGAGTTCAGCACCTTGGCGTGCTGCTCCTTCGCCAGGATGAGGCCGCCGCGCGGGCCGCGCAGGGTCTTGTGGGTGGTGCTGGTCACGATCTCGGCGTGCGGCACCGGCGACGGGTGCACGCCGGCGGCGACGAGGCCGGCGATGTGCGCCATGTCCACCACCAGGCTGGCGTTGACCGAGTCGGCGATCTCCTTGAGCCGCACGAAGTCGATGACGCGCGGGTAGGCGCTGGCGCCGGCCATGATGACGCGCGGGCCGTGCTCCTTCGCGAGCCTCGCCACCTCGTCGTAGTCGATGGTCTCGTCGCCCTGCTTCAGGCCGTAGGGGACCACCTTGTAGAGCTTGCCGGAGAAGTTGACCGGGGAGCCGTGGGTGAGGTGCCCGCCGAAGTTGAGGCTCATGGCGAGCAGCGTGTCGCCCGGCTGCATGAGGGCGAAGTACGCCGCCATGTTGGCCTGCGAGCCCGAGTGCGGCTGCACGTTGGCGTGGTCGGCCTTGAAGATGGCCTTGGCCCGGTCGATGGCGATCTGCTCGACCTGGTCCACCACCTCGCAGCCGCCGTAGTACCGCTTCCCGGGGTAGCCCTCGGCGTACTTGTTGGTGAGCGGCGAGCCCATGGCCTGCATCACCGCCGGGGAGACGAAGTTCTCGCTGGCGATGAGCTCGAGCCCCTCCTCCTGCCGCCGCGTCTCCTCCTGGATGAGGCGGGCGATGTCGGGATCGGCTTCGGCGAGCGGCTTCTGCGGCATCATCGGGATCGTGCTCCTGGCTGGTGAAGGGGGGCTATTTACCGCGCCGACCGCTACTTCTCCAGCGCCTTGATCAGCTCGACCCTCCGCGCGTGCCGCCCGCCCTCGAAGGGTTCCGCGAGGAATGCCGCGACGATGGCGGCGCCCAGCCCCGGGCCGAGGACGCGCTGGCCCAGGCAGAGGACGTTGGCGTCGTTGTGGGCGCGGGCCATGCGCGCCTCGAACTCGTTGGTGCAGAGGGCGGCCCGCACCCCGTGGATCTTGTTGGCGGAGATCGACATGCCGATGCCGGTCCCGCAGACCAGGATCCCGAACCGGGCGGCGCCGCTCGCCACCCGCTCCGCCACCTGCCGGGCGTACTCGGGGTAGTCCACGCTGTCGCCCGAGAACGGGCCCAGGTCCTCCACCTCGAACCCGGCCGCCTGGGCCACCTTCACGGCCTCGGCGCGCAGCGACAGGCCGGCGTGGTCGGAGCCGGCGACGATCTTCCCTTCCATCGGTGACACCTCCTCGGGGGGAGGGTGAGTGTCGCACATCAGGCGGCGCTGCGGCCAGCCAGCTGGCGCTGCCCCGCGAGCTTGAAGCCGGAGACGAGGGCGCTGAGGTCCTCCGCCTGGCGCGCCAGCTCGGCGGCGGTCGAGGAGGACTCCTCGGCGGAGGCGGCGTTCTGCTGGGTCACCCGGTCCATCTCGTCCACCGCCCGGTTGAGCTGCCCCACGCCGGCCGACTGCTCCCGGGCCGCGGCGGCGATCTCGGCGGCGATGTCGGTCACCTTGCCGATGGCCGCGACGATCTCCTCCAGCTTCCCGGAGACCCGCTTCGAGGTGTCCGCCCCCTCGGCCGCCTGCGACACCGACTCGCCGATGAGG
This sequence comes from Anaeromyxobacter paludicola, assembly GCF_023169965.1. Classification (NCBI taxonomy): domain Bacteria; kingdom Pseudomonadati; phylum Myxococcota; class Myxococcia; order Myxococcales; family Anaeromyxobacteraceae; genus Anaeromyxobacter; species Anaeromyxobacter paludicola. The sequence goes on along the minus strand of NZ_AP025592.1, from coordinate 35,669 downwards.
GCCTCGGTCTTGGTCGCCGCCTCCTTCGACCGCATGGCGAGCGAGCGCACCTCCTCGGCGACCACGGCGAACCCGCGCCCGGCCTCGCCGGCCCGGGCCGCCTCGACCGCGGCGTTGAGCGCGAGGAGGTTGGTCTGGAAGGCGATCTCGTTGATGTCGCGGATGATGGCCGAGGTGCTCTCGGCCGCCACCCGGATCCGGGACATGGCGGTCTGCATCTGCGCCATGGCGCCGGCGCCCTCCACGGCCGCCTCCTTGGCGCCGTGGACCATCCGGCTCGCCTGGGCCGCGCTCTCGGCGCTCCCCTTGGCCATGCCGGCGACCGACTCGAGGCTCGCCGAGGTCTGCTCCAGCGAGGCCGCCTGCTGCGAGGCGCCGCCGGCCACCGCCTGGCTCGAGGCGGCGATCTGCGACGCCGCGGACGAGAGCTGCTCGACGGATCCGGCCACGCGCTCGAGCGCCTGCTCCAGCGCCTCCGCCGTGCCGTTCACCGCCGTCTGCAGCCGGGCGTGGTCGCCCTGGTACCGGCCGGTCATGCGGGCCGTCAGGTCGCGCTCGGCCAGCCGCTCGAGGACCTCGTTCGCCTCGCCGATGGGGGCGAGCACGGCGTCGAGGGTCGCGTTCACGCCCTCCACGATGCGGCGGAAGTCGCCCTGGTGCCGGCTCGCGTCGGCGCGGCGGCCGAGGTGGCCCGCCACCGCCTCCTCGGCGAGCCCGCGGGCGTCGGAGACGAGCTGCTGGATGGCGGCGGCGCTCCGGTCGAGGCTGGCCTTGAGCAGGTCGAAGTCGCCGGCCCAGCGCTCGGCGATGCGCGGCGGGATGTCGCCGCGGGAGATCCGCTCGACGTACCCCGCGGCCGTCCGGAGCGGCCCGACCACCGCGTCGAGCGCGTCGTTCACCCCCTGGACGATGAGCCGGAAGTCGCCGTGGTGGCGCGAGGCGTCGGCGCGGGTCGCGAGCCGTCCCTCGACCGCCGCGGCCGCGAGCCCCTTGGCGTCGGCCACGAGCGCGTTCACGGCGTCGATGCACTGGTTGAGGTTGTCCTTGATGGCGTTGAAGTCGCCGGCGTAGCGCTCGGTGATCCGGGGCGGGATGGCGCCCTTCGAGATCTGCTCCACGCAGCGGGCCGCGGCGGCGAGCGGGCCGGTCAGGGCGTCGAGGGTGTCGTTCACCCCCTGCACCACCGCCCGGAACTCGCCCTGGTGGCGCGAGGCGTCGGCCCGGACGGAGAGCCGCCCCTCGACGGCGCCGGCGGAGAGCGTCCGGGCGTCGGTCACCAGCGCGCCCACCGCCTCGATGCAGCGGTTGAGGTTGTCCTTGATGGCGTTGAACTCGCCCTGGTACGCGGCGTCGATCTTCTCGGGGAGCTCGCCGCGCGAGATGCGGGCCACGTAGTCGGCGGCGACGGTGAGCGGGTTCACGAGGGCGTCGAGGGTCCCGTTCACCTCCTGCACCACCCGGCCGAAGTCGCCCCGGTGGCGCGAGACGTCGGCGCGCTGCCGGATCTCGCCCGCCATGGCGGCCCGCCCCAGCGCCGAGACGTCGGAGAGGAGCGCGTCCACGGCCGCGGCGCACTGGTTGAGGTTGTCGCGGAGCCGGCCCAGCTCGCCCTGCCAGGGCGCCTCGACCGGCGCCGGGATCTCGCCCCTCGCGATCCGGTCCACCTGCCCGGCCGCCACGCGGAGCGGCTCGACCAGGGCGTCCACGATCCGGTTCATGCCGGCGGCCACGCCGCGGAACTCGGCCGAGACGCCCTCCTCCGAGGCGCGGCGGTCGAGGTTGCCCGCGGCCACCGCGGCGCAGAGCGCCTCGGCCTCGGAGACGAGGGTCGTGGTGGTGCGCTGGATCGAGCGGCGCACGGCGAGCGAGACCACCACGAGCCCGAGGAGCCCGCCGAGGCAGGCGAGCAGGGTCACCCAGGCGCCCCGCGCCAGGGCGGCGGTCGCCGCCTCGCCGACGCGGCCGGCCGCCTCGGCGTCGCCGTCCACCACCTGCGCCAGGATCCGCTGGGCGCCCCGGTAGCCCTCGGCCATGGCGACGAAGACCTCCATCGACTGGGCGTCGGCGAGGAGCGCCGCGGCCTGGTCGGCGTTCGGGCCCGCCTGGTCCTTCTTCTCCTGGAGCGAGAGGAGGGTCTCGGCGTTCTGCCGCCAGGCGTCGCGCAGGGGCTTGAACTTCTCCCAGAGGGCGCGGTGCTCGGGGCCGGCCGGGAGCCGCTCCATCCGCTGGGAGGCCTCGTCGAGCCGCGCGAGGTCGCGCCGCGCCCGCTCCAGGAGCTCGCGCCGCTGCGCCGGGTCGGAGATGCGCGAGTCGGTGAGCTTCGCCGCGGCGTCGTCGAGGGCGACGAGCGTGCCCATGAGCTCGGTCGTGGTCCGCACGACCGGCAGCGCCCGGGCCAGCTGATCGCCGGAGCGGGCGGTGAGCACCGAGGTGACGCCGACCGCCGCCGCCACCGCCACGGTGAGCGCGGCGGCGGACAGGATCTGGACCTTCAAGCTGCGCGTGCGTGCGATCACGTGGTGCCCCTCCGGCCGTGGCGGAAACTTCCCCCGCCGCCGGGCGGGTGCAGCGCCCGTGCCGTCACGCAGCGTCACGAACGCGCGGCGCGAGCGCGCCCTGCCCCGCGGTCGCGGGACGGCCGCAAGCGCGCCCTGCCCCGCGGTCGCGGGACGGCCGCGGCGCTCCGATCCTGCTCGGGACCAATCCGGCGCCGGGCCCGGGTCGGCGCATCGACCCAGGGGCTCGCGCCACCCGTCACGCAGGGTAAACGTCCGTCGTCTCTTTGGCCCGCCGCGCAGGGGTCTCCGCCCCGCCGCCCCCGGTGGCCCGACCGTTGAATCGGTCCCACCCGGCCGCCCCGCGCGGCCCGCAGTGAACCCGTGGGAGGGGATGGCTCGATGCGATCGAGACGAACGACCGTATGGCCGGCGGGGGCGCTCTGCGTCGCCCTGGCGCTGGCCGGACCGGGCGCCGCGCGCGCCGAGGACGTGCCGGTGCCGCTCAACCTGCAAGCGGACCTGCTCTTCATGATCGCGGGGCACGACCACAACCTGGCCGCGCGCGCCGGCGGCGAGGTCCGCACCCTCGTCCTCACCAAGGCCGGAAACGAGTCGGCCCACGCCGCGGCCCAGTTCAAGGTGGCGGCGGCCGGGAAGGCCAAGGTGGCCGGCCTGCCGCACGCGGTGGAGGTGGCGCCGTACGCCGGCGCGGCGGAGCTCGCCGAGACCTGCCGCGCCCGGAGGCTGTCCATCGTCTACCTCACCCCCGGCTTCACCGCCGCCGAGGCCGGCGCCATCGGGCAGGCGCTCGAGGGCGGCAACGTGCTCACCGTCGCGGCGGCGCCGGCGATGGTGAAGCGGGGGGTGGTGCTCGGCTTCGACCTCGTCTCCGGCCGCGCCAAGCTCCTCGTCGATCTCAAGCAGGCCGCGAAGCAGCGGGTCTCCTTCGGCGCCGACGTCCTCGGCCTCATGGCGGTGTCCCAATGATGAAGACGATCGCGGCGGCCCTCTCGGCCGCCCTCCTCCTCCCCTCCCCCGCTCCGGCCCAGGACGTCTCCGACCTCGAGGGGCTGCTCAACCAGTCGGTGGTCTCGACCGCCTCCAAGTCGGCGGAGACCGCCGACCTCGCGCCGGCGACCACCTCGGTCATCACCGCCGAGGACCTCCGCCGCTACGGCTTCACCTCCCTCGACCAGGCCATCAACTTCCTCGCCGTCGGGATGGTCACCGAGCCGAGCTACGGCACCCCCGAGATCGGGGCCCGCGGCGTGCTCCTCTCCGGAGACTACGGCAACCACGTGCTCCTCCTCGTGGACGGGCACGCCGTGAACGAGCCCTGGGACGGCACCGCCTACTTCGACCGGAGCGCCGCCATCCCCATCGACCTCGTGGACCACGTGGAGATCATCCTCGGCCCGGGCTCGGTGCTCTACGGCTCCTCCGCCATGCTCGGCGTCATCAACGTCATCACCAGGCGCGCCAAGGACTACCAGGGGATGCACCTGGTGGCCGAGGGAGGAGCGCCGCTCACCGCCCACGTCGCCGGCGGCTACGGCCAGACCTTCGAGGTGGGGGGCCGGGAGGGCGAGCTCACGATCGGCCTCGACTACCAGCGGGACCAGGGCCCGACGCTGTCGTACGCGCCCCAGGCCTACGCCGACGGCACGCCCTGGGGCGGCGACGCGAGCCACCGCGCCATCGACGTGCCGGCGGGCCAGGCGCGGCTCGTCCTGGGCGATCTCGACGTGACGCTCCGGGGCGCGGTCTCCCGGCGCACCGCCACCCAGCTCTTCTCGGGCAGCTTCGACGACTCGGACAGCTGGGAGCGCGATCGCTGGCTCTCGCTCGACGCCCGCTGGGCGCGCGCGGTCTCCCCGAACCTGCAGCTCTCCGGACGGCTCTACGGGGACCTGTACGACTACTTCGCCAACATTCCCTCCGGCTCGGCGCTCGACTGCCTCGAGGGCCAGGCGAGCTGCGTCTACCAGAACTCGGGCGTCTCGCGCTGGGGCGGCCTGGAGGTGAGCGGCACCTGGGACTGGCTGCAGGACGGGCGCTACGTCACGCTCGTGGGCGCCGACGGGCGGCTGCGCCACGTCACCTCCTGGCTCGCCTACCAGGACCGCGGGACCGGGAGCTCCACCCGGACCTCCGCGTACGACGTGAGCGACACCGTGATCGGCGCGTACCTGCAGCAGACCCTGCGCCCCGCCTCCTGGCTCAGCCTCAACGCCGGCCTGCGGCTCGACGACTACGAGAACTTCGGGGCGCACCTGTCGCCCCGCCTGGCGGCGGTGGTGCCCGCCTGGAGCGGCGGCACCGTGAAGGCCATCTACTCGGAGGCGTTCCGCGCGCCGTCCTTCTACGAGCGCTACTACGCCGACGCCACGACCGAGCTCGCCGCCCCGTCGCTCAGGCCCGAGACGGTGCGGTCCGTCGAGGGGCTCCTCGAGCAGCGGCTCGGCGCGCAGCGCTTCCGGTTCGGCCTCTTCCGCTCGTGGTGGAACGACATGGTGGTCCTCGTGCCGGCCTCCGACGCGGCCGTCGCCGCCGCCATCGCCAGCGGGGCGCTCGCCGCCGGCGCGGCCAACGTGACCACCTACGCCAACGCGTCGCGGGTCGACAGCTACGGGCTCAACGCCGACTGGGAGGGCAGCGGCCTCCGCCAGCGGCTCCGCTACGGCGTGGCGCTCACCGTGGCCCACTCCCGCGCCAGCGGCGACGCGCCGCTCGCGGCGGCCGCCCAGGTGTTCGGCAACGCCCGCGTCTCCTACGACCTCGGCGGGCCGGTGCTGGCCCTGGCGGTGCGCGCCGCGGGGCCGCGCCCGGTGTCGGGCTCCAGCCTCGACCCGGCGCCGGACGCCAAGGCGCAGTGCGACCTGCACGCCGCGGTGAGCGGTCCGCTGGGCGCGGGGATCGCCTACCGGCTCTCGGCCGATTACTCGGTCCTCGAATCGTCGGCCTACGCGGTGGGCCCGGGGCGCGACCAGCTCCTGCCGCTGCCCCGGTACCAGCTCATGGCCGGGCTCCGCTTCGACCGCTGAGCCAGCCGCCGGAAGCGCCGCGGGCCGCCTCCGCTTCGCGCGGGGGCGGCCCGTGTGCTTTCCGGGGACCGCGGTCCCCGGCCCGCTAGATCTTGCGGAACGCGACCACGGCGTTGGTGCCGCCGAAGCCGAAGCTGTTGGAGATCACCGCGTCCACCCGCTGCTCGCGGGCGACGTTGGCGATGACGTCGAGGGGGCACTCCGGATCCTGCTCCTCCACGTTGATGGTGGGGGGCAGCACGCCGCGGGTGAGCGCGAGCACGCTCACCACCGCCTCCAGGCCGCCGGCGGCGCCGAGGAGGTGGCCGGTCATCGACTTGGTGGAGCTGACGAGCAGCTTCTTCGAGGTGGCGTGGTCGCCGAAGACGCCCACGATCCCCTGGCACTCGGCGACGTCGCCGGCCGGGGTGGAGGTGCCGTGGGTGTTGACGTAGCCCACCTGCTCGGGGGCGAGGCCGGCGTCCTTGAGGGCCATCCGCATGGCCCGCTGGCCACCCTCGCCGCGCTCGGCCGGGCTGGTGATGTGGTAGGCGTCGGCGGTGGCGCCGTAGCCCGCGAGCTCGCAGTAGATGCGGGCGCCGCGCGCCCTGGCGTGCTCGTACTCCTCGAGCACCAGGAGGCCCGAGCCCTCGCCGGCCACGAAGCCGTCGCGGTGCTTGTCGAAGGGCCGGCTCGCCCGGGTGGGCTCGTCGTTCCGCTCCGAGAGGGCCCGCGCGGCGCAGAACCCGCCGATGCCGAGCGGGGTGATGGTGGCCTCGGCGCCGCCGGCGATCATCACGTCGGCCATGCCGCGCTCGATGACCATCATGGCGTCGCCGATGGAGTGGTTGGCGGTGGCGCAGGCCGACACCGGCGAGTAGTTCGGCCCCTTGAGGCCGTAGCGCAGGCTGATCTGGCCCGGGGCGAGGTTGATGATCACGCTCGGGATGAAGAACGGGCTGACCCGCTTCACGCCCTTCTCCACGAGGGTCTGGACGGTCTCCTCGATGGTGCCGAGGCCGCCCATGCCGGCGCCGACGATGGCGCCGAACCGCTCGAGGTCCTCCTTGGCGAGGTCGAGGCCGGAGTCCTTCATGGCCATGTCCGCCGCGGCGAGCGCGAACTGGATGAAGCGGTCGTTCCGGCGCGCCTCCTTCTTGTCCATGTAGGCGCCGGGGTCGAAGCCCTTCACCTCGCCCGCGATGCGGGTGGGATAGGTGGAGGCGTCGAAGAGGGTGATCGGCCCGATGCCGCTCCGGCCCTCGACGAGCGACTTCCAGGACTCCTCGACTCCGATTCCGACCGGGCTGACGAGCCCGAGCCCGGTGACGACGACGCGACGCCTGCTCATGAAGCCTCCGCTCCCCCTGAGGTACTCGCCGCCCTGGCGGCGGCGCGCTGCGTGCTGCGGTGCTGCGCGGGCCCCTGCCGCACCGGGCGCCCCCGCCGGCTCTCCGCCGTGGGAGCGCGCCGGTGAGCGCGCGGGCCGCCTACTTCTTGTGGGTGTTGATGTAGTTCACCGCGTCGGCGACGGTCTTGATGTTCTCGGCCTCCTCGTCGGGGATCTCGACCTCGAACTCCTCCTCCATCGCCATGACCAGCTCGACGATGTCGAGCGAGTCGGCGCCGAGGTCCTCGATGAAGCTGGAGGTGGGCTTGATCTCGTCCTCGCCCACGCCGAGCTGCTCCGCGATGATGCCCTTGACCTTCGCCTCGATGTTCGCCGTCGTCATCTGTCCCTCTCCTTGCGTTGTTTGCTGCGTGGGTGACGCGCCGTGGAAGTCACGGCTACATGTACATGCCGCCGTTGACCCGGATGACCTCCCCGGTCACGTACGACGCCTGCTCGCTGGCCAGCCAGGCCACGCAGTCTGCCACTTCCTGCGCGGTCCCGAGCCTGCCGAGCGCGATGGCCTCGAGCATCTTCGCACGGGCCGCCTCCGGGATGGCGGAGGTCATGTCGGTGTCGATGAACCCCGGGGCCACCGCGTTCACGCGGACGCCCCGGCTGGCGAGCTCGCGTGCCACCGACTTGGTGAGGCCGATGAGGCCGGCCTTGGTGGCCGCGTAGGCCGCCTGCCCGGCGTTGCCCATCTCGCCCACCACCGAGGTGAGGTTGACGATGGCGCCGCCGCGGGCCTTCATCATGGGGCGGCTCGCCGCCCGGATGAGGTTGAAGGCCCCGGTGAGGTTGACCTGGAGCTGCCGGTTCCAGTCCTCGTCCTTGATCCGCATGACGAGCTGGTCGATGGCGATGCCGGCGTTGTTCACGAGGACGTGGAGGCCGCCGAGCGCCTTCACCACCTCGTCCACCGCCGCCGCGCAGGCGGCCGGGTCGCCGACGTCGAACTTCATGAGCCGGACCGCGGGGGCGCCGGCCGCGGTCGCCCGCTCCGCCGCCTCCTTCGCCGCCGCCTCGTTCCCGGCGTAGTTCACCGCGACCGCGGCGCCGCCGCGGGCCAGGGTCTCGACGATGGCCCGCCCGATGCCGCGCGAGCCGCCGGTGACGAGCGCCACCTTCCCCTTGAAGTCGTGCACCGTCACGCTCCCTTCACCGCGGCGAGGGTCTTCTCGAGCGAGGCCGGGTCCTCGACGTTGAGGACCTCGACGGACTTGTCGATCCGCTTCACCAGCCCGGAGAGCACCCGGCCCGGGCCGACCTCGATCATCCGGGTCGCGCCCTGGCGCACCAGCTCCTGGACGCACTCGATCCAGCGGACCGGGCTCGTCACCTGCTCCACGAGGAGCGGCACGATCCGGGCGGCGTCGGCGTTGGGGGTGGCCTCGACGTTCGTCACCACCGGCACGCGGGGGGCGGCGATGGCGACGCCGCGCAGCACCGCCTCGAGCCGCGGCCCGACCGGCGCCATGAGGGCGCAGTGGAAGGGGGCGGACACCGGGAGGGGCACCACCCGCTTCGCGCCGGCCTCCTTGAGCTTCACCCCGGCCGCCTCCACCGCGCCGGCGTCGCCGGCGATGACGGTCTGGGACGGCTCGTTGTAGTTGGCCGGCGAGCAGACCTGGCCGGTGGCGCGGGCGGTCTCCTCGCAGATCTCGCGCACCCTGGCCGGGTCGAGCCCGAGCACGGCGCTCATGGCCCCCTTCCCCGCCGGGACCGCCTCCTGCATGAAGCTGCCGCGGGCGCGCACCGACCGGGCCGCGTCGGCGGCGGAGAGCGCGCCGGCGCAGACGAGGGCGGAGTACTCGCCGAGCGAGTGGCCGGCCACGAGGTCGGGCTCCACGCCGCGGGCGGCGAGCACCGCGGCCGCGGCGGCCGAGACGGTGAGGATGGCGGGCTGGGTGTTGGCGGTGAGCTTGAGGCTCTCCTCCGGCCCCTCGAAGCAGAGGGTGGAGAGCTTCTCGCCGAGGGCGGCGTCCACCGCGTCGAAGACGGCGCGCGCCTCGGGGAAGGCGTCGGCGAGGGCCTTGCCCATGCCGGCGGCCTGCGAGCCCTGGCCGGGGAAGACGAATGCGAGCTTGCCCATGGTGATCCCGGTCTCCTACCAGCGCACGAGCGCGCTGCCCCAGGCCATGCCGCCGCCGATCGCCATCATCAGCAGGGCGTCGCCGGGGCGCAGGCGGCCCGCGCGGTTGGCCTCGTCGAGCGTGGTGGGCACGCTGGCCGACGAGGTGTTGCCGTACTTCTCGAGGTTCATCCAGCACTTCTCCTCGGGCACGCCGAGGCGGTGCAGGGTCGAGTCGAGGATCCGCTTGTTGGCCTGGTGCGCGATGACCTGGGCGAGGTCGGAGGCGGCGACGCCGTTCCGGGCCAGGGCCTCGCGGCAGACCTCCTCGAGCGCGCGCACCGCCACCTTGTAGACCTCGGAGCCCTTCATCTTGATGAAGGGGAGCCGCTCGTCGATCACCTTCTGCGAGACCGGGTTCCGCGAGCCGCCGCCGGGCATGTTGAGGATGTGGCCGTAGGAGCCGTCGGCGTGCAGGTGCACCGAGAGGATGCCGCGCCGCGGGTCGTCGGTGGGCTGGAGCACCATCGCCCCGGCGCCGTCGCCGAAGAGGATGCAGGTGTTCCGGTCGGTCCAGTCGGTGATGCGGGTGAGGGTGTCGGCGCCGATGACGAGCGCGTTCTTCGCCATGCCGGTCGAGACGAAGCGGTCGGCCACCGCGAGGGCGTAGAGCGAGCCGGCGCAGGCGGCCGAGACGTCGAAGGCGGCCGCCTTCTTGTTGCCGAGCCGCCCCTGCACGAGGCAGGCGGTGCTGGGGAAGGACATGTCGGGCGTGACCGTGCCGACGATGATGAGGTCCACGTCCTCGGGCGCGACCTTCGCCATCTCGAGGGCCTTCACCGCGGCGGCGTAGGCGAGATCGCTCGTGGCCTCGCTCTCGGCGGCGACGTGGCGCTCCCGGATGCCGGTCCGCTCCACGATCCACTGATCGTTGGTGTCGACGATCTTCTCCAGATCGGCGTTGGTGAGCACCTTCTCGGGGGAGTAGGAGCCGGTTCCGACGATCAGCGAACGCATGCGGGTGGTTCTCCTTCGGCGAGCAGGGCCTCGGCGCGCGCGGCCGCCGCGGCGATCTCACCGGTGCAGTGGGCCGCCGCGGCGTCGTGCGCGCGGCGGACGGCGTTCTCGACGGCGAGGGCGTCGGAGCGGCCGTGGGTGATGATCCCCACGCCGTCCACCCCGACGAGGGGCGCGCCGCCGATCTCGCGCCAGTCGACGTGCTTCTTCACCCGCGCGAACGCCGGCCGGGCGATGAGCGCGCCGAGCTTGGTGCGCCAGCTCTCCATCAGCGACTGCTTGAGCAGGTCGGTCACGGCGCGGGCGGTGCCCTCCATGGTCTTCAGGGCGACGTTGCCCGTGAAGCCGTCGGTCACCATCACGTCGAACTCGCCCGCGAGGAGGTCTCTTCCCTCGCAGTAGCCGCGGAAGTCGAGGCCGGAGCGGCGGAGCGCGGCGGCGGCGGCGCGGGTGAGGTCGGTGCCCTTCGACTCCTCCTCCCCGTTGGAGAGGATGGCGACCTTGGGGCGGGCCACGCCGAACACCCGGCGCGCGTACACCTCCCCCATGAGCGCGAACTGCACCAGGTGGACCGGCTTGCAGTCCACGTTGGCGCCCATGTCGAGGAGCAGCGGCCGCCCCTTCACCGCGGGCAGCACCGAGCAGATGGCCGGGCGCTCCACGGCCGGGAGGCGGCCGAGCACGAAGATGCCGCCGGCCATGACCGCGCCGCTGTTCCCGGCGCTGACCATGGCGCAGGCGTCGCCGCGCTTCACCGCCTCGAAGCAGACGCGGATGGAGTTGTCCTTCTTGCGCCGCATCGCCTGGCCGGGGTGATCGGCCATCTCCACCACCTCGGAGGCGTGGCGGAGGGTGATGGGCAGGGACTCCCAGCCGGCGTGCCGGGCGAGCTCCGCGCGCACGCGGGCCTCGTCGCCGATCAGGAGGACCGGCAACCCCTTACGCGCTGCGTTATACCCACCGTGAACCACCGCCTCAGGGGCGAAGTCGCCCCCCATCGCATCGACGGCGACGGGCGCGAGGCGGGGATCCATCAGGAGCTAGACGCTCTCGGTGACCTGCTCGCCCTTGTACGTGCCGCAGGACGGGCAGACGCGGTGCGAGAGGACCGGCTCCTTGCACTTCGGGCACTTGGTCACGTTGGCCGGCTTGATCTTGAAGTTGGCGGCGCGGCGACGATCGCGCCGCATGCTGCTGGTCCGCTTCTTGGGAACGCCCACGGAACACTTCCTTTCAGAATGGAACGGCTACTTCTTGAACTTCTCGAGGCCGGCCCAGCGGGGATCCGGCACGTGGCGATCGCAACCGCAGTCGCGCTCGTTGAGGTTCGCCCCACACTTCGGGCAGAGCCCCTTGCAGTCGTCGCGGCACACCGGGTACCCGGGCAGCGCCAGGAGCAGCTGCTCCCGGACCATCGGGTCGAGGTCGATCACCTTCCCGGTGTAGGTCTCCTCGTCCACCGCCTCCGGCTCGAAGCTGCCGGCGACCTGGCCTTCCTCGTCCTTCTCCTCGCCCGCGTCGTCCTGGTACTCGTCGGCGGGGACCAGCGTCAGCTCGAAATCGACCGGCACGCGCGCCTTGACCGGCTGCAGGCAGCGCCCGCAGGGCACCGTCAGCTCCGGCGCGGCGTGCGCCTTCAGCACCACCCGGCGCCCCACCTTGTCGAGGTGCGCCTTCACCGGCGTCGGGCCGGTGGAGCGATAGCCCGCCTTGTCGCCGGCGAGCATCTCGTCGACCTCGGCCGCCGTCAGATCCCAGGACCGCTCGAGCCCGGCATCCTTGATTTCGTCAATGTTGACGCGCATTTGCGATGAATCGGCGAGGCGAAAAGGGGCCTCATTATAGGGAGGCATCCCCGTAAGTCAAGGTGCGCCGAGGGGGCGAGGGCCGCGCCGCTGAAGCGCCGGGACCGGCTGGGGTTTTCGGGCGGCCCCTCCGGGCGACCTCGGGGGGCGCTAGGGGCGGACGAGCCCGCGCGACACCGCCAGCAGGGCCGCCTCGGCCTTGGTGGAGACGTCGAGCTTCTCGTAGATCCGCTTCACGTAGGTCTGCACCGTGCCCTCGGCGATGCCGAGCGCCTGCGCCACGTCGGCGTAGGTGTGGCCCCGGACGAGGAGCTGCAGCACCTCGAGCTCGCGCTTCGAGAGCGGCGGGAAGTCGCCTCGCTGCTCGATGGGATCGCCGCGCAGCTCGGAGAGGAGCACCTTGGCGGCGCGCGGGCTGATGGGCGCCGCCTCGCCGGAGAGCACCTCCTCGACCGCCTTGGCCAGCTCGGCGGCGCGGAAGGGCTTGAGGATGTAGCCGGCCGCGCCGGCGCGCAGGGCGCCCATCACCCGGGCCGGGATGTCCACGGCGGTGAGGGCGATGCAGGCACAGCGGGGCAGGTCGCGGCGGATGGTGGCGATGACGTCCTCGCCGCTCATGCGCGGGAGCCCGAGATCGACCAGGGCGACGTCGGGCCGCTCGCGGAGGGCGAGCGCCACGCCCTCCTCGCCGGTCGCGGCGATGCCGCAGACCTCGTAGCCCTGCGACGAGAGCACCTGGCTCACGAGCCTGGCGACCGCCTCGTCGTCCTCGATGGCGATGGTTCTGATGGCCATGATCCCCAATCTACCCCGAAGCGCGAGCCTCCATGTAGCAGCCGGGAGGCGCGCGGGTCAAGGAACCGGGGCCGGCGGGCGGGGCCCGGGCCCCGGGTTCTCCAGCGCCTTCACCAGGATGCGACGAGGGACCCGGGATCCTGGATCGAGGGTGGCTCCCGGATCCACCTCTCACACGGCGGGGGGGACCGGCGGGGGAGGCGGCGCGGGAGGGACGACGTCCTCGGCCTCCTCCCGTCGCCCGGCCTGCAGGTCGAGGGCGATCGCGAGCAGGTAGAGCGCCAGCGACAGCGTGCCGATGCCCTGCCCCAGGCTCATGGCCATCACGAGCAGGATCGGCTTCGGGAACACGATCGAGACCACCATGAGGGCGATGGCGGCCAGCGTGACGACGGCCGAGAACGCGACGAGCCGCTCGACGGAGATCCTCACTTGTGCTCCTCCTTCCCTTCCGCCTTCCCCTCGGACGGCTTCTCGGCGCCCGGAGCGGCCGGCTCGGCCTTGGCGCGGTGGGCCAGCGCGGTCGGGTGGATCTCGGAGTGGCAGCCGATGCACGCCATCTCGCCGGAGCGGATGTCGTCGAGCATGGCCTGGTGCTCGGCCACGCCGCTCCAGCGCGGCGCCGTGGTGGAGTGGCACTGCTGGCAGGCGGCGTTCTTGAACGGCTTGTACAGGTGGATGGTCGGGCCGCCCTCGCCGTCGGGGCCGGTGTAGGCGTACTCGGTCACGTAGTAGTAGAGGTGCTTGAGCCCGTTCAGCTTGGTGGTGATGGCGCCGAACATCTTGTAGTCGGCGTGGCACACGTAGCAGCTCTCCTCGCCGAACCGGTGGTTGCGGCTGTGGATGGCGGCGAGGCTCTTCGACTCCGGGTTGGAGGCGTCGCGGACGTAGGCGCCCATCACGTGGCAGGAGCCGCAGAACGGGCGCTTCAGCGTGTACTCGTAGCCGGCGATGTTCCCGGTGAGCGCCACGCCGGCCGGCATCACGCCCAGACCGACGAGCAGCAGCGCCTTCACCGCGCGGGTGAGCTGCGGCCGGCGGAAGAGGTACCAGAGCAGGATCGCGGCCGAGACGACGGCGCACACGATGGCCGCCATCTTGAGCAGTTGCTCGATGGAGTCGATTTGGGTCACGCCTCGTGCTTAGCGCCCGGCCGCGGCCGGCGGGGGCTCCCTGTCGGGTGCGTGCCGATGGTTTTCCCGGAGGTGATAGGCTCCGCCGCCGCATGCTCGCGCTCGCCCTCGCCGTCGCGCTCACGGCCGCTCCCCGCTGCGTGGAGGTGGTGGAGCTCTCCGACCTCCACGGCCGGCTCGACGCCCTGCCCCGCGTCGCGCGCGCGGTCGAGGCGCTCCGCGGCCGGGGACCGGTGCTGCTGTTCGACGGGGGCGACTCGATGCAGGGCACCCTCGACTCGGAGCTGAGCGAGGGCCGGGCAGTGGTGGAGGCCTTCGGCGCGCTGGGCGTGGACGCCGCCGCCGTCGGGAACCACGACTTCGACCGCGGGCCGGAGGTGCTGCGGGCGCGCATCGCCGAGGCCCCCTACCCCTACCTCGCCGCCAACGTGAAGGAGAAGGAGACGGGCCGGCCGCCCCCGTGGAAGAACCTGCGCGCGCGCGCCATCTTCCGGCCGCCGGGCGGGCCCGTGGTGGGCGTGGTGGGGCTCGCGACCGAGGAGACCCCCTACACCACCCTGCCCCGCAACGTGGCCGCGCTCCGGTTCGAGGACGCCGCCCGGACCGCCGCCGAGGAGGCCCGGGCGCTGCGGGCGGAGGGGGCCGAGGTGGTGGTGGCGCTGGCGCACATCGGCGGCCGCTGCGGCGGGCAGGACCGGCCGCGGGACGGCGTGGCGGGCTGCGACGCGCAGAGCCCGGTGTTCCGGCTGGCGCGCGCGCTCCCGCGCGGGACGGTGGACGCGGTGCTGGGCGGCCACACGCACGAGGCGCTCTCGCGGCGGGTGAACGGGGTGGCGCTCGCCGAGCCGTCGTCGCGCGCCGCCACCCTGGCGCGCGTCACCCTCTGCGCCGGCCGCCGGGCGCGCCTGCACGCGCCCATCGACCTCGAGGCCGAGGCGCGGGCCGACGCGGCCGCCGGGCGCGCGTCCGCCGCCGTGGCGCCGTTCATCGCCGCCGCGAAGGCGGAGCGGGAGCGGAAGCTCGGCGTCACCCTGCCCCGTCCCCTCACCCGCGACCGGACGGCGCTCTCCACCTTCGGGGCCGCCGCGGCCGCGAGCCTGCGCGCCGCCGGCGGAGCCGACTTCGGCCTCGTGAACGGCGGGGCGCTGCGCGTGGACCTCCCCGCGGGGGAGCTGCGCTACGGCCAGCTCTACGAGGCCCTGCCCTTCGGCGACCGGGTGGTGGTGCTCACGCTCAGCGGACGGGAGGTGACGGCGCTCGTGGGGGCGTTCGGCAAGGCGGGCAAGGGGCTGCCGCAGGTGAGCGGGCTCGTGGTGGCCGCGCCGGGCGCCGCGCCGCGCACCTGCGCCGGGGCGGCGCTCGAGCCGGAGCGGCTCTACACCCTCGCGACCAACGACTTCATCGCCGCCGGCGGCGACGGCACCGGCGCCGTGGTGAAGGCGCTCCCGCCGGAGCGGGTGAAGGTGACCGACGTCGAGGGGCGGGCCGCGTTCCTGCGCTGGCTCTCGTCGGCGAGCCCGGAGCGGCTCGCGGGGGCGGCGACGCCGTGCCCGTGAGCGGGCCGGAGCTCCACACCGTCGCCGTCTGCGGCGCGGGCGCGGTGGGCGGGAGTTACGTCGAGCGGCTCCAGGACCTCGATCCCGCGGGCGTGGTGGTGGTGGCGCGGGGCGCGCGGCGGGAGCGGCTCCTGCGCGAGGGGCTGACCGTGAACGGGCGGCGCTTCGCGGTCCGGTGCGTCGAGCCCGCGCCCGGGGCCGCGCCGGTGGACCTCCTCCTCGTCGGCGTGAAGCAGCCTCACCTCGCGGAGGCGATCGCCGACGCGGGGCCGCTCGTGGGCGAGCGGACCGTCGTGATCTCGCTCCTCAACGGCGTCGCCAGCGAGGGGGCGCTGGCGCGGGCGTTCGGGGCCGAGAAGGTGCTGCCCGCCTTCGTGATCGGCAACGACGTCGTGCGCGAGGGGACCCGGATCTCCTACACGCGCTTCGGCACGCTCGTGTTCGGCGCGCCCTCCAACGATCCCGCGGACCCGCGCGTCGTGGCGGTGAGGGCGCTCCTCGAGCGGGCCGGGATCCCCTGCCGCGTGCCCGAGGACATCCTGCGCGAGCAGTGGTGGAAGTTCATGCTCAACGTCGGCGTGAACCAGGTCTCGGCCGTGCTGCGCGCGCCGTACCGCGCCTTCCGCGAGGTGCCGGAGGTGCGCGAGCTCACGCGCCAGGCCGCCCTCGAGGCGGTGGCCGTGGCGCGGGCGGAGGGGGTGGCGCTCGGGCCCGAGGACGTCGAGTCGATCTTCCCGATCGTGGCAACGCTCGGGCCGGGCGGGCGGACCTCGATGCTCCAGGACGTGGAGGCGGGGCGGAAGACCGAGGTGGAGCTGTTCGCCGGGACCGTGGTCGAGCTCGGGGCGCGGCACGGCCTGCCCACCCCGGTGAACGCGCTGCTCGGCACCCTGCTCAGGGCGCTCGAACGGATGGCCGGGGCGGCCTGAGCGCGCCCCTCCCCCCGGGCACCGCGGAAGTGGGCGATGCTGCTTGCCTTCCCGGAGAGCCTGCACTAGAACGCACCCCTCGAGCGCGATTAGCTCAGCTGGATAGAGCGTCGGCCTCCGGAGCCGAAGGCCACAGGTTCGAATCCTGTATCGCGCGCCACTTCACGCTTCCCGAAAGGCCCTGATCCCTCAGGGCCTTTTTCTTTTCCGGAGGGGGCTCCTCACGGGACGCAGCTGCCGTTGCTGCAGACGAGGCTGCCGGAGCTGTCGATGGCGAGGCAGTCCGCCGTCACGTTGCACTCCACGCAGGTGCCCGCGAGGAACGGTGAGGAGCTGTCGCCGCAGACCGTCTTCGGGAGCTGCCCGTCGGACCTGCAGTCGGTCCCGGTGGGCGCCGGCGTGAAGCTGGGGGAGAGCGGCGCGCCCGTGCACGCCGGGTTGATGAGGCAGGCCGTACTCGAAACCGGCAGATCGGTGGGATCGTCCACCGACGTCATGCCGCCGGCGCCGTCGCAGACCAACACCTGGCAATCCCCCGTGGTCTGCGAATACGGCAGCTTCACGCTGTTTCCCGGATAGACGCACGCCCCGGTGGAATCGCACCCGGTGGCCCCGCAGAACCCAGGGGCGCACGTTGTCGCGCAGCAGCGGCCGAACCCGTTGGTCCCGCAGAGACCGGAGGTGCACGCGTCGTTGCCGGCGCAGGCCGCGCCCGCCAATCCCTTGGCCACGCAGGTCCCGCCCTGGCAGAAGGTCGTGGCGCTCTGGCAATCGGCGTCGCTGGAACAGGCGCTCTTGCAGGAGTAGGCATTGGCGCAACCCAGGCCGCCCGGGCAAGGCGAGGTGAAGCCAGCGTTGCACGTGCCCGAGCCGCTACACGATCCAGCGGAGGTGAGCTGGCCGTCGGAGCAGGAGCTGCTCCCGCAAGAGACCGTGGGGGCGGCCTGCTCGCAGCTCCCGCCGAAGCCGCAGCGGCCATCGTTACCGCAGGGCGGGCTCACCGTGCACTGGCCGGCGGGCGCAACGGTTCCGGGCAGCTGGCTGTGGCAGGTGCCGCTTGGGACTCCAGTCAGGGCCTGGATACACGCCTGGCAGGTGCCATTGCACGCGCTGTCGCAGCAGACGCCGCCGGAGCAGGAGCCGCTGGCGCACTGGTTGGCGGTGGTGCAGGCCTGGCCTTGGGCAAGTGTGACACACGTGAAGTTCGAGCACACGCCGCTCTGACAGTCGTCGCCGCGCGTGCAGTACTGGGAGGTGCTGCACAGCCTGGCTTGGGCATCGCAGGTCGGACCACCACAGTCGACGTCGGTCTCCGAGCCGTTCTTGACGCCGTCGGTGCAGGTCGGTGCCTGGCAGACGCCGCCGCTGCACACCCCCGACGAGCAGTCGGCCGGCGCACCGCAATGCTTGCCGGTGCCGCACGCCGCGCAGGTCCCGCCACCGCAGTCGACGTCGGTCTCCGAGCCGTTCTTCACCGCGTCGCCGCATGAGGCCGGCTGGCAGACGCCGTTCGTGCACACGCCGCCGACACAGTCGCTCGGCGCGGCGCATGCCTTGAGGGGGCCGCACCTGGGGCAGCTCGCGCCGCCACAGTCGACATCGGTCTCGGCGCCGTTCTTGACGGCGTCGGTGCAACTCGGCGCCTGGCAGCTCCCGCCGATGCAGACGCCGGACGCGCAGTCGGAGGCGACGCCGCACTGCTTGCCGTCAGCGCACTTCGGGCAGCTCGCCCCGCCGCAGTCCACGTCGGTCTCGACGCCGTTCTTCGCCGAGTCGCTGCAGGTCGGCGCCTGGCAAACGCCGCCGGTGCAGACGCCGGACGCGCAGTCGGAGGCGACGCCGCACTGCTTGCCGTCAGCGCACTTCGGGCAGCTCGCCCCGCCGCAGTCCACGTCGGTCTCCGCGCCGCCGCGCACCCCATCGGTGCAGGTCTCTGGCCTGCACGCCGCGGCGACGCAGACCTGGCCGGCGGGGCATCCCGCCGTGGCGCAGTCGGAGGACTCGGACGATGCAGCGGGCCCACACCCGGCGGCGAGAGCGACGATCAGCGCGAGCGGGAAGAGCAGACGGTGGGTCCGGATCATGGCGCACAATTGCAGAGGACCGCTCAATCGAGCAATTGCCATGGTTGCGGGAGTCCGGTTGCTCACGGCCCCGTGTTACACGTTGAGTGGACGTGACGGCGCTCCCGCTCCGCCGAATGGGGGAGGTGCATGGCGTCCCGACGACATACGGCTGTCCGTGAAGTTCCGGTGCCGGCCTGCTGGGCGAGCTTCGCCCTCGAGGTCTTCGGCCGGGCTGTTGCTTCGACCGCTCGAGACAAACTCAGCGGCCGCCGCCCGCTTCGCGCCACGCCCGCCGCGCCGCCGCCGTCGCCACGGCCCACGTCACGGCGAGCCCGGCGAGGCAGGCGAACCCCAGCCCGACGTAGCGATGCACCATGGCGTGGATGCCCCAGCCGTGGACCTGCATGAGCTTGGACGGATCGGAGAGCCCGACCCCCTCGATCTCGCCCAGGGGGATCGCGTCGGAGTCCGCGAGCGCCGCCCACCAGGTCGCGAACGCGTCCACGAACGACGAGGCGCCGATGACGAGGAACCCCCACCGGAGCTGGCCCCGGTAGACCTGCGTGTCGCGGCCGGAGAAGAAGGAGGCCATGAGGAGCGCGCCGAGGACGAGCGCGCCCCCGTCGCCGCCGAAGACGATGAGCGCCTGCGCCGTCCGGGCGCTCGCGAGGAGCGTCCCCGCGAGCTGGAGCGAGAGCAGGACGGCGCCCGCCCACGTCCACGACGCCCGGCCGGCGCGCCGCCCGGCGACGACGAGCGAGACCCCGGCGGCGGCGACGAGGAGCACGACCGGAAGGCCGCGCGACCCGGCGGTGTACGTGACCCAGGGCCCGGGGAACGCGGCGAAGCCGCAGAGCCAGGAGGTCACGGCGTGCCCGGCCTCGTGCACCATCATCGAGAGGAAGGTGCGCTGCAGGAGGTGACCGAGCGGCGACCGGTGGACGAGCGCGGCGATCGCCAGCGCCGCCGGAACCGCGCCGAGGCGCAGCAGCCACTCGAGCCGGAGCGCGTCGAGGACCCCGTCGAACCGGGCGGCGGCTGGCGCGCCCGGCAGCGGCGGCGCGAGGGGCTCCGCGGCGGAAAGCGGCGCGGCGAGCTCGTCCCCGGCCGCGGCCGCGGGCGGCCTGGGCGCGGCGGCCCCGGCCCGCAGCGCCTCCGCCTTGGCGTAGACGGCGCCGCAGGCGGGGCACTTCGGCCCCGGGCCGCGCAGGGCACCGCACCAGGCGCAGGTCTCGGGCATCGCGGCGAGTATCCCACGCCCGGGAGGCGCGGGTCGAAGGGGCTGCCCGATCCACCAACGGCCCCGAGGCCACCGCGCGGCGGTAGGATGCGACCTCCACGAAGGAGGTCACCGTGCAGCACCGCAGCTTCCCGAAGATCCCCGGCCTCGCCGTCTCCACGCTCGGCCTCGGCGCCATGCGCCTGCCGACGATCGCCGGCGACCCGGGACGCATCGACGAGGAGGCGGCCACCGGCCTGGTGCACGAGGCGATCCGCGCCGGCGTGAACTACGTGGACACGGCCTGGCCGTACCACGCGGGCGCCTCGGAGCCGTTCCTGGGCCGGGCGCTCGCGGGCGGCTGGCGCGCCCGGGTCCAGCTCGCCACCAAGAGCCCGGTCTGGGAGATGAAGGCGGAGGGCGACTGGGAGCGGATCCTCGATCGGCAGCTCGAGCGGCTCGCCACCGATCGCATCGACTTCTACCTCCTGCACGCGCTCGACGGCGCGCGCTGGGACACGGTGCAGCGCCTGCGCGGGCTCGCGGCGCTGGAGCGCGCCCGCGCCGACGGCCGCATCGGCCACCTCGGCTTCTCCTTCCACGGCCCGGCGTCCGACTTCGCGACCATCGTGGACGCCTACGACTGGGAGCTCTGCCAGCTCCAGCTCAACTACCTCGACCAGGGCTTCCAGGCGGGCCTCGACGGGCTGCGGCGCGCGGCGGAGCGCCGGATCGGCGTGGTGGTGATGGAGCCGCTCCGGGGCGGCGCGCTGGCGGCCTCGCCGCCGGCGATCCGCTCCCTCCTGGCGCGCGGCGGGCGCCCGTGGTCGCCGGCGGAGTGGGCGCTGCGCTGGCTCTGGTCCCGGCCCGAGGTGGTGACGGTGCTCTCCGGGATGGGCGCGGCGGCGCAGCTGGCCGAGAACGCCGCCGCCGCGGCCGCCGCCGCCCCGCTCTCGGCGGGGGAGCTCTCGCTGCTCGAGGAGGCCCGGGCCTGGTACCAGGCGCGCATGGCGGTGCCCTGCACCACCTGCGGCTACTGCCAGCCCTGCCCCACCGGCGTGGCCATCGCCGACGTCTTCAACTCGTGGAACTCGGGGCGCATGTTCGAGGATCCGCGGTCGGCGGCCTGGATCTACCGCAAGTTCCAGCTCGACCCCGGCGCCGGGGCGGACCAGTGCCAGGAGTGCGGCGCCTGCGTCGAGCGGTGCCCGCAGGGCATCGCCATCCCGGAGCGGCTCCGGGAGGCGCACGCGTACCTGACGGCGGGGTGACCGCCCCGCTCAGGACCGCCCTGGCCGCGAGAGCTGCGCGAGCAGCTCCTCGACCGGCGGCGGCTTGGACAGGTGCGCGTCGAACCCCTCCGCCTTCGCCCGGGCGCGGTCCTCCGGCTGGGCGTACCCGGTGAGCGCGATGAGGCGCGTGCCGCGGAAGGCCTCGTCGGCGCGCAGCGTCCGCGCGACCGCGTAGCCGTCCATGTCCGGCAGCCCGATGTCGCACACGATGGCGTCGGGCGAGAGCTCGCGGGCCCTCGCCAGCCCCGAGCGGCCGTCGCTCGCGACGTCCACGCGGTGACCCTCGAGCCTCAGGATGTCGCCCATGGTCTCGGCGGCGTCCTGGTTGTCGTCGATGAGGAGCACGTGGACGGAGCGCCGCGCCGCCGCGGGCCCGGGGGCCGGCGCGGGGGCCTCGCGCGCGGCGGCCAGCGGCAGCTCGATGACGAACTCGGTCCCCAGGCCCAGGCCGCCGCTCTCGGCCCAGACCCGCCCCCCGTGCAGCTCGACCAGCGCCTTCACGAGCGCGAGGCCGAGCCCGAGCCCGCCGTGCGAGCGCGAGAGCCCGTCGTCGGCCTGGACGAAGGGCTCGAAGACGTGGGGCAGCAGGTCGGGCGCGATGCCGATGCCGTCGTCCCGCACCCGGA
The DNA here is from genome assembly GCF_023169965.1 of Anaeromyxobacter paludicola. NCBI lineage: Bacteria > Pseudomonadati > Myxococcota > Myxococcia > Myxococcales > Anaeromyxobacteraceae > Anaeromyxobacter > Anaeromyxobacter paludicola. The sequence goes on along the minus strand of NZ_AP025592.1, from coordinate 14,246 downwards.
TCCGGGCGTGGCCGCCCTCCGCCTGGACGGCGACCGTCACCGTCCCGCCCGCCGGGCTGAACTTGGCGGCGTTCTGCAGCAGGTTCCCGAGGACCTGCGCGAGGCGGGTGGCGTCCGCCTCGACCCAGGCCGGCCCGGAGGCCTCCACCCGCAGCGTCACGCCCCGCCCCTCGAGCAGGGTCCGGTGGTCGTCGCAGGTCCGCTGCACGATCTCGCGGGCGTCCACGAGCGCCCGCCGCAGCTCGATCTTGCCGCGCGAGATGCGCGTCACGTCGAGCAGGTCGTCCACGAGCCGCGCCAGGTGCGCCACCTGCCGCTGGATCACCTGCCGGGCCCGCCCGGCCTGCTCGCTGTCCGGCGGGGCCCGCTCCAGGAGGTAGATGCTGTTGCGGATGGGCGCGAGCGGGTTGCGCAGCTCGTGCGACAGCACCCCCAGGAACTCGGTCTTGCGCCGGTCGGAGTCGCGCAGCCGCTCCTCCGCCGCCTTGAGCTCGGTGACGTCCACGAAGGCGCCCACGGCGCCGATGGGCTGGCCGTCGGGTCCGGCGAGCGGCGCGGCGTTGCCGAAGAAGTGCCGCAGCGCCCCGTCCGCGTAGACGAGGTCGAACTCGGCGTTCCGGACCTCCGCGCCGGTGCTGGCCGCGCGCTGCACCGGGAGCTGCTCCACCGGCAGCTCGACCCCGTCCCGCATCGCGCGGAACGTCCGGGGGCGCTCCTCCGGCGGGGCGCTCAGGGAAGCGTTGGCGTGGGGCGCGAGGTGGAGCGCGTCGCTCGCGGCGCGGTTCGCTTCGATGCGCCGCGCGTCGCGATCGCGCGAGATGAACACCGCGGCGGGCACGGCGTCGAGGACCGCCTGGAGCTCGGACAGGACCGCGCGCGCGGCGTATTGCCGCCGGCGGGCCCGCAGCGCCGTCCGGACCGCCGACAGGACCGTCACCACCTGGAGCGGCCGGGCGAGCAGGGTCACGTTCCCGAGCCGCGCCAGGTCGTCGAGCTCCTGCTGGCGCGCCGCCCCGGACTCGCGCTGGCCCGTGAAGACGATCACGGGGAGGTCGGACCAGGGCTCCTGCCGGGACAGCAGCGCGGCGAGCCGCGCCACCCCGGTGTCCGCGAGGGCCTCCTCGGCCACGAGCGCCCCGGCGGCGCCGCCCTCGATGGCGCGGCAGAGCTCCCCCATGTCGCGCACGAGGAGGCAGTCGAGGCCGGCCCGCTCGAGCAGCCTCGCGGTCACGGGACCGTCGTGCGCCGACGGCGCGAGCACCACGAACCGCTCGTCGTCCGGGCGCGCGCTCACCGGCGACCTCTAGGCGCCCCGCCCGCCCGGGACCTCGCCCCGGAGCGCCGGGCGGCCGGTCAACACGCCCTGGAGCCGCTCGAGGACCGGGCCGGCGCGCACGCCTCCCTCGCCGACGAGCAGCTCGCGGATGGTGTTCTTGTGCCGGCCGGAGCGCTTCTTGACCGCCGAGATCGCCTTCCGGACCTGCCCGTCGATCTCGAAGTAGCGGAAGAGCAGGATGGTGTCGGCGAGGTAGCTCACGTCCAGGGGCGACTCGTTCTCGCTCCCGACCAGCCCGTGCTGGGCCAGGGTCATCACGGTCAGGATCCCTCGCTGCGACAGGTACGCGAGCAGCTCGTGGAGCTGCAGCGCGACGAAGTTCTCCTCCGGCATGGCGTTGAGGTAGCCGTTCAGGCTGTCGATGAAGACCAGCCGCGCCTCGCCGACCTCCGCCGCCGCCCGCAGGCGGTGCGAGAACTCGCCCGGCGACAGCTCCGCGGGATCGATCTGCTGGAGCGCGATGCGCCCCGAGTCCAGGTGCGGCTGCAGGTCCAGCCCGAGCGACCGCGCCCGCGCGAGGTACATCGCCCGGCTCTCGTCGAAGGCGAAGACCGCCGAGCGCTCCCCGCGGTTCGCGGCGGCGAGGGCGAACTGGGCGGCGAGCGCCGACTTGCCGGCGCCGGACGGCCCCATGAGCAGCAGGCTGGAGCCGCGGTCGGGACCGCCCCCGAGCAGCGAGTCCACCTCGGCCAGGCCGCTCGAGACCGGCTCGCGCACGAACTCGCGGTGGTGCTCGGCGGCGACGAGCCGCGGGAAGACCTCCACCCCGCCCGTCTTGATGATGAAGTCGTGGAAGCCGCCCCGGTACTTGAGCCCGCGCAGCTTGACCACCCGGAGCCGCCGGCGCTCGGCCCCGTAGAGCGGGGAGAGCTGCTCCATCGCGACCACGCCGTGCACCACGCTCTGCAGCACCGTGTCGGGCGAGCTCGGCTGCGGGTTGTCGAGGAGCAGGATGGTGCAGCCGAGGTCCACCAGCCGCTGCTTCATCGCCAGGATCTGCCGCCGGTACCGGAGCGGGCTCTGGGCCAGGAGCCGCAGCTCGGAGCAGGAGTCGAGGACGATGCGCGCCGGGCGGAGCCGGTCGATCTGCTCGAGCAGCGCGCGCATGCGCGCGCCCAGCTCCACCTCGGCCGGCTGGTAGAGCGTGGTGTCGCTCTCGTCGGCCGCCGGGTCGCTCGAGATCTCCAGGACCGACAGCCCCTCGAGGGACCACCGGTGGGACCGCGCGATGTCGGCCAGCTCCTCGCTGCTCTCGGAGAAGGTCACGTAGAGCGACCGCTCCCCGCGCTGCACGCCCTCCAGGAGGAAGCGGAGCGCGAGGGTGGTCTTGCCCGCGCCGGGATCGCCCTGGATGAGGTAGATGCGGCGGGCGGGGAAGCCGCCGGCCAGGATGTCGTCGAAGCCGGGGACCCCGGTGAGCACTCGCCCCCGCGGGTCGGAGAACTGATCCTCTCGTGGAGCTGGTCTCATGGCACGACTCGCGCGTGTACGGCGGGACGCCGCCCCGATAGCTTAAGCACGCAATGGGTCGGAAGCCCGTCGACCGGACGGGGCGGCGATGGCTCGCCCGCCCGGCCAGGGAGCGCGCGAGCCGGCGTCCCCCGAGCAGCGCGGCGACCTGGAGCCGGGAGATCAGCGCGCCCCGGCCCCGATCCGCTTCAGCAGCCAGGCCATGTTCTCGCCCAGCACGGCCATGGTGCGGAGGCCCTCCTCGTCCTTCTCCACGTCGCCCGGCTCGAGCCCCACGCCCACGTTCCAGTAGCTGGAGCCGGGGACGATCATCTGGTTGATGGTGAAGAAGTGGTTCATGGTGTCGAAGGCGTGCGTCGAGCCGGCGCGCCGCACCGCCACCACCGCGGCCCCGACCTTCCGGCGGAACATGTCGCCGTTCGCCTTGGCGACGAAGCCGCAGCGGTCGATGAGCGCCTTCATCTCGGTGCTCACGTCGGTGAAGTAGGTGGGCGAGCCGAGCAGCACGCCGTCCGCCGCCAGCATCTTGTCGATGAAGCCGTTGACGGCGTCGTCGCCGCGCGCGCAGTGCCGGTCCTTGCGAGCGCCGCACCTCCGGCAGCCGGTGCAGCCGTGGATCGGCTGGCCCGCCAGGTGGACCACCTCGGTCTCGATCCCCTCGCGCTCCAGCTCCCCGAGGACCCGGCGGAGCAGGATGGCGGTGTTTCCGTCCTTGCGAGCGCTTCCGTTGAACGCGACGACTTTCATGGGCCGCGCAGCACAGCACGCCCCTCCCTCGATGTCACGCGCGAAGCGCCGGCGCGCGGGGCGGGACCGGCCTCGCGCGGGAGTCCGCCTGCTCGCCTGTTGGCCAGGGGCGCCGGACCCGGCTACAAGGGCCGTTCGCCGCGCCGAGGAGAGGCCTCCTGGCTCTGGACGAGACCGTGACCGCCGCTCCGCTCCGATGCTGACGACCGCCCCGTCCCCCGAGCTCATCGACGCGCTGTTCAACTGCTCGCCCGTGGCGATGTGGGTCTTCGACCGGGAGACGCTCCGGTTCCTCGCCGTCAACGACGAGGCGGTCCGGCGCTACGGGTACTCGCGGGAGGAGTTCCTGGCGAGGACCATCCTCGACATCCGGCCCGTGGACCAGCGGGACGGCGCCCGCGCCGCCGTGGACCTGCCGGACGGCTCGGCCCGCCCCCGCCACTGGCTGCACCGCACGGCGTCCGGCGAGGTGATCGACGTCGAGGTCCGCCGGGCCGCCGACCTCGAGCTCGCCGGGCGGCCGGCGCGCCTCGTCATCATCCGCGACGTCACCGAGGAGCGGCGGGCCCTCGCCTCGCTCCGGGCGAGCGAGCGCCGCTTCCGGGCCGTCCTCGAGCACGGCACCGACGCGCTCGTCTTCCAGTGCGCCGAGGGGAAGATCATCTGGGCGGCGGCCTCGGCCCGGAACATCCTCGGCTGCCCCATCGACCAGCTCGTCGGGCGCCAGGGGCTCGACCTCGTGCACCCGGACGACCGCGCGGCGATCGTCGCCGCCCGGGCCGACTCGCTGGCGCGCCCCTTCGAGCGGATCCGGGGCGTGGCCCGGTACGGGCCGCGCGAGGGCCCCTGGCGCTGGCTCGAGGTCGTCCGCGAGAACCGGCTCGACGACCCGGCCGTGGGCGCGGTGGTGGTGCACCTGCGCGACGTGACCGAGCAGAAGCTCGCGGAGGAGGCGCTGCGCCGGTCGGAGGAGAGCTTCCGGAACGTCATCGAGAGCTCGCCGGACCTCGTCGTCGTCGCGCGCGAGGGGCTCGCCGTCTACGTGAACGCGGCGGTGCTGGGCGCGCTCGGGCTCGCGCGCGAGGGCGTGCTGGGCCGCCCCGTGCTCGAGGCGGTCCACCCCGAGGATCGGGCGCTGGTGCGCGCGGGGCTGTCGGTCGCGCCGGGCGCCTCCCGGCCCGAGGTGACGGAGGGCCGGCTCGTCTGCGCCGACGGCTCCAGCCTCTCGGTCGAGTTCCGCGCCGTGCCGGTGGACTTCGCCGGCGCGCCCGCGGTGCTCGCCTTCGGCCGCGACGTCACCGAGCGCCGCCGGCTCGAGGGGCGGCTGGCGGTCGCCGACCGGATGAGCTCCATCGGCTCCCTGGCGGCGGGCGTCGCGCACGAGATCAACAACCCGGTCGCCTCGTCGCTCGCCAACGTGGGCTTCCTCGCGGAGGCGATGGCGCCCCACCTCGCGGCGGTCTCCGCGCCGGAGCGGCGGGAGCTGGAGGAGACGCTCCGGGACGTGCGCGACGGGCTCGAGCGCGTCCGGGTGATCGTCCGGGACCTCAAGACCTTCTCCCACCTCGACGAGCAGGCGCTCGGGCCGGTGGAGCTGCGCGGCGTGCTCGACTCCGCCTGCCGGCTCGCCTTCAACGAGCTGAAGCACCGGGCGCGGCTCGTCCGGAGCGGCCTCGAGGAGCCGGTCTGGGTGCAGGGCAGCGAGGGGCGGCTGGCGCAGGTCTTCGTGAACCTGCTCGTCAACGCCGCCCAGTCCATCCCCGAGGGCGCGGCCGGCCAGAACGAGGTGCGGCTCGCGGTCCGGCGGGGAGACGACGGCCGGGTGCGGGTGGAGGTCCAGGACACCGGCGGCGGGATCCGCCCCGAGCACCTCCCGCGCCTCTTCGACCCCTTCTTCACCACCAAGGCGAAGGGGGTGGGCACGGGGCTCGGGCTCTCCATCTGCCACAGCATCGTGCGCGCCCACGGCGGCGCGATCGAGGTGGAGAGCGCGCCGGGCCGCGGCTCGTGCTTCCGGGTCGCGCTCCTCGGCTGCGTCCCCGCCGGGCCGGCGGCGGACCCCGAGCCGGCGCCGGCCCCCTTCCCCCGCGTGTCGGTGCTGGTCGTGGACGACGAGCCGGGCGTCTGCGCCAGCATCTCCCGGCTGCTCAAGGCGGAGCACGAGGTCGTCACCTACTCGAGCAGCCGCACCGCGCGCGAGCTCCTCCTCTCCGGCGCGCGCTTCGACGCGGTGCTCTGCGACGTGATGATGCCGGAGCTCACCGGCGTGCAGCTGCACGCGGCCGTGCGGGAGCGGGCGCCCGAGCAGGCGGCGCGCTTCGTGTTCATGACCGGCGGGGTCTTCTCGGCGGAGACCCGCGCGCTCCTCGCGAACACCGGCCGGCCGGTGCTGCACAAGCCCTTCGAGAAGGCGCAGCTGCTCGCGGCGCTGCGCGAGCTGCAGGAGTCCACCCGCTGAGCCGAGGACGGCACGGGTCCGCCGCCAGGGAGGGAAGCGGCGGACCCGTGCGCGCGCGAGGGGGCTCGTGCTCCCTCGCATCCTCTCGAGCCAGGGCCGGCCGCCGTCGGAGAGGCGGCCGTCCCCGCTCGCCGGGCTCCTTTCGACCGTCACCCTCGCAAGGCGCCGTCACGCCGTCGTGACCGGCGCGTGATGAAATGTTCGCGCGGCGGCCCCGCCGGGGCGCCCGCGCGGCGGCTAGCGCAGGAAGTCGAGCAGCGCGCGGTTGAACTCCTCGGCGTGCGAGAGGTTCAGGCCGTGCGGCGCGCCCCGGACGAGCGCCACCTTCGCGCCCGGGATGGAGGCGGCGGTCCGCTGGCCGCTCACCTCGAACGGCACGATCGCGTCGCTGTCGCCGTGGATCACGAGGGTCGGCACCCGGATCTTCTTCAGGTCCTCGCGGAAGTCGGTCCGGCCGAACGCGCCGATGCAGTCGAGGGTCCCCTTCGGCGACGCGAACGCCCCGATGGTGGCGGCGTAACGCCGCTGCGGCTCGCTCACGAGGAGCTCGCCCCGCACCCCGAAGAAGTTGCCCGTGAACTGCTCCAGGAAGGCGAGCCGGTCGGAGCGGACGGCCGCCTCGAGGCCGGCGATGGCCGCGTCGTCGAGCCCGCCCTCCGGGTTGCCGGCGGTCTTGAGCAGGAACGGCGGGACCGCCGCCGCGAACACCGCCTTCGCCACCCGCTCGTCGCCGTAGGCGCCGAGGTACCGCGCCACCTCGCCGCCGCCCATGGAGAAGCCGACGAGCGTGGCCTCCCGCAGGTCGAGGTGGCGCAGGAGCGCGTCGAGGTCGGCCGCGAAGGTGTCGTAGTCGTACCCGCCCCAGGGTTGCGACGAGCCGCCGAAGCCCCGCCGGTCGTAGGTGACGACCCGGTGGCCGGCGCCGACGAGCGCCGGGACCTGCCGTTCCCAGGCCCGGCCGCTGAGGGGCCACCCGTGGATGAGGACCACGGGCCGCCCCGCCCCGTGCACCTCGTAATGGAGCTCCACCTGCTCGCCGCCGTCCTTGCCGCTCACGAGCCTGCCCATGGGATCCCCTCCGCGCGTGCGGGTTCGCGTGCGCCATAACCCCGCCGGCGGGGCGCGCACGGCGTTCTCGTCTTCCCGGGTGGGGATCCTGGCCCCGCCGATCGGCGGCCAGCGCGGGCGGCCCGCCCGTCCCGCGGGAGGGCGCGTCAGGGCCCGCGAGGGCTCGCCTCGGAAGGCGGGGGCGGCACGCTGCCGGTGGCCGGCGAGAGCCCCACCCCGGGCGCGACCTCGCCCGGCTTGCGCTCCGCCGCGGCCCGCTGCCCGGAGATGGACGCGTCGGGACGCCGCGCGCAGCGCCAGCCGGCCTCGGGGCTCTCGACGCACATCTCCCACGAGGCGCACCGGGCGCAGGGCGTCTCCTCGCAGAGCCCGGTGGCCGGGTTGCAGGCGGTCGCGCCGGTGCACTGGGCGTAGCACCCGCCGGCGGCCCGCGACGCCGCCGAGAACCCGAGCGCGACGCCGGTCGCGAGGGTGGCCGCCTCGAGCGTGTGCGGCGCGGTCGAGGCGCAGCCGAGCGCCGCGAGGAGGAGGAGCGTGGCGATGCGCTTCATGGTGCCCCCGGTGCGGGCCGGCTCTCGCGCCGGCGCACCCGGACTCTACCTCGACCGCGCGCCACCCCGGGCGGTGAACGACCTCCTACCCCTCCGACGCTCCCGGAGCGACGGGCCCGCGCTCACGAGCTCGACGCCAGCGCCGGCGGGCCAGCCCCCTCGCCGGGCGCGGCCGCGGGCGGGGCGGCGAGGCGGGCCCGCAGCCTCCCCAGCTCGGCCCGGACGCGGCGGGCGTAGGCCCGGTACCGCTTGGAGAGGGCCCCGTGCAGCTGCAGCCTCCGGATCCGCTCGGGGCCGGCGTTGTAGGCCATCAGCGCGAGCTCGAGGTCGTCGCCGAACGCGTCGAGCATCCGCCGCAGGTAGCGCACCCCGGCGCGCACGTTGGCGACCGGATCCCGCCGGTCTCCCGAGGCGAGCCCGGAGCGGGCCACCTCGCCGCGCATGGTCGGCTCCCGCAGCTGCATGAGCCCCACCGCGCCGGCGCGGGAGACGGCGCCCGGCGCGAACGAGGACTCGACGTGGATGACCGCCAGCACGAGCAGCGGGTCGATGCGCGCCCGCTCCGCCTCGCCCAGGATCGCCCGGGTCAGCCGCCCCCGCGCCGCCGCGCTCTGGCCCGGCATGCGCGCCGCCACGTGGGTGTCCACCGGGCCGGCCAGGATCCGGGTGGGCGCGGGGGGCGCGGCCTCGCGGGCGGGAGTGACGGCCGCCCGGGCGAGCGGCGCCGGAGCGGGGTCGAAGAAGCTGCGGGGACCGGCCGCGCGCGGCCCGGCGCACCCCGCCAGCCCGGCAGCGGCCAGCAGGACGCCCGCCGAAAGCGGGCGACGGCCGGGGGGCCCGGGCCGCTGCGGTCGTCGTCCCTCGGCCAACGCCATCGGGCACCCCGGCTCTCCCCCGCACGCGGGGAGCGTAGCGCGAGGCGGGCGGGCGACCGCTAGGGTGGCGTGTGGCACCTGCGGCGTCCGGGTGCGCCGCCACCTCACGCAGTCCGCCAGGGCTCACCCCGCCTTCCTTGTGGTATGCCATCCGTTCGAGCCGCTCCCGGCGCCGCCCCGGCGCGCGGTCACGCGGGCTCCAGGAGACATCCAGATGCGGTGGTACGGAGTGCTGGCCCTCGCTGCGGTCGCGGCGGGAACGGCATGTCAGAAGAAGAACGAGGGGCAGGACCACGCGGCGACGACCGCCGCCACGGCCGCCCCCGCGGCCCAGGCCGGCGCCCCGATCGTCGTCGGTCACGTGACGTCGCTCACCGGCGACACGGCCACCTTCGGCGAGAGCTCGAACAACGGCGTGAAGCTCGCCATCGACGAGGCCAACGCCGCCGGCGGCGTGCAGGGCCGCAAGCTCGCGCTGCAGGTGTACGACACGGCCGGCAAGCCGGAGGAGACGGCGACGGCCGCCACGCGCGCCATCACCGAGGCCAAGGCCTCGGTGGTCATCGGGGAGCTCGGCTCGAGCCGCACGCTCGCCCTCGCCCCCATCGCCGACACCAACAAGGTCCCGGCGATCACCCCGGCCTCGACCAACCCGAAGATCACCAAGGACGGCGACAAGACCCGCCCCTACATGTTCCGCGTCTGCTTCATCGATCCCTTCCAGGGCACGGTGATGGCCAAGTTCGCGCGGCAGAACCTCAAGGTGGCGAAGGCCGCCATCGTGCGCGACGTCGGCAACGACTACTCCGTGGGGCTCGCCGACTACTTCGCGAAGACCTTCAAGGAGCTCGGCGGCGAGATCGTGGTGGACGTGAGCTACAAGTCCGGTGACCAGGACTTCAAGGCCCAGCTCACCAAGGTGAAGTTCGCGAAGCCCGACTTCGTCTACGTCCCCGGCTACTACACCGACGTGGCCCTCATCGGCCGGCAGGCCCACGAGCTCGGCCTGAAGGCGCAGCTCGCCGGCGGCGACGGCTGGGACTCCTCGAAGCTGTACGAGATCGCCCAGGGCGCCCTCGACGGCGGCTTCTTCACGAACCACTACTCGGCCGACAACCCGTCGCCGGTGGTCCAGGGCTTCGCGAAGAAGTACGAGGCCGCCTACCACTCGAAGCCCGACGCCTTCGCGGCCCTCGGCTACGACGCGGCGCTGCTCGCCATCGACGCCATGAAGCGCGCCTCGGCCCTCACCCCGGACGCGATCCGCGACGCCATCGAGAAGACCAGCGGGCTCTCCGGCGTCACCGGCACCATCCGGCTCGACGCCGATCACAACCCGGTGAAGTCGGCCGTGATCATCGGCGTCGAGAAGAACGCGCCGAAGTACGTGACCACCGTCGAGCCCTGATCCGGGCCGCCGCCTCGGCACGTGCGCGGGCCGCCTCGCCTTCGGGTGGGGCGGCCCGTCGCCTTTCCGGAGGTCCGGCTCAGGGCGGGGTCATGCTGGACTGCGCCCCGGCGCCCCGCGGCTCGACCGGCATGCCCGCCTGCTTCCAGGCGTCGTAGCCCCCCTTCAGCGCGTAGGCGTCCTCCCACCCCAGCTCGCGGAGCCTGAGCGCCACCCGGGCGCTCGAGTTCTCGTTGGGTCAGGTGCAGTAGGCGACCACCGCCCGCTCCCGCGGGATCTCCGCGGTGTGGCGATCGACCTCGTCCGCCGGCACGCGGAGCGCGCCGTGCACCTGGTCGGAGGCCTGGCCCCAGGCCGTCGGGTTGCGGGCGTCCAGGAAGGTGAACCGCTCGCCGCGCTGCTCGCGCGCGCGGACCTGCTCCACGGTGATCCTCGGCAGCTCCATCTCGGCCTCCGTTCCGCCGTCCCAAGGATGAGTGGAGCCCCGCCGTTCCCGCAGCCACCGCCCGGGCGGGGCGACGCCGCCACCCGCCCCGCCCGCGATCGGCTACCCTCGCGCGCGATGCGCTTCGACGCCGCCTACTACGCCCGCTTCTACCGCGGCCCGCGCCGGGTGAGCTCCCCCCGCGCGGTCGCCCGGCTCGCCGGCGCGATCTGCGCCCTCGCCGACTACCACGACCTCCCGCTCGAGCGGGTCCTCGACGTGGGCGCCGGCCCGGGGCTCTGGCGGGACTGGTTCCGCCGCCACCGGCCGGGCGCGCGCTACCGCTCGGTGGACGTGAGCCCGCACGCCTGCGAGCGCTACGGCCACGAGCGGCGGGACGTCTCGCGCTGGCGGTCGCGCGAGCGGCACGACCTCGTGATCTGCCAGGGGGTGCTCCAGTACCTCGACGACGCGGACTGCGCGCGGGCGATCGAGAACCTGGGCGCGATGAGCCGCGGGCTCCTCTTCCTGGAGGCGCTCACGCGCCGCGACCTCTCCGAGGTGGTGGACCGGAGCGCGTCGGACGTGGCGGTGCACCTCCGCACCGGCGCCTGGTACCGCGCCCGGCTCGCGCGGGCCGGGTTCCGGCAGCTCGGCGCCGGGCTCTGGGTGGCGCGCCGCGGCGGGCTGCCCCTCTTCGAGCTCGAGGCCGCGGGGCGGTAGGCAGCGGCGCGCCGTGCGCGAGCGGGACCCCGCCCGTTAGAACCGGGGCGGAGGCCCCCATGCCCGGAAAGAAGCTCGACCTGCCCACCCCGGCGGAGGCGCTGCCCGGCCGCGCCGAGCCGATGCCCCTGCCGGATCGCCACGCGGTGCTGGGCCACCCGCTCGCGCCGCCCTTCCCCGAGGGGCTCGACCGCGCCGTGTTCGGCCTCGGCTGCTTCTGGGGCGCGGAGCGGAAGTTCTGGCAGGTCCCCGGCGTGTACACGACGGCGGTCGGCTACGCGGGCGGGCTGACGCCGAACCCCACCTACCGCGAGGTCTGCACCGGGAGGACCGGGCACGCCGAGGTGGTCCTCGTGGTCTACGATCCCGACCGCGTCTCCTACGCCGACCTGCTCCGCGTGTTCTGGGAGTCGCACGACCCGACGCAGGGCATGCGGCAGGGGAACGACACCGGGACCCAGTACCGCTCCGCCGTCTACGCCACGAGCGAGGCGCAGCTCCGCGAGGCGGAGGGGTCGCGCCGCGCGTACGGCGAGCGGCTCCGGGCGGCGGGCTACGGCGACATCACCACCGAGGTGCGACCCGCGCCGCCCTTCTACTACGCGGAGGAGTACCACCAGCAGTACCTGGAGAAGAACCCGGGCGGCTACTGCGGCCTCGGCGGCACGGGCGTCGCCTGCCCCTCGGGCCTCGCCGCCGGGTAGGAGCCCCGCCTGCGCCGCACCGCGTCGAATTCGTGAATGAACGCTTTCGACGAGGCGTTGCGGCGGGCAGATGCGAACGATGCTCCACGCGGCCCTGGGCCGCCCCACTCCGACGCCCCGCTCCCGCCGCCCCGTCCGCCGGTCGATGGCCATCTCGGGCGAGGTGCTCGCCGCGTTCTCCTCGGTGGGCGGGGTCTCCTTCGCGGCGGCCGCGGTGCTGGGCGGGCTGCTCGCCCAGCGCGTGCCGGTGGCCATGCTCGTGGGCCGGCGCGCCCTCCTCGGCTCCGAGCTCGTCTTCGCCGCCGGCGGGACGGCGCGGCTGGCGGCCGCCGCCGCGGCGGCGCGCATCTTCCGGGCGCCGGTGGGCGACGCCTCGCGCCGGACAGGTTAGCCCCGTCGCCGGGCGAGCGGGCACGTCCCGGCGCCTCCCCGGGCGCGGGTCGCGGGCCAGGCCGGCACCTGCGACGGGCGGCCGGCGGCTGGAGAGGCACCTGTTGCGGGGCGGCCGGGCCGCGCCGCACCTTTGGGCAGGAGGTCCGCCGTGTCCGCCCTGCCCGCCGCACTGATCGCGATCCTCGCCGCGCCGCTCCACGGGAGGCTGCCCGCGCCCGACGCCGGCGCGGGCGGCTACAGCGGCGCCTTCCACGGCGGCGCCGTCAGCGCGCTCTGGCTGACCGTGGCCGGCCTCACCGCGCTCGGGATCCTGGCGTCGCTGCTGCGGCGGGGGTGGCACTGACGCCGGGAGCGAGCTCCCTCGCCGGCCCCGGGTCCCCGCGCCGCGGCGCGGGGGGCCTGAGGAGCTCGCCCGGCGGGCGCTCAGACGCCGCCGTCGTCGTCGATCTCGATGGGCCGGTAGTCGCCTGGGGCGAGCTCGGCCGCGCCCTTGCCGGCCGGCAGGTCGAGGCCGGTGTCGTTGGGGCGGTGCACCACCGCCCAGGCCACGATCGCGCCGTGGTGCTCGGTGGCGTCGGGCATCTCCACCACGTGGTAGTCGGACGGGGCGAGGTCGTCGGCGGAGGCGCCCGCGGGGAGGTCGATCCCGGCGCTGCACGGGCGGTGCACCACGGCCATCTCGACGGTGTGCGTGCTGGTCATGGCGGCGATCGTGCGCCTCCGGCCGGTGGAGGGGGGCCCGTCCATCGGGGCTCCTCCGCCAGAGGGCACTCGGATGGCACCCGCCGGCTCGCCGGGGTCCCCGCCTGCCCGCTGGGCGCCGGAGGCCCCCCCGCCATGGATCCCGCCACGCGCGTCGCGGTGCGGGGGGCGCCCGCCCCGGGGCGGGGCCGAGGGGCGCTCCCTTGAGCCGCTTCGCCGAGCGCTACGGGCCCGTCGCCCTGGTCGCGGGCGCCTCGGCCGGGCTCGGCGAGGCCTTCGCCCGCGCGCTCGCCGCGCGGGGCCTGAACCTGCTCCTCATCGCCCGCCGCCAGGACGCGCTCGACCGGCTCGCCGCCGAGCTGCGGGCGGTGCACGGGGTGTCGGTGCGCTCGGCGGCGGCCGACCTCGCCCGCGAGGACCTCGCCGAGGTGGCCCTCGCGCTCGCCCGCGGCGCCGAGGTGGGGCTCGTGGTCTACAACGCGGCGCACGCGGTGGTCGGCCCGTTCCTCGAGCGGCCGCTGCGGGCGCAGCTCCGGGTCATCGACGTGAACTGCCGGGGGCCGCTCACGCTGGCGCACCTCTTCGGCGGCCCCATGGCGGCGCGCGGGCGGGGCGGGATCCTGCTCATGACCTCGGTCGCCAGCGCGCAGGGGAACCCGCTCCTCGCGGCCTACGCGGCGTCCAAGGCCTTCAGCCTGGTCCTCGCCGAGGGGCTCTGGGCGGAGCTGCGCGGCGAGGGGGTGGACGTGCTCGCCTGCCGCGCCGGCGCCACCCGCACCCGCGGCCGGGAGGCCTCGCGCCCGAAGAACGACGGGCCGCTGGCCGAGCCCGACGCGGTGGCCCGGGCGGCGCTCGACGCGCTCGGGCGGGGGCCGAGCGTGGTGACCGGCGCGCTCAACCGCGTGGCGGCCTTCGCGCTGGGCCGGCTCCTGCCGCGCCGCGCCTCGATCCGGATCATCGGGCGCACCACGCGCAAGCTCTACGGCTGATTCCCGCGGGGCGCGCGAGCCTGCCGACCGGCGCGCCCCGGACGTATACTCGCCCGCAGGGGGCCACGGCATGAGCGGCGAGCGCGGCAGGCCGTCTGCGGGCGAGAAGCGGATCCGGGCCATCCGGAACCTCGGGATCATGGCCCACATCGACGCCGGCAAGACCACCCTCACCGAGCGGCTGCTCTACGTCTCCGGCCGCACCCACAAGATGGGCGAGGTGCACGAGGGCGCGGCGGTGATGGACTGGATGGAGCTCGAGCGCGAGCGCGGCATCACCATCACCTCGGCGGTCACCCGCTTCGAGTGGCGCGGCTGCGAGCTGCACCTCGTGGACACCCCCGGCCACGTGGACTTCACGGTGGAGGTGGAGCGCTGCCTGCGGGTGCTCGACGGGG